>JACRLW010000034.1 GCA_016235155.1 Planctomycetota bacterium
CAAACACTGCCAGAGCGACCGCCTGCAGCGGGATACCGATGTGCTGGATACCTGGTTCTCGTCCTGGCTCTGGCCGTTTTCCACGCTGGGATGGCCGGACAAGACCGAGGATCTGAAGCGGTTTTATCCGACGACGGTGCTGGTGACGGGATGCGGCCCGATCGGGATCTTCGCGGTCGGCATCTGCAAGGCGGCGGGCGCATCGGGCTCGAGCAGGAGACGCGAGCACTTGTCGAGTTCGAAGTCGTCGCCGGCGACGCGGGCGATCGCCCAGATCAGCGTGATGCCGGCGAGGAGCGGATCGAGCGCGGCGCGGTCGGTCACCGCGATACGCACGCCGCCGCAGTCCTCCTGGGAGTGCTTCGACGACGAGGGCGTGAAGCGCAAGGGCGTGAACGCGACGCCGGGCAACGCGCGCCCGCGCAGTTCGGACCACAACGCCTGGCCGTCGAGCCAGGGCGCGCCGACGACTTCGAAGGGCGTGTCGGTGCCGCGTCCGACCGACACGTTCGCGGGTTCGAGCAGCGCGACGCCGGGATAGAGCAGCGCTTGCGTCGGGGTGCGCAGGTTGGGGGACGGGTTCACCCAGGACAGCCCGGTGTCCTCCCAGAGCATGCTGCGCTGCCAGCCGTCCATCGGGATCACCGACAGCGAGCAGGCCAATGCGCGTTCGACGTCGAACAGGTGCGCGAGCTCACCCAGCGTCATGCCGTGCCGGATCGGGATCGTGTGCGGCGCGACGAAGGACTCGTCCCCGTCGGCCAGCACCGGTCCCTGCACGAGGATGCCCCCGATCGGATTGGGCCGGTCGAGGACGACGAACTCGAGCGCGTGCTCGGCGGCCGCCTCCATGCAGAGGCGCATCGTCGCCGCGTAGGTGTAGAAGCGCGCGCCGGCGTCCTGCACGTCGAAGACGAGCGTGTCGAGACCGTCGAGCATGGCTTTGCTCGGCTGGCGGACCTCGCCGTAGAGGCTGTGGATCACGAGGCCGGAGCCGTGTTTGGCGTCGTCGATGCGCGCCTGGTCGAGGGCGCCTTCGAAGCCGTGCTCGGGCGAGAACAGCGCCTTCAGCAGGAAGACCTTCTGCGCGAGGAAGACGTCGACCGCGTGGCGGCCGTCGCGCGCGCGCCCGGTCTGGTTGGTGACGAGACCGACCTTGCGGCCCTTCAGCGGCGCGAAGTCCTGCGCGATCAACACGTCGAGACCGCTGCGGACCGGGGCGGGATCCTGGGGCGGGAGGGCGCCGGCCATCGACGCGAGCGATGCGACAGCGAGAAGGAAACGGTTCATGCGACGTGCGCTCCGGCGCGTGGAACGGGAAGGACGTAGGAGACGAGGAGACCGGCGGCAAAGGTCGTCGACGACCCGACCAGCGCGTACCACGGCCACGCCAGTTTCGCGGCGAACGCGACGTACGACACGACGATGGCGCCGCAGAGCAAACCGCAGAGGGCCGCGGTCTGACCGACGCGCGTCGTCGCCGTGCCGAGCAGGAACACGCCGAGCACGATCCCGGTCGTGAAGCCGGCGATCGACAGAACGCTGTCGACGACGGAACTCGGCAGGTCCTGGCCGGCGATGCCCACGCCGATCTGGAGCGCGCCGAAGACGATGACCAGCGAGCGCACGGTCCGCAGTCGTTCGCGCGGGGCCGCCTGCGGGCGCACGCGCGGGAACCAGAAGTCGTTGGCAAAGGCGGTCGACAGCGAGTTGAGCGAACTGCTCAGCGTCGACATCGCGGCGGAGAACACCGCGCCGAGGACGATGCCGAGCGCGGGCGTCGGCAGTTCCTCGACGATGAAGCTCGCGAACACGCGGTCGCCCTTGGTGAAGGTGCGCCCGGAGTGTTCGTAGAACTTCCACAGCGCGACGCCGATGAAGAGGAACAACGCGAACTGCGCGAAGACGACGATCCCCGACAGGCCGAGCGCCCACGACGCATGCGCGCGGTTCTTCGCGCCGAGGTAGCGCTGGACCATGATCTGGTCGACGCCGTGGGTTGCGACCGAGAGCACGGCGCCGCCGATCAGGCCGGACCAGAACTGGTAGGGCTTGTCGAGGTCGAAGCCGAAGTCGAAGGCGACCAGTTTGCCGGCGGGCCCGGCGGCGTCGAGGAGGCCCGCGAGCCCGCCGTCGATGCGTCCCAGCAGGATCCACAACGCGAGGACGGCGCCGCCGAGGTAGACGACGAACTGGACGAAGTCGGTCCACACCACCGCAGTCAGGCCGCCGACCCAGGTGTAGACGATCGTGATGACGCCGAGCGCGACGATCGCCCAGGCCATCGGGATCTGCGCGATCTCCTGCAGCACGATCGCGCTGAGGAACAGGCGCAGGCCGTCGGCGAGCGTGCGGGTGACGAGGAACAGCAGGCTCGCAACGAGCTTGGTCGCGCCGCCGAAGCGCTCGTGCAGGACCTGGTACGCGGTGACGACCTCGCCGCGGAAGTAGCGCGGCATCAGCACGAGGATCACGACGACGCGTCCGACCGCGTAGCCGACCGGCAGTTGGAGCCAGGTGCAGTTGCCGGCCCAGGCCGCGCCCGGGATCGAGAGGAACGTCACCGTGCTCGTCTCGGTCGCGACGATCGACGCGAGCACCAGCCATGCCGGCAGCGCGCGGTCGCCGAGCATGAACTGCGACGCGCTGCGTTGGCCCTTTCCGATCCACGCGCCGAATGCCGCCGTTGCGACCAGGTACGCGCCGAGGACGAGGAGATCGAGCGGGCCGACGTTCACGAGGCGCTGCGGGAGTCGTGCGGGGGCGGGAGGGCGCGAGAGCTATACTGCCGCGCCCTCGTGTCTCAGAGCGCGAGCCCGCCTTTCCCGGCATGAGCGACGTCCCGCTGGAGCACCTGACGACCGAGGCGCGGAACCCGGCGTCGCGCGATCTCGACCGCCTGACGGCGCTGGAGTTCGTGCGGCTGATGAATCGCGAGGATCGCGTCGCGGTCGACGCGGTCGCTGCGGCCGGCGAGGCGATCGCGCGCGCGATCGACGCGGCGGCGGAGCGGATGGCGCGGGGCGGACGCCTGATCTACGCCGGCGCGGGCACCTCGGGACGCCTCGGTCTGCTCGACGCCGCCGAGTGTCCCCCGACCTTCAACGTGCCGGGCGGCGTGGTCGTCGGCCTGATCGCCGGCGGGGAGCGCGCGTTCGTCCACGCGGTCGAAGGCGCGGAGGACAGCGAAGCTCTCGGCGCGACCGACGTCGCGCGGCTCGCGGTCGGTGCGCGCGACGTCGTCGTGGGGATCGCCGCGAGCGGGCGCACCCCGTACGCGATCGGCGTCCTGCGTGCGGCGCGCGCGAGGGGTGCTCTGACGATCGCGATCGCGTGCAACCGCGCCGCGCCGATCAGCGATCTGGCCGAGCACGCGATCGAGGTCGTCACGGGACCCGAGGTCCTCACCGGCTCGACGCGTCTGAAGGCCGGAACCGCGCAGAAGCTCGTGCTCAACCTCCTGAGCACCGGCGTGATGGTGAAGCTCGGCAAGACCTACGGGAACCTGATGGTCGACGTGCAGGCGACCAACCAGAAGCTGCTCGCGCGCAGCCGTCGCATCGTGGCCGACGCGACCGGACTCGAGCCCGCCGCAGCGGCGCGCGCCCTCGACGCCGCGGGCGGGGAGGTCAAGACGGCGATCGTCGCGGCGCGCCTGTCGATCGACCCGGCGATCGCGCGCGAGCGACTCCGCGCGGCGAACGGTCGCGTGCGCGATGCACTCGGCGAGTGACGCGATGGGGGAAGGCGACGAGACGGCCCGCTACCGCCTGCGCGAGGATCGACTCGCCGCGTTCGAACGCGACGGCTTCTGTGGTCCGATCCCGGTGCTCGACGCCGCGCGCCTGCGCCGCGTGCGCGACGCCGTCGACCTCGTGATCGCGCGCCTCGACGAACTCGAACCCAGGCTCTACGAAGTCGAGCGCGCGCACGCCGATCGCCCCGGCGAGGTCGTCTGCCACTTCCTCGGCGGCTGGCTCGTCGACGACGAACTGCGCTCGCTGGTCTTCGATCTCGCGGTGACGGTGCCCTGCGCGCAGGCGCTCGGCGTCGATCGCCTCCGCTTCTGGCACGACCAGGTCTTCGCCAAGCCGCCGCACCATCCCGGCGTGGTGCCCTGGCACCAGGACGAGTCGTACTGGACGCGCGTGCAGCCGATCCGGCACGTGACGATGAACCTGTTGCTCGACGACGCCGACGCGACCAACGGCTGCCTGCAGTTCGTTCCCGGCAGCCATCGCTGGGAACTCCTGCCGAAGCTGCCCTTCGACGCCCCGCTCGAGGCGATCCTCGCGTGGTTGCCGCCGGCGCGTCGCGCGCAGTTCGCGCCGCGCCCGGTGCCGGTGCCCGCGGGCCATGCCACCCTGCACCACGCGCGCACGTTGCACGGCTCGGGACCCAACGCCTCGGCCCGGCCGCGCCGCGCGGTCGTGCTGAACTACATGGCGCCCGACACGCGCGTCGCGGACGCGAGTGCTCCGCTCCTGCGCGGCGTGCCGCTCCTGCCGATCGGTGCCTTGGTCGAAGGACCGCATTTCCCGATCGCGCTCGACCTGCGGGCGGAGTCGCCGTGATGCCGTCGCCGATCCCGCGCGAGCGCCTGCTCGCCCTCGACGTGTTCCGCGGCGCGACGATCGCCGCGATGATCCTCGTCAACAATCCGGGGGACTGGGGACACGTCTACGCGCCGCTGCGCCACGCGAAGTGGCACGGCTGGACGCCGACCGACCTGGTCTTCCCCTTCTTCCTCTGGATCGTCGGCGTCGCGATCGTGCTCGCGCTCGGCGGACGGGTGGCGAGCGGCGAAGGGCTCGGCGCGGTCCGTTTCAAGGTCGTGCGCCGTGCGCTCGCGCTGGTGCTGATCGGGCTCGCGCTGCATGGCGTCGGCCTCGCGTTCGAGGGCTGGTCGTTCGCCGCGAAGTGGCGTTTTCCCGGCGTGCTCCAACGGATCGGGGTCTGCTACGGCGTGGCCGCGCTGCTCTTCTTGTCGTGCTCGGCGCGGGCGCTCGTTGCCGTCACGGCGGCGCTGCTCGTCGGCTACGCGGCCATGCTGTGCTTCGTGCCGGTGCCCGGCCTCGGCGCGCCCGACCTCGCCGATCCCGCGCGCACGATCGCGGCCTGGATCGATCGCAGCGTCTTCGGCGAGGCTCACGTCTGGTCGCAGGCGAAGGTCTACGACCCGGAGGGACTGCTCAGCACCCTGCCCGCGATCGGCACGACCTTGTTCGGCGTCTTCGCCGGTCTGGTGGTGAAGCGGCACGAGCCGCTCGAGACGCGCATCGCGACGCTGATGGTCGGCGGCGCCGCGCTGGTCGCCGCCGGTTTCGTGTGGGACTGGTTCCTGCCGATCAACAAGCCGCTGTGGACCAGCAGCTACGCGGTGTTCACCGCGGGGCAGGCGAGCTGCGCGTTCGGGCTCGCGCTGTGGTTCTGCGACGTGCGCGGCCGGCGGCGCGCCGTCGAACCGTTACGCGTCTACGGCGTCAACGCGATCACCGTGTTCGTCGGGTCGGCCCTGCTCGCGCGCGTGATGCGCGAGATCAAGGTCGGCGACGGCAATCTCACCGGTTGGGCGTACCGCACCCTGTGCACGTCCTGGCTCGATGGCGAGCGCGCATCCCTGTGTTGGGCGCTCCTGTGGGTGAGCGCGTGGTTCGTCGTGCTGAAGTGGATGGATCGACGTGGGATCCGGCTGCGCGTGTGAGCCGCGTGCGGCGGGCGGGTGGGGGCGCGATGCGGTGTGGCGTGTCCGCGGCGCATCGAGTCGATCGGTGCGCGCGCTACCATCCCGCGCCGATGGTCCTCCGCCGCCTCGCCGCCGCCGTCCTCCTCGCCGCCACCGCGCTGCCCGCGCAACAGTCCTCCGACACCGCGATGGGCTTGTTCCCCTTCCTCGTCGGCAACATGGACAGCCGCGCGAGCGAGGTCGTGAATGCCTGCACGAGCCGCGGCATCGACACGATCTACTGCAGCGTGTTCCGCACGACGAGCGCGCTGCAAGGGGACCTGTGGATCACGGATGCGGCGGGCACCTGGAATCCGGCGTGGGGCCCGGTCCGCCCCGGCGGCGCGGGCATCGACCTGCGGACACTGATCGCGACCGCGCACGCGAGCAACGTCCGCGTCGTCGCCGTGCTCAAGTGCTTCTCCGACAACGTGCAGCCGACCGACGCCGCGCACCGGCAGTACCTGCTCGACGTCATCGGCTGGTTCGTCGATCAGTTCCAGCCCGACGGCAAGCCGACCTACGACGTCGACGGCTTCGCCCTCGACTACGTGCGCTTCGTCAGCGCCGCGACCGGCAACAGCCCGACCTACGTCACGAACTTCGTCCGCGACGTGAAGGCGCGCATCGGCGTGCTCAGCCTGCACGCGTATCTGCTCGCGAACCGCTACACCTTCGACGGTCCGACCTACGACCTCAACTTCGCGAGCTACGCGTCCGTGATCGCGAGCCTGTCGTCGCAGTTCGGCCAGCACTGGGAGCAGATGGCGCGTTACGTCGACGTGATGATGCCGATGTGCTACACGGCCGACGGCTCGATCTACCAGGGCTTCGTCGAGCACGAGGCCTACGTGCGCACCGCTTCGGCTTACTGCCGCACCGCGGTGACCAACGGCGGCTTTCCATCGCGGCGCGTCTGCCCGGTCGTGAAGACCTACACCAGCACGGGCGAGACGACGACGACCACGACCATCGACGCGTCGATCGTCGGCGCGCTCAACGGCGGTGCTTCGGGCTGGCAGGCGTTCCGCTACGGGACGATGGAGACGAGCTGGTGGCCGGTGCTCGCCGCGCACGCGACGCCCGGCGTGAACTTCCCGCGGCCGGGGACGGCGCTCACGGTGGCGAGGCTCAGCGCGGCGCTCGACACCCTGAGCTCGGTCGATGCCGACCAGTCGTCCGCGTCGTTGCAGGTCGCCGTCGACTGGAACGACGACGGGGTGATGGACACGGGCTGGCAGCCGAGCGGCGGGTTCGCGCGGCTCGCGCCGAGCGTGGGCCTGCAGCGCTTCGGCCTGATCGTCCGCGACAACGACGGCCACCTGTCGGCGACGCGCCGCCGCTGGACGAGCACGGCGCCCCTGAGCACCAACGCGGGCGCGTTCTTCGCGAGCCAGCCGGTGAACGTCGCGATCCAGGTCGACACCGGCGTCGCGGCCGCGGGCCACGCCTACTTCGTCCTCGCCTCGCTCTCGGGTTCGAGCCCCGGCGTGGTCTGGACGCCCGGCTTCCCGGTGCCGCTCAATCTCGACCCCTTCACCGACGCGCTCTTCGCCGCCGCGAACTCGCCGATCTTCATCAATGCCTTCGGCACCCTCGACGCGAGCGGTCGCGGCACCGCGAACTTCGTCTTGCCGGCGGGCCTGCTGAGCCCGCTCGCCCTGCGCACGATCACCTGGTGCGCGCTCGGCACGACGCCGGGAGGATCACCGGCCTTCGTGACCAACGCGGCGGTGAGCTTCATCCTGCCTTGATCCGGGCCAGGCCGGTTCGGGGTCGAGCGCGTGGTGGAGGCGCGCTCTGAGGGGAGCGTCGGATCGGCGGGTGTAAGCGACGTGTAAGGCCCGGACCTAGCGTCCGGGTCGATGCAACCGCGAAAGCGAGCTCGTGCTCTCCTCCCGCTCGCGCTGGTCTCGGCCGCGCTGCTCTGGCTCTGCCCGGGATCGGCTCAGGCCCAGTCCGCCGCTCAGGGGCAGGCGGTCTTCAAGGAGAAGTGCACCGCGTGCCACACGATCGGCTCGGGCAAGCTCGTCGGTCCCGATCTCGCGGGGGTGACGACGCGCCGGCCCGAGGAGTGGCTGTTCCGCCAGATCAAGGAGCCGCAAGTGCTCATCGCGGAGAAGGACCCCGTGGTGATGGAACTCCTCGCGGCATCGAACAACGTTCAGATGGTGCCCCTCGGTCTTCTCGACGATCAGATCCGATCGGTCATCGAATACCTCAAGAGCACCGAGGGACATGGTCCGGTCGATGCCGGCGTTCCCGCGGCGTACGTCCCGACCGTCCTCGTGAGCCTCCTGCTCCTGGTCGGGCTCACGACCGTCGGACTCACCGCCGGTTCGAGGAAGCGGATCGACGGGAACCGGATCTGACCCAGACAACGACGAGCCAGCAGCACGAACCCACAGTCGCAGGACACGGACAAGATGAGCAAGAACGGCAAGTGGTTCCACGTCAGCAAGGACTCCCGATCCTGGGAGGACTTCTACCGGAAGCGCTGGAACTACGATTACAGCGTGCGGACCGGGCACGGCGTGAACTGCTCGATGGCGTGCAGTTGGGAGGTCTTCGTCAAGGACGGATTGATCTGCTGGGAGCTGCAGAAGACCGACTATCCCCAGATCGACCCCGACGTACCGAACGTCGAGCCACGAGGTTGTCAGCGAGGCGTCACCGCGTCCTGGTATCCGTACAGCCCGCTCCGCCCGAAGTTCCCGTACGTCCGCAAGGTGCTGTGGGACGAGTACGTGCGCGAGCGCGCCCGCGGCAAGGATCCGGTCTAGGCTTACGCGGCCATCGTGGAGGACGAGGCCCGGTCGAAGAAGTACAAGTCGGCGCGCGGCAAAGCCGGCTGGAAGCGCGTGAGTTGGGACGAGGGCGTCGAGCTCGTCGCGGCCGCACAGATCCACATCATCAAGAAGTACGGTCCCGATCACATCGCCAACTTCTCGCCGATCCCGGCGATGAGCCTCCTGAGCTTCATCTCGGGCCATCGCTACAACAACCTGATCGGCGGGATCTACTGCAGCTACTACGAGTGGTACCACGATCTTCCCCACGTCTCCTCGTCGATGTTCGGCGACCAGACGGAGAACTGCGAGAGCTCGGATTGGTACCACGGCACGTACTGGGTGGTCGCGGGTTCCAACCTGAACATGACGCGCACCGCGGACTGCCACTTCCTTCCGGAAGCCAAGTACCGCGGCGCGAAGATCGTCGTCATGTCGCCCAACTACTCCGACGTGACGAAGTACGCCGACACCTGGGTGCCTCTGGTTCCCGGCAGTGACGGCGCATTCTTGATGGCGTGCATCCACGTCATCCTGAAGGAGTTCCACGCCGAACGGCAGACGCCGTACTTCGTGGACTACGTCAAGCAGTACACGAACCTCCCCTTCCTCGTGGTCCTCGAGAAGGACGGTGCGAAGTACCAGATGGGCCGGTTCGTCCGCGCCTCGGACTTCGCGGAGCATGCCGCGCAGGAGAACGCGGACTGGAAGCTGGTGATGACCGACGCCGACGGGACGCTGCACGTTCCGACCGGTTCGATCGGTTTCCGATGGGAGAAGGAGCCGACCGGCAATTGGAACATCCAGCTCAAGGACGCGGTCACGGGCGCGGAGTTCGACCCGCTGCTGACCCTGCTCGGCAAGAACGACGGCACCGCGACCGTTTCCTTCAGCGACTTCTCCGAGACCTTCAGCATCAACCTCGGGAAGACGATGGGGCGGGGCAACCGGGCGCAGGAGATCCTCCGCGAAGTGCCGGTCAAGCGCCTGCGGACCAAGTCCGGTGAACTCCTGGTGACGACCGCCTTCGACCTGCTGATGGCGCAGGCCGGGGTGTCACGGGGATTGAAGGGCGACTACCCGACCGACTACGACGATCCGCGGCCGTACACGCCCGCGTGGCAGGAGGCACACACCGGTGTGAGCCGCAATCTCGCGATCCAAGTCGGCCGTGAGTTCGCCGAGAACGCCGAGAAGACCGGCGGGAAGTCGCTGTTCATCACGGGTCCCGGGATCCAGCACTTCTACCACGGCGCCTCGCTCTACTACCGGAACCAGGCCGTGATGCTCGCCTTGTGCGGCTGCAACGGCGTGAACGGCGGCAACTTCAACCACTACGTCGGAACGCAGCACACACGCCTCAATGCGGCCTTCGTCAACCTGAGCGGAGCGCTGGACTGGTCGCGGCCGCCGCGGCTGATGAACACCACGTCCCTGTGGTACTTCCACACCGGGCAGTGGCGCTACGACCCGATGACGCTGGACACGCAGTGGGCGGTCGGCGCGAAGAAACTCCCGCGCTTCAACCACGCGGCGGACATGAACGCTCTGGCCATCCGGCTGGGTTGGCTGCCCTTCTTCCCGCAGATGGACAAGAAGAACTCGCTCGAGCTCTACGGCGAGGCGTTGCGAGCCGGATGCAAGACCGACGACGACGTCAAGGCCTGGGTGGCCAAGCAGTTCAAGGACGGGAAGATCGACTTTGCCATCCGGGACGTCGACGCGCCGGAGAACCGCCTGAAGATGGTCACCGTCTACCGCGGCAACCTGATCGGGACCAGCATGCGCGGGCACGAACTCGCGCTGAAGCATTTCCTCGGGACGCACCACAACGTTCTCTGGGAGGAAGAGCCGGCAAAGGGCCTCGTGAACGAGGTGAAGTGGCACGACGAAGCGGCCGTCGGCAAGCTCGACCGGCTCGTCAACCTCAATATGCGCATGGATTCCACGGCGAACTACTCCGACGTGGTCTTCCCGGCGGCGTTCTGGTACGAGAAGCACGACGTCACTTTCGGGGACATGCACACCTTCGTGCATCCGCTCACCCCGGCGACCCAACCGCCGTGGGAAGCCAAGCACGACTGGGAGGCCTTCAAGCTCATCGCCAAGAAGTTCTCCGAACTCGCGAAGAAGCACTTCCCCGAGCCCGTCAAGGACGTCGTCCTCAACGCGCTCTGGATGGACAGCCCGGAACAACTGGCGCAACCGCTGGGCGAGGTGCGGGACTGGCGAAATGGCGACGTCGAGATGATCCCGGGAAAGACCTTCCCGAAGATCGCGATCGTGGAGCGCGACTACACGAAGGTCTACGAGAAGCTCATCTCGCTCGGACCGCTGGTGTCGCAACCCAAGGGCTACGGCTCGAAGGGTCAGTACGTCGACCTCACACCGATCGTGGAGGAGGAACTCAAGCACAACGAGGCTCTCGAGGTCCACGATGGTCGCGTCGCGTTCCCGCGCGCGGAGCAGGCGTGCGAACTGATCCTCCAGATCTCTCCCGAACTGAACGGCCGGCTCGCCTGGATGTTCTTCAAGGAGATGGAGAAGAAGGTCGGATTGCCGCTGGCCGATCTCGTGGAGGACGTCCGCAGCCGCAAGGTGCACTTCAAGGACATCGTGTCGCAACCGCGGCGCATCCACACGACGCCGCAATGGAGCGCCATCCTCAGCGACAAGGACGGCAAGCAACGGACCTTCGGGCCATGGACGATGAACGTCGAACGCCTCAAGCCGTGGCACACGCTCTCCGGACGCCAGGAGATCTACTACGACCATCAGGGCATCCGCGAACTCGGTGAGGCGCTGCCGACGAACAAGCCGCCGCTCGACATGGTCGCGATCGGCGACGTCGATCCGAAGCGGATCGGACCCGGATGCAAGCTGTTCCGCTTCATCACCCCGCACGGGAAGTGGCAGATCCACAGTTCGTTCCGGGATCATTGGCCCATGCTGCACATGTCGCGCGGCGGGCCGACGGTCTGGTTGAACCCCGATGACGCCGAGGAGATCCACGTCGTCGACAACGACTGGGTGGAGATGTTCTGCGAGAACGGCATCGAGGTCGTGCGAGCCGTGGTGAGCCACCAGGTGCCGAAGAACATGGCCATCACCTACCACCAGGTCGAGCGCCACATCAACGTGCCCTTCTCGCCGCTGGCGAAGAAGCACAACTGCTCAGACCTGCGGGGCGGCAACAACAACGCGACGACCCGCATCCTCATGAACCCCGCGACGATGATCGGGGGTTACGCACAGTTCTCGTACTACATCAACTACTGGGGTACGAGCCCCTCGGAGCGCGACCACGGCGTGATCATCCGCAAGATGCCGCTCGGGGCCGACGGCAAGCCGGTCTACCGGGAGAGCGAACTGCACAAGCTGGGCAGCTAGGCCATGACATCCAACTCGAGCCAAGACACGCGCGACAGGCATCTCACGATCGGAACCAAGGCAGGAGTGCAGGCATGAAAGTCAAAGCCCAGCTGAGCATGTCGTTCAACCTGGAGAAGTGCATCGGCTGCAACACGTGCACGGTCGCCTGCAAGAACGTCTGGACCAATCGGGAGGGCGCCGAGTACATGTGGTGGAACAACGTCGAGACCAAACCCGGTATCGGCTACCCCAAGCGCTGGGAGAACCAGAACATCTGGAAGGGCGGGTGGGCGAAGAAGGGCGACAAGCTCGTGCTGCGCTACGGCAGCCGGTTCTACATGCTGTCGAACCTGTTCATGAATCCCCACACGCCGGAGATGTCGGACTACTACGGAAAGGACGGCGTCTACACCTTCTCGTACGACGACCTGCACACCTCGGAGGCGCAGGGTCAGCAGCCGGTGGCCCGTCCGAAGTCGATGGTGACGGAGAAGGAGGACATCGGGATCGATTGGGGCGTCAACTGGGAGGACAACGCGGGCGGTGCGCACGTCACGGGCAGGGACGACGTCAACTTCCGCGACTTCGGGCGGAAGGAAATGGAGGCGGTCCTCAAGTTCCGGGACGTCTTCTACTTCTACCTGCCGCGGATCTGCAATCACTGCATGAACCCGGGTTGCGTGGGCGCGTGCCCCTCGGGTGCGGCCTACAAACGCGAAGAGGATGGGATCGTCCTCATCGACCAGAACCGATGCCGCAACTGGCGCTACTGCATCTCGTCGTGCCCGTACAAGAAGCCCTACTACAACTGGGCGAGCGGGAAGATGGAGAAGTGCATCCTGTGCTACCCGCGCGTCGAGTCCGGGATGCCGCCGGTCTGTTTCCACAGCTGCGTGGGGAAGATCAGGTCGTTCGGCGTGATCCTGTACGACATGGAGCGCGTGGAGCGTGCGGCCCTCGCGGAGGACCACGACCTCGTCCAGGCGCAGCGTGACATCATCCTCGACCCGTTCGACGCCGACGTGATCCGCGCCGCGTCGCGGGAGGGACTGAGCGACGACTGGATCGACGCCGCGCAACGGTCGGCGGTCTACAAGATCGTCAAGAAGTGGGAGATCGGACTGCCCTTGCACCCCGAGTTCCGCACGCTGCCGTCGCTGTTCTACATCCCGCCGTTGGCTCCGTTGATGACGGCGGCGGGAAAGGACTCGCCGTCGGACGAGGACATCTTCGACATGGCGGCTCCCAAGAAGGGCGCGCTCCTCGGCCTCGACGAACTCGAGAAGATGCGGCTGCCGATGGCCTACCTGGCGTCGATGTTCGGCGCCGGGAACGAGGAAGTGGTGAAACGAGCGCTCATGAGACAACTCGCGGTGCGGCACTACGAACGGAGCATCCGGGTCGACAAGAAGGCCGACACGCGGGTGCTCACTCAGGTGGGGCTCACCGAGAACGACGCCAAGGAGATGGTGCGCGGATTGTCCCTGGCCTTCTACAACGAGCGCTTCGTGGTGCCCACGACGAAGCGCGAGGGTGCGGACATGAGCCCATACACCGAACGCGGGTTCGCCGGTTTCGATCAGATGTCGTTGTGGTCGCCGCTGAAGCGGCGCAAGAGCTATTTCCGCGCCTATCACACTGGGGAGAAGTCCTATGAATGAGGGCAGAGACGTGACATCCGAAGTACCGGTCGACGCGTCGTGCGGCAGCGCGAGCCCGAACTGCGGCACCGGTTCGTGCGCGGCATGCTCCGCGGTCGCCGGGACGTTCCCACCGGCGGAGACGGCCGTGCTGGGCGACGCCTATGCCGTGATCTCCGAGCTTTGGTGCCGTCCGGTGGAGTCCACCGCGGAACAGGAGGCGATCCGGAACGCGGCGGCGCGAGTCGCCGAGCGTCTCGGCGGGTTGGAACCGCGCGCCGGCCTGGCATTGGCGCGCTTCCTGGAGGCGTCGCCGCTCACCGAGGAGGACTACATCGACCTCTTCGAACTGCAGCCGAAGTGCTCGCTCTACCTCGGCAGCCACACGTACGACGAGCCCGAGACTTGCGCCGGAGCCGGCGTGTCGGATCGGAACGAGTACATGATCGAACTCGTCGGAATCTACCGGCACTTCGGGCACATGTTGGACGGGAGCGAACTGCCGGACTACCTGCCGCTCATGTGCGAGTCGCTGTCGCTCACGTCGGAGTACCGGGGTGATCCGATCCGGACCAAGCTGATCCAGGAGTACATCCTGCCGTTCCTGGGTCCGATCCGCGGGCGGCTGCAGGAACTGGCGACCCCCCATCGACACCTGATGGAGGCATTCGAAGGGCTGATGGCGCTCGATGTCGGAGCGCCACCGCAACCGGAACGATCCGAGGAGTGCACTGGTGGATAACTTCTTCTTCGTCGCGCTGCCGTACATCGCGATCGTGATGTTCTTCGGCGGGATCATCTACCGGGGGTTCAGCGGCATGATGAGCGGATACCGCGGGAACTGGACCTGGACGGCCCGCG
The DNA here is from genome assembly GCA_016235155.1 of Planctomycetota bacterium. Classification (GTDB taxonomy): domain Bacteria; phylum Planctomycetota; class UBA1135; order UBA1135; family UBA2386; genus JACRLW01. The sequence continues at coordinate 14,388 of JACRLW010000034.1, forward strand.
GCGACTACCTGTGGTCGACGCGATCGACGGGGTTCTTCGGCCGCGCTTCGATCGGCGCTGCATCGTTGTGCCTGCATTGGGGAGTCCTCGCCTTGTTCGTCGCGCACGTCATCGGTTTGATCGGCGGCGCATTCCAGCTCGCGGCCTGGGTCGACTTCTTCCGATGGGTGGGCCTGGCTGGCGGGATCCTGCTCCTCTACGGCGCGGTATGGGCGCTCGTGCGGAGGGTCATGATCGACGAGGTGCGGGCGATGAGCCGGATCGACGACTACGTGGTGCTGGTGTTCCTGATCGCGATCAGCGGCCTCGGGCTCTACCAGTCGGCCGTGAAGCACGTCTTCGGGATCGCCTTCTCGGCGGGACCCTGGCTCGGCGGGATCTTGACGCTCCAACCCGACGCGACGGCGATCGCGAGCGCGCCGCTCGTCAACCGCCTGCACATCATCCTCGCGTTGCTGTTCTTCTCGTACTTCCCGTTCACGAAGCTCGTGCACGTGGTCAGCTACCCATTCGGCTACTTCACGCGCGGTGCCATCTCGATGCGGAGATTCGTCGCGTTGAAGCGATAGGGTGGGCTCCGGAACTGGCAGTGAGGGGCCGGTCAAGTCGGTGGCCCCGGTTTGGCCGGTCGGGGAGAGGTCGGCAAGAAGTTGCGGCCCGGGAGCTTGCACCGACCCGCGAGCCGCCGTCGCGAGGGGCCGACGAGTGCTCGTGGCCTGCCGCGAAAGAACCGGAGCCGACGTGGCGTTCGCGGCGCGCTCGCGCTCTCAGGTCGTCGTCCGGCCAGTCGTCGCACTCGCCCGTCCGCGGTGCGAACCGGTCGAGGAGCGGCCGTCAGCGCGATTCGGCTGCGTCGATGGCCCAACCCAGGCGACAGGCAGGGCGGATCCAAGCCCCGGGGCGTCCCTCCCCGGGATGCGGCCATCCCGAAGCCGTGACCGGGCCGAGCGCTCCCTTGGCCGCGGAGTCCTTCCCCACGGCGTGGCTGCTGCGGTGCCTGGACGAGAGCGCGGGAGTGCGGCGCGAGGCAGCCGCCGACGAGGAACTGCTCGTTCTCGGGGCATTGGCCCAGGCACTGTCACCCGACGATCTCACGCGGAGTCTGGACCGGACGGTGGAGATCCTGCGGCAGCAGTTTGCCGCGGACGACTGCGAGTTGTTCCTGCGTGAACCGGGGCAGGGCGACCTCGTGCTCGCTTCATGTTGCGGGAGGGACCGCGACGTGCTCATGGAGCGGCTCAGATTCCCGCTCGGCATCGGCTATCCGGGCATCGCCGCGGCCGAGGGAAGGCCGGTCGTCACGCACGAGTTGGCACAGGATGTCCGCTTCCTGCGCCACGAAGTCGTGAAGCGGGGTGTCCGTTCGTTCGTCTCGATTCCGTTGGCGGCCCCGGCCGGACCGCTGGGATGCGTGGACCTCGCGTGGCTGGATCCGCAAGTCGACCTCGAACGTGCCGTGGGCCTTCTCCTGCAATGCGCCGGGACGATCGCGACGACCGTGCGGGCCGGACTGGCCGAGCTGCGCGCGTGCGTGGACCGGATCGTGGATGCGGAACCCGACCGACCGCAGGCGGACCGTCGCCAGGCGTTCCTCGAGATGCTGGTGCGGGCGGCGGGCGCCCGGACCGGATTGATGACGTCGTGCGCGACGCATCGAGGCGAAGCAGCAGATCCAGAGGTCGTCGCGCCGCCGAGAGCGCCGTCGATTCCTCCCGCGGTGCTTCGCTTCTGCGGCCGCGACTGTCCGATCCTGAGGAGCGGTCACGCGGCGTCACTCGGATCGCAACGGACCGCCTGGCCGGGTGTGTGCCGGCGACTGCCGGGATCGCTGTCTGCGCCTTGTTGCCTGCCGCTGCGGCTCCCGGACCGACTGTGGGGTGCCATCGTCCTGGACTACGGGAGGTCCGCGCCGACTCCTCTCACGCGAGATCTGGTCCAACTGCTGTCGATGGCCCAACAGGGCGCCATCCGTCTCGCCTCCGGCGATGGGCAGTCTCGAGCGGACGAAACGCAGGAGAAGCGCGGCCTCGAAGTTCGCTGCCTCGGCGGGTTCGAGGTCAAACTGAACGGGAGGCAGGTGACTCCTGCGGAGTTCAAGCGCAAGAAAGCACGAGCCCTGTTGAAGATCCTGGTACTCAGGGCGGGCGACACCGTCGGACGGGACGAACTCGTCGAGTTGCTCTGGCCGGGCGTCGGTCCGGATGCGGGCACCAACCGTCTGCACGGCGTCGTCCATGCCTTGCGCTCGGCGATCGAGCCGTACGACAGCGAGGGTCGCCGGACCTACGTGCGCAGCGACGGAGACCAGTACCACTTCGACATGGAGGCGCCGCATTGGATCGACCTGCACGAGTTCCGGCGCGAGGCAGCGTGCGCGAGTCTCGCCGACCGGGAGAGGCGCGGCGATCAGGCGATCGAGCACGCGGAGCGCGCACTGGACGTCTATCGAGGCGACCTGTTCGCGGACGATCCGTCGATGGACTGGTGTGGTCCACAGCGGAAGCAATTGCAGGACCGGTATCTGGACCTCCTGTCACACATCGCCGAGCACCGCGTCGCCCATGGCGACGTCGAGCAGGGGATCGCGCTGCTCAGGCGCGGTTTGACCGTCAACCCGTGCCGTGAGGACCTCCATCAGGCACTGATCCAGACGCTCGCGGATTTCGGGCGCCGCCGCGAGGCGCTGGAGCAGTATCAGGTGTGCGTTCGCGCGCTGCGCGAGGAACTCGGCGTCGAACCGCTCCCGGCCACGCTGAGACTCGAGCGGCTGCTGACCCGGCTCGAGGGCCACGCATCCGCTTGAGCGGGCTGACGCTTCCGGACCGTGATGAAGGGGCCGGCGATGGGCGCCTCCGCACGTAAGCGCCGTGTAAGCCGTCGCACTAGCTTCCGGCGGTGATGACTCCCGCCGACCGAGCTCCTGCCGTGTGCCCGCCGGCGCCGGCCGCCGCCGCACCCGGCGCACGACACCTTGCGAGGATCCACTCATGCCCTGGCTGAGCCGTTGGGAGCCCGAGGACAGCCGATTCTGGCGCACCGAGGGCTCTCGCCGAGCGTGGCTCACGCTCGCGGTCACGACGTTCTCGCTCGTCGCCTCTTTCGCCACGTGGTTCGTCTTCAGCGCGGTCGTCGTTCGCCTGCCGGGAATCGGCTTCCGCTTCGATACGCGGCAGCTCTTCTGGCTGGCGGCAATGCCGGGGTTGTCGGCGGGCATCCTCCGAGCGATCCACACGTTCCTGGTCCCGATCTACGGGACACGGGTCACGGTGACGGTCGCGACCCTTCTGAAGCTGATCCCGATGCTGTGGCTCGGACTCGCCATCCAGGATCCAGCGACTCCTTACTGGCACTTCCTGACGATGGCCTTCCTCTGCGGCATGGGCGGCGGGGACTTCTCGTCCTTCATGCCGTCCACGTCGATGTTCTTCCCCAAGCGCCTGCAGGGGACGGCGATGGGGATCCAGGCGGGAGTGGGGAACTTCGGAGTGAGCCTCACCCAGTTCGTGACGCCGTGGATCATCGGCTTCCCGTTGCTGGCGGCGTGCGGATCGCCGCAGAGCCTGGTCAAGGGGGCGGAGTCCCAGGCGGTCTGGCTCCAGAACGCGGCGCTGTGGTACGTGCCCTATCTCGTGCTGGCCGGGATCCTGTGCGCGGTGTCCTTGAGGAGCATCGGCGGGAAGCGACCTTCGGTCGGCGAGATGCTCAGGAACATGACGGACAACAAACACGCATGGTTCTGCGTGATCACGTACGTCATGACCTTCGGCAGCTTCTCCGGCTTCTCCGCGGCGTTCCCGCTGATGATCAAGTCGATCTACGGCGGGTTCGAGGGCGCGCCGGATCCGCTCAAGTACGCCTTCCTCGGCCCGCTCGTCGGTTCGACGGCCCGAGTCGTCGGCGGTCCGCTGGCCGATCGCTTCGGCGGCAGCGTCTGGACCCAGCTGTCCGGCGTCGGGCTCATCGGCGGGTGCCTCGCACTGATCTTCGGCGGCTACCTGCAGCCGACGTCGATCGATCAGTTCTCCGGATTCCTCTGGGTGATGCTGTGGATCTTCCTCATGGCCGGCATCGGCAACTTCGCCACCTTCCGTCAGTACCCGATCATTTTCGCGTTCTCGCCCCGGCAGGGCGCCCAGCTTCTCGGGTGGACCGGCGCGATGGCGGCCTTCGGTCCCTTCGTCTTCTCCACGCTGATCGGCGAGTCCATCTCCCGCACCGGTTCCGCCATCCCGTTCTTCTGGGGTGCGCTCGCCTTCTATGCGGTGGCCTCGTCGATCAATTACTGGTACTACACCCGTCGCGCCGGAGAGCGCTACGACTTCGGAACGTGGCGTGGCACCTGGTGGGACCAGGCCAAGGCGACCTGGCCGAAGGACGGAAAGTGAGAGTCCGATGAGCACTCGCAAGGTCCCTGAACTCCTCGACTTCGCTCAGGAGCGGATCCGTGTACGGCCCGCGCCGCTGCTACGCGGGCCTGATGATCACGATGGCGGTCCCGGCGATCACTTTCGCGTTCGGGAACTCGTTCCTGCAGTTGCTCATCTCGCGGCTCGTCCTCAGCTCGATCGGCGCGGGCTTCGTGATCGGGATCCGGCTCGTCGCTCAGTGGTTCCCGCCGAGGATGGTCGGCCGTGCCGAGGGCTTCTATGCCGGGTGGGGGAACTTCGGGTCGGCGTGGGCGGCGATGACGCTGCCCTGGATCGCGAACGACCTGTTCGGCGGCGAGCACGGCTGGCGCTGGGCGCTCGCGATCAACGGACTGGTGTCGTTCGGCTACGGGATCGCCTTCCTGTGGCTCGTCAAGGACATGCCCGAGGGCAAGCCGTTCGTCGGCGTCCGGCGAACGCAACCGCTGCTGCTGAGCACGAGGTTCGACCTCGGGCACTACCTGCGCTGGTCGTTCCCGCTGGTCGGGGCAATGGGGTTCCTGGCCTGGCGGGCGTCGACGATCCGGGTCGGCAACCACGACGCCGCTCCCGTCCTGTCCGAGTCCGCGTTGTGGACGATCTATGCCGTGCTGGGCGCGGTGTACGTCGCGCACGTCCTGAAGACCTTGCAGGTGAACCTGCCGCATCTGCGCGCGGGCGTGACGGACGACATGCGCCTCCACTTCAACAGCGTCGCGGCGCTGAACACGACCTACTTCGCGAACTTCGGCGCGGAGCTGGCGGTCGTGTCGATGTTGCCGGCGTTCTTCGAGACGACGTTCACGATGAGTTCGACCGGCGCCGGACTCGTCGCGTCGTCCTTCGCGTTCGTCAATCTGTTCGCGCGGCCGCTGGGTGGCCTGATCTCCGACGCGATGACCGAACGCAAGCGTGTGATGATCGTCTACATGGCGGGGATCGCCGCCGGGTTCCTCGGCATGGCGTTCATCACCGCGGCGTGGCCGATCTGGCTCGCCGTGGCGCTGACGATCGCCTGTTCGGCCTTCGTGCAGGGCGCCGAGGGCGCGACCTTCGCGATCATCCCGATGATCAACAAGCGCATGACGGGTCAGATCGCGGGCATGGCCGGGGCGTACGGGAACGTCGGCGCGGTGGTGTACCTCGTGCTGTTCTCGCTGGTCGACGCGAAGGAGTTCTTCCTCATCCTCGCCGCGGGCGCGGCCATCAGCGTGCTCGCGTGCGCGGTGTTCCTGCAGGAACCGAAGGGTTCCCATGCGGAAGACGACGAATTGCCCGCGACCGCCGGTCCGCCCGCAAAGGTCTCGGCCGGGAAGCCCGCCGCCAGGGCGTCGAGCGGTCGATCCTGAGGCGGAATCGCGGCCGGCGCTCGATCAGCCGCGCTTCGCGGGCGCGGGCGGAGTCGCACCGATGTATCCCGTCGACACGACGACATCGTCGAACCACACGCGATTGTCGCGCTCGGCGCGGTGCACGTAGACGTCGAGGCCGAAGCGCTTGAGCAGCACGCCGGCGTTGCTCCGCAGGCGCAGTCCCTGCCAATGCATGTGGAGGCGGCCGTCGATCCAGGTCGCGAGTTCGCCGTCGAAACCGGCGGCCTTCTCGTCGATGCGGTTCGTGCGGACCATGACCTCGAACGCGTGCCATCGGCCGCGTTCCGGCACGACGCGATCGCCCTCGGCGGGCGCGAGCAGGTTGCCCCACCAGTGACCGTCCTTGTCGCGCTCCATGTCCATCCAATAGGTGTAGAGGAACGCATAGCCGGGGACGGGAACGCGGCGCCAGGCGACCCAGGTCTCGAAGGACGTGCTGAAGTGATCGTCGCCCGCCGGCTTCAGGCCGGCGGTTCCCATGCCGCGCCATTTGTCGTTCCCGGCGACGCCGACGAGGCAGCCGCCGGTGTGGTTGAGATTGCCCTGGTCGTAGTCGGCGGCCCACTTCAGCCAGTAGCGCAGGTGTACGCGTTCGTGGCCGGCGTTGCCGAGCCAACCGCTCACGCCCGCGCCGGACGATTGGCCCTCGCGCGCGGGCGCGGTGAGCTGGAGGGCGCCGTGACCGGTGTGCGCGAGCTTCTCGTCGTCGACGATCACCGCGCGCCCGTCGTCTTTGCCGCGGACCTCGAAGTACCGCTCGAAGGATCGCTGCGACTCGAAATCGTCGCGGAACAGGATCTCGCCGGGCGTCTCGAGTCGCGCGAGCGCCGCTCGATCGGCGCGCGTCTGCAACGTCACGAGGCGCGGAGCCTCCTGGGGACTCGGGCACAGGGCGAGCGCGATCAGGAACAGGGCGTTCGGCATCGGCATGGTCCTCAGCGTTCGATCATCGCGTCGATCACGAGATCCGCGACGTCGCGCCGCAGCGCGACGTGGCCGTCGTTGTCGCGCGACGGATGCACGCGGTTGGTCAGGAGCACGATCACGAGGTCGCGGCGGGGATCGCACCAGAGCGACGTCCCCGTGAAACCGGTGTGGCCGAAGCTCGCCGGGGAGAGCTTGCTGCCGCAGGAGCCCAAAGCGACGAAGGTGTCCCAGCCGAGCGCGCGCGACGATCCGTCGACGACGGCCTGCTTGCGCACGGCGTCGCGCACGAGGCTCGGCGACCAGACGCCACGCCCGCCCGACAGGAAGGCGACGCCGAGCTTTGCGACGTCGTCCGCGCGCGCGAAGAGCCCGGCATGTCCGGCGACGCCGCCCATCGCGAACGCGTTCTCGTCGTGGACCTCGCCGCGGACGAGGCGCTTGCGCCAGGCGCAGACCTCGGTCGGCACCGCGTCGATCGGTTCGCCCGACTTCGCGTAGCCCGCGCCGGTCATCCCGAGCGGTGCGAACACCTCGCGCCGGATGAAGGCGTCGAGCGGTTCGCCCGCGATGCGTTCGACGGCTGCACCGAGCAGGATCAGGCCGATGTCGCTGTACCGCATCGTTCCGCCGGGCGTCGTCTCGAGCGGCGTCGCCAGAGCGGCCGTCAGGACGGCGTCCTTGCCGGAGAGGGTCTGGAAGAAGCGGACGAAGGGGGGCAGTCCGGCGCTGTGCGTGAGGAGATGGCGCACCGTGACGCGCTCCTTGCCCTCGCCGGTGAACCCGGGCAGCACGGTCTGCACGCGGGTGTCGAGACCCAGCTTGCCGAGTTCGACGAGGCGCAGGACGGCCGGCGTCGTGGCGCAGACCTTGGTCAGCGAGGCGAGATCGAAGCGCGCGTCGAGGGTGATCGGTCTGGCGTCGGCCGCATACGACTCGTGCCCGACGGCGAGCTCCGCGATGACCTCGCCGCGACGCGCGACCAACGCGACGGCGCACGGCGCGACGCGCTCATTGATGGCGCGCAGGAGCCGCGCACGGAGGATCTCGGCGAGGTCGTCGCGGAAGCCGTGCTCGAGCGGCGTCGCACGCGGCAGGACGAGGGACGGCGGCAGCATCGAGAGACCGTCGCCTCGCGCGGCGATGCCCGGCAGCGTCACCGGCAGGCGACCGGCGCAACCGCCGTCGCCGCGCAGCAACCTCGCCGCGGCGTCGGCCGTCGCGGGCGAGATGCCATACGCGCACAGCAGCGCGCAACCCGGATCGAGGGCGTCGGCGAGGAAGGGATTGCCGAGCAGCACGGCGACGCTGCCGTCGCTCGATGCCTCGACGACCGGTGCCAGCGCCTCGGGCAGCGTGCGCTTGCGCGTGCGCAGGCCGAGCACCGTCGCCGCGCCGCGCGCCCGGGCGTCGAGCAGCACCGCCGCCGCGCGCGCGCATTCGGCAGCGCTCGCGTTCGCGCCGAGTCGCAGCGCCACGAAGTCGGGGAACGCGTCGGCGAGCGCGGTGCGGAAGGAACCGCCGCCTTCGTCGCGCGGGTCGTCGACGTACTCGACCAGCGCGAGTTCGCGCGCGCGCAGCGGCACGCGGCCGTGGGGATCGCGCACCAGGGTGAGCCCGAGCGATGCGATGCGCGCCGCGATCGCGCGCGCGTCCGGGCCGGCGATCGCCGTCGCGTCGCCGTGCGGGGGCCGTCCGTCGAGGAGGCCCTGCTGCGCCTTGAGCAGGAGGATCCGCCGGCACGCGTCGTCGAGCCGGGCCTGCGGAAGGCGGCCGTCGCGCACCGCCGTCGCGATCGCATCGCGCGTCGCGCGCGGATCGGGCGGCATGAGCAGGAGGTCGGCGCCCGCGGCGAGAGCCATGAGCGCGGCGTCGATCGGCGTGACCGACTTCAGGCCGCCCATGTCGAGCGCGTCGGTGACGATCACTCCGCGAAAACCGAGTTCCTCGCGCAGGAGGCCGGTCAGCACCCGCGGCGAGAGCGTGGCCGGCGTCGTGCCGTCCTCCGCGAGCGCGGGCACCGCGAGATGACCGGTCATGATCGAGGGCAGTCCGTGCGCGATCGCAGCGCGGAACGGCAACAGCTCGACCGCATCGAGGCGCGCGCGGTCGCCGGCGACCAAGGGCAGCGCGACGTGCGAATCGGTCGTGACGTCGCCGTGCCCGGGGAAGTGCTTGCCGGTCGCGATCACGCCCGCGGCGGTCAGGCCGTCGGTGAACGCCGCGCCGAGCGCGGCGACGCGGTGCGGATCCTCGCCGAACGAGCGCACGTGGATCACCGGGTTGCCCGGGTCGACGTTCACGTCGAGCACCGGGCCGAACACCCACTGGAAGCCGAGCGCCTTGGCCTCGCGACCGGTCTGTTCGCCGGCCGCGCGCGCGAGCGGTTCGGAGTCGCAGGCGCCGATCAACATCGCCGGGCCGAACTCCGTCGCGCCGCGCAGGCGGAACGCGAGGCCGGTCTCGAAGTCGCCCGCGCACAGGAGCGGCACCTTCGCGCGCGCCTGCAGATCCGCGAGCAGCCGCGGCGCGGTGGCGACGTCGCCGATGGAGAGGATCACGCCGCCGATGCCGTCGTCGGCGACGAACCCGCGCACGCGGTCGCGCAGCGGATAGGCGTCGTCGTCGCGCGTGAGCGTCCAACTCATCATGAGCTGGGCGGCGCGCTCTTCGTTGCTCAGCGTCGCAAGCACGCGTTCGACCGCGGCGTTCGCTTCAGCCGGCGTTTGCGCGTTCGACCCCGCCGCAAGCGGGACCACGACGAGAGCAGCGGACAGGAACGAGCGGGTGCCGCGCGCCATGGCCCCACCATGGCGCGGGGAGTCGATCGGGGAAAGGACCCGGAACTCAGATCCCGATGCGCGTGATCAAGCCGCGCGACGTCGCGATCGGCAGCGCGTAGGGCAGGAGCGGATCGACCTGGACGACCTGCCAGGTCAACTCCGCGCCGCAGAGGGCGGGGTCGGGCGGCACTCCGATCGGCAGGCTCGCGACCCCGGCGATGTCCGTCGGCACGAGCGCCGTCGTGAGCACGGCGACGTAGAGCTCGCTGTTGGGCTGGGCTCCGATCAGGCTCAGGTCGAAGGGCGGCATGCGGAACCCGACGAGGTAGAGCGCGAAGTCGTTGCCGAGCATGCTCACCGCGACGACCGAGGTGCTCGTCCCCAGGACGAACGGCGCGCTGACGCCGAGATCCGGTCGTCCGCCCGAGTGCGGGGTCGAGACGCCGAAGACCTCCTCGCCGGCGCTCGGACAGCGCACGAACCGTAGGCCGCGGAAGACCTGGTTCGCGCCGGTGGTCGCGAGCGTCGTGAACATCGACGTCGCGCCGGTGTCCGTCACGCTCACGAGTTGGTTGGCGGCGCCTTGCGTCGTCGTCGCGTAGAGCGTCGCGACGCCGGCGACGACCGACCCCGTGAGTCCCCGACAACCGACGTTGGTCGCCGGTGTGAGCGTGTACTGGAGGACCCACGTGCCGGCGACGAACACCCACTTCTGGATGCCGCCCAGACCGGTCGTGCGATCGTCACTGGCGTAGAGCGTGCTCGCGTCGGCGAAAAAGAAGTCGTAGTTCGACGCGCTCGCGTCCGACGGGAAGCCGGGCAGCACGGTCGCGGTCTGGCCGGGGACCGTCGGCAACCCGATGCCCAAGGAAGCGACGCCGCGCAACGCGGTCGTGGCACTCGACACGTAGAGCTGGCCGAACGCGACGTCGACGACGCGCGTGTTGGTGACGGTCGTGCTCAACTGCGTCGACGTCGACTGCCCCAGTCCGAGGACGAAGCGCGGACCGTTCGACGGACCGCTCGTCCAGAAGCGCGTGCCGTCGTCGCTCGCGGCGCTGCGGATGTTGTTCCCGGTGTACGCGTCGGTCAGCGCCGTGCTGGAGTCGACCGTGCCGTCGAGCGAAGTCCGCACCACGACGCGGTTCACCGTCGCACTGGCGGAGGTCGCGATCGAGGTCGTGCCGGGCGTCGCGTCGTAGCCGACCGAGATCAGGTAGCGCCCGTCGGCGGACTGCGTGAGGAAGCCCTCGCTGGTCGCGGTGCCGGAATTGGTCACGCGGCGCTGCGCACCGTTGACGCTCGTCGGCAGCGGGATGGTGCCGACGAACTGACCGGTCGTGTCGTACTGCTCGAGGAAGACCGGCTGCGCCGCGTTGGTCAGCGCGAAGGTCCCGTCGCCGACGCGGACGACGACGAGATTGCCCGGCGCGATCGGCGCCTGGGCGGACGACGCCGCCGCGAGGAACGCGACGGCGAACGGGAGAAGCGAAGGGCGCGAGTTCATGGTGTGACCAGGTGGAGGGGCGCTCAGATCCCGACGCGCGTCGTCAAGCCCTGGGAGAACGCGATCGGCAGCGCGAACGGCATTGCGAAGTCGACCTGCAGGACCTGCCAGCTCATCGCGCCGCCGCAGAGCGAAACGAGGTTCGGGACGCTGATCGACCACGTGGCGGCGCCGGTGGGGTCGGTCGGGATGCCGACGTAATCGAGGGTGAAGAGGTGGTACTCGGAGCCCGCCTGCGCGCCGTACACCGTCATGTCGATCGGCAAGACGCGGATGCCTGCCGCGAACACCGCGGTGTCGTTGGCGAGCATGCCCGACGCGGTGATGCCGGTGCTCGCGCCGAGCGTGAAGGCGCTCTGCACGCCGATCACCGGCGTGCCGCCGCTGTGCGGGGTCGCGGTGCCGAAGGTCTCCGTCGCGGCGCTCACGCAACGCACGTGGCGCACGCCGCGGAACACCATGTTGGTGCCCGCGGTCGCGAGCGTGGTGAAGGTCGACGCCGGGCCGGTGTCCGTCACCGTGACGAGTGCGTTGTTGCTCGAGGTCGAGGTCGTCGCGAAGAGCGTCGCCACGCCACCGGCGACCGTTCCGGTGAGACCGCGGCAGCCCGTGCTCGCCGCCGGGTTGAGCGTGTACTGCAAGGTCCAGGTGCCCGCGCTCAGCGTCCACTTCTGGATCCCGCCCGCGGTCGTCGTGCGGTCATCAGCGACGTAGACCGTGTTCGCGTCGGCGAAGAAGTAGTCGTAGGCGGACGGACCGGACGCGGTGGGGAAGCCCGGCAGCAGGGTGATCGTCTGGCCGCTCGTCGTCGGCAGGCCGCTACCGACGCTGTTGACGCCTTGGAACGCGCCGGTCGCGCTCGAGGTGTAGAGCTGACCGGAGTAGACGTTGACGACCCGCACGTTGGTGATCGTCGTGCTGAGTTGCGTGGTCGTCGTCCCGCCGAGCGTCGCATAGCGCACGCTGCCGTTGCTGCCGCTGGTCCAGAACTGCGAGCCGTCGAGGCTCGTCGCCGATCGGATGTTGCCGGCGGAGTACGCGTCACCGAGCGCGGTGCTCGTGTCGATCGTCTCGTCCATCGCGATGCGCGCGACGACGCGATTGACCAGGGCACTCGTGGTGCCGGCGACCGACGCCGTGCCCAGCGCCGCGTCGTAGCCGGTCGAAACCAGGTAGCGGCCGTCGTCGGATTGCGTGAGGAAGCCTTCGGACGTCGCCGTTCCCGCGACGTTGCACGCGCGGTTCGGGCCGCTCGCCGAAGTCGGCATCGGGATGGTCTGCACCGGTGCGCCCGCGGTCGTCAGCTCGTCGAGGGCATAGCGCGTCGCCGCGCTGCTGAGTGCGGCTGCCCCGTCACCGACGCGGACCACGACGAGGTTGCCGGGGGTGATCTGGGCCGTGGCGAACGGGGTGAAGAAGGCGAACGCGAGGAAGGCGATCGGGCGAACCGATGTGGTCATGGACTCTCGGACGGGGTGGATGCGGACACGGGGCGGCGGCGGAGAACAGAACCCGGCGCGACGATGCGCCGGCGCACGAGCGAACCGGTGCGCGATGGGCACCGGAACACTCGTCGGCAAGACGTACTTCGACGGGCGATCAGAGCCCGAGGCGCGTGGTCATTCCGGCCGACATCGCGATCGGCAGCGAGTAGGGCAGGCTGCCGTCGATCTGCAGCCATTGCCAGCTGAAGTCCGCACCGCAGAGCGAGGCCGAGTTCGGCACGCTCAGGGTGAAGGTCGCCAGCCCCGTCCCGTCGGTCGGCACGCCGACGTAGTCGAGGATCAACAGGTAGAGGTTCGAGCCGGGTTGAGCGCCCGCACCGGTCAGATCGACCGGCGCGCTGCGGATGCCGACGAGCACGATCGCGCTGCTGTTGGGCACGAGGTTCATGCCGTAGACGTCGGCAGCCGGCGAACCGAGGATCATGCCGTTGACCGAGATCTGCGGCACCGCGGCCAGCGAGGTCGGCGTGCCGGTGCCGAAGATGTCCGCCGTCGCGGGGGGGCAGTTCGAGATCGACACGGCGTCCATCGTCACGGGGCGCAGCGTGGCGTTCGCGGTCACGAGCTCGCGGTAGCCGACGAAGACGCCGCCGAGGAAGGGCGTGACCGGGAACGTGTAGAGCGTGCCGTCGGGATTGCCGAGCGTGCCGCCGAAGCGGGCGGTGAGCGTGGTTCCGTTCGTCGAGATCAGCAGGCGCTGCCAGCCGTCGTTCACACTGGTCACGATCGGGATCGTCGCGAGGATCGTGGGACCACTGATCGCGCTCGCGCCCCATCCGCCGTCCAGGTGATCGATCAGGTAGAGGTTCGTGCTGCCGGCATTGAGCGCCTGGTAGGTCCAGGAGAAGCCGGTATTGCCATTGGCAATGAAGCCGGCGCCGAGCGAGCCCGATGGATCGGGGATGTTGTAGAGCCCGGTCGAGCCCTGGATCCCGATGCTCCAGGACTCTGCCTGGCCTGCCGTCACGACGGGTGACGGCGCGAGGTAGACCCATGCTTCGAAGGACGTTTCGATCCCGGGACCACCGAGCCAGACGCTCGTGTTGCCGCCACCGGTTTCGTCCCAGTAGATCGCAGCGTTGCCGCCCTGCGGCGACGCGGGAATCGCGTTGGGATTGAGGTTGTTCGCGCCCAGCAGCGGGCCGACGACGGTCGGGTCGATCGCGCGCACCGCCTTGAAGTTGCCGATCCAGCCGGGGACGTTCGCGCCGACTCCCAGCGCGTCGAAGTCGCTGAAGTAGGTCTGGCCGGAGAGGTTGTTCGACGCGCCGGGGGTCCAGGGCAGGTGCGCGAAGTCCATGCCGTTGTTGTCGTTGTCCCAGCCGTCACGCACGCGCGCCCAGGACATCTCGTTGCCTGCGGTTTGCGTGAGCGTGTGGTTGTCCCAGATGCCTTCACCCTCGGCGAGAGTCGGGCCGAACGTGATGCCCTTGTTCGCCTCGTAGATCAGGGTGTCCGCGAGGACGGCGCCCGGCGACAGCAGCGTGATCGACTCGTTGTCGTTCTCGAGCCAGCCCGCGACCGGACCAGCGACGATCTGGTCGACGTTCGGCGCCGTCGCGAAGCCGAGTACCCAGTAATCGCCTGCGGCGAGGACCACCGGGCTCAACGCGTGCGAGAAGTTGAGTCCGCTCGGGTCGCGGCTCTCGAGCACCCAGCCGGTCATGTCGACCGGTCCGCCGCTTCGGTTGTAGATCTCGACGAACTCGACGTCGTCGGTGCTCGTGTCGTCGTACGAGAACTCGTTGATGACGAGCGCCGAGAGGCCGCTGGACCGATTCTGGGCGACCAGCGAGCCGGCGACGAGGAGGGGAACGATCAGCAGTGCGGAGGTGTTCATGGTGGGACGACTCGGTCGGCGCGGAGAGGACGCCAAAGCAAGCGATGCATGGTAGATGCGCAGTGCGGCGCGACAACGCCGCTCCGGCGTCTCGAACATGCGGACCGACGCAAGCCTGGATCCGATCGCGCGATGGCGGGACGATCGCCGCGCCGCCATGCAGGTCGTCGTCCGCTGTTTCGCTTCGGTTCGCGAGCTCTTCGGGCAGGACCAGCTCACCGTGGAGCTTCACGAAGGTGCGACGTTGCGCGATCTCGAATCCGCGCTCGCCACGCGTCACTCGGACTTCGCGAGGTTGCCGCTCGCTCGCGCCGTCAACCGCGCCTATGCGAAGCTGGACACGCCGCTGAAGGACGGCGACGAGGTGGCGTTCATCCCCCCGATCAGTGGGGGCGCCGCCTCGCCTCGGTTCTCGTTCGTGCAGAGTCCGCTCGACCCGCGCGGGCTCGAAACCGAAGTTCGCAGCGACGCCGA
>JACRLW010000035.1:0-1449 GCA_016235155.1 Planctomycetota bacterium
GGCAGCGCTCGCGTTCGGCTTCGCGTTCTGCGGCCGGCCGAGCGATGGTCGCGCTTCGCATCGCCGGCGCCTCCGGCTCGGCGCGCTCGCGCGACCGTCGCATGCGGCGTGAGCCGCGTGAAGTGCGCAGACGGTCTGCCGGCGACTGGCAGCGAGAACACCTCCCCTTCCCGCGCGCCCTCGGGCTACCGCTCCGGGGCGCGCGAAGAGCGGTGAAGGGGTGAAGTCAGCGAAGTGACGAACTGGCGGGGCGGAACCCGACGCCGTCGCAGCGAGCGCCGGCGGGCCCCCCGGAGCGGGAGGCGGAGCGGCACCCCCCGGCGGTGCCGGACCACGACCCGCCGCGGAGGACGCGGGGCGAAGAGCCGACCTCGTCGAAGCACCACTCCCACACGTTGCCCGCCATCTCGAGCGGACCTCCACTCCAGGTTGCTTTGGGGAACAGCCCGACAGCGGAGGTGCGACCGAGCTGTGATTCGGCGCTGTTGCACATCCCCTCGCGCCACTCGCCCCAAGGAAACTCGCGTGCCCGATCGCCACCCGTTGCGGCGAGCTGCCATTCGGATTCACTCGGTAGCCGCACGACCCGACCTTCCCGCGCCGAGAGCCACCGGCAAAACGCCACCGCCTCGTACCAGGAGACCACGACCCGAGGAGCGTTGGGTTCGGACCACGCGGGCGTGCTCGGCTCGACGCGCTCGAGCCCGTCCCACCACGCATTGCTGCGGTATCCGTCCGGCGCATCGAGGAAGGCCTGGAACTGTGCGTTGGTCACGGGGTAGCGGGCGATCGAGAACGCGCCCAGCTCCCTTCTCTTGCCTCCCTCTGACTCCACGACGCCCGCTGCGATCGGTATCCACGAGATGTCGGGCAGACCGTCCTTCCTCAGTCCCACCCCTGGCCTCGGATCGCCGAGTCGCCCGAGCGTCAGCGCCAGACGTGCCCGGGCATGAAGTTCGATCCCGTCTTCGATCGCGTGCAGGCAGAGTGCGACCATCACGTCCTGCAGCTCGCCGAGGTACCAGCGCTTCGCGAGCGCGACGTCCACGCAGTCGGCGAGGAAGACCGCGGGATGCGGGCAGTCGGAGACAGCCTTGCGGGTCTGCTCACGCGCCAGTGCGGTCAGTCTCTCGACCGCCCATTGCTCGTTGCGATGACGGAGTGCCAGTGCCCCGAACAAGTGGACGAGGGTTCGACGCCACTCGGCGGTACCCGCTCGCTCGCGGACGACGGCCATGAGGCCGTCGTCCGCGCGGTGGGTCTGGATCAGGCGCTCGGCCGCAAGGAACTCCTGGAAGCTCAGGTGATGGAAGGCGGCCTTCTTCCCCGGTCGGTCGATCAGGAGACCGGACTTCCCGAGCAGGTCGGCGAGCTTGGCCGCGGCGTCGTCGTGCGTCCGCTCCGTCGCCTGGTTCTCTCCTGCGTAGGCCTTCAAGACCTCCTCCAGCT
>JACRLW010000035.1:1480-36684 GCA_016235155.1 Planctomycetota bacterium
GGATTCGGGCGTACCTGTCCGGTCGCCGAGCCGGTGTGCATGCCGAGTGCAAGGGCGGCGAGGCGGCCGCGGGCCGGGCGCGCTTCCCGCGCTTCGTCGCGGTAACGGTGCGCGAGCACGCCGTTGACCACGCGGTCGTAGAGCAGGAACTGGTCCTCCGGCAACCTCTCGCCGTCGCTGTAGCAGATGCATAGCGCCGTCAGGAGGATCGGGCTGCCGCGAAGCTCGGTCAGCTCCGTACGTGATTCGATGTCCCGCAGCATCCCGTCGGACTTCTCGGCCGCGCGCTCCGGATCGGTTGCGGCGAACCACCGCCGGACGAAGAGCCCCTGCAGTTCCGCGGGCATCGGAGCGAGGGGCAGCCGCTCGAGTCCGAGCCGATCGACAGCATCGCGTTCGAGCGCGTCGGGACGGCTCGTCACGAGGATGCGGTTCCCCGCGGCCAGCCATGATTCCCGCGCACCGGCGAGTCCGCTCAGCAGGAGGTCTCGCGGGTACACGCGGGAGCGTTCGTCGCCGCTGCTGATCGGCACCTCGTCGACACCGTCGAGGATCAACAGGGCTCGCCCGCCTTTCAGGAGCGAGCGAAGTGCGTCGCCGTTCAGCGCGCCGTCACCGAGCTGCGACTGGTCGGCCCAGTTCGCGAGCGCCTGTTCGAGTTGTTCACGATTCCAGGTTCGCTGCCCCACGTCGCCGCGGAAGTGCTCCCAGACGTCGCGCAGGACGACAAGCAGAGGGACGTGTTCGCTCAACCCCTCCGGGAAACTCTCGCGGTACTCCTCGGGCACGTCGGAAGCGATCGGGGGCAGTGCGCGGTTCGCGACGAGCCACGCGACCCACTTGCAGAACGTCGACTTGCCGGCACCGGCGGAGCCCTCGACGTACGCCGAGTCGGTTGCGAGTCTGGCGAGGAGCAACTCGTCACGGCGTTCGCCGCCGTGCATCACCATGCGCATCGCCGCGTCGACAGGCTGGTCGTCCTCAGGTGCGCGTGGTCGTGCCGTCGTGACGGCCGGCACGTAGACGCTGCTGAGGCTGGGCGCCCGCACCCGCTTCGAATCCAGACCGAGCAGTTCGACGGAGCCACAGTGCTTGCGGACCCATTCGAGATAGCCTTCGCCGAGCCGGTCGGAGGCCGGTCCCTCGCCTGGCGCCGCAGCGCGCGCGTCCGAGTCGTTCGAGGCACGGCGAGCGAATCCTCGGGAAGCGAGCCAGTCCAGCAGCTCCTTGACGTCGTGCCGCCAGCGCGCGACTGGAGAACTCGTCAGTTCCCGTGCCTGCAGCTCCGGCAGCTTTCGCAGCGACTTCGGCAGCCACCGCGCCTCAGGCAACGTGGCGCCATCGACACGCACGGGTACCAGTGTGCAGGCTCCGCTCTTGCTGCGCTCGAGCGCCACCTCGAGCTCGCCGCGCACCCAGTCCTCTTCGCGATCGAGCTTTCTCTGGCCGCCCTCCTCGTCGGAGAGGCGCGCCGTGAGCCACCGATTCCCGATGAGCGCCAGCACGACATCGCATTCCCGCACTTCGTGCTTCAGGCGTCGGCCCCAGTCCTCACCCGCGTCGATGCTCTCGCGATCCATGAACACCTGACCGGGTTCGAGGATCTGATCGAGCTCGCGCTCGAGCCTGCTCGCGACCGGGAGCGTGTCCTCCGTCCGGTAGTTGATGAACAGCTTCCTCATCTCAGATGGATCAGGTTGGTGGGCACTCGTCGGCGTGGCGTGTCGCGCGGCATCACGATCTCAGAACCTCATCTGCACGCCGGCGGCCCTCACGCCATCGATCGCGGTCGCCAGCAACTGGTCGTCGGGCGACTCGCGCTCGCGGCGCCGCAGGTCCTGGTCGGGGTGATCGTCGGGCAGCAGGTGTTCTCGCAGGGAGTCGAGCCAGGCGTCGATGTCGCAGCGTTCGTTCCCCTCGCTGCGCGCGAACGGAGGCATGAAGAGGCGCTCCGCGATGTGCTCCCCGAGCGAGCGATAGGCCTCGAACTGCTCTTCGTCGAAGAACTGGTCGCCGGTCGACTCGTGCGGGAAGCGCGGATGGCGGGCGCGGTACTCGACGAGGTGCCGCTCCTCGTCCCCGGTGAGCGAGGCCTTCACGTAGAGGAGGTAGCCCGGCGGGCCGTCCGGGTACAGGATCAGCCCGAACGCGAAGTGCTTGCGCGTAGTGCCGCTCTTCGCGCGCACGAGGTCGTCGAGCTCGAGAGCGACCTTCACGTCGAAGTCGACGCGCGCGAGCCGCAGCGCGGTGATGAGGCCGGCGCAGGAGATCCCGTCGTCGGCTTCCGCGTCGACGGCGACGATGAAGCGGCAGCGCCGGCGCAGCAGCTCGAGGATGCCGAGGTTCTCGATGTGGCCGCCGTCGGAGACGTTGAGGAATCGCGTGTCCTCCTTCATCGCGCCCGAGAGTTCGCGCCACAGGTACTGCATCCGGGCCTGCGCAGGGCCGTCGACCCTCCGAGGGTTGGGAAGCCAATACCCGAGCCGCACGTTGAGCAGCGTGAGGAGCGGAACGCGGCGGGCAGTCGTGACCGTGCCCATCCATGACGAAGCCGCCGCTCCCGAGATGGCCATCGCCGTGCCGAGGTCGAGCGATGGGTCGAGCTTCTCGACGCTTGCAGTTGCGAACCAACCCGTCGCCCCGCTGCCGCAGCAGTGCTTCGTGAAGACGAAGCTCGCGCTCTTCCGCCCGCGCATCGCCAGGTCGCGGCTGCCGGGCAGGTTCACCGTGGCGTTGACGATGGGGTACGGCATGCGCGATGCCTCCGGAGCGAGCGCCGACAACTTCAGGGCGTCGCTGCCTTCCGGTAGATAAGTCCGGACGAGCCGCGAGCGATAGAAGACGTGCGGAGAGATCCGGTTGAGGCTCACGAACGCCGTCGTCAGGAATGCGACGACGAGCACCGCGACGTATCTGAGTCGGACTCCGGTGTCGGCCAACGCGACGACGCCTTCCAGCTCGGCATAGGTCCAGGCCAGGGCCAGCGGCACCAGCAACGTGAGCGCGATTTCGATGGCGAGCGCCGCGATCCAGCGGCGACGGAGGAGCTTCGCGGCGAATGCGACGATCGCAGACAGGCCGACCGTGCTCGTGCCGATGGCCGAACTCGTGAAGGGTGCTCGCAGGGTCCACGCGTGGAACCAACTCGCGAACTCCACGAATCCACCGAGCACGGCCGCTGCGAACAGCACCTGCAGCACGGATCGCAGCGCACGGTGCACGACGCCCTCGGGTCGCTTCGCGACGAACGCGGAGAGCACGAACAGCACGGGCACCCCGATCGCGATGCCGGTCCAGAACCAGACCCGCTTCAAGGGCACTCCGGACTCCTGCACAGCGATCTGGAGTCCGACTGCCGTGCCGAGCACGGCGTAGACCGCGAGCAGTCCGAGCAGGAGGCCCCGCAGCCAGGTGAACGCGATCTCGAGCGATCCCTTCAGAGCCTGCTCCCCGAGGAGGTGGTGATGCGCCCGCTGGCGAAGCGCGCGCATCGCGTCGCTCCCGTTGTCGAGCAATGCCTTCGCGTCCGCGGTGGGCCGCGAACTCAGGAACGCGCCGAGGTAGCCGCCGCCCGAGACCGTCGAGAGGTAGTCCACCTGGTCGAGGATGCGCTGTCGTGCGAGGACCTGGAGGACGCCAAGGCAGAAGGTCGCCGAACGGATCCCGCCGCCGGAGAGCGCGAGGCCGACCAGTCCGCTCGGTGAAGACGTCGTAGTCGCGCGCCGCGCGTCGATCGATGCCTTCTCCAACTCGAGGATTCTCTTCGTGGTCAGGCGCTCCTGGCCCTTGCCTCCATCGAGTCCCAGGAACTCCCTCGGGAACTCCGCGGGCTGCGGCATCGGCGCCGCCGGCGAGTCGACTCTCGTGACCTCGAGGTTGGCGGCGATCGGTCTCGCGTCATTGGTCGCGAGCGAGCGCAGGGCGGCGTCGAGGTTTCGCAGCACGGGCTGAAGGCGCACGAGATCGGCCCGGAACTCGCTGCGTTGGTCGTCGAGCTCGAGGCGTCCGTCGACCAGGCGTGGATGCCACTTCGCGGTGAATGGTCGCGCGTCGGCGTCGAGCACCGACGTGACCAGGAGCTCGAAGTGCACGCAGGGTTCCGCGCTCGTCGCGAGGATCTCTCGCGCGCGCGGGAAGAGCTGGTAGACGCTGTCGAGCGCCGCGGCGACGTCGCCGGAGCGGTAGTGCAGCGGCTGGATGGTGATCCGGGTCGAGATCTCCACGTGGAGCTGCCACGCCGCAGTGCGGTCCCGCTCGGTCGGTTGCCAGGGCGCCGATGCCCTCTCGGGCGGCGCCGTGAGTCCGAATCGCGCGAACCAGTCGTGCCAGGATTCGCCCGAGTCGCTCGCATCAGTCCGCCTGCGTGTCGCCATGGGTCACCCTTTCGTTCGCCGGAGTCGCAGAGTCGTGCGGAGTCGAAGAAGACCACGGACGACGAAGTGCAGCACTGCGTCCACGCTCGAAGCGTCGAACAGCGCCTCGTTCTGGGCGACTGTCAGACCGTTTCGCGCGGCGATGCCGCGCACGCCGATCTTCCGCAGTGCGTGCCAGATGCCGGCGCCGTCGATCGCGGCCGCGGGCTCGTCCGGCTCCCATCGCGGTGCGAACGCTTCGTAAGCCCGACGGACATCGCCGTCCGTCGGCGCAAACTCCGCGGGAGGCGAGTCGGTCTCGCCGCGCAGCGCGTCGACGACCTGCGCGCAGGCGCCTCCGAAGAGCCGGCTCACGTAGATCGGGCGGCGGGCTTTCACCGCGAGCAGCAGCTCTTCGACGACTCCTGGGTAACGACCTTGGGCCCCAGTCGTGCGGCCACCCATACAGATGCAAGCGGACTGGATCTCGATCAACTTCTCGCGCATCCAGGTGAGTCCTCGTGCGCGAAGGTAGCGATACGCGTCGCTCGACTTCGCGGGCTTCGGCACGGCGCGCGACTCGAGTGCTGGAGGCAGTCCACCAAGCTCGATCGTGATGAACTCCGCGAGCTCGGCGCGCTCGTCCTCCGCCATCGCCGGTTGATCGGGCCACGGCAACACGTTGCGGAGCGTCGGCTCGGGTGAGCGCTGCGAAGCCCGGCGGTCGATCGCGAGCCTGAGGACTTCGTGCATCACGCCGCCCGGGCGCCAGTCGTGACCGAGCACGAGACCTGCATCGAGAGCGACGAGGCTCTCCGCGAGCTGGCGGATGACGTTGTTCACGATCGCCTCGTCGAAGCCGAGTCGGGCGGTCTCCTCGTCGGCCGACACGGACAATCCGACGAACACGCCGGCCAACGAGTTGCGAGTGGCTTTCGATCGACCGCCGTTCATCGGATCCCCTCGTGCAGACGGAGGATCTCGTCGATCGTCACGAGGCGGACGATCGGCCCATGACTCGCGGCAGCGCTCTCCATCGCCTGGCGGCTCACCTCGTCCAACGGCGGGTCCGGATGAAACACGAGAACCTCGGAACCGGATGCTTCGCTCGCACGCAGTTCGTCGCCGATCGACGCGAGCGCCTCGAGCGACGGCGCGCGTTGCAGGGTTCGGATCGAGGTCCCGTTCAGAACACCCGATCGATCGAGTTCCGTCACCTGCCTCGCGAGGACCGCACCGCGGAGTCCGGCCCAGAGTGCGAGATGGATCGCGCGGATCAGGTTGCCATCCGGCAGACGCACTGCGGGCAGGCTGCCGAGCCCAAGCGACGAACCGCGTTGAACGAGGCCGTTGCGCACATCGATGACGAGAGTCGGGCATCCGTATCGCGACGCCCACAGCGCTTCCTTGCGGCAATCCGGGCGCGTCTCGAAGGCGTCGGTCCAGAGGATCAACACGGTCGAGGTCGCGACGTTCGACTCGAGATCGGCGACCCAATCGCTGCTGAGCATCAGGTTCGTGTCGTCGTAGAACGACTGCAGGTGCGGGATCGTCGCGAGATGGCTGCGGATCGCCAGCGCGAGCGGCAGGCCGTCGGCTTTCGCATGGCTGATGAAGAGCTTCGATCGTTTCTCCCGCGTGTCGGGGGTCGCGTCCGCGAGCAGTCGGCGCGACTCGCTGATGACGATGAGCCCGAGCGCGGCCGGCCGGAGTGCACGCTCGCCGAACCGACCGATCAGGTTCGACTGGACGCGCGCCAGGCGCGGGGCTCGCGGAGCGATCGCCCTCTGCGCGGATTCGTCCGCGACGAACGCGATCAGCTTGTGCCGGCCCTGCGACGACTGCACCAGCGCGGCGGCAGCGTCGAGCCAGGTCAGCGTGGCGTCAGGCACGTCGCGATCCAACATGGCGACGATCAGCGTGTGCAGGGCCGCGTCGAGTTCCTCGTTCGCCGCGGTCGGCGGCGCGTGGGTGAAGAACTTCGTGTCGAAGCCTCGGATGCAATCGACCGGCGCGAGGTACGCGGTGCCCGTGGACTGCGGCTCGAACGCCCCCCGCATCGCCTTCGACAAGCCGAGCATGTCGTCGTCGGCCGCGCCGACCACGATCACGATCCGCATGGCCGGACGAACCGGTATCGCAGCAGTTGCGGTTGGAGCGGGGACCGCGTCACTCATCGGTTGGGCTGTCTCCGGCGGCCTTCGATCAGGCGTGCGCGCAGGGACGGTTCGAGCGACGGTTGGAGCGGCGACAGACGATTCGCAATCTCACCGAGTGAACGGGCGCTGAGCGCGTCACTTCCCTCGCGTGCCGCGAGTTCGAGCAGCGCCGCGCGACGGCCCAGCACCTCGCGGGACCACCGAGGGCTCGAGCGCGTGGCGGCCTCCATGAGGACGGGCGACGGATCCAAGCCGTCGCGCGGAAGCTCGAGGCCGGCCGCCCGGATCCTCTCCAGTCCGCGAACCGGCGTCGACGTCTCGAGCTCGCGGTCGAGTTCGATGATCTTGCGGATCTCGTCGCGACCGCGGTCGAGTCGTTCGTCGGCGCCTGGGACGAGCTTGATCCGTTCCAGTTCGCGCTCCGAGTTCTCGCGGTTGCCGTCGCGGAGGAATCGGCGTGCCGCTTCCGTGCGAGCCTCGCTCGCCTCCCTCATCAGTCCCTCGCGCTCGAAAGCATCGGCCATGAAGACATGGACATGCGGCAACGCTCGCGATGCGACGTTCGCCCGCTCGGAGCTTGTCTGCTCGATCTTCAGGACTCCTGCGAGGTAGCTCCGCGCGAGCGCCGGGTCGCCGGCTCGCGCGAGCGCCGCTCCTGCCGTGAGCATCGCCGACTGCGCGCGTGACCCGTCGAGTTCCGACCACGCGTCGAGTTCCGCAAGCGGGAACGCGGTCGCGAGCTTCGCGGCCGACTCGGTCGAACCCGGTCCCGTTTCGCGCAGCACCGCGCGCGCCGCCACCGACGCAGCGGCCAACGCGACGGGGGCACGGTCCTTCAGAGCATCACCCCGATGAGCGTCGGGCCCCGGCGCCAGCGACTTCGCATGGAGTGCCGTGACGAACGCGTCGTTCGGCCGACCGCTCGCGAGCAGACGCTCTGCCCTGAGGAGCAGGGTCTCGCCCGCGATCCAGGCGCGACGCGGGTCCGTCCCCCACGCCTCGGCGTTCGCTGCCGCTTCGCCTTCGCCACGAGCGAGGGACCGAAGGCCATTCAGTGTCGACGAAGGCCAGGTGTCGGGGTGCGGAAGCACGTCGAAGGCCACGTCGTCGAGGCGCTGTTGATCGGCGCGGAGCGACGCCCACACCAAGAGCGCCTCCTCCGCGATCGTCGGGTTCTCGCGATGGCAGGCCGACACGATGTCCGCCGCGGCGCGCTCCGCAAGATCGCCGAATCCCGCGACCGTGATCTCCACGACGTAGTCGAGCGCGCCCTTCGGATCCTGATCGGCAAGCGCGTGGGCGATCGCCGTGATGCGTTCGTGCGCAGCCCGTCGTGAGTCGGGGCGGGCTGCGGCCCGAAGCCAGGAATGCTTCGCTGCGCCCGAGTCGCCCTCGGCGCGTTGGACGTCACCAAGCGCGAGAAGCACCTGCGCGTCGGCGTCGGCGCGGTCCGCCGCGGCCGCGAGCAGGTCCTTCGCGTCGTTCGCGTCTCCGGCGCGTTGCAGCACGAGCGACAGGTTCACGATCGCCTGGGGCTGCTCAGGGAACGCCTCGAGCACGCTGCGGTACGCGTCGGCGGCTTCGCCGAGGCGCAGCTTCGCCTCGTGCGCGTCCGACTCGCGCTCGGCCGCGCGGGTGAGGACCCAACCAAGACCGAAGTCGAGCGTCGCGAGGGAGTTCGCGGCGCTCGCGTCGGAGCGGGCGCCCCGCAGCATGGTCACGGCGAGCGCGAAGTCGCCGCCTTCGGTGGCGGTGATGGCGTCCTTCACGACGGCCTGCGCACGCGCGAGAGTGACACGGAGACCCGGCGCATCCTGGGCGTGAACCGACACGGAGCCGTTCGCGAGAACCGCAATGAGCGACGAGAGCAGGACTGGTCGTTTCATCGGTCACTCCTCGAGCCGCAAGTCGACTGGACGCGTCTCCAGACAACGACGCGTGATCGACCCGAAGCGGAACAGGTGCACCGGAGACACCACTTGGGCTTCACCGGCTCCCGCGGCTTCGAGCCGCGAGACATGCGTCGCGCTCACAGGCCTGGTTGGATCCGGCTCGACGATCGTCACGAGTTGCGACCGGAGCGAAGCGTCGAGCCTCGCGGCGACGATCTCGGCCGTGGAGAGGAGGCGGCATCTGAACTCTCGCTGCTGCTTCGCGCTCGGCGGCTCGGGCACCTTCACCAGAACCTGGAACACCGTACCGTCGGGAAGCGAGCAACCGAATTCGTGGCGCGGACTCTTCGCTACCACGAACCGGGTGTTGCCCACGTGGATCGTCTCCTCGGACAGTTCGATCTCCAGTTGCGAGAACAGCCGCGAGAGCAGGTCGGCGTGCCGGACGTTGGCCTGCGCAAGCTGGGTCTCGTCCATCGACTCGCGAGGATCGCCGAAGAACTTCGCCGTGAGTTCGACGAGGTCATCGCTACTCGGTCGGCGAACCCAGTACGCGGTAGCGGCTCGGAACTCGAGGCTGGTGTCGAAGTGCTGGTTCTTGCCGGGGACCTTCAACCGTGCGTGCCAATGCCCTGCCGACTCGAGCTGGCTCTCGAGTCCCGTGGGGAATGGACCGTCTGGCCCGAGCGCGAACTCCAACTCACAGCAGTCCGTGGTCCTGGTGTTCGTGAATGCAAAGGCCGGCGCTCGTTCTCCCAGCGAGCCCAGGATCGCGTCGCCGAGTCGACGTTCGACGTCGGCGAGGTCGGGAATCTGGATCACCTGCTCCAGCTCTCTCACAGCTGCGGAGACGAAGATGGTCCGCAAAGCTCGATGGCCGGACCAAGGATCGTGGTCCTGAGCTTGCGCGCCGGTGGTGAGACCACCGAGTACGGCGACGACGATTCGTTCAGTTCTGCGTAGCTTCCACATCGCTGAGGGCTCCTGACAACGTGATGTGCTGGGGTGCTGTCACCATTCCTCCCGCCCATTGCACTTCGACTTCCAGCGGGGCGTCGAGGGCAGGGGTCTTGGACCAGTTCACGGATTGGCTCACGCGCCATTGCATGACCACGGCGTCGATCGCCGTCGGCGTGAGGCCTGCTCTCGAAAGCTCCTCACGCCAGGCCGCGGTCCGTTCATCGAGTGCGTCGCCCGTGAGCGGATCCGCGCCGATCACGAGCGACCCCGCCGTGGGGTTCAGAGTCGCAACGGCGATCGTTCCGCCGCCGTCCTTCACCCGCACCATTGCGCCCGCCGCGGACATGACTCGCCGGTGGTGGATCCGCAACACGAGCACCGGTCGCGACTTGACGTCGTCCGGCACCATCACGATCGGGTCGCGGAACGCGCCCGCGGTCACGGGTTTGGGTGCGTAGCCGCCGACCTCGACCTGAACGCGCCGACCCCAGATCGGAGCGAAGAGGAGACGGTGCCACCGGGGATCCTCGCGATCGATCGCTCCGCCGCGCAGGTGGGCGCCGCCGTCGGCTGCAACTACCTCGACGCTCATCGAGGGCAGTGCGGACTCCCTCCGCTCCACGGTGATCGGTCCGAAGTTCAAGCACACGGCGAGCACGACGCTCTTCACGACGATGGCGCGCAGCGACGTCGACCAGTCGAGCAACAAGCGCAGCACGCCGAGTCCTTTCAGCGCGGGAAGGTAAAGACCTGCCGCCATGGTGGCCGCAGCCGCGAGCACGGCCCAAACCTCCGGCAGATCGAGGCTCATCGCGACCCATGCGACGAGCGCGATCACCAGCGCAAACGCCGACACGGTCCGCAGCAGCATCGACGCACGGCGGCGGCGATGCGCTCGCAACTTCCGCACGTCCGGTTGCCGGGCCTCCTCGCCCAGGACGTTCGCTATCGCGACGAGGAGCGCGCGGGTCGATCCGTCCTCCGGGTCGCTGCCGTCCCAGTCGCTGAGATCGACGTGATGCAGTTGGTCGCCCCACGGCGTCGCGAGCCCATCCAGCGTCGCGGGCACGAGCACCTTTCGCGCGAGGCCGTCTTCGCCCTCGGGACGGACCCAGCGGGAACCGGCCGCGGCCTGGGACCAGAGCACGAGCACACATCGCGCATGCTGGAGCGCGTGCCGGATGGCCGGCTCGAAGCGCTGTCCGCCGAGGAGCGACCAGCGATCCATCCACACCGACCATCCGGTGCTCTCGATCACGCGGCCGACGTCCTCAGCGCGTACCTTGTCCGCGCTCGAGTAGCTCACGAAGACGTCGGCGCCTGGCGTGGGCTTGCGCTTGGTCCTTGGCGGTTTGGATCCTGTCATCGATGCGACCGGGCGCCCGCCACTCGGACCCTGACCCGAGTAGAGGAGCGCCTCCTCCGAGCGAGGGGATGCTAGCCACTCCGATCGCCAGGTCGACCGGACCATCCCGTGCCACTGGGGTCCTGGGATCCGGCGATCCGTCCCTCTTTTCGCTCTCGCCAGTGCACGGAGGATCATGACCCGCCGACGAAACCGATCGCCGAGACGCCCATCCGGCGCTTCTCGAACCAAGATCCGTCCTGTATTCAGCTCTGACTTCCATCCAGAAGTCAGCCCGCTTCTCGGGCCGATCACGCGAACCATGACCCGCATCGCGATCCAGGATCTCAAGCGTCGACTCGCCGAAGTGCTTCGTCGCGTCGAGGCTGGCGAGTCCTTCGAGGTGACTCGGCACGGACGGGTCGTCGCGAGTCTGACGCCGCACGTGGAGGACTCGCGCCTGCATCGAGGCTCGAGGGTCGACGAACAAGGACCGTGGACGACGCTTCCCAGCCTGAACCTGCAAGGGGAGGCGCTGCGCATCCTGCTCGAGGATCGGGCGAGCGAGGATCGGTGATCCCCCGCGTCTACGTCGACTCGTCGGCCTATGTCGCGGCCCTCGTCGGCGAACCGCAGGGCCCCACCGTGGCGGCGCGGCTCGCCGGAGCGACGGTCGTCAGCAGCGTTCTGCTCGTCATCGAGACGGAGCGAACTCTCATGCGCCTGGCGCGAGAGCGACGCATCACGGCGACGGCCTTGCGCGAACGCCGCGATCAACTCGAGCGTGAGTTGCAGCGGATCGAACTCCGCGACGTCGATCTTGGCCTATGTGCGGACACGACATGGCCGGCCCTCGCGACGCCGCGCACGCTCGACTTGATCCATCTCCGCACGGCGCTGTGGTTCCACCGCAGGTCGCCGCTCGCCGCGTTCCTCACGCTCGACGAGACGCAGCGCAACGCCGCGCGCGAGTTCGGCCTGCCGGCCTGAATCCCGCGCGCGGCGCGGACTCGCACCCGACGCTCAGATCGATCCGAGGAGGATGCGGACGCCGTTGGAGGTGAGCACGCCCAGCGCGTTGAAGCCGGGTGAGACGGTCACGGACTGGCCGTACATCAGTCCGCCGTTGAGCGCGGGGAGGTTCGGAATGCCCAGCACGAGCTGATGGGTCGAGCCGGTGATCCCGACGGTGACCGTGGCGTCGTAGACGGCAGCCATGCGACAGTTCGGCGCGCCGATGATGCCGAGGTCGAGGCCCGGGGTGAGTTGCGTGAAACCGAGCGCGATGACGCCGGCGCCGGTCCCGGTCGGAATGCGCGACGTGTCGAGCACGAGGTTGCTGCCGAGCCGCGGGCGCTGGCCGAGGCCGAGGGTCAGCGGCGGGTTGTCGACGTTGTAGGTCGAGAGCGGCAGTGCCGTGGCGATCTCGATGTTGCCCGGGTCCAGCGAGCCATTGCCCTCGCTCCAACCGATGACGATCGGATAGGAGCCGCCGCCGTTCTGGCTCATCGCGCCGTAGCGGTACTCGACGTCGCCGTTGAAGGAGAACGCGACCTGGAACGTGCTCGTCGTCGTCGCGGCAGCGTCGGCGACGTTGTTCCAGGTGACGAGCAGTTCACCGGCGATGACGTCGTACTCGACGTGCATCGACGAACCCGAGGCTGCCGGGTTCATGTTCTTCCAGTGTGCCGCCCAGCGCGGAGCGGCCGCACCGAGCAACTCGCCGGTCGTCGGCGTGCCGTCGTTCGGAATCGAGGCCGGTGCCGGAACGATGTAGCCCTCGGTCGACACGTTGAGGTCGCTCGCGAAGCCCATCCCGCCGGCAAGCGGATGCGGGATCCCGAACGGCAACTGGTTGTTGGGGAACTGCGCCGCCGCCGAGAAGGTGAGGTCGGGTCCCGCCAGCGTGACCGGCGGACTCGTCGGCGGAGCGACCGGCGTGTTCGTCACCATCACGTCGTAGCCGGCGCGGGTCTGGTTCAACACCAGCTTGAACGCCGTCACCGGGTTCGGAACGCCGCCGGTGATGCCGAGGTTGAGGCCGACCGGGTTCGGGAAGAGCTGGTAGAAGCTGCGGTAGTACGCGTAGCAGCCCTTGTCGTACGGCTGCCAGGCCGCGACCGCGATCGGCGTGCCGCCGAGCGTGTAATGGATCGCGCCATTGAAAACGCGCGGCGTGAAGACGCCGCCCGAGAGGAAGGCGTTCTGCGCGGCGCCGGCGCGGATCGTCATCTCGGAGTTCGAGAAGATCGAGTTCGCGCATGAGCCGGGAATCGTCGTGCTGGTGCAACCCACGCCGTTCGTGTAGCCGAAGTTGTGATTGCTCGACTGCAGGGCCACGCCATAGCTGCCGGGCGCGAGCGCGAAGGGCGCCGTCAACGTGCCCTGGGCCATGGTGCTCGGCCCTACGGCAGTCGTCGTCGAGCCCACCAGGGCCCACAGCGACGGATTCGCGACGTTGCCGAGGTAGGTCGTCGGACCGAGCCAGATGCTCAGCGTGCCGTTTCCCGCAGCGGTGTTCGCGCCGCAGAGGAAGTCGATCCGGGTGATGGTGACGGTCTGGTTGATCTGCAGGTCGAAGTAGAGACCGCCGCCGACGTTGCCCTGGTTGGTTCCGCCGGAGAGCGTCAGGAGCGGCGACTGGGCCGCACCGAGCGTGGTGAGCGCGAGAGCCGCGATGAGCGAGAGAGTGCGCATGATGAAGCGAGTCTGGAAGGACAGGTTCTGGGGACAGGCCACGCTCGTACGCGACCGGCGAGCGACGAGGGCCGCAACTCGCGTGGCGACGGGCCGGGATGGTAGCGCGGAGCGGCAGGCTCGGGGTTGCGAGGTGCTGCACATGCCGCGTTTCTCCTGCAGCGTACGACCCGGGCCCGTCGCCTCGATTCGGGATGCCGTTTGGTGACGGCGTCCAGACCGTCAGTTCCCGATCCAACCGCCGATGCGGACGTCGAGGCCGTTGGTGAGCACGACGCCCAGTCCGTTCGCACGGGGGTCGAGCGCCGCGAACTGCGCGATCAGGTGAGCATCGACCAGGGCCGGATCGGCCGGGATCGCCATGGCGACGGATGCATCACCGCTCCGCGTGGCCATCGTCGACTCGAACAGGACGGCGGGCGTGTAGAGAGTGCAGCCCGGCGCGCCGGCGAAGCCGAGGTCGAGCGTGGTCCTGGTCGTCCCCACCAGGGCGACGCAGGCCGTCCCCGGCAATGCGCCGGCGAGCACGAAGTCGAGCCGACCGCCGATGTCGGCGGAGCCCGTGCCTCGCATCGACGGCGTGGCGGTGCTGCCCGGACACGCGGTGCCGAACGGCGCCATCAGGTCGTCGATCACGCGGAACGACGGGATCCCGACCGACGGGAACAGGTCGTGCGTCGGCCAGCTCCGGATCGTGTTGGCGAGATCGCTGAGCTGTTCGCCCTGTCCCGAGCCGAGGCCGCCGTCACCGTTGGCAAAGACCACGAACGAGAGACCGTCCTCACGCCGGCCGATGAACGCACGGGTTCCTTGCAGGATGCCGTTGTGCCAGAACATGTCGAACGTGCCGCCGGAGCCGTCGGAGACCACTTCCTTCCACCAACCACGGCAGAGGCTGTTCGCTCCGTTCGCGACCGTCCACATGTCCGTCGTCGCGGTCTGGCCCAACAGCGGGTTGAACACCCCGAGATCGAAGGCGGCGAGCACCTTGGCGAAGTCGGGCGCCGCCATCACGTAGGCACCGTGCGCGTCCATGTTCGGTTGATTCCAGCCGCCGTACTGGCTCGCCACCCACGGGCGGTCCACGTCGTTCACGCTCTGCGAGATGCCGTAGACGCGCGGGTGGTAGAGCACTTCGTTCGCGAATGCGTCGGCGCGGTGCGAGCGACCGACACGCGGTCGCGTCACGCCGAGTGGTCCGAACACGCGGCTCTGGAGGATCTGCGCGAAGGTCTGCCCCGGGATGCGGGCCTCGAGGATGCGTCCGAGCAACGTGAACCCGTAGTTCGAGTACTCGAAGTCCGTGCCCGGCGAGAAGTCGAGCATCTGCCCCTGCATGTAGGTGCGGATGTCGGTCGGCGACACGGGGAGCGGCACGCCGAGCGAGTTCGCGACGGTCGAGTCGATGAACATCGGGTCGTAGTTGCTGCCGGTGTCCGAGCGGTCCCAACCACCCTGGTGCTGGAGAAGGTGCTGCACGGTGATGTCGTTGCAGCGCGTGTCCGTGAAGGCCGGGTTGCCGAAGTAGCTCGCCATCGACGACCCGTAGTCGAGCTGCGCCGGGTTCTTCTGGATCTCCTGGTGGATCGCGATGCTGGTCAACGGCTTGTTGCACGACGCGATGCGGAACAGGCTCGTCGGCTGGGTGATCGGGTAGCCCTGCGGCGCCCAGGTGTAGCCCTTGCCGAGCACGAGCCGGTGGTCCTTCACGATCGCGAGTGACGCGCCGTGAATCGCGTTGTTCTGCATGTAGTCCTGCATCCACGCGTCGAAGGCCGCCAGTTCGGGCGGGTTCGCTCCGGTCGTCGTCCACTGTCGCGGCAGGGGGCGATCGGTCGCGGCCCACACGGCTGCGAAGCGACGACCATTGCCGCTGCCCGAGGCCTGAACGTCGACGGGGTAGTAGCCGAGCTGGTTCCAGTACTGGTCCGCGAGCGCCTGGTACTGGGCCGACGTCATGTCGTGGTGCGCGATGCATTGGCCGACGTACGTGTCGCTCCACAGCGTGACGAACTTCGAGCTGTCGTCGTTGAACGCGACTCGCTCGGGACGCACCCAGGACTGCGTCATCGCCTCGAAGCGAGCCTGGTGGTCGCTCGCGCCGTCGGCGCGATACCAGCCCCAGCCCTCGAACCCCACGATCGGCTCGAATGCGGCGACGTAGCGCGGATCGGCGGCCGAGCCGTAGACGTCGACCGTCGCGATCTTCCAGCCGTTGTCATACGCGGCGGAGACCTCGGTCTTGAGCTGCTCGAGGGTCACGTTGTGACGCGCATACGCGGCGTAGCCGGTCGCCTCGAGCACGCCGGCGAAGCGCGCGTCGCCGCCGGTGCCGCGGGCCGTGAGGATGGTCGGCGCGTGCGTCGCCTGGTTGGCTGCGAGCAGCGCCTGATACTCGCCCGACGTGAGACCGTGGAACCCGATGAAGTTCGGGCCGGCGCGATGGACCCAGACCGCGGCATAGAGCGGACTCCCCGTCGTGCCGTAGGCGGTGAGCGCGATCGGGCGGTAACCCGAGTTGCTCAACGTGTCGAACTGGATCTGGTGCGCGGCGCCATCGACATCGTGGTAGGCGGCGACCTGGGCGAGCGCGGGAACGGACAGGAGTGCGCAGGCGGCGAGCGCGGCGCGGGTCATACGGAACGGGTTCATCTCGGGTTCGTGCGGGAGTGGTTCGGGAGGAGAGGCGCGGGCCGTGATCGGCCAACCCTCCACAGCGGCATGTCCCGCCCGAACCTGGTACCGAACCGCCGAAAGCGCGCTTTTCCCGGCGGTGGACGGGACGGCGAACGGGTTCGGCGGACTCCGGCTGGTGCGCGAGATCGGGCGCGGCGGAATGGGTCCGAAGGCCCGGCAGTGCTACGAGCGCGCACTGGCCCAGCTCGCGCGCGCGGTGGAGCGACTGCGGAGACGGAAGTACGCCGCACTCCTCGACGGGATCCGACGACCGGGTGCGCTGGAGCCGGGGCAGGGACCGGTCGCATCCCGGAGCGGTGCGAAGTACGACTCGCACGCGCCATGGCCACCTACCTCGTGAAGATCACCGCGGACATGAAGGCCGCGCTCAAGGGCGGCGACAAGCCGCGTCTCGAAGTGCTGCGCATGCTCGTCAGCGAGCTGAAGAAGAAGGCGATCGACCAGCAGGTCGACGATCTCCCCGACGACGAAGAGGTGGCCATCCTCCAGAAGGCCGTCAAGACGCGCACGGACACCGTCGCGCAGGCAACCGCGGCGGGCCGTCACGAGATCGCCCGGAAGGAACAGCTCGAGATCGAGGTGATCACGAGCTACCTGCCGAAACAGATGTCCCCCACCGAGATCGCGGCCAAGGTTCGCGAACTCGCCGCGGCGATCGGTTACGCCGGCGGCAAGGACACCGGCCGCTTCATGAAGGAGTGGATGGCGAAGTACAAGGGCCTCGCCGACGGCAAGCTCGTGCAGGATGCGCTGAAGGGTCTGAGCTGAGCGGCGGACCGGATGGCTCGCGCCCGCTCGCGTCCCCTCACGCCCGCCCGATGAACTCCTCGAGATCGCCCTTCAACTCCGCGAGCCCGTAGGTGGGCACGGTGATGCAGCGATAGATGATGCGCTCGAGGTCCGGCGGCGTGCGCGGGTTGAGCATCTGCGGCGGGCAGTAGCTGTAGAAGAACGACAGCGAGAGGCGGACCGTCTCGCCGCCGGTCTTGTTGCCCGCGTACTCCCAGGGCACGTCGTCGAAGGGCAGCGTGCCGGTCAGGATCTCGTAGATCATGATCCCGACCGCCATGACGTCCGCCTTGCTGTCCGTGAGGACCAGCGGGTTGTAGTGCGGCGTCGTGGTGATCGCTCCGCTCGGGGAACGACGCATCGCCGGGTCGAGCATCACGACCTTGCCGCTCGGCTTGACGATGACGTTCTCCGGCTTGAGGTCGCCGTGGTACTCGAGCAGTCCCTTCTCCTGGAGTTCGAGCAGCGCGCGCACGACCGCGAGGAACCAGGTGAGATGGATCCCTTCGAGGCTGCGGATCTTCTCGCGCAGCGTCTTGCCGCGGACCGAGTCGGGCACCAGACAGGGGCGCTCGTCGTCGAGGAACGCGTCGCGGAGGCGTGGGAGATGGGGCGTGTCCGCGGCACGCAGCAGCTCCGCCTCCGAGGTCAGCATCCCCCGCACTTCGCCCTGGTCGAAGAGGTCGATGCGGAGCTTTTCGCCGCCGAAGAAGACGGCCTCGGCCGGGAGTTCGTCGGGGCTGATGCCCTCGGGAGAACGCCTCGGCGTGACCTCGAGCAGGCGCGTGACCTGCCGGCCGCCGCCCTGGGGATGTCCGATCTTCAGCGCGACCTTCTCGTCGGTCCGCGCGTCCACGGCGAGATAGACGGATGCGAATCCGCCCCGACCGAGGAATCGGTCGACCCGGTAGCCCCGGATCACCTCGCCTTCCGCTAGCTTCATCATGGGGTGCGCGTCAGGAGTTGTCGCGGGAGCTTTCGGCGAGGGTCGACGCAAACCTTAGATGCGTCGAGGGTTCCGGCGACGGTGCCGATGCGGTCGAGACTTCCCCGACAGTGAGACGGCATCGATTCGACGAGCGATCGAAGCGAGCTCGCGGCGCCGCACGGAACGCGAATCGGTGGACGGCGAGGGCCATGACATGGCATGGTCCGCGCACCACCTGGCCGATCACGACGGAACGCACGTATCGACCCCTGACCTGAACCTCTCGCGCATGCCTCGACGCCATCGCCCGCTCGCCGTCGTTCTCGCGCTCTTGGGCACTGCCGCATGCGGCGGGGGCGGCGGCGGCGCGACCGACGACCAGGCGCCGGTGATCCTCGCGGCCACCTTGCTGCTGTCCGGCGGGCAACCTGCGGCGGGTGATCGCTTGCTGCTGCTGATGTCCGAAGCCGTGACACTCGCCGGCGGCGCGATGCTCACCGACGCGGACTTCGCGCTCGGCGGCAGCACGCTCGGCAGCGTGAGCGCGACGCCGATCCTGCTCGATGCGCGCACGGTGCAGGTCACGCTCGGCGCGGGTGTCGCCATCACGCCGGGCACGTCGACCATCGCGTTCGCGGCGGCGAACGACGCGGTGAAGGACCTCGCCGGCAAGCTCGCCGCCGCCGGCACGGCCCTCCCGATGCGCACCGGCGACGGCGGCGCGCCGACGATCCAGCCGATCGCGATCGAGCGGATCGACGCCGCGCTCAACGGCACCGGCCCCGCGGGCGGCACGTTGCAAGTGACGCGCAGCGGCTTCTCCATCGACGTGACCTGGTTCGACCTGCCGAGCGGCATCGACCCGTCGCTGGCGGTGATCACCGCGAGCGTGCCGGTCGTCGTCGACGGCGCGACGCGCCCTGCCGGCGCGAACCTCGCCGACGCGTTCACGCGCACCGACACCGGCAACTCGTCGAGCTGGGTCGTGCGCGCCGGCGTGACCTTCCCGACCGGCAACGCGACGGTCACGCTGTTCGGCGCCGACGGCTCCGGCATGCCGGGCGCCGCGCAGAGCTTCGCCTTCAAGGTGACCACCGGCGGCGACGACCAACGCCCGTTCGAGCGCGCGCAACTCTGGTTTCTCTCCTTCGACCGCGACCTCGAGGACTACCGCCTCGACACCGGCGGCATCGCGCCGAGCGTGACGATCCTCGCCGGCGCGAACGGCACCGGCGATGCGTGGGACGTGATGCGCATCCTCGGGCTGCAGAGTCCGTCGCCGCTGCCGAACGTCACACCCGGAGTCGACAGCAACCAGTTCGTGCAACAGCGGTTCAAGGACGCGCTCGCGGCGAACCTCGCCGCGTTGTTCCCGGGCGTCCCGATCTCGTTCACTTTCGCATCGCCGGGCAACTTCCCGGCCGGTTCGCTCTCGGTGCCGTACGCGAACCTGTCGTTCTCGCGGATCTGCATCGCGGGCGCCGCGGCGACGACGCCGACCGGCACGCTCGGCGCTGCGCTCTTCGACGCGAACAACCAGACGCAGAACGACGACTGCATCGAGGACCTCAACGGGCAGCGGCTCGGCATCTTCCTCCACACCTTTGCGCACGTCGGCATCCGCGCCGGCGCGACGTCGACCTTCCGCCGGACCTATCAGCCGTTCATCCCCGAACTCGGCGGGGTGCGGATCGGCGAGGACGGTCAGGACGCCGCGCGTCTGCTCGGCACGCGGGGGGACGCACGGGAGGACGCCATCGACACGGCGATCGCGAATGCCGCGCGGGCGATCGCGGTCGTCTGCGCGCACGAGTGCGGGCACTCGATGGGTCTCGTCGCGAATGGCGCGATGCCGACCGGGCTCTATGGCAATGACCCGATCAACTTCCCCGGCAACAGCGCCGCGGCGAGCCTCCACATCGAGGCCTCGTTCCTGTTCCCCTCCGGCGCGCAGGACGTGATGAGCGCGTCGATCGACTGGGACGCAGCGCTCCACGTCGCCACGGGTTTCAACTCGCTCGTCCTCGCCTACCTGCGCGAGCGCGCGCTCTACGACCGGCAGTGATCACCATGGCAGACCGAGTATCGACCAATGCACTGATCGTGATCGCCGCGCTGGCGCTCGCGGGGCTCGGGCGCGCGCAGAAGCTCCGTCACGGCGTGATGGACGCGTCAGCCGTGATCGTCGTCGAACCGCTCGAGATCGTGGAGCTCGACGAGCACCGCGTCGTCCATCGCTTCTCGGTCGTCGAGACCTTCAAGGGCGAGGTCGGCGAGACGGTCGCCGTGATCGAACACGCGCACGTCGCCGATGCGCCGTCGCCGCGAGGCAAAGGCCGGCGCCTCCTCTGCCTGGTCCCCGACCGGCGCGCGGACACGCCCAAGGACGGCGGTCCGTTCTGGCGCGCGACCGGCTACGCGGGCGACGCGCCGCAACTCGATGCGAACGCCGCGTCGGTCGAACTGCTCACGCTGGTCCGTGCGCTGGTCGCCTCCGAGCGCGGCGTCGATCCCGCGCGGACGACGGACGCCCTGGTCCGATTGGTGCTGAGCGGCCACGGCGTCGCGCAGCGCGAAGCCGCGGAGAGCCTGCGCGAGCGCGACGCCCTGCGCACGAGGATCCCGAGCGTCGAACTCGACGCGATGCTCGCGCGCGCCGTCGCCGAGACGACGGACGTCGACCTGAAGGTCACGCTCGCGTCGCTCTGCGCCGAGGCCGGGATGCGCAACGCGGTCGAAGCCCTGTGCTCGGCGCTGCCGCAGTGCCAGGACGAACGCTTCGCGACGGCGCTCGGTCGCATCGCCGCGCACGTCCACGGCGAGCGCGCCACCGCGGTGCTCGTCCCGTTCCTGCAGCAAGCCCGCGGCCCGACGCGCGATGCGCTCCTGATCGCGCTCGGCGCCACGCGCACCGAGTCCGCGCTCACGCAACTGCTCGAGATGCGGGCGCGCACGGGTCCGAGCCCGGCGTTGGACGCCGCGCTGCGCACGCACGGCAGCGCACGCGCGCTCGAGATCGTCGAACCGAAGCGGAAAGACGGCGCACCGCGTTGAGCGCGTAGTCCGGAGAACCTCGCACGGCGCGCGGGAGTCCGCGCGCACGTCGTCGCTATCATCCCGCCCGCCCGCGCGCGTCCGTCGCGTGGACCTTGGTCGTGAAGTGATGGCCGGTGACGCCTGCGAGGTCCTCGAACGCGCGATCCGCGCCAACCGCGCCCAGGTCGCGGCGCTCACCGCCGGAGCCGCGATCCTCGCGCTCGTCGGAGTCGGGATCGACTTGTGGGCAATGCTGCGCGGCAGCCTCCTCGCCGGTCTCGGCGGGGCGGCGCTCGTCGGCGTCGCGTTGGTGCCGCTCCGCATGGCGCAGCGCACGCGGCGCGAGACCGACAAGCTCGCGGTATTCTCCGCCGCGCTGCGCGCAGGGCTGGACCCACAGCGAGCGCTGGAAGTCGCGCGCGCGTTCGCCGGACCCGGCACGGAGTCGACGCGCCGATGACGCACACGCTGGACGAGATCGGACCCGTGATCGCGAACGGAGCGGGACCAGGCGCGTCGTCTCTCGTCGACCGGCGCGACGACACGTTCGCCACGGCGCTCGCGAACGACCTGCCGGTCGAGCCCGATCCCGTCGAAGCTCGCTTCTGGTCGTTCTACTCCCTGTTCTTGCTGGTCTGGTGGCCGCTGGCGCTGCTGATGCGCATCAAGCCGCTCCTCGCGACGCGACGGGTCGACGCGCGTCACCGGGTCTTCTGGCGGACGACCCTCTATCGCGCGATCCGCCGCGCGGTGTCGATGGGCGACGGCGCGAGCGGCACGTGGTTCCTCGGCGTGACGTCGATCTACATCGGCGTCTTGTTCGCGGTCCACCCGGGCGATTGGTGGTTGGCGCTCGCCATCGCCGGCGGCGTTCTCGGCGGCATCTTCACGATCGCGGCCGCGGGTTACACGGCGCTGCGCGTGCAGACCCCCGCGCGATTCGCGGAGACGCTGCTCGACGGCCGCTCGATGCCGGAAGCGATCCGCGTGACGGCGTTCCTCGTCCGCGAGCTCTGCCTCGCCTCGCTGGCGAACCTGCGCGCGCTGCACGATCGGCTGCAGCGCGAGCTGCCGGAGTTCGAGGACGTCGACAGCAGGAACACGGCGAAGGTCGAGGCCTTGCTCGACGGCATCGCGGAGAAGCGGGCGATGCTCGACGTAGCGCTCTCGGCCTACACACGTTCGCTCCTGCTCCAGACCATCCAGGTCGAGCGCGTCCAGGCGCTGAAGCGCGCGCTCGCGAGCCGGCTCGGTCTGCCGCGACGCCGCGTCTGCGACCACCTGTTGCAGTTCAGTCCGGCGCTGTTCGCCAGCCGGATGCGCAAGTACGCGGAGAACTGGCAGACGCTCGCTCACGCCGCGAGCCGCCGCTACGCGAACCTCGACCGTCCGCTGCGACGCCGCATCGAGGGCCTGTTGCGCCAGAACGAGCGCATCCACGCCAAGCTCGAGACGCGCGTCGCGGCGCAGGACGAACTGCTCGACGAGACGAACACCCCGCTGCTCGCGCCGATCTGCCGCATCGCGGCGATGCACTCGTCGTCGGGATCGATCCTCCGCTACGCGTGGCTCGTCGCCGCAGTCGCCGGGGCCGCGCGCAACGTGATGAAAAACGATGCCGCGAGCCGACGAGCGACGTTCGAACGGGCCATCGCGACGCTCCGCTTCCTGCGCCGGAAGCACCGGGCGTACCCCGGGATCGAACTGCACGACTCCCTGCTGCGCATCTGCGACCGTGCGATCGGCGCGCCCGACCGCGACGACGACGACGTGCGCCGGCGCAAGTGGGAGGTCGCCCGCCTCGCACTGGCCGGATCGGACGAACACGAACCCCAGGAGACGGTCGGGTGCCTGAGCGAACTCGGCCTCCTGGTCGAAGGGTACGTCGCGAAGTGTCGCGGCGAGATCGTCGCGCGCGTCGTCGACGTGATGCGGGCCGGGCACGACGAGCGGCCGTTCGGACTGGTCGTCACGACCGGCTACAGCAAGACCGTGCGACAGGCGATCCGCGAGAGCATCGGCGTCGTGCGCGACTCCGAGGTCGGTGGGGAACGCGAGACGAGGGTCTTCGTGCTCACGAGCGACGACCCGCGCGAGGAGGAGGAGATCGACACGCGGCAGATGGTGTTCGAACTCGCCGAGCCCCATGCCGGACGCCCCGTGCCGCTCGCGGTCGGCACCGGCCCGTCCCACGTCCTCGCCAGTCTGCTGCGCCCCGGTGAACACGTCCTCTTCCTGATCGGCGCCGAGTGTTGGTCGGACACGCTCGGGCTGCGCGTCGTCCATCCACGGATCGGTCACGGCAGCTTGGACTCCGTCGTCAGGGAAGTCCGTGCCCGGGCGTCGGGATGCCGCGTCGTGGCCCTCGCGGAGAACTACAAGCACCGTGAGGACCTCCTTGCCGAGGCGACCGTCTTCCGTCACCACCTCGATCGGCTCGTCGTGCACGAGGTCGACGCGATCGTCACCGAAGACGAAGTCCTCGCGACAAGGCGCCTGCTTCTCGCGGTGCTCGCCGAGCCGTCTGCGCGTGATCGGGTGACCGCGCTTGTCCGCGAGTTCACCGCGTGGCGAGGCATCGCACTCGACGTCGCCGGCGGCGACGAGGACGACGACTCGCTACGCGACCTCGTGGCGAGACACGACGTGTTCCTGCAGGTGATCGTGGAGCCGCGCCCGCGCGGTCGCCGGCGGATGGACTGGCTGGCGCGCGGTCAAGGCGTCGCGATCGGCATGGGGAAACGCCACGCACGGATCGATCTCCGCGAGGACCACGACGATTGGCGCGTCGCCCTCGGCGCCGCGCTCGCGAAGCTCATCGCCGTGCCGTGATCAGGCGCCGCACGAGCGCAGCGCCGTCGGAGTTCGCCTCGATCGGCAGGAGTCCGGCGAGGTGCGCCGACAGGTCGATGCCCTGCATCGCGTAGCGCGGTTCGCCGGCCTCGTTGCGGATCAGCATGTGGAGGAGCGTTCGCGTCCCGACGACCCACTCGCACTCGGGCAGGTCCGCGCCGGTGATCCAGAGGTCGAGGGCGAGGTCGCCCGCGGGGCGCGGCGTGATCGCGAGGTGGATGCCTTCGTCGAGCGGGATCAACAGTTCGCCAGTCGCTCCGGCGGGTCGCGCGGCGGCGTCGCCGCGCAGGAACAGCTGCGCCGCCGCGCGCGCGAGTCCGTCAGCGCGTTGTACGAGCTGCGGTTCGGACACGAGTCGGCGCGATGCGGTGAAGGCGAGGTCCGCCAGCGAGCGGGCAAGCACGTCGCCGACGATGCCGACGAACTGCGCCGGCGTGGTCGCCGCGAGTTCCTCCGGGCACAGCACGCGTTCGAAACCGACGATCGGCCCGAGCACACCGCCGCGGTAGAGGACGCGGCCGTCGCCGAGCGCGACGAGCGCGATCTCGCGGGCGGCGCGCGCCTCGGGCGACCACGTGAGCACCGCGCCGTGGCGCCACAACGCCGTGGCGCGACCGCCCTCGCGAACTTCGACGTGACGCAGCGGATCGGACTCGCGGCCGTGCGGGACGATCTCGACGACCGCGCCGTCGCCGAGCGCGATGCGGACGCCGTTGTGGTGCGGCGCCGTCGCCTCGCCGCCTCGCAGCCGGATCGCTCCGCGCGTGTCGACCACGAAGTCCGCGCCGTTGGGGAAGTCGAACTTCACGCCCTGCGGCTGCGCCCGCACGAGCACGCCGCCGGCGGTGACGTGCCCGCCGTGCACGTCGGTGTGGGAGTCACGCCGCGCCCCGACGCCGCCGTCGCCGAGTCCAAGGCGCGCGAACTCCACGCCGCGCTCACCCAGCACCCCGCGATGGACCGCGAACACCGGCTCGGCCGCGGCGCGTCGCGGTGCGGGCGCCTGCGGCGCGAGAAGGACGGTCAGGGCGAGGAGCGTCGTCGACACGCCGCTCTCATCGGCCGTTCGTGGTCCGTCACTCGATCGTGATCGTCGCCGGGTTCGACGCGTTCCCGCGCATCCACGGGTTCGCCAGACCGACGAGTTGGAACGAGAAGGACAACGGCGTGCTCAACCCGGCGGGGATCGGGATGGCGATCGCGCCGTTCGCGGGCCAGACCACGGTGTCGAACGGACCGGTCATGTCGATCCAGATCCCGCCGAAGTTCAGCAGCGGAAGCCCGCTCGACGACGGCAGTCCCATCACCAGGACCGCGACGAAGATCGGCGGCGTCGACAAGGTCGTGATGGTGACCGAACCGCCGGGCACGGTGTTCCCGCCCGCGAAGACCAGACAGTTGTCGTACTCGTTCGCACCGATGTCGACGCGCTGAACGCTGTCGAGGTCACCGTCGAGGAAGCGCGGGAAGCCGAGCCGATCCATCCCGATCGGCGCATCGAATGGGTCACCCGCATCGATGCACGGCGAGGTCGGCGCGAGCCGCAGGTCTCCCGCCGCCGCGTCCACGAAGAACGGGTCGCTGTTCAGGTTGCCCGTCCCGCCGGTGATTCCCGAGCCGTTGCTGTAGCGGATCTCGCCCGAAGCGAAGCCGTCGAAGCCCAGGCCGGCGTTGCCGAAGGCGAGCGCGCTGCTCACGTTTGCGGTCCACGCGCCGCCGCTGCGCACGAAGCCGCGGCTGAAGTTGTATGCCGCGGTGCAGCGCCTCAGGTCGAAGCCCCCGCCGCCCAGCGAGAACCCCGAGCCCGTGCAGAGGAACGCGACGAGGTCGCTCGCGGCGAGTGCGGCGACGATCTCGAAGCCGGTGTCGCCGATCAGTTCGCAACGCGAGCGGAACAGCGCCATCGACGTCGAGTAGCTCGCGACCCCGGGCCAGCCACCGGCGCCGGCGCAGCGCACGACCAGGCCGTCGATCGCGCCGAAACCCGTCGACTCGACGCGCAAGCCGTACCACTGATTGGCGGCGGCCGACGTCGCGTTGCCGTTCCCGTTGGTGTCGCCTCCGTACACGTCGTCGTGGATCGACGTGATCGCCGACGGTCCGTAGGTCAGCAGGTGCCCATAGACGCGGATCGTCAGCGTCGACGCCACCTTCAGGTTGGCTCCCGCCGACAGGGTGAGCGATCCCGTCGACTCCACCACGGCGTTCGTCCCGAGGACGACGGCGCCGCCCATGCAGTTCTCCCGACCGATGACCGCGGCGCCGGCGATCGATCCCGCGTCGACCCGCAGGTAGCCGCCGCCCGGACACGCGACCGCCGTGTTGTCGACGAAGCCCGCAACCGCCTCGAAGCTCGCGCCGCGCACCGCGGGGTGGCCGAGGACGTTCATGAAGGAGCACCCGCGCACGCTCGGCCGAGCCGCGGTGTCGAGTTGCAGACCGCCGCTGGCGGCGTCGCGGATGGTGCAGTCCGTGAGCGTCGGGCCGCAACCCAGCACGCGCATCGCCGGCCAACCGCCCGCGCCCGTGCAGCGCACGATCGTCTGCTCGAGCACGCACGCCGACGCGGTGCCATAGAAGCCCATTCCGTACCACTGCAACGGTGCGGCGCTGGTCGTCGCCCCGTCGCCGTTGGTGTCGCCACCATGGTCGTCGTCGCGGTACGAGGTGATCACGACCGGCGCGACGGCCGTGCCGTTCGACACGAGCGTGCCGTACACGGTGAAGGTGTTGGTGGCGTACGCCTTGAGCACGACGCCGGCGCCGAGCGTCAGGCTCGCACCGGCGGCCACGTCGACGTTGCCGTAATCGACGAGGGCGCCGCCGAGGCAGTTGTCTGCGGTGATGCTGACTGCGGTCGTGATGCTGGTGTCGTCGATGCGCAGGTAGCCGCGCCCCGGCGAGTTCATGACCGTGTTGCCGGTGAAACCCGGCACCGCAGGGAACGAGGCGCCGCGCACCGCCGGATCGCCGAGGATGTTCGCGAACGTGCACGCGCTGACCGTCGGTCGCGCCGCCGAGTCGAGTTGCAGGCCGCCATTGCCCACGTCGCTGATCGTGCAGTTCGTGAGGGTGGGGCTCGAACCCTGCACGAAGGCCGCCGGCCAACCGCCGGCGCCCGTGCAGCGCACGACCGTGTGCTGGAGCACGCACGCCGAAGACGTCGCATAGAACGCCATGCCGTACCACTGCGACGGGGCGCCGCTCGTCGCCGATCCGTCGCCGTTGGTGTCCCCGCCCCAGGAGTCGTCCCGATAGGACGTGATCGCCACCGGAGCTCCGGCCGTGCCGTTCGACACGAGCGTGCCGTACACGGTGAAGGTGCTGGTGCCGTACGACTTGAGCACGACGCCGGCGCCGAGCGTCAGGCTCGCGCCCGCGGCCACCTCGACGTTGCCGTTGTCGACCAGGGCGCCGCCGAGGCAGTTGTCCGCGGTGATGCTGACCGCGGACGTGATGCCGGTGTCGTCGATGCGCAGGTAGCCGCGCCCCGGCGAGTTCGTGACCGTGTTGCCCGTGAAGCCGGGCACCGCGGCGAAGGACGCGCCGCGCACGGCGGGGTCGCCGAGGATGTTGGCGAAGTTGCCGGCGCTCATCGCCGGTCGCGCCGCGGAGTCGAGGTGCAGGCCGCCGTTGCTCGCGTCGCTGATCGAACAGTTCGCGAACGAAGGACTCGCGCCGAAGACGCGCGCTGCCGCCCATCCGCCCGCTCCCGTGTAGCGCACGATCGCGTGCTGGAGCGAACTCGCGGACGAAGCGGCGAGGAACGCCATTCCGTACCACTGCCCGGGTGCGGGGGTCGTCGCGTTGCCGTTGCCGTTCGTGTCACCCCCGGCGGCGTCGTCGTGGATCGACGTGAAGATGACCGGGTTCGCGC
This sequence comes from Planctomycetota bacterium, assembly GCA_016235155.1. GTDB lineage: Bacteria > Planctomycetota > UBA1135 > UBA1135 > UBA2386 > JACRLW01. The sequence continues at coordinate 29,066 of JACRLW010000035.1, forward strand.
CGGTGCCGAGGCAGTTCAGGGTCCCGGAGACCGTGAAGCTCTGGGTCTGGAACTTCACGACGGCGCCGGACTGCGCCGTCAGCGTCTGGCCTGCAGGGACGTTCAAGCTGTTCGTCGCGTGGTACACGACTCCGCTCAGCAGCGGCCCGCCGTGGCCGTCATAGACCTCGCCGGCGAGCGGGACCTGGGAACTGAGCGACCCGGCAAGGGCAGCGAGGAGGAATGCGGTTCGAAAGGTGAGCATGGCCTGCGTCCGATCGGAGGATGGGTTCGTAGGCACGCGAATTGTCGCGGCACGCGACGACTCGCGGGCCGGAGAACCCCGACTGGTAAAGCGGCCGAGGCCTTCCTGTCGTCGCGTCAGCGACGACGCCGGCAGCCCGGATGGGCTACGGCCTCGGCCGCGATGGGGTTTCCGTACGCGGCGAACAACGCCCGGCGAGAGTCACGAATGCCGCGCTTCCCGCACTCGTGACGACATGCTTCCGGGCGTCGCCGAGTGCATTGCAGGATCCGTCCGACGCTTGCCGTTCGACGGGCTCACGCCGATCCTCCGCCGCCGATGCGCTTCGCACTGCCCACGCACCAGGACCTTCCCGATTGGGAGGTCGACGATGCTCCGCTCCATGCTGCTCTCGCGACGCGCGGCGCCGTCGTCGAGCGGCCGGTGTGGGACGAGCCGGGCGTCGATTGGTCAGGATTCGACGCGGTCCTGATCCGCACGACCTGGAACTACCAGGAGAAGCGCGCGGAGTTCGTCGCGTGGGCGGAGCGCGTCGAGCGGGCGACGCGGCTGTTCAACCAGGCGGCGGTCGTGCGATGGAACACCGAGAAGTCCTACCTGTTCGACCTCGCGCGAAGGGGCGTGCGCGTGACGCCGACGATCTGGCTCGAACGCGGGCGCATCGCCGACATCGCGGAGCTCTGCGCGACGCACCGGATCGAGCGCGGATTCCTCAAGCCGCTGATCGGGGCGACGTCGCGCGAGACGCTGCGCTTTTGCGCCGACGCGGCCGGTCTCGCCCGGGCGCAGGCGCACCTCGCGCGCCTGCTGCCGCGGGAGGGAATGATGCTCCAGCCGTACCGCGAGAGCGTCGAGACCGAAGGCGAGCTGTCGCTCGTGGTGATAGACGGCGAGGCGACGCACGGCGTGCGCAAGATCCCCGTGCCCGGCGACTACCGCGTGCAGGACGACTTCGACGCGAGCGACGTGCCGCACGAGTTCACCCCGGACGAACTCGCCGCGCTGCTCGAGGTCGTCGTGGCCGCGGAGCGCGAACTCGCGATGCCGCGCGGCAGTTTGCTCTACGCGCGCGTGGACGTGTTGCGCGCTCCCGACGGCGGACTCGACCTCAACGAACTCGAACTGGTCGAGCCGTCACTGTTCTTCCGGCACGGCGCCGCCGCCGCGGAGCGATTGGCGGACTCCTTGCTGCGGCGTGCAATCGGGTGACGGACACCCAGGCTGCCGCCGGGTTGCCGATTCGCACAGGTCGACTTGGGGACTCGCGCTCGCGTTTCGCAGCAAGGTCGCCATGAACTCGCGCTCTTCCTGAGCGATCTCGGCGTCACCGACCCGGATCATGCGGGCGCTCGCGCGGCTCGACTTCGCGACGCTCGCCGACGTCGGCGGCGCAGAGGGCTACAAGGCGGCGCTCGTAAGCAAACTGTTCGGGGCACGCGTCACGAGTTGCAACCTGTCGGAGGAAGCGTGCCGGCGCGCACGGCAGATCTTCGGCGTCGAGGCGCGCAGCATCGACATCCAGGCGTTGCCGTTCGAGGACGGCGTATTCGACGTCGTCCTGTGCAGCGAGACGCTCGAGCACGTTCCGGGCATCGAAACGGCGACTCGCGAACTGCTGCGCGTCGGAAGGCGCGCGGTGGTGACCACCGTGCCCTGCGAACCGCGCGCGGTCGTCGAGCGGAACATCCGTGAGCGGATCCCCCACGCGCACATCCACGCACATCCACGCGCTGGATCGCCGCAGCTTCGACTGGACCTCAGCCGGCGGTTGCACGGTCCAGGTCGAGCCCCTGCTGAGTCCGCTGCTGCACGTGCCCGGCGTGTTGGTCGACGCGACGCCGCGCGCCGGTCGCTCGTCCGTGGCATCGGCCTACAACGCACTGTGTCCGTGGTTGCGCGCGCTCTTCGGGCGCCGCAGCGCGGAATTCCTCGCCGGACTCGATGCCATCGCGACGCGTCTCGGCCCCCACGGCGTGGCATGATCCCGCCTCCCGCCGTCGCGGGAGTCGCCATGCAACGCATCACGCTCGCTCGTCCCGCTTCACGGTCCTTCGTCCTCGTCGCCGCGCTGGCGCTGTTCGCCGCGCCGCTCGATGCGCAGTCGCTCGTCGAGCGATTGCCTCGCGAGGAGTGGCTCGTCGTCGCGATGGGCGGCCAGGACGCGGGATGGACGCATCGCGTGCGCGAACTCGTCGAAGTCGACGGGCGCAAGCTGGTGCGCAGCGTGGAGACCGCCGAGATCCGGATGATGCGCCTCGGCTCGAAGGTGGAGATCACCAGCGAATCGACGGCGCTGGAAGAGCCCGACGGCGGGCCGGTGCGCATCGAGTCCGTCATGAACTTCTCGGCGCGGGAGACGCTCACCGTCGTCGAGTTCAAGGACGGCAAGGTGCACGCCGAGACGACGAGCGCGGGCCGCACGCAGAAGACTTCGCGCGACGTGCCGAGCGACGCGCTCGGCACCTTCGGTCTCGAGCGCGTGATCGTGGCCCGCCTCGCCGAACCCGGCGCGGAGATCGACGCGAAGCTGTGGATGAGCGACGTCGGACAGGTGGTCGAGGTCTGGGCGAAGATCGTCGGTCGCGAGGAGATCGAGTTGGATGGCGGCCGCCGCGAGTCGTTGGTGCGCGTCGACCTCGAGATCGAGACGCTCGGGATGAAGTCGTCGACCTGGTACGACGCCGAAGGTCGCGAACAGCGCACCAGGTCGACGGTCGCCGGCATCGCGATCGAAACGCGACGCACGACCAAGGCCGCCGTCGATGCGTTGCGCGACGGCGACACCGCGGTGTCGGGCGACGTCTTCGCGCCGTCGATGGTGAAGGAGCCGTACTTCCTGCCCGAGGCGCGGCGCGCCGAACGTGCGGTCGTGCGCGTGCGACCCCGCGAAGCGGGCGCTTCGATCGAGGTGCTCGAGGACGGCCGGCAGCGCCGCATCCGCACCGACGCGGACGGCAGCATGCTCTTCGAGTTGCGCGCGGTGGCGCCTCCGCCCGGCGGCGGCGGCGTGCGAGGTGAGGGCACGTCGTCGGCCGACCTGGTCTCGAGCCTTCGGCCGAACGGCGCGATCCAGTGCGATGCGCCGCGCATCCAGGAGCTCGCCGCGCAGATCACCGGCGACGAACGCGACGCGTGGCTCTGCGCGCAGCGCATCGAGGCATGGGTCGAGCGGAACGTCACCGACAAGAACTTCGACGTCGGCTTCGCGAGCGCGCTCGAAGTCGCCGAGGACCGCGCGGGCGATTGCAGCGAGCACGCGGTGCTGCTCGCGGCGTTGTGCCGGGCCTCCGGCATCCCGTGCCGCGTCGTGATGGGACTGCTCTACGTCGGCGGGATCTGGGGCGGTCACGCCTGGAACGAGGTGTGGATCGACGGCGCGTGGTACGCACTCGACGGCACGCTCGGACTCGGTCGCGCCGACGCGTTGCATCTCGCCTTCAGCAAGATGACGCTCGCCGACGGCAACGCGGCGAGCGAGTTCGGCGCGTTGCTCACCGGGCTCGGGCGGCTCGACGTGGAGGTGCTCGAACTCTCCGTCGCGCGCACGTTCGCGCCGGCGGCCGCGACCGGACAAGTGCTCGACGGTCGCTACGTCGATGCCGCGTTCGGTGTCGCGTTCCGTCTGCCCGACGGCGCGAAGGCGGAAGCACGGCGTCCCGACGGAAGCATCGGCTTCGATCTCCTCCGCGCGGAGGTCGCGGCGAAGAGCGGCGAGGGCTGGCGCATGACCCTGCGCGCCTACGAGACCGGCGCCGGCGGGGACTGGCCGGACTACCTGCCGCTCGAGGGCGCCGTCGAGTGCGACGTCGACGGACGGCCGGCGCTGCGCATCGACAAGCGACCCGGCGGCGAAGCGGACCGGGCGACGATCCGCTGGCTCGTGCGATCGCGCGCGACGGTCTTCGAGTTCAAGTTCGGGAACGTGCCCGAGACCGAACTGGAGACGCTCGCCGCCGTGATCGAGTCGGTCGACTTCGATCGCTGATCGGTCAGCGGCCGAGAGTCGCGAGCGCCGCGCGCACGCCCGGCGCCAGTTCGTCGAAGCGGTCGCGCGGGGCGACGAACTCCGCCACCCGCACCGTGCCCGCCGACGGCACGAAGACGGCGACGAGGTAGCCGTGGGACGGCGATGTGGCTCCTCACCTGGCCCTCGTTGCCCGCGGCGTCACGCACCGCTGCCTGATCGTCGAGCGCGCGGTAACCGCGCGCGTCGAGTTCGTGCTGCAGGGCCTTCGTCCAGAACGCGACGTCGCCGTGCTCGGAATCGTCGAACTCGCGGACCCAGAGGCGCGCGTCATCGGGGGTCGTCGCCTTGATCTCGCCGCCGCCGGTCGAGAGGCGGAGGAACGGCTCGGGCACCGCCATGTCGAGGCTGCCGCACGACGCGAGCAGCAGCGCGAACGCCAGCGCGACGAGGGAATCAGAACGTGCGCAGCACATGCTCGGCTCCGATCGCGTTGATCCAGGCGAACCGCGACGGGCGACGCCGTGCGATGCGGTCGGTGCCCTGCGGCGCATGGAAGGAGACGGTGATCGTCGCGAGAGCGACGCGGCTCTCCAGGCCCTGGAGCATGGCGGTCATCGACTCGATCTCCTCGGTGAGTCGCCGCAGTTCGCTCTCGATCTTCAGGAGGTCCTCGACCTTGTCCGCCTTCTCGAGCAATGCGAGCAGGCGTTCGCGGGAACGCCTGGCGTTGTCGAGGCGGATGCCGAGGTCACGATGCTGTTCGGTGACGTCCTCGGCCTGAACCACGTCGCGAAGCACGCGCCCCCAGGCACGCAGCTCGGCAAGGACTTCGGCGAAGACGGCGACCGGCACGCGGCAGCGCAGCTCCGCGCCGTCCTTGCGCTCGATCCAGCCCCCCTTCCCGGCGATCAACGCCTCGCAGCGCGACACGGCGTCGTCCGCGCGCGGCACCTCGAGCGCGAGTTCGGCGGTGCGGACCATCTTGCGGTCCTTTGCCGAGCGGGGTTCGAGGGAGGGCGACGGCGCATCGGAGTCGACGGCGAGCAGGCCGGACGACGCCCGCATCTCGTGGGCGGGCATCGCGTCGCGGAACACGGCCGAGCACGCCGGGAGCAGCACGACTGCGGCGAGTGCCGCCGCCCTCAGCGCCATCGGAACACGTCGAAGAGGAGTCCGATGCCGGCGCCGATCGCGGCGCCGCGATCACGCCGACCGCTCTGGTGACCGATGATCGCGCCGAGGCCGGCGCCGACCGCGGTGTTCCAGGGGAAGCGGCTGCGGTAGCGATCGTGCTCCGTGCGGTAGATCACGCGGTACTCGTCGTCCCAGCGATCGACGTACACCGGCTCGTAGACGCGCTCGACGATGCGCACCGGTTCGGGCACCGGCGCCACGTAGCGACGCCGTTCGATCTCGTGGTCGAGGAAGAGCTCGGTCGCCCGTTCGTCCGTGGTTTCACGCGCCCGGTATCGCTCGGCGTTGGTCGGCTGCGGTGCTTGCTGCTGGCGACGCGCAATCTCCTGGTCGAGGAAGCGCTCGGTCGCGGCTTCGTCCGTCGCGGGAGCGACCACCCGCTGTGCGGGCCGCGGCTCGGGGCGCGGCGGTGGGATGTCACGCCGCACGACGTGCTGCGTGCTCGAGCACGCGCCGAACAGGGCGAAGGAGACGACGACACCGGCGAGGCTGCGGATCACTTCTCGGCCCTCCACAGGTAGAGCTTGTAGCCACGCGCGCTCGAAGTCCGCGAGATCGCGACGAAGGTCTTCGTGCTGCCGCGGGGCAGGATCAGGTACTGGAGGTTGGTCTCGTCTCCGCTCGGCGCGCCGGACTCGTCGATGAACTTCACCTGCACCGTCACGCGCAGATCCCTCGACAGGATGTTCCGGATCGGCACGCGCAGCTCGAGGAGGTTCTGGTCGTTGCGTCGCGTGACGGGCGCCTCGAGCTGGACGCTGCCGCGCAGGTCGTCCGCGAAGACCTCGCGGAAGCGGAGACTCTCGTCGTCGGGCGAGACCCCATCGGCGGCGAGCTGCGTGCTCGAGGAACAGGCGCCGGCGAGAGCGAGCGACAACACGGCGAGCGCGAGCAGCAGTCGGACGGTGAAGGTCATGGGAGTTGGTTCGGCGGGAAGTTCACCCCGGGCAGGGAGCGGAAGAGGACGACGGTGTCGCGCCCGTCGGGAACGTCGATCGTCCAGAACTGCTCGAGCCTGGCGCGATCGCCCGGCCCGTCGAAGCGAATGCGAAGTTCGTGCCGACCGGGCGGCACATCGACCGCCAGAGCATGGACGCTCTGAGGCAGCGTCTCCCAATGGCGCACGTCGGCCTCGGGTCGCGTCAGCAAGGAGGCCAGCAACAGAGCGCCGCCGGCGATCAGTTTGTCGCGCGAGCCGCGGCCGTGATCGTCGAGACCTTCCATCAGCAGGATCGCCCCGGCGACACCGGTGACGCCCTTGAAGACCGCCTTGCCCTTGCGGATCCCCTCCATCTCCTTGCCGCCGCGCGTGCGCGCCTGGAAGTCGAGGTCGACGAGCGCCGTCGTCTCGCCCACGCTCGCGCCGTCGACGAAGACCTCGGCGCGGTCGAATTGGACCGGCCGCGACCGGATCACCGCGAGTTCGGCGTAGTCGCCGGACTGCACCTTGCGCGGACCGATGCCGAGTTCGGCGAGCACGATCACGTTGCCGCGCGATGGGTCGGTCAGGATCGGCGCCGAACTCGCGCCGCGTGAACCCCCGCCCACCGCGAGTTCCTGGGCCTTGCGCGCCTCCTCGAAGTAGCCCTCGGCATCGCCGCGCAGACCCATCTCCAAGCTCGCGCGACCCGCGAGCCAGAACAGCAGCGTGAAGTCGGACTGCGCCCCGCCCTCCTCGCTCTCGGCGTCGGCGAGGATGCCGGCCTTCCACGACGCGCGCGCGTTGTCGGGCTCGCCGCGCCACCAGTGCAGGAGGCCAAGGTAGAACGCGGCCATCGCCTTCTCGTGCGGGTCGCCCTTCCAGGTCTTGCTCGCCTCCTCGCCGACGATCGCGCCCGCGGCCTCACCGCCGCCCGTCGCCCATGCGCCCATGATGCGGGTCGCTTCGCTCAGGGTGCGCAGCGCACCGTCGCGATCGCCGCGCAGCAACTGCGTCTGGCCGAGCCCGCAAAGGAACAACGCTCGCGAGTCCGGGTCGCCGTCCTCGAGCTCGTGCGAGAAGAAGCCTTCGATCCGCGCGAAATCACCGGACTCGAAGGCCCCCATCGGGACGGGCGGCACCGAGCCGGCGCACGCCGTCGCGAGCGAAAGGCCGAGGAACGCGAGGGCGAGACCGCGGACGTGCATGCAGCTCGATCAGCGGCTGATGACGGACTTCTCGGTCTCGAACTTGGTCTCGTAGTCGCCGGTCCAGGCGAGACGGCTCGTCTCGAG
>JACRLW010000035.1:36801-79390 GCA_016235155.1 Planctomycetota bacterium
AGATCGACTTCTTGTCGCGCCCCTGCTGAATGCGGTCCTTGATCGTGCCCTTGAGCACGTAGTCGGAACCGAGCACGGAGCCGGCCTGGTTCGGGTTCTGGGTCACGGCGCCCGCGCGCTTCGCCGCCCGCTCCGCGCGCACCGCTTCGAGGCCCTCCTTGCTGCGGTCGACGATCTGCACGCGGCCGCCCATCGACTTGAACAGGTTCGTGCGGAGCTTGGTGAGGACGATCTCCTTGTCGATCGGCCCGCTCGAGTCGTTGCGCAGCTCGGTGATGTGGAAGGTGATCGGCTCCTTCGGGTCGTGGCTGGCGAGGACGCCGTAGGCCACGATGTCGCGCGCCATCTGATCCGCCATCGTGCGGATGTCCTGGCTCTCGAGTGCGCCGCCGCCGACGGGGTCCGGAGCATCGGGGTCGATGCGCTGGTCGGTCGTGCCGCACCCGGTCAGGAGTGCGAAGAGGAAAGCTGCCGCGGTGACACGGTTGTAGTGCATGGGAGACAGGTCGATCGTCGGCGCCTCGCCCGTACGGGCCTCCCGTCGGGTTGCGTCGACTGGTAGAAAGCGGTCGCGGCGTCGGGTTTTCCACTCCCGTTGCGCCGCGTTCAATCGCGGCGACGACCGGAGCGCCCGAACCGATGGCCGAGGCCACGCCGCGACACGAGACCGCGCGAAGCAAAACCGAGACCGGACGACCGACAGCGTATGACCCAGAGTCTCGGCAGGAGCATCGCGGAAAACGTCGGCACGGTCCTGCTCGGCAAGCCGGATGTGGTCGAACTCGCCGTGACGACGCTGATCGCCGGCGGCCACCTGCTGATCGAGGATCGCCCCGGAGTCGGCAAGACGCTGCTCGCGCGGGCGATCGCCCGCTCGCTCGACCTGCCCTGGCGCCGCATCCAGTGCACCGCGGACCTCCTGCCCGCGGACGTGCTCGGCGCGCAGATCTGGTCGCCCCAGTCCGGCGAGCTGCGCTTCCACCCCGGGCCGGTGTTCACGTCGGTCCTGATCGCCGACGAGTTGAACCGCACGCCGCCGCGCACGCAGTCGGCGCTGCTCGAGTGCATGGCCGAACGCTCGGTCACGGTCGACGGCGAACCGCTGCCGCTCCCCGACCCGTTCTTCGTCGTCGCGACCCAGAACCCCTACACCGCCGCCGGCACCTACCCGCTGCCGGAGAGCCAGCTCGACCGCTTCCTCGTGCGCATCGCGATCGGCTACCCGTCCGCGGAGGACGAGCTCCGCGTCGCCGTCCAGCGCGACGGCCACCGCGCCCTCGCCGATCTCGCACCGGTCGCGAGCTCCGAGCGAGTCCGCGAGGTGCGGCGCGCGGTGCACGAGGTCCGCGTGCAGGACGACGTGCTGCGCTACCTCGTCGAACTGTGCCGCCGCACGCGCGAGATGCCCGACGTCACGCTCGGCGTCAGCCCACGCGGCACGCAAGCGCTCCACCTCGCGGCGCGCGCGCGGGCGGTCCTGCACGACCGGGACTACGTCGTGCCCGACGACGTCGCGCGCCTCGCCGTGCCGGTCCTCGCGCATCGAGTGCAGGTCGACGGCGGCATCGACTCCGCTGCGGCGCTCGTCGGCGAACTCGTGTCGCGCGTCCCGGCACCGGAGTGACCCGTCGTGACCGAGCCCACGCCGAGCCGCTGCCGCACACGCTTCTCGATCACGCCTCGCGGCCAGCTCGCCGTCGCACTCTTCCACCTCGCCGCGGGAGTCGCGTGGCTCAGCGGTGACGCGAGCGTGCGTCTCGCGGCGAGCCTGCTCGCAGCGCCGGTGCTGCTCGATCTCGGTTGGAAGCTGTGGGCGAAGCCGCGCATCGCGATCGCACTGAGCACACGTCGCGGGATCGCACGCAGTGCGTTCCGCGAGTCGCTCGTGCTCCGCAACGATTCGCCGCGCGCAGCGCTGCGCGAACTGCGGCTGCGTGAACCGCGCACCCACGTCCCCGATGCGGGCGGCGCACACCTGCCGTGGCTGCCGCCCTCGAGCGCCGTGCGCCTCGAACTCACGGCGCGTCATCCGCGCCGCGGACTCGCCGTCGTGCGCGAGTTCGTCGCGGAGACCGAGTGGCCGCTGGCGTTCTTCCGCTGGCAGGTCGAGATCGCCGTGGCGATCAACCTCCTCTCCGAGCCGCTGCGCGTTCCGTTCGCGACCGACGCGCTGCGAACCGCGGAGCAACGGCGCGACGCACGACCATCGCCGCACGGCGAGACCGAGGAGTTCTGGGCGCTGCGCGAGTACCGCGACGGCGACGATGCGCGCCGCGTGCACGGGCGCCGCTCCGCGTCGCTCGGCGAACTCGTCGTCGCGGTCTGGCACGGGACCGACGCGAGCGAGCGCTGCCTGGTCGTCGACCTACGGCGAGCGCCCGGCACGTCCGACCCGCGGACGATGCGACGCCTCGATCGTGAACTCGGCCACGCGGCGTGGATCGTCGACCGCTGGTCGCACGAAGGTCTGCACGAGGGTTCGCGCTTCCGCGTGGTCGCGATCCAGCGCGAACTCGCGACGACGATCGTGCGCAACGCACGCGGCGCACGCGACGTGTTGGCGTGGTTGGCCGTCGCGCAGCCGGTGCCGTACCGCGCGCTCGACGACAACGAGACTCGCGAACTCGCCGCGCTGCCTCATCGCCTCTGGCTCGCGGCCGGCGGCTACCGCGAGCGCGGCGCCCACGAAGCGACGACGCACGGAGTGCGCGCGTGACCGTCGAGAACCCGAACCTGACGCGACGCCTCGCGCTCGGCGCGTGCGGGCTCGTCGCACTGACCGCGCTGCCGACCGCGACCTTTCCGCCGGAGTGGCTGCTCGGTTTCGTCGGTCCCGCGCTGATCCTGCTCGCCCTCGTCGAGGGCGTTCGCCTCCGCACGTGGCAGGCATTCGCGATCGCCGGGGCGCTGCAGATCGCCGCGGTCGCGACGCTCGCGCCCACGGTGCCCCTGCAGCCGCTCGCCGCGCTCGGTTGCACGCTGGTGCCGCCGCTCGCGTACTGCTCGGTGCGCGCGTGGTCGGTCGACTCGCTGCGCTGCGTGTTCCTCGCCTTCTGCATCGTCCTCGTCGCCGCGATCCTCGGCCGGCCGACGACGGCGCACGTGCTCGTGTTCCTCGCCACGGCGATCGCCGCGCTCGCCGTCGACGTCTCGACGACCGAACGCGAACAGCGGGCGTCCTGGCGTGGACCGCGCGCGCCCGTGCTCCTGCGAGCGGTGATCGGCGCGCAGCTGATCGGCGCCTCGGTCGTGATCTGCCTGCTCGCCTTCCGCGGCATCGGTGCGCTGCCGGCGGTCCACGCCGATCCGTCGACGCCGCACGCTCCGTCGGCGAGTTCGTCGCGCAGCGCAGGGCTTTCGTCGAAGTTCGAGTTCGACGCTCCCGGCGGTTCACCGCTCGCGCTGCGCGCCGACGTCGTGCTCACTGCATCCGCCCGCGACGGCCGCCCGCTTCCCGCCGACCTCTATCTCCGCTGCGGCGCGTTCGAGCGCGCGGGACTCGATTCGTGGCGGCAGGCGCCCGCGCGAGCGCGACGACTCGGCCCGAACACCTTCGTCGGCAGACGCTTCGAAACCCTGCCGGAGCGCTGGATCGACCTCAATCTCGTGGTCGCGTCCGAACTCGCGTTCGTCCCGGCCGGCGTGTTCGCGATCGAATCGCACGACCCTCTGATCGGCGACGTGGCGCGCGGCACCTTCCGGTTTGCGCAGCCGCGCGCCGGCTCGACGCTGCAGGCCGGCTATCAGAACCTCCACCTCGCGGAACTCGACGCCTTGCCCGCGCCGGGTCGCGACGCGCTGCTCGAGGTCCCGGCCGAGGTCGAGCGCCATCGGACGATCTTCGCTCCGCTGCTCTTGGATCGCCGCGTCACGCGCGCCGTCGCGCCGCTCGACGTCGCGGAGGCGGTCGCGACCGTGCTGCGCGAGCGTTGCGAGTACGCGCTCGTCGAACCGCGGGGTCCTCACGGCCACTCGGTGCTCGACTTCCTCGACGGCGACCGCCGCGGCTTCTGCATGCACTTCGCGTCGGCGACGGCGCTCGCGTTGCGCATGCTCGGCGTGCCCTGTCGCGTCGGAGTCGGGGTCTACGGCGGCGACGAGAGCAGCGAGTTGCCGACGTCGCGCGTCTTCGGCTCGCACCACGCGCACGCGTGGGTCGAAGTCCCGATCGAGGGCGCCGGTTGGGTCATCGTCGATCCCACGCCGCCGAGCGTGCGCCCGTTCCTGCGCTGGCCGGAGACCGCGCGTGATCCGCTCGACCCCGCGACCGACGGCGCGGCGGCGCGCGAACTCGCCGCACCGGGCGACGGACCACCACTCTCGGTCGCGGTCGATCCGACCTGGCTCGCCGTTGCGTTCGCCGTGCTCGCGATCGCGGGTCTCGCGTTCCGCGGCGGCGGTGCGCGCGCGCCGCGCGTCGTCGCGGAGCCGGTCACCACCGATCTGCGCACCGCGCGCAAGCTGATGGCGAAGGTGCTCGCGGCCTACGCCAGGCGCGACCTGATGCGCTTCCCGCGCGAGAGCCTCGAGTCCTGGGTCGGCCGCGTCGGCGCCGGCGACGAACTCCTGACCGGCGCGGTCGACACCTTCCAAGTGATCCGTTTCGGCGGTCGACCGCTCGACGCCGCGCGACGCGACGCGCTCGAGCGTGCCGCGGACGACTGACGGCTCTCGAGGATCAGCGCTGCACCTCGAAGCGTTCCTCGCCGTCGCGCACGACGAGATCGTCGACCGCGACGTTCTCGACGCGCGACCACGGCGATCCGCGGTGGAGCGCGGCGAGGAACTCGCCGAGGCGCGGGACCGGGGCCTGCGCTTCGCCGATCACCGCGCCGTCGGCGCGGTTCGCGACGAAGCCCGTCACGCCGAGCGCTCGCGCCGCATCGCGGGCGTGCGCGCGGAACGCGACACCCTGGACGCGGCCGGTCACGACGTAGGCGACGCGACGCAGTCCGCTCACGGCACGATCTCGATCGTGATCCGTCGACTCGCCAGCGCATCGACCCGGCGTTCCCACGCGCCGATGCCGAAGATCCTCGATGCGACCGCCTGGTAGCCGGGGAAGTACTGCTGGTGCACCGGGCCGTCGTCGATCCGCACCGCGGTGACCTCGAGCGTGTACTGCCCCGGCGCCAGGATCGCGGGTCCGCGGGGCAGGACGCGGAACGTGAACGTGCCGAGGTCCGGCGGCACGATCGCGCGCCAGTCGCGAATCTCGCCGGCGGACTCGCCGTGCAGGCGCACGGTCACGTACAGCGATTCGGGCGGGACGGTGAAGCGCGCCTCGAAGCCGTTCGCGCTGACTTGCTGCGCGTGCAGCGGCGTGTCGATCGACGGCACGGCGAGCTGCGGGACGCGCGGATGAGTCGTGCCGTCGAGCGCGAACACCGCGCGCTGGGTGAGGATCACGCCGCCGACGTCGGCCGTGCCGCCGATCACCGCGAGCCAGTGCCCTCCCGCGGGCGGCGCGAACGTTGCGGGAAGACGGAGCACCGCGTCTTCACCCAGCGCAGTGAGGTTGCCGTCGTGGGTGCGCACGACTTCGATGGCGCGGCCGTCGGCGAGCACGTAGGCGAGATCAGTGCGCACGGCCGTGCCTGGGATCGCGGCGTCGAATCCGGCCAGCGCTCCGGTCGCCCTGAAGTCGGTGTCGGCGTACAGCGCGGTCATTCCGGTCGGGATGAACTCCGTCGTCGAACCCGGCGCGAGTGCGATGTCCGTCATCAACGCGAGCGCGGAGATCTGGTGACGTCCGAGCACGAGATCGCCCCAGGTCATCGCGACGTGCGCGCCCCGTGACGGCAAGCCGCCCCGGTACAGGCTGCCGCCGGTCTGCGCGGGATCGAGCCACACCGGGGTCGCCGGCGCGAGCGAGCGGCCGGCGAGTGCGGCGTCGAGCCAGCGATCGGCGTTCTCGATGCCGGTGGCGACGACGCGCCACAACGTCGCGAGCGGGATCCCCGAACCGGGCTGCAGCGGCGCGCGCAGATCGCCGTGCAGCACGCCGAAGGGGACGAACGCGCCGAGCGGCGCGCGCTGCGCCCGGAGGAGGGGCAACTCGACGCGACGCACGTCGACGTGATTCGCCGAGTGGGCGCTGAGCACGCGGACGCCGTCAGTGTTCGTCTCGAGCGAGGCGACGATCTCGGTCGCGCCGCTGATCGCTGCGCGCAGATCGTTGTCCTCGCGGGTCTGGTCGAGGAACTCGTCGCTGCCGCCGCGCTGGCGGTGGACGTACGCACCGGTCACGCGCGCGCCGTTCGCGTCGTCGATCGGCACGACGACCGCGCCGCCGCGGTTGTCCGCGGTCCACTCCTCGGTCCCGTAGAACAGCAAGAGGTCGAGATTGCGACGCGACGCCGGGACGAACACGCGGCCGTCGAGCGAGAACACACGGCGCACGTTGGTCGGATCGGGAGTGGTCGCGAGGAAGCCGACGAAACGGTCGTCGATCGCCGGAAACTCGATCGTCCCGTCGGCGCGCGACACGCCGGCGTCGCCGTTGCCGCGATCCGCGGAACCGAGGCCGACAGTGACGAACGGCTGAACCTGCCCCCGCGCGATCGCGAGCGCGCGCAGATCGGTGACGCCTTCGAGGTCGAAGGTGAGGTCGCCGGCGTCGAGTGCCTGGCCGCCGATCGCCGCGAACGAGCGCTCGAACGCCGCGGGGCGGCGGGTGCGTCCGCCGGCGAAAGTCAGCGTCGCCTGTCGCGACGTCCCGTCGGCGCCGCCGACCGGTACGGCTTGGAGTTCGAAGCGACCGTCGGAGCCGGACTCGGCCACGACCTGGCCCGCGCGCACGCGGGCGCGCGCGACGACCGTGCGTCCGTCGGTCTCGAGCAGGCGACCGCGGATCGTCGCGATCGCCGGCGCAGCGACGGCGAACGCGAGCAGGGCGGCGCGCGTGACCACCGGCGCCGTCGTCGTGATCAGGGTCGCGGTCGCGTCCGCGGTTCCTCTCCCGATCACGCGCCACTCGCCGTCGGCGGGTCCGAGTTCGAACAGTTCGGCCGTGCCGTTCGCGGGTAGTGCGATGTCATTGGGCACCGTGAGGTGCGCGCCCGGCGCGAAGGTCGACGACGCGGGATGGAGTTGCACGCCACGCGTGACGAGCGCAGCGCGGCCGTCGGTCAGGCGCAGCGGCGGCACGTGGTCATGACGGAGGGAGCCGCTGCGCAAGGTGTCGTTCGTCGCGGCCCCGAAGCCGACGATCGTGCCCGCGGGAATGACCAGCACCGCGCCCGACGTCGCCGAGTCGTCGAGAGTGGCGGTCGCCGCGAGCGCGCCGGCGACGAGCGGGAGACCACTGCTCCCCGACACGTCGGCGACGTGGATCGTCGCCAGCAGTTGGTCGCGCGGCACCGCGTCGAACACGACCGTGAGCCCGGCCAGGAAGTCGCCCTGCTCGGCGAGCGCCGCGTTCATGTCGAAGGCCGCGATCACTCGACCGCTCGGCGTGTGGAAGAAGTCGGCGAGTCCGTCGCGCGAGGTCCAGACCGGGCGACCCGCGTCGGTCGAAAGCGTGACGCGGGCATTGACGACGGCCTTGCCGGCGTCGTCGCGCACGAACGCCCGGAACGAATCGTCGGGGAGCTTCTCGATCCGCGGTCCGATGTCGAAGCCTTCACCCTTGCAGCCCGCGAGGCTCACGATGGCAGCGAGGACGACACCGGACGGAACCGATCGACAGGATTGGAGGCCCATGGCTGGAAGCGCGCGAACCGCGAATCAGACGAGCAGGGAGTCCGCGCGTCGAGCCAATCGATCCCGCCGCGCCGCGACGTCACGGAGCGCCGCATCGACGCGCGCGAGTTCCGCATCGGCCGCGGCGCGGTCCGACAGCCCGCGGGCGTTGATCGCGACCATCAGCCGTGCGGCGCGCGCCGCGGCGAGCAGGAGTTCCGCCGCGGTGCCGAGGTCGGCGACGATGTTGCGCCCGATGCAGTCCGCGACGGGCTCGAGCGCCGCGAGCGCGTCGCGCGCGAGGGCGCACAGTTCGGCTGGGACCGCCATCGCGCCGTACAGCGCGGACTGGATCGCCGCATCGCGCTTGGCGGCGTCAGCGCCTTCCTTCGGCAGCTGGTACGCGGCGAGCACGCGGGTGAAGGCGGCCATGTCGCGCTCGTCGAGCGGCAGGACCCGCGCGATCGTCGATTCGATGGTCACGAGCGCCGCCGCGAGGTCTCCCGCTCGCGCCGCGTTCGCCGGCTTGTCGACCGAGAAGCGCAGCACCATCGCGCCGAGGGCCGCCCCCATCGCCGCCGCGCGTGCCGCCGCGGCGCCGCCGCCGGGTGCTGGGGTCTTTGCCGCGAGAGCCGCGACGAACTCGGAGAAGGACGCATCCGCCATCGCGGCCAAGTCTGGCGGGCCGTCCCACGACCCTCAACCCGCGGGATCGGAAACAGCGCGCGCGCCGCGCCAGGTCCCGGTCAGTTGCGGTAGGCCTTGTGGCACGCGTCGCAGCGCTGCTTGAGCTGCGCGACGTGCTCTTTGGCGCGCGCGCCGGCGGCGGAGTGGCCCGAGTCGAGGTCCGCCAGCGTCGCGAGGAGCGCGCGCGCGGCGACCTGCGACTCCTTGATCCATCCCTGGAAGTCCTCCGGCTCCCCTGCCAGCTTGTCCGCGGTCGCGACGGCGTCGATCGCGCGCAGGGTGCGCTCCGCTTCGCCCAACGCGCGCGCGTCGGGGTGCTCCGCGAGCGGACGCCACTCGTTCTCCGCGAGCGACTCGAGCGTCTCGAACGAACGGGACATCTCCACCATCGCGGCGCGCGTGCCGGCGAAGCGGTGCGCCGGAGCGAAGTCGAAGGCGAACCGCGCGGTCTCCGCGTCGCTCGGGACGGCGCCGAACGCGATGACGCCGTAGAGCCCCTCGTACTTCTTCGACGTCCCGCACCACTGCCTCATCTCGGCGATCGCCTGCGCGCGGGAGACACCGTCGAGGATCACGCGGCCGACTGCCGCGGCGGCGGGACCACGGTGCTGGCCGTGGAAGCAGTGCACGTAGAACGGGCCGTCGAGCTCGCGGAAGGTCTTGCTGATCGCGAGCATCTCGTCAGGCTCGATGCCCTTGTAGCGGATCGGCACGTGGACGTAGCGCAGCCCGTGTTTCGCCGCCGTCGGGGAATCAGGCGCCTTGCCGTCGACCGAGAGGATCGTCTTCACTCCCATCGCCGCGATCTGCGCGAAAGCCGTTTCCCCCTCGGGCTCCGCGCCCGACACGATCCGTTCGCTCAGGCGGTAGACGTTGTGCAGGTGCTCGGACTCGATCGGCTTCGTCTCGGGCAGCTCGACCGCCGCGGCCGCCTCGTAGGCGCTGCTCTCCATCGCCAGCGGCGGCGCGATGCGCGCGCCGGATCCCTGGACGGCGCACGCGGAGACGAAGACGGCGAGGGCGAGGGGGACTCGGGACGCGGCGGTGGACTGAGAGCTCATCGGAGGTCGTTCTGGATCGGTGACCCAGGCGAGGGCGCGCGCCGCAGGCAAGGCACGTGCCGCGACGCAGCGAGGGCCGCGATCCGCCGGGGGAGCGGCTCGGCGCGACGCTCCCGACCGCTCGCACCCGCCGATCACCGCGGGCCTCGTGGCCCGCGTGGAACGCTCGTCACCGATCGGTGACAGGAACTCAGCGCGCGTAGATCCCGGCCGGGGACCAGATCGCGGCGGCACCACCCGAGATGCCGGTCTTCGGGAGGGTGATCGCGACCGGCTTGCCGTCGACCTTCAGGGTCGCGCGCGATGCGGTCGCCTCGAGTCCCTGCTGGCGAAAGGGGGTCATTGCGCCCGGTGCACGGTCGATCACGCTCAGGGCACCGAGACCCTCCAGGCGCGTCTCGAAGACATGGCCCGCGGCTTCGACGCGCGCGGCGACCGAGCCGGGCAACTGCGTCGTCACGGTGATCTTCGCGGTGAGGACCGGAACCCCCGCGAACGGCGTGTCCGCGAAGATCTGCGGCCCGAAGAAGGCGCCGATCTTCGGATCCGTGCAGATGAAGCCGACCGCGACAGGCGGTGCCTGCGGATCGGGTTGCCACAGCACCATGCCGGCCGGCGCGCTGCCGATCGGCGTGTGCACGATCCGCCCGACGTGGATCAGCACGTTGGGCATCGCGAGGTCGGAACGAGTGACGGCGCAGAGATCCACGCCGCCCTCCCAGCTCATCCAGCGTTCACTCATGGAGTCCGCACGGTATCGGAGCGACTTGCCTCAGCGCTGGAAGACTTCGCCGATCGGGACGATGCGCGCGTCCGCGGGGCGGAGCCCGAGCTGGAGCTTCTCGATGAGGGCGTCTTCGTCGAGCACGTCCTGGTTCGGCTTGGTCTGGTAGCTGATCGACGTCGGCTCGGTGCCGAGGATCGCGGTGCGGAAGGCCTCGGCGTCCTGGGTGACGACGACGAACTCGAGCCGGTCGGAGCGCAGGTGCGCGCGGATCACGCGGTTGACGTCTTCGACCGTCAGCCGATCGAGTCCGTCGCGGACGAAGGCCACCCATTCCGGCAGCCCGAAGAAGCCCTGGTCGAGCGCATAGCCGAGACGACGGTCGTCAGTCGCAGTCAGCAGCGCGCAGTACTTCCGCAGGAAGCCGCGCATCGATTCGAACTGCTCGGCCGTGAGACCATCGCGCACCAGGCGGTCGAGTTCGAACCAGGCCGCCTTGAGCGCGAACGGGGCGTTCTCGGGCGGCACGGGTCGGAGCCAGATCGTGAAGGCGTTGCGTTGTCGCGCGTGGTTCGGCGGCGGCTGGAAGGCCCCGCCGCCGTGCGGGAAGTACTCGACGTAGGCGTAGTCCCCGTAATTCAGGCCACGGCGTTCGCGAAGGCGTTGGTAGAGATGGCTGATCTCGGAGCGGTGCTGGCCGAGCCACGACGTCGCGAGCCAGAGCGCGATCCAGTCCGGGTGCTTGCGGTCGACGTCGATCGGCAGCCCGATGTGCATCCCCGTCGCGCGCGTCGGTTTCTGCACGATGGTCAAGCGCGATCGTTCGGGCATGACGGGCCGCGGCAGTTCGCGTCGCGACGCGAACGGTTCGGCGGCGCCCCCGACGTCGTGATGGACGCGCGCGGCGAACGCCGCGGTGAACCCGCCGGCGAGGCCGACGACCGGCGCGTCGAAGCGCTGCTCCCAGCACGTCCGGACGTCGTCGAGCGTGATCGCGCGCAGGCTCTCGATCGTGCCCTGGTTCAGCGACGCGTAGGGATGGCCGGCGAAGATCGCGCTGAGCAAGACCTCCTTGCCGAGTTCCTCGTCGTCGCTCTGACGCAGTCCGATCTCGAGGTCCGCGAGGGCGAGCGCGCGGATGCGCTCCAGGTCCGCGGGCTCGAACGCCGGCTCGCGGATCGCTTCGCGGAACAGCGACCAGTACGCGTCGAGCACGTCGCGGTGGACGACTCCTCGCAGCGTGGTGCTCTCCTCGTCGACGTCCGCCGCGAACGACGCCGCCATCGGGTTCAAGGCATCCGTCATCTGCTGGTAGCTGTGCTGCTTCGTCGCCGCGTCCGTCAGCATCCGCGCGGTGATCGCGGTCAGTCCCTCCTTCCCCGCCGGATCGTCGACCGCACCGGTCGGGTAGACGAGGCGGATCGCGACGAGCGGCGCGTTGCTCGCCAGGAACACGCCGGCCGGCGGCGCGCCCGCTTCGGCATCCGCGGGCGGGGCTTCCGGCAGCGGCTCGTGCGAGAGAGTCGCAATCGTGCGATGCTCCGCGACGAACCAGCGCCGAGCCGCGGCGCGTAGATCCGCGGGCGTCGTCGTCGCGTAGCGGCGATGGACGAGGTTGACGGAGTCCGGCGTACGCGTGCGCGCGATGTAGCCCGACAGCGCGTCCGCGACCGCGCGGGAACTGTCGAGGGACGACGCGAACGAGTAGCGCTGGTGCAGCTTGACCGCCGCGAGCCGCTCGTCGCCGACGAGTTCGTCCTGCCAGCGCCGGCACTCGGCGAGGATCGCGTCGCGCACGTAGGCCCACTTCGCCGGCTCGCGCACGCGCGCGAGGATCCACAGCAGGCCCGGGTCGGTCTGGTCGGGGAAGTGCGGTTCGAGCACGTCGACCACGCCTTCGGTGACGAACAGCCGTTGGTAGAGCGAGGACGTCGGCGAGAACGCGACCTGCGAGAGCAGATCGAGCGCGGCCATCTGACCGTCGCTCGTCGAGAACGCCGGCCCCTTGAACGCCACGGCGACCCAGGGTTGCGTGGCGACCGGCCACGGCACGTGGCAGCTGCGCGCCGCGGTCTGCTCCGGCTCGACGGGAATCGCGGCGACGTGCGTACCCCGCGTCCAGTCGCCCCAGTACCGCTGCACGCGCGTTTCGACGTCGGCCGGCTCCACGTCGCCGACGACGACGATCGTCACGTTCTCGGGGCGGTAGAAGCGGTCGAAGAACTGGCGGCTGTAGTCGAACTGCCGCGGCATCGCGCGGATGTCCGCGAGGAAGCCGATCGTCGTGTGACGGTAGGTGTGTGCGTCGAACGCCGTCTCCTGCACGGCCTCGAACAGCTTCTGCACCGGGTTGCTGCTGTTCTTGTTGTACTCGCCGTACACCGCCATCGCCTCGGTGCGGAAACCCTTCTCCGGATACTCCAGATTGCGAAAGCGATCGGCTTCGAGGCGCAACACCGTGTCGAGTTCCTCGGTGGGCACGACCGTGTGGTAGTTCGTGAAGTCCGAGTTCGTGTAGGCGTTCCGATCCGCGCCTGCGGCCTTGAAGACCGCCGCCTGCTCCGCGCTCGTCATCGACTTGGTGCCGCGGAACATCATGTGCTCGAAGAAGTGCGCGAAGCCGGACTTGCCCGGCTCGACCTCGTGCCGCGAACCGATCGAGACGACGCACTGCACGGCGACGATCCCCGGGTACTCGGTCGTCACCGTGACCAGCCGCAGGCCGTTGTCGAAGTCCTTGATCGCGTACGGGAACGTGAAGACGTCGCCATCCTGTGCGGCGAGCGGAGCGGCGACGAGGCAGAGCGCGGCGAGTGCGCGCGACGGACGGCGGGACATGCGGGCGGTTTGTAGCCGGGCCCGTTCACCCGTCGAGCGGGATCTGGAACGGGGCGAAGTCCACCGCGTCGCACGACGCGAGGTAGTAGCGGATCCCGTTCGCGTCGCCCTGGAACCCCGAGCGGTGGTCCTTGCCGTGGAGGTGGCCGTAGACGCAGATGCTCACGCCGGCTTCCTCGAGCAGCGGTGCGAACTCCGTCGTCCGCTGGTCGGTGTAGCGCGGCGGGTAGTGCACCAGCGCGATGCGGCGACCGTCACCGAGCTTGCGGACGGCTTCGATCGCGAGCTTCAGCCGCTCGACCTCGCGACGGTAGATCTTCTCGGTGTCCGGCCCCGACCACGGCGATCCGGGCGGATCCCAGAGCCGCGCGCCGAGGACGACGGTGCGTTCATCGAGCCGCATCGCATCGTGCTGGAGCGGATGGATCGACGGGTGCAATGCCGCCTTCACCTTCGCCAGCGAGGTCCACCACGTGCAGTGGTTGCCCTTGATGAGGACCTTCTGGCCCGGCCGTTCGCCGAGCCAGTCGAGGTCGGGTTGCGCCTGCTTCAGCGTGAGCCCCCACGACGTGTCGCCGCCGACGAGCACCCAGTCCGAAGGGGCGATCCGCGCGTCCCATGCGGTCCGCAGTTTGTCGGCGTGCCCCTCCCACTGCGGACCGAACACGTCCATCGGCTTGTCGGTACCGAAGCTCAGATGGAGGTCGCTGATGGCGAAGAGGCGCATGCGTCGCGGGAGGTGCGGGGCGAGAGTAGCCCGGATCCGCGGCAGTCAAAGGCGGGAAGACGAACCTGGCCGACTGGCCGCGGACGCATCGGCGCGGTACATGGCTGCCACCCGGACGCACGTCTCGCCGTGTGGCGCACGGGTTCGTTCCTCTCTTCCCGTTCTCCTTCCCGAGGTCTTCTCACATGCATGACCGCATCGCTCCCGCGGTCCTCCTTCTCCCGATCCTGTGCTCGATCGCCGGCCTGACGGCCCAAGACGTCGTCGCACCCGTCGCGCCCAAGCATCCGAATCTCGTCGTACGCGGCTTCGCGAACGCCGAGACCGAACGCCCCGCGGTCACCGCCGACGAGCTCATCGTCCGCTTCCGCTCCATCGTGGATCCCGAGGTCCTGCGCGAGGTGTGCGCGATCGTCGGCATCGAGCACGCGGACCGCGGTCTGGACGGCTCGTTCGAAGTGCTGCGCGTGCCTGCCGACCAGGTCGAGGTCTGGCTCGCCTGGCTCGACGCCCAGCCGGAGATCGAACTCGTGGAGCGCAATCCGTTCTGCCACACGACGGTCGCGCCCAACGACCCGTACTACGCGCCCTATCAGTGGAACTTCCTGAACCGCGGCGCCCTCAGCAACGGCCGCGTCAGCAACAACGGCGTGCAGGCCGAGGCAGCCTGGCCGACCAGCACCGGCAGCGGCGTGGTCGTCGCGGTCGTCGACACGGGCGTCGCCTACGAGAACTACTCCACGTTCGCGATCGCGCCTGACCTGGTCGGCCGCACCTTCGTGTCGCCCTACAACGCGATCACCGGCACGACGCACGCGAACGACGACAACAGCCACGGCACGCACGTCGCCGGCACGATCGGCCAGGTGACCAACAACGGCCTCGGCGTCGCGGGTCTCGCCCACAACTGCTCGATCATGCCGGTGAAGGTGCTGAACTCCGCGGGCAGCGGTTCGCACGCGCAGATCGCCAACGGGATCAACTGGGCCGCCAACAACGGCGCGAAGGTGATCAACATGAGCCTCGGCGGCTCGACCGGTTCGACGACCTTGCAGAACGCGGTCGACTACGCCTGGAGCCGCGGCGTCGTGATCTGCGCGGCGACCGGCAACACCGGGCGCAGCGGCGTGTCGTATCCGGCGCGCTACACCAACTGCATCGCGGTCGGCGCGACGCGCTTCGACGGCAACCGCGCGGGCTACTCGACCTGGGGCACGGGCATCGACGTCGTTGCGCCGGGCGGCGACACGAGCGTCGACCAGAACGGCGACGGCTACGGCGACGGCATCCTCCAGCAGACCTTCGCCTCCGGCACGCCCACGGCGTTTAGCTACTACTTCTTCCAGGGCACCTCGATGGCGACGCCGCACGTCGCCGCGATCGCGGCACTCGTCCGCGCCTACCGTCCGACCTACACCAACACGCAGACCCGGAGCGCGATCGAGACGTCCTGCGTGGACCGCGGTTCGGCCGGCTACGACACGCGCTACGGCTATGGACTGGTCGACGCCGCGACGGCGTTGACCCGCTGACCGGCCGTTCGTGTCCGGAGTCGGGCGATCCCCTGATGCGCGACGCCACGTTGCGTCGCGCGGCGCGTCGCTCTCCGCGGCACCCGTGCTGGGTCGTTCGCCTCACGCGATCGCTCCTGCGATCCCTTCTGCGATCCAGGCGTGAGACGGAGCGGGACGCACGTGCGTCACGGCTCAATCGCACCGCCGCTTCCGGACGAAGATCCGCCCGTTCACGCGTTCGCGTGGACGCGCGGGCACGATGCGGCAAGGGATCAGAACGAACGACGGAGCGACGGGCACCGAGCACACCGCGCGGCGGACGCGCGGCGGCGCTCAGCCCGTCCGCACGCGCAAGGAGCGCGATGCGCTGATCGAGCAGTACCTGCCGCTCGTCCGTCACGTCGCCTCGCGCCTGCCCGTCGCGATGCCGCCCGGTTTCGACCGCGAGGACCTGCACGGCGCCGGCGCGATCGGCCTCGTGCACGCCGCGGAGACCTGGGATCCGCTGCGTGGCGCTTCCTTCAAGACGTTTGCCTACACCGCGATCCGCGGCGCGATCCTCGACGAACTCCGTCGACTCGATCCGCTGCCGCGACCGCGGCGCGATCGCCTGCGTCGCATGCGCAAGACGTCTGCCGACCTGCGCGAGGAACTCGGGCGCGAACCGTCGCTCGACGAGATCGCCGCCCGCATGGGCGTGACCGGGGCGGACCTCGCGGAGGACGTCGAACTTCTGAGAGTCACGCGCATCGTGTCGCTCGACCAACTCCGCTCGCTCGAACCCTCCGAGGTCGCGGGTGATGTCGCGGAACTCGACACGCCGGGACCGGTCGACCTCGCGGAGCGGAAGGACCTCGTCGAACGCGTCGCACAGGCGATCGGCGAGCTCCCCGATCCGGATCGGCGCGTCGCGGTGCTCTACCACCACGACGGGCTCTACCTGAAGGAGATCGGCACGCTGCTGGGCATCAGCGAGTCACGCGTCTGCCAGATCCTCGGGCGCGCGCACGCTCAGCTGCGGCGCGTCGTCATCTGCGGATGACCCCGACGCTGCGGCGCTCGACGACGGTGCCCTTCGCGTTGAGCCTCGCGCTCTGCGCGTGCACCACGACGCTGTCGAGCGTCGAGCGACCGGCGACGCCGATCGAGGCGGCGTTCGCACCGGATCAGGACCAAGGCGAGCTGCGCGCGCGCATCGCGGAGCTCGAGCAGCGTCTCGCGGCGGAGCGCAGGGTCCGGCTCGACGCCGAAGCGCGCGTGCGGACGCTCGACGATCGCGTGCGTGCGCTCGAGGCGCGCGTCCTCGAACTCGCGCTCGAGCGCGTGCGCATGGAGCAGGAGGTTCTGCGCCTGCGTGTCGACGCGCTGCGCGCCGAACTCGGCGAGGTCGCGACCGTGCCAGCAGCGGAGCCCACCGCGACGACGACGCCACCCGCGCCGCGGACCACGATCGATCCGGGCGGCGAGGACCTGTCGAAGATCAGGATCCCGACGAGCCCGAGGCGTTGAGCCGCGGTTCGGTTCCGCCGTCACCCAGCCCCAACCAGCACCGCGCGGTCTCGCGCAGGGTCTCTTGCCGCTCGAGCGCGCCGGTCGCGAGTCGGCGTCGCGCGCTCGCGACGATCTCGGCCCGCTTCGGATCGACGGCCCGCAGTCTCTGAACGAGCGCACCGACGTCGACCGGCGCCGTGCGGCAAAGCGGCGCGGCGGGCGCGCGGCTCGGCTCGAGCGGTTCGGGGACGGTGTTCGTCTCGGGACTCATCGCGATCTCCTCTTCGGACCCGCGGCACCTCGACGTGCCGCACCTTCCTCCATGTTCGGAAGCGGGATCGACGGCTTGAGCCGCGCACCCGGTTTCCGTCCGTCTTTTCGGCGGCGACCGCCAGGAACCTGACCGAATCGGGACTCCGGCACCCGGCGAGGTCCGATCGATCGTTCGCTTGGTCCCGTCCCGGGCACGTGATCGAATCGCGAGTGATCACGAGCGTCGAAACATGCGACACCCGGCCGAGCGTCCCGTTCCCTCCCTCCTCCTCGCCCTGGTCGCGACGCTGGCCGTCGTCACCGGCGGTGTTCTCGCACAGTCGTCGCCGCGCGCCGCCGACAATCGCATGGCCTGGTGGCGCGATGCCCGCTTCGGACTGTTCGTGCACTGGGGTCTCTACGCGACGGCCGAGGGCGAGTGGCAGGGCCACGTCGACCATGGCGAGTGGATCCGGACCACCGCGCGCATCCCGCGCGCGACCTACGACGGCTTCCGCCAGCGCTTCACCGCCGAGAACTTCGACGCCGACCGCTGGGCCGACCTCGCCGCGGCCGCCGGCATGCGCTACGTCGTGATCACGACGAAGCATCACGACGGCTTCTGCCTGTGGCCGTCGGACGCGACCGACTTCGACATCGCGACGACGCCGTACGGAGCGGACGGCAAGGACGTGATGGCGGAGATCGCGCGGGCCTTCCGGGCGCGCGGGCTGAAGGTGTGTTGGTACCACTCGATCATGGACTGGCACCACGACGACTACCTGCCGCGCCGCGACTGGGAGACCGACCGCTCCGCCGAGGGCGCCGACTTCGACCGCTTCGTCGCCTACCTGCACACGCAGGTCGAGGAACTGCTCACGCGCTACGGACCGATCGGCGTGATGTGGTTCGACGGCGAGTGGGAATCGACCTGGACCCACGCCCGCGGGCGCGCGCTGTACGACCTGTGCCGTCGCCTGCAGCCCGACGTGATCGTCAACAACCGCGTCGACAAGGGTCGCGCCGGCATGGCCGGGCTCACTGCCGGTCCCGAGTACCTCGGCGACTTCGGCACTCCCGAGCAGGAGGTCCCGCCGGAAGGACTGCCCGGCGTGGACTGGGAGAGCTGCATGACGATGAACCGGCACTGGGGCTGGAATCGCGCCGACACCGGTTGGAAGTCGCCGCGCACGCTGATCCGCACGCTGGTCGACGTCGCCTCGAAGGGCGGGAACTTCCTCCTCAACATCGGGCCGCAGCCCGACGGCCAGTTCCCGGCGCTCGCGGTCGAACGCCTCGAAGCGATCGCCGGCTGGATGAAGGTGCACGCGCACGCGATCCACGGCACGGTCGCGGGTCCGCTCGACGCGCAGTCGTGGGGACGCGTGACGCTGCGCGAGGACGGCAGCGACTCGACCCTCTACCTCTGCATCTTCGACTGGCCCGCGGACGGCGTGCTCCGCGTCGCCGGACTCGGCAATGCGGTGCGCGGCACGCGTCTGATGGGCGGGACGATCACGGTGCCCTTCACTCGCGACGCCGACGGCGTCACGCTGGCGCTCCCTGGCGAGGCCCCGCATCCGGACTGCAGCGTGGTCGAACTGCGGCTCGTCGGCCGTCCGATCGTCTACCGCGCGCCGAGCATCGAGTGCGCGTCCGACGTCTTCATCGACAAGACCACCGTGACCCTGCGCGCCGCATCGTCCGAGCTCGTCGTGCGCTACACGGCCGACGGCAGCGAGCCCGGCACCTCGTCCCCGGCCTACGAGGCTCCGATCGTCATCGCGTCAAACGCGCTGCTCCGCGCGCGCTGCTTCCACCGCGGCCAGCCCGTCGGCGCGATCTCGGAACGCGCGCTGAAGCGCGTCGCGCCGCGTCCGGCGTCGGAGCCTGAGGGCAAGCTCGTCGTCGGCCTGTGGCGCGAGGTGTTCCGCGGCAGCATCGACCGCCTCGCGGATCTCGAGAAGCTCGACAGCGAAACGCGTGACACGGTCGACGACCTCGCGCTGCCGTCCGGGCCGGCGCGCGAACACGTCGTGCATCGCTACAGCGGCTGGCTCGTCGTGCCGGCCGACGGCGTGTGGCAGTTCGCCCTCACCTCCGACGACGGAAGCCGGCTGTGGCTCGACGGGCAGCTCGTCGTCGACAACGACGGACTGCACGGCGCCGAGACCAAGGTCGGGGCCGCCGCGCTCGCGGCTGGCGCGCATCCGGTCCGCGTCGAGTGGTTCAACAAGACCGGCGGCGCGGAGCTCGAGCTGCGGATGGGACTCGCCGGGAGCGAACTCGCGCGCGTCGCGCCCGGCGCGCTCCGGCGCGGCGCGGAGTGACCGCGATCAGCCGTCCCGCTTGGCACCCTTCGCCTCGGCCTCGCGTCGCGCGCGCTCGTTCGCTTCCTCGATCTCCTTCGCGCGCGCTTCGAGAGTCGTGCGGATCAGCGCGACGTCTTCGTCGGTCAGGTTGCGCCGCGTCGCGGCGAGCATCGTCATGAAGTGCTCGATCTCCGACGCCTTCGCGGGGTAGCCGATGTTGCCGGCCTCGCTGTCCGAGGTGGCGAGCTCGGTGAGGTCCGGCTCGGCGATCAGCAACCACGGGATGCCGCCCTTGCGACCCTTGCGGATGCGGGCCTCGAGCTCCTTGCCGCCGACCATGCGGTCTTCGTCGATCTTCACGTCGACGTAGTCCTTGCTGATCGCGGCGGCGATTCCGGGGATGGCGAGGAAGTCCTCGAGACGGTGGCACCACCCGCACCACGGCGCACCGAAGTGGACCAGCAGACGGCGATCGGTCTTGTCCGCGGTCGCACGCGCCGCGGCGAGCACGTCCTCGGCGACGCGCAGCTCCGCCTTGTTGGTCGTCAGGAACTCGATCACCTTCGCCGGCTCGTGCGCGTCGCCGGTCTCGAGCGACGAGGTGTCCTGGTTCGTGATCGGCTTGCCGTCCGCGTCGAGCACGGTGAGGTAGGGCACGCCGTGCTTCTTCAGGTCCGCGCCCCAGCTCGCGGCGAGGTCCATGTGCTTGTCCCAGCTGCCGATGTCGACGAGCACCAGCTCGTACTCGGCGCGCAGCAGGGTGCGCACGTCGTCGTTCGACTGGAACAGTCCGTGGAGCTTGTGGCACCAGCCGCACCAGTTGCCGCCGAACATCACCAGCACGCGCTTGCCGTCGCGTTGCGCGAGCTTCAGCGCGGCCCCGACGAGCGCCTTGGCGTCGGCCTTGGTGTCGTAGATCGGCGCTTGCTGCTTGCGCGCCGGTTCCTGCGCGCGGGTGCCGCCGAGGATGGCGAGACACGCAGCCGCGGCTGCGAACGAACGGACGAGGGTCTTCATGGCGTCACTTCCGAGGAGGGTCACTGGATGCCGACGGCGAGACCGTCGCTCGCGACGAGCCCCTGCGGTCCGCAGGCGGCATCGACGAACACGAACTGCGACGAGATGCCCGCGCCGCTGAGCGAGGGCGAGTTCGGGACCGCGAGCGGCACCTTGCACGCGCCGAGCGCGTTGGTCGACGCGCCGAACGACATGAGCGTGACGGGGTCGAGCCAGATCGATACGCCGAGCACGACCAGGGGAGTCGTCGCCCCGCCGAAGGCGAGTGCGAGGAGACCCGGCGCGTTCACCGGACCATTGACCGCGACCCACGAGAAGCCCGACCCGCCGACGACCGCCGGTCCGCCGAAGCTCTGCGTCGGCGCCGGCGTGCAGGTCGACGTCGCGCCGCCGAACGGGAACGCCGCGGCCACGCGCGCGGTGAGCGTGAGGTTGTTCGGGGTGAACGCGATCGCGCCGCTCGGCGTGCCGGCCAGTCCCGACGACGAATCGAGGTAGTCGTTGTCGAGTGCGAAACTCATCACGCCGCCGGGGAGCGTGGTGAGCGACTCGTTCATGGTCGCCTGGATCTCCGCCGGCGAGCGCGCGAACGGCCAGATGCGCAGCTCGTCGATCTCGCCATGCCAGGTCTCCGCGCCCGGCGAACTGACGTCGCCGTTGCCGACGCGCAGCACGCCGCCGTTGTCCTGGATCCGACCTCCGCTCGTCGCGAGCGTGCGCACCGCGACGCCGTTGACGTAGATCACGAGGTTGCTGCCGTCCCAGGTGCCGGCGAGATGGGTCCAGTTGGCGAACTGGCCGGGGCTGAACAGGAAGTTCGTGCTGCGTCCGCCCGCGAGCGTGTTGACCTTGAACTCGAGCGAGCGGTTGTTGGTGTTCGAGGCGCCGACCCGCAGGAAGTACGACTCGCGCCCCGGCGTGGGGTTCTGGCGGCAGATCGTCGGCCAGCGGTAGGTCCCCGTCGGCATCGTCGCGTCGTCGTACTTCACCCAGGCCTCGATGGTGAGGCCGCTGCGCGGGATCAACACCGGCGAGTACGGCACGTCGAAGTGCGAGTCGACGCCGTTGGCGAGGACGATGCCGGTCCCCTGTGCGGAGAGCGTCGGCGCGGAGAGCGCCAGCGCGGGGAGGAGCGAAGCGAAGGACAGCAGCGTGAGCGGGAGCGGGCGCATGGCGGCGGGAGTGTAAGCTCGCGCGCGACCCGCGTGCCCGCGATGAACACCGACGACGTCCGCAACCAGATCGACAACACCCTCTCGATCCTCGCCTCGCTCCAGGGCAACGAGCCGCACGTGCTGCGCCGCGCGATCGCCCTCGCCGCAGACACGCTGAAGTCCGCGCGCGAGGCCCTGAAGGAGACCGACGCCGAGCTCGACGTCCTCACTGCGCCCGGGCGGAATGCCGCGGAGGAACTCGTCCGCCTGCGCAAGCAGCTCGACGCCGCGCAGGACAAGGCCCTCGACCTCGAGCAACGGCTCGCGATGCTCCGACAGGAGCGCGACGTCGAGTTGCAGGTCCACGCCGCGGAGAAGAAGCGCCTCGCCGAACTCGAGAAGCAGAGCGCCCAGTACGAAGCGATGCTGCTGAAGGACGACGACGCCTTCTCGAAGTACCTCGACCGCGCGCTCGACGCCGACGAGAAGAAGCGCGGTCGCCGTCCGCCGTCGCGGTGACGCTCGCGCCGGCACGGATCAATGGAAGTCGCGGCTGCCCGCGCTCGGCGGCAGGACGGCGACGCGCGGCACGAAGATCGACTTCGCGACCAGGTGCACGACGCCGTCCTGCATCTGCACCTTGCCCTCGACGCCGAGCAACCGCTCGGTCTTGACGATCGCGGCGAAGCGGTCGAAGACGTCGGGCCAGATCACGACGTTGCAGAAGCCGGTCTCGTCCTCGAGCGTGAGGAAGACGACGCCCTTCGCGGTGCCGGGCCGCTGGCGGCAGATGACGAGGCCCGCGCAGCGCGCGTGGCCGCCGTGCCGCAGCGCGCGCAGTTCGTCGGCCGTGCGCAGGCCCTGACCCGCGAGCGACTCGCGCAGCGACTCGAGCGGATGCGCCTGCGTGCTGTGGCCGGCCGCGCGGTAGTCCCAGGCGACCGTCTCGAAGGCGTCGAGCGGCGCGAAGTCGGGTTCGTCGCCTCCCGGCACGAGCGGAAGCGGTTCGCGCGGCTCGCGCGCGGCGGCCCAGAGTTCCCAGAGCGCGTCGCGACGCGACGCGGCGAGACCACTCAACGCACCCGCGGTCGCGAGCGCTTCGAGCTTGCGCACCTCGAGGTTCGTGCGGCGCACGAAGTCGCTCAGGTCGGCGAACGGCCGCTCGGCGCGCGCGTCGAGGATCGCGCGGAGATCGGCCTCGCCGAGGCCCTTGATCCAGCACAGGCCCATGCGCAGCGGCTGCAGCGACTCGCCGGGCGTCGCCGTCTCGAGCGTGCAGACCGCGTCGCTGCGGACGACGTCGACCGGCCGCACTTCGAGGCCGTGCCGCTTGGCGTCCTCGACGATCGTCGCCGCCGAGTAGAAGCCCATCGGCTGCGCGTTGAGGAGCGCGCAGGTGAAGACGTCGAGGTGATGACAGCGAAGCCAGGCCGTCGCATAGGCGATCAAAGCGAAGCTCGCCGCGTGGCTCTCGGGGAAGCCGTACTCGCCGAAGCCCAGGATCTGCTCGAAGACGCGCTCGGCGAACTCGCGCTCGATCCCCTTGTGCAGCATGCGCGCGATCAGGCGCTCGCGGTGCCGCTCCATGCGCCCGTGCTTGCGCCACGCGGCCATGTCGCGGCGCAACTGGTCGGCTTCGCCGGGCGTGTAGTCCGCGGCGACGATCGCGAGCTTCATCACCTGTTCCTGGAACAGCGGCACGCCGAGCGTCTTCTCCAGCACCGGCACGAGGCACTTGTGCGGGTAGGCGACGGGCTCCTGGCCGTGTCGACGTCGCAGGTAGGGATGGACCATGTCGCCCGCGATCGGGCCCGGCCGCACGATGCTGACCTCGACGACGAGGTCGTAGAAGGTCCGCGGGCGCAGCCGCGGCAGCATCGCCATCTGCGCGCGGCTCTCGATCTGGAAGACGCCGACCGTGTCCGCGCGGCAGATCATGTCGTAGGTCGCTGGATCCTCCGGCGGGATGCGCGCGAGGTCGAGCGCCTGCTGCTTGTGCCGCGCCAGCAGGCGGAACGACTCGTGGCAGAGCGTGAGCGAGCCGAGCGCGAGCAGGTCGACCTTGAAGAGCCCGAGCGCTTCCACGTCGTCCTTGTCCCACTGGATGACGGTGCGCCCCTCCATCGTCGCGTTCTCGATCGGCACGAGGTCGTGCACCGGTTCGTGGCCGAGCAGGAAGCCGCCGGGGTGGATCGAGAGGTGCCGCGGGAAGTCCACGATCTCGTCGACCAGCGTCGCGAAGTGCCCGTGCACCGGTGCCGTCGGGTCGAGCCCGGCGTCGCGCAGCAGCGACGCGAGGTCGCCGTCGCTGCGCGCCCCGAGCTTCGTGAGCCGGTCGAGCGCCGTCTCCGGCATGCCGAGGACCTTGCCGACCTCGCGGATCGCCGACTTCGTGCGGTAGCGGATGACGTTGCACACCATCGCGGCGCGGTCGCGACCGTACTTCGCGTAGACGTGCTGGATCACCTCCTCGCGCCGCTCGTGTTCGATGTCGAGGTCGATGTCCGGCGGCTCGTGGCGTTCGAGCGAGAGGAAGCGCTCGAACAGCAGGTCCATCTTCACCGGGTCGACGGCGGTCACGCCGAGGCAGTAGCACACCGCCGAGTTCGCCGCCGAGCCGCGCCCCTGGCAGAGGATGCCCTGCTCGCGGCAGAAGCCGACGATCTCGTGCATCGTCAGGAAGTAGCCGGGGTACTCGAGCTGCTCGATGACCGCGAGTTCGCGCTCGAGTTGCGCCGTCACCGCGCGCGGCACGTGCGCGCCGTAGCGCTGCGTCGCGCCGGCGAAGCTCAGGTCGCGAAGCCATTGCTGCGAGGTCTTGCCGTCGGGCAGGCGCTCCGAGGGATAGACGTAGCGCAGCTCCCCCATCGAAAACGCACAGCGCTCCGCGACCTCGCGCGTGCGCGCGACGGAACCCGGATCGTCGTCGAAGAGCGCGTCGAAGAGGCGCGGCGCGAGCAGCGCGTGCTCGGCGTTGGGTTTGGTGAGCGTGCCGGCTTCGCTGAGCTTCGTGTTGTGACGGATGCAGGTCAGCACGTCCTGCAGGCGCCGCCGCGCGCGCGTGTGGTAGAGGACTTCCACGGCGGCCACGGTCGGGATCGCGAGGCGTCGCGCGGTCGCGCGGATGCGGGCTTCGGCGGCGGGCTCGTCGTCGCGGCGATGGCGCGCGAGGAGGGCGTAGAGCCGGTCGCCGAAGGCGTCGTGCAGCGGCCCCGGCTCCGCGGGCGTGCCGCGCCACAGTGCGATCAGTCCGGGAGCGTGCGCGGCGATCTCCGCCGGCTCCACGACCGAGCGCCCCTTCGGCGAGCGCAGTCGTCCCTTGGTCACGAGCCGGCAGAGGTTCGCGTAGCCGGCACGATCGGCGCAGAGCAGGACCAGCGTGCTGCCGTCGCTGACCGTCACCTCGCTGCCCGCGATCAGCCGCACGCCGCGCTCCTTGCTCGCGACGTGCGCGCGCACCATGCCCTGGACTCCGTCGCGATCGCAGAGCGCCATCGCCGGGAGGCCGAGCGCCTCACACTGCTCGATCAGTTCCTCGGGATGCGACGCTCCTTCGAGGAAGCTGAAGTTGCTCTTGCACCAGAGGGGGGTGTAGGGCGGCACGGCGAGACCCGGGCGGCGACGAAAGCAGACTAAGGTCCGAAGAGCAAGCCGCCGATGGCGCGGTCCCGTCACCGGCCTCCGCCCCGGGTGGCGCGCCGAACTGGCAGCCGGGATACCGTCCCGGCCGTGATCGCCTTCCAGATCGGATTCGATTGGCTGCGCACCACCGCGACCGCCGACGGCGAACCCGCGCTCGCCGACATCGCGCTCCGCATCGGGATCGCCGCGGCGCTCGGCGCGGGCGTCGCCTTGCTCTACCGGGCTTCGCGCGATCCGGACGAACGGCAACCGGGCTTCGCGCACACGCTCGTCCTGCTCGCGCCGCTGATCGCGATGGTCACGGTGGCCGTCGGGCAGAACGTCGCGGCGGCGTTCACCCTGGTCGGAACGCTGGCGATCGTGCGCTTCCGGGCCGCGTTGAAGGACACGCGCGACATGGCTTTCGTGATCTTCTCGGTTGCGGTCGGGATGGCGCTCGGCCGGACGTCCAAGAGCCCGGGGGCCGTGATCCGCATCGTGATCGCGCCGCCGGACCCGGGCGGCGAGGTCTGGGGTGCGGTCGTCTCGCGCTACGTCGATGGTCACACGGTCGTGAAGAGTTCGATCGACCGCAAAGCCGGCGAGCTCGATCTCCGACTCTCGGTGCGCGGCCTCGATCCCGCGCGCGTGCCCGCGCTCCTCGCCGAACTCGTGACGAATCCGGCTGTGGTCCGCGCGAGTTTCGCTCCGGACGAGGACGCCTGACGCCGCACGATCCCGGTCGACCGATTCGCCCTCCGACATGTCCAAGGTTCTCTCCGGCCCGCACCGCGGGTTCTCGCTCCCGTTCTCACTCTTCGCCGGCTTCGTGCTCGGCTCGCTCGCGACCGCGCAGGATCCGCGCGACTTCCCGGGCGGTCCGCCCGGCGCGGGCTTCCCCGGCGGTCCGGGCGGTCCCGGCGGTCCAAGCGGCGCGCGCGAGACGAAGCTCGTCGCGCAGTTCGATCAGGACGGCGATGGGAAACTCGACGGGACGGAGCGCGCCGCCGCGCGCGAGTGGATCAAGAAGCAACCGCGACGAGGTCCGGGCGGACGCGGCCCAGGAGGAGGCGGGCCGGGCGGCGGGCGCATGCCCTTCGGCGAACCCGAGCCCGAAGCACCGCGCGGCGAACCCAAGCACGTCGAGCAGAAGGACGTGCCCGCGTACCCCGACCGACCGCTCTACGACCCGTCGATCGTGCGCACGATCTTCCTGGTCTTCCCGCAGCAGGACTGGTTCGAGGAGCTCGCCGACTTCTACCGCAGCGACGTCGCACTGCCCGCGACGATGATCGTCGACGGCAAGGAGTACCAGAGCGTCGGCGTCGGCTTCCGCGGCAACTCCTCGTACTTCGGCGTGCAGGGGAAGAAGAAGTCGTTCGCGATCGACGTCGACGCGAGCGATCCGAAGCAGAAGCTGCAAGGCTTCGGCTCGCTCAACCTGCTGAACTGCCACGAGGACCCGAGCTACCTGCGTGAGACGCTCCACGCCTTCATCGCACGGAAGTTCACGCACGCACTCCAGGCCAACGTCGTGCAGCTCGTCGTCAACGGCGAGAGCTGGGGGCTGTATGCGAACGTCCAGCAGTTCGACCGGGACTTCCTCGATGGCGAGTACGGCACGCGAAAGGGTGTGCGCTGGAAGGTGCCCGCGAATCCGCGCGGCGGCGGCGGGCTCGGCTGGCTCGGCGAGGATCGCGAGCCGTACCAGCGCGCCTACGAACTCAAGACCGCGGTCGAGGACCAGGACGCGGCGTGGGATCGACTGATCGCCGTGTGCCGCGCGCTGAACGAGACCCCCGAGTCCGATCTCGAGCGCGAGCTGCCGAAGCTGCTCGATGTCGACGCCGCGCTGTGGTTCCTCGCGGTCGACGCCGCGACGCTCGACGGCGACGGCTACGCGAGCCGCGCCAGCGACTTCGTGATCTGGGAAGGACCCGACGGCCGCTTCCGCGTGCTGCCGTACGACAGCAACGAGGTTCTCGGCGCAGGCATGCGCGGCGGACGGCGTCCCGGTGGTGGACCGCTGCCGCAGGGTGAACCACGCGCGCAGGGTGAACCACGCGCGCAGGGTGAACCACGCGCGCAGGGTGAACCACGCGCGCAGGGCGAACCACGCGCGCAGGGTGAACCGCGACCGCAGGACGGTCCGCCTCGCGGCCGCGGCCCCGGCGGAATGATGGGCGGAGCGAGTCCGACCTCGAGTCCGCTCGCGATCCTCGAGCGCCAGGACCGTCCGCTCGCGCGCCTGCTGAAGGTGCCCGCGTGGCGCGCCGCGTATCTCTCCCACCTGCACGCGATCGCCGAGCAGTCGCTCGACTGGAACGTGATCGGCGCCTTCGCCGAGTCGCTGCACGAGAAGCTCGACGGTATGGCGCGCGACGACGACAAGTCGCTCTACGGCTACGACGCCTTCACGAAGAGCCTCGAGACCCTGCGCCGCACGATCGACACGCGCCGCAAGACGATCCTCGAACACGAGAGCATGCGCGGGCCGTGGCCGGAACTGAGCGAGCCGCATGCGAAGGCGGTCCTCCGCGACGGCGACCAGGCGGTGCTCGAAGTCGATGCGCGCGTCGTCGGCGACGCGAAGCCGGGCACGGTGCTGCTGCACGTCGCGCTGTCGCGTCGCGGCTCGTTCACCGCGATCCCGATGCACGACGACGGCAAGCACGGCGACGGTGCCGCGGACGACGGCGTGTTCGGCGCGACGAGCGAGCCGTACGACGCCGATCAGGACGTCCACTGGTACATCGAGGCGCGCAGCGCCGCCGAGCCAACGGCGACGACCTTCTCCCCCGCCGGGGCCGGCGGCCGCCCGGCGACCGTCGCGTCGCCGAAGACCAAGGCGCTCAAGCGCTGAGACCGCCGCGAGACTCTGCTAGTGTCGTCGGCGTTTTTCCGGTAAGAACGCCGACGATGTTGTCGCGTCGACTGCGCCCGCCCGAGACCTCCTTCCTCCTCCTCGGCGCCCGTGGCACGGGCAAGACGACCTGGATCCAGGAGCACTTCGCCGGCGTCACCCACTACGACCTGCTGCTCGCCAGCGAGAGCCTGCGGCTCGCGCGCGAACCGTCCGCCTTCCGCGCCGAATGCCTCGCCCTCGACGATGGCGCGTGGGTCGTCCTCGACGAGATCCAGCGCGTGCCCGCCCTGCTCGACGAGGTGCAGCATCTGATGACGAAGAAGCGGCAGCGCTTCGTCCTGTCGGGTTCGAGCGCACGCAAGCTGCGCCGCAGCGGCGCCAACCTCCTCGCCGGCCGCGCGGAGGTTCGGCACATGTTCCCGCTCGTCAGCGCCGAGCTCGATGCCGACGTCGAACTCGACGAACTGCTCGCCACCGGCATGCTGCCGCTCGCGCGCACACGCGCACGACCCGCGGCCTTCCTTCGCTCCTACGCCGAGGTCTACCTGCGCGAAGAGATCCAGGCCGAAGCGCTCGTGCGCCAGATTGGACCCTTCCACCGCTTCCTCGAAGTCGCGGCAAGACTCAACGGACAGACGGTCAACGTCGCGGGTGTCGCGCGCGACGCCGGCATCGCGCGGCAGACGGCGCAGGAGTTCTTCTCGATCCTCGTCGACACGCTGCTCGCGAACTGGCTGCCGGCGTGGAAGCTGAAGCCGGGAGTGAAGCAGGTTGCGCATCCCAAGCTCTACCTGTTCGACACGGGCGTCGTCCGCCATCTCGCCGGCGTCGCACACCACCGCGTGCACCCCGAGGAGCGCGGCTTCCTGTTCGAGACCTTCCTCCTGCACGAGCTGCGCGCCTGCCTCCACTACGGCGAGCTCGAGTTCCCCCTGAGCTACTGGCGCACGCACGACGGCGTGGAGGTCGACTTCGTCGTCGACACGCCCGACGGCCTGGTCGGGATCGAGGCCAAGGCTGCGGAGCGCTGGGACAGCCGCTGGAACCACGGTCTGCGACGGTTCCGCGAACTCGCGGGCAAGAGTTTCGCCAAGGCCTACGGCGTCTACACCGGCGCGCGCGCGATGGTGAGCGACGACATCCACGTCCTGCCCTGGCGTGACTTCCTCACGCGGCTCTGGGACGGACGGCTCCTGCGCTGAGCGTCGCTATCGTGCGCGCATGATCCCGCGCGTAGCACAGCTCGCGTTCGTCAGCCTCGCACTCCCAGCACTCGCGCAGTCGCCGCTCGCGCGGTTCAAGACGGACGGCCCGCTCGCGCTGCGGGCCGAGAGCTTCGCGCGCGACGACGTGCTGCTGCGCGGCTTCCTCGAAGTGCCCGAGGACCGCACGAAGACGGATGGCCGCCGCATCCGCCTCCACGTCGTCGTGCTGCCGGCGCGCGGGAAGGAGCCGCGCGAGGATCCGGTGTTCTGGCTCGCGGGCGGCCCCGGCCAGGGCGCCGCATCGCTCGCGCCGATGTTCGCGGATCACTGGGTGCGCGAGGACCGCGACATCGTGCTCGTCGACCAGCGCGGCACCGGGCGCTCGAACCCCTTGCAGGTGAAGACCGCGGACGATCCCGGCGACATCGACGCACTGCTCGCGCCGCTCTTCGATGCCGATCGCTTCCGCGCCGCGCTGCGCGAGCTCGAGAAGCGCGCCGACCTGCGCTGCTACACGACGCCGATCGCCGCCGACGACCTCGCCGCAGTGTGCGATGCCCTTGGCTACGAGCGGGTGAACCTGATCGGCGGCAGCTACGGCACGCGCATGGCGCTGGTCTTCATGCGCCAGCACCGCGCTCGCGTGCGCGCGGCCGTGCTCGACGGCGTCGCCCCGATCGCCTTCGAGAACCCGCTCCACCACGCGCGCTCGGCGCAGGACGGCTTCGACCGTCTCGTCGAGGAGTGCGAAGCCGACGAACGGACGCGCGCAGCCTATCCCGACCTGCGCGGCGACCACGCGCAGGTCCTCGAACGACTCGACCAGTCACCCGCGAAGCTCTCGATCGGCGGTGCCGATGTCGCACTCACGCGCGACGGCTTCACAAGTGCCCTACGCGTGATGATGTACTACGCCGACGGCAATCGCCGCGTGCCGCTGCTGCTCCATCGCGCAGCCGCCGGTGACCTCACGCCCTTCGCCGAGCTCGCGGTGCAGTCGAACCGCGGCCTCCGCGACTCGCTCGCGCTCGGGATGCTGATGTGCGTCACGACGGCCGAGGACCTCGCGCGCATCGACGAGGACGAGATCGTGCGCGAATGCGCCAACACCTTCCTCGGCGACGTCCGCGTGCGCGCGCAGCTCGCGATCGCGTCGTTCTGGCCGCGCGGCGCGCTGCCAAAGGACTACGCGTCGCCGGTGTCGGTCGACGTCCCCACGCTGCTGCTCTCGGGTACGCACGATCCCGTCACGCCGCCGCGCTGGGGCGAAGAAGCGGCGGCGCATCTGCCGCGCAGCAAGCACGTCGTCGTGAACGGCTGCCACGGCGTGTCGGGCCATCCGCGCGTGCAACGCCTCGTGCGCGAGTTCCTCGCCGCCGCCTCGGTCGACGGCCTCGACCTCACGGGCCTCGACCAGGTGCGCATGCCGCCGATCGAGCTGCCGGAGCCGGCCGCGATTGCGCCCCGCCGCCGCTGAGCGATCAACGGCGCAACGCGCGCGCCGCGCGGACGCCGAGGCTCGAATCCGTCGCGTCGGACGCACTGTTCGCGCGCTGCGAGACGCGGGCGAGCGATGCGGGACAGTTGAAGGCCGCACCGCGCATCACGCGCAACGACTGCGCCTCGGCGGGTTCGCTCAGGCCGTCCCCGTCTCGCATCCCGTCCTGACGCACGTCGTAACCGTCGCGGCACCATTCCCAGACGTTGCCGTGCACGTCGAACAGGCCGAAGCCGTTGGGTGAGTAGTTGCCCACCGGAGTCGGGCCGGTGCTCCCGTCGTCGAACGCCTCGGGCTCGCCCCACACCGGTTGGTGCTCGCCCGCGGTCCGATCGCGCAGGTTCGCGAAGCCGTCGAGGGACTTCGGGTGGTCGCCGCAATGCCACGGCGAATCGACGCCGGCTCGCGCGGCGTACTCCCATTGCGCCTCGGTCGGCAGCGTCAGGCCATGGCGACCCAGTACGAGCATCGCATCGTTCCACCGGATCGACTCTGCAGGGTGCAGATCGCCGATCGCGATCGGATCCGCGTCGAAGTGCAGGCCGGTCTTGAACCAGTACGGCCATTCCGACGCCGTGAGCCGCCGCCATTGCGCGCGTGTCGTTTCGTGCCGGGCGACGAGGAACGGGTCGAGGGTCACGGTCTCGGGAACTTCGTCGCGGCGCGCCTCGCGATCGAAGCGCCGGCCGTTCGGCTCGGCGCCCTGCGCACCGATGACGAGTTCGCCGCCGGGCAGCAGCACGAGGACGATTCCCGAGTCCGCGGTCATGCGGATCGAACCGTCGGGTTCGTGACTCGGCAGCGGAATGCTCCCCGGCTCGGTGCGACCGTCCCAGGCCGAGGCCAGTTCGTAGAACTCCCAGAAGCCCGTCGCCGGGTTCTCGCCGATCGGGACGAGGCCGAGGACATCCTCGTCGCGCAGCGGAATCGACTGACCGGCATAGCGCGGACTCGCCGCGATGGACGCGCGCACCGCGGCCCAGTCGTGACGTGCTCGAGGATGGCGTCGCGTCAGTTCGGCGATCTGCCGAGCCCATCGGAGGCGCTGAGCGACGAGCGTGTGTTCGTTCCGTTCGAGCGACGACAGCTTCCCGAGCAGGTCCACCAACGTGTCGTACAGGAAGCTCTGCGACTCGCCCGCGAAGCGAAACGTGCGCCGATCGCTCACGGTCGCCTCGAGCGTGCGGAACTCGGCCTCGGCCGCGGCGAGTTCGTCGCCCGCGCGTTCGGCCGCCGCGGCGATCTGCATGCGATAACCGCGGTACCGCTCGCGCTCGGCCTCGGGCGCTTTCGCGAGCGCCTCGTCGGCTCGCTGCAGCGCTTCGGCGTCCTGCCCGTTGGCGAGCAAGGCCCAGGCCAGCGTGTCCAACGTCGACGCTTCGCTCGGCGTCCCGCCTGCCTTCGCCACCGCTGCACGCGCGGCGACGAGGCCGAGCGCTTCCTCGCCCCAAACCCGGCGCTGCGTCGGCTCGGGAGCGACGCGATCCCATGCCGCGGCGTTGAGCCGCGCCGCATCGAGTCCGTCCTTTCCCGGCATCTCGGGGAGGACGAGCTCCTTCCCGGCGCGGATCGTCTGTGCGTGACGGAGCGCGGCGACGCGCTTCTGGAGCGCGACGTACTCCGGGTACCGCGCGTGCGAACGCCGATCCGCGAGCTGCTCCGACTCCGTGACCGGCTGGGCCCGCGCGCGCAATCCGGCCACCGTCGCCTCGATGTCGCCGCGCATCGAGAGCAGCCGGCCCGAGTCCTCGCGTAGCCAATTCTCCATCGCCGGGATCGTCTGCGGCCAGGCCGGGTAGAGCTCGCGCTCCGTGACGAGCGCGCGTTCGTGCAGCACGACGGCCGCGAGCTGGTCGAACTCGCCGACCTTCGCGGAGAGTTGGCTCGCGAGGCCGTTGACCCGCTGCTCGTTCGCCCGGGCGGTGAATGCGAAGTTCAGCGAGATGACCGTGCCTGCCACGGCGGTGGCAAGCACGACCGCTGTCGCCGTCACCTTTCCCCGGTGACGGCGCAACAGCTTCTTCAAGCGGTACGCGGCGCTCGGCGGACCGGCGACGAGGGGCTCGTGGTCGAGATAGCGCTGCAGATCCGAGGACAGCGCGCCGGCCGTCTCATAGCGTCGGTTGCGGTCCTTCTCGATCGCCTTCAGCACGACCCAGTCGAGGTCGTTCCGCAGCGCGCGTTCGAGCGCGCGCGTGGACATGCCGAGCGAGGTCGCGCCGATCCCCGACGCCCGCCCGCTCGGCGTGATCCGTGTGCTCGGTTTCGGCGGATCCACGTCGCGAAGGACGCGCTGGAACATCTCGGGGCGTTGCAGTTGCTCCCGCGAGAACGGCAGCGAACCGACCAGCACTTCGTAGAGCACGACCCCGAGCGAATAGATGTCTGCGCGCGTGTCGACGTCCTGGCCGCCGGGATCGGCCTGCTCGGGCGCCATGTACTCCGGCGTGCCGATGACCTGTCCGGCAGCGGTGAACAGCGTCGCCTCGACGAGCTTCTGCCCCACGGCCTTCGCCAGGCCGAAGTCGATGATCTTCACCTGGGTCCGGCCGCCGTCGTCGCCGACCAGGATGTTCGACGGCTTCAGGTCACGGTGGACGATGCCCTTCTGGTGCGCGTGCGTGATGGCCGCGCAGACCTGCTGCACGAGCTTCAGGCGCCCGGTCAGCGTCAGACGGTAGCGCTCGCAGTACTCGGTGATCGGAACCCCCTTCACGAGCTCCATGACGAAGTACGGCTGTCCACGCTCGGAGACGCCGCAGTCGAAGATCTTCGCGATGCCGTCGTGCTGCATCAGCGCGAGGGCCTGCTCCTCTTGCCTGAAGCGAACGAGCACCGCCTCGCAGTCCATGCCGAGCTTGATCAGCTTCAGCGCGACCCTTCGCGCCACGGGCCGCGGCTGCTCGGCCAGGTAGACCGTCCCCATCCCGCCTTCGCCGAGCTTGTCGAGGATGCGGTACGGGCCGATCTGCGTCGGAAGTGCAAGCGGTGGCCGGTTCTCCGCGGTCATGGGTCCGCGAACCGTACCGCGACGCCCACGCGACGGCGACGACCGGGCGACGCTCATCGCAGCCGAGGCCGCAGCCAAACCTGGCCGCTGGCGTCGTCGCTGACGCGACGACCAGAAGGCCTCGGCCGCTTTACCAGCCGGAGTCCTCCGCCTGGCGAATCGTCGCGTGCCGCGACAATTCACCGGGCTACGGACTCAGAGCAAGACTCGCTCGCCGACCTGCGCGATCGCGAAGCCGCGGGCTTCGATGGCGGCGCGCAGCGCGTCGTCGTTCCACGCCGGATTGGTGTGGTTGAGGTGGATGAAGCGCACGGCACCGGCATGTTCGCGCGCAAAGCCCTCGAGCCGCGCCATCGTGTCGACCATCGGCGGATGCGGGATCTCGGCGCGCACGCGCTCGGGGAGTTCGCGGCCGTCGAAGAAGGTCGCGTCGAGGTAGGCGACGTCGACGCCGTCGAGCAGGCGTTCGAGCAGACCTTCGTGGCGATCCCAGGCGTCGACGTCGGGGCAGAACAACACCGTGCGCCGCGGCCCGCGCACCTTGAAGGCGACCGTGTCGGAGAACTCGTCGCGGTGCGGCACCGAGATCGCCTCGATCTCGAGTCCGTCGCGCAGCACGAAGCGCGAGCCGGGCGCGAAGGGTCTCGGCTCCACCTGCGCGAGCGCGACGAGCTGGCTCCAGGGTCCGTTCGTGCGCAGGTACTCGGCGAAACGCGTCGAGACGAACAGCGGCATCGCTTCGGTCGCCGCCACTTCGCGCCCGAGCCAGGCGAGGCCGAGGTAGTGGCCGAGGTGCGCGTGCGTGACGAGCAGGCCGTCGACCGGACGACGACCGCGCTCGCGAGTCCCGGTCATCGCGTGCAGTGCGGCGACCTGCGCCTCGATCGCGGGCGTCGCTTCGACCAGCCACAGTGCGCCACTCGCCGGGTCGTGGATCCCGAGGCAGGCGGGCGTCTCGATCCGACCGCTGCGTCGCGCCGCCGCGCAACACGCCTCGCGCTCGCAGCCGAGGTGCGGCAGC
Organism: Planctomycetota bacterium; assembly: GCA_016235155.1. Lineage (GTDB taxonomy): Bacteria > Planctomycetota > UBA1135 > UBA1135 > UBA2386 > JACRLW01. Next base: position 71,483 of record JACRLW010000035.1, read on the forward strand.
CCGCCGTCCTGCGCGCGGCCGAGGACGAACAGCTCGAGGCCGCCCTCGTCGAGTGTCGCGGGCGACGCGCACGCGGCGAGTGCCGAGAGAACGGCGGGCAGGGCATTGCGGAGCGGGCGCATGGCGGGGTTCTATCCGCGCCATGAACACGCAGCCTCCCGAGTCCGTCCGCCGCGCCCGCGAGAGCGATGCCGTGCGCGACGCCGTCCGCGCCGGTTACGCCGAGATCGCGCGCAGCGACCCCAAGCCCGTCTCCTCGCCGGCGAGTTCGAGCGGCTCGGGTTGTTGCGGAGGCGGCGGCTGTTGCGGGCCGGACACGCTCTCGCCCGAGCAGCTCGCGCTCGCCGTCGGCTACGCGGCGACCGACATCGCCAACCTGCCCCGCGGCGCGAACCTCGGTCTGTCCTGCGGCAATCCGACGGCGCTCGCTTCGCTGCGCGAGGGCGAGGTGGTCCTCGATCTCGGCTCCGGCGCGGGCCTCGACTGCTTCGTCGCGGGACCGCGTGTCGGCAGCAAGGGCCGCGCGATCGGCGTCGACATGACGCCCGAGATGCTCGGGCGCGCGCGCAAGAACGTCGCCGGCTACGCGCGGCGCAGCGGCCTCGACAACGTCGAGTTCCGGCTCGGCGAGATCGAGCATCTGCCGGTCGCCGATGCCTCGGTCGACGTCGTGCTCTCGAACTGCGTCATCAACCTCTCGCCCGACAAGGCGCAGGTGTGGCGCGAGATCGCCCGTGTGCTCGCGCCCGGCGGACGCGTCGCCGTCTCCGACATCGCGCTGCTGAAGCCGCTGCCCGAGGCGGTGCGCGAGGACGTCGAAGCACTCGTCGGCTGCGTCGCGGGCGCGGTGCTGATCGCGGAGACGAAGGCGATGGCGGAAGCCGCCGGGCTCGTCGACGTGCGCGTGACGACCAAGCCGGGCTACATCGACGCCTTGACCGGCGCCGACGACCCGCTGTTCCTGCGCATCGTCGAGAAGCTCCCGCCCGGCACGAAGCCGAGCGACTACGTGACCAGCGCGGACGTCACGGCGCGACGGTGCTGATCAGCGCGAGCCCTTCTCGATCGACTGGCGCGCGAAGCGGCGCACCTTCTCCTCGGGATCGTTGACCGCCGCCGCCTCGAGCGCGAGCCGCACCTGCGGCAGCTTGGCGTAGTTCTCGAGCGTCTCGGCGGCTTCCTCGCGCACGCGCCCGTCCGCGTCGCCCGTGAGTGCCTGGAGCAGCCCCGGCACGAGGCGTTCACTGCGCGCATTCGCGTCGGCCTGGCGCCAGACGTCGGCGCGCACGTTGACGTCGTTCGACGTCAGCCCGATCCGCACCATTTCATCGACGATCGCGTCGGTCCACGCGTCGGGTCCGCCGTTGCGAAGTTGCTTCCAGCCCTCGAGCTTCGCGGCCTCGGTCGCCCGCGGGTCGAGGATCGCGTTGCGCGCGGTCGCGACGAGCTGCTGTTGCGCGACCCGCCGCCGCTCGAGATCGTCGGCCGCGACGCGAGGGGACTCCGCCACGGAACCCGGGTCGCGCCGCGCAGACTCAGCCTCCAGCCGAGCAACGCGTGACGCGAGGTCGTCGACGCGGGGATCCTGCAACGAAGCGCGCTCGGTCCTCTCGATCGCGGACGTCGGGACGACGACGCGCGGCTCCGTCCGTTGTTCGAGCGCAACAACGCGGCGCGTGAGGTCGTCGAGCGCAGGCAGGGTGTCGGGAGCCCGACTTTCGTCGACGGCGCGCGGCGCACCGTCGGCGCGGAACAGGCCGATCGACGCCAGGATCAGCGCGAACACACCGATTCCGATCGCAACCGATTGGTTCGCGGCGCCGGCGTTCGGACTTCCGATCATCGGCTCACGCCTCCCGCGCGAAGCGCGCGATCGTCTCCTGCGCGCGCTGCTTGCCGTCCTCGACGATCTTGCGGATCGCGCGCGCGTTCTCCTCGCTCTCCTTGCGCAGCCGCGCGATCGCCTCGAGCGACTCGACCTGGTAGTCGGTGATCGCCTTCACCAGCTTCTCGACGGACTCCGGGCGGATCGTCGAGCCGTAGCCGGCCTTCAGCGCGGCGCGCTCGAGCTCGCGGCCGAGTTCGGCGACGTCCTCGAGCCCCTTGTTCACTCCGGCCTTCAAGGCCTCGTGCGCCTGCGTCGCTTCGTGCAGTCCGTGCTGGCTGGTGTAGACGGCGCCGAGGATGGTGAAGACGTGCTCGTTGGTCGTGAAGAAGGTCACCGAGCGCCGGTGCACCTGGTCCTTCACGTCGTGCGTCTGCTTGAGCTTCGCGATCAGCGCCTCGCCGACGTCGTAGCCGATCGCGAGGTTCTCGGCGACGTCCTTGAGCAGTTGCCAGACCCGGTCCTCCTGCGTAAACGCGTGGTGCGCCTCGTCGCGCGCGAGCTGCGCGCGCGAGCGCTGCGCGTCGGGGACCTGGCCGAGCGAGTCGATGGTCCGCTGGGCTCGAGCGAGGACCTGCTTGCTCTTCTCGACGTTCCGCGACTGGACCTCGAACAGCTCGCGCGCGGCGATCTCCGCCTCCTTCAGCGCGAAGCGGAACTCGATGTAGCCGGTCATGATCGCCTGCTCCTTCTCGAGCTGGTGCTTGGTGTCCGCGGCGACCGACTTGTAGAGCTCCGCGATCTTCTGGAAGCGGTCGCTCGGCGTGCCGCGCCGCAGCTTCATCCAGAGGTTCTGGAGCTTCTCGCCGAGGCTGATCTTGCCGTCGTCGAGCTGCGCGATCAGCGTCTTGCTGTCGTCGCGGACGCTGTCGAACGCCTGCGCGATCGCCAGATAGCGATCGCCGATGCGGACGTCTTCGACGTTGTCCCGTACGAGCTGGTTGAAGGTGCTCATGTGGTTCACCGTGCGGGCGACGGCGAGCACCTTCGGTTCGTCGACGTGCTTCACCTCGTCGAGCAGCTTGGTGAGCTCGGCGGGCGCATCGCCGGACGGCACGACCCCGTAGCGCTGCAGCACCGCGAGCGCCTTGTCGAGGTAACGCTGGACGCCGCTGCGCGGCGCGGGAACGGCGGGTTGCTGGGAGGACGTCATTGCGGGCGGCGACGGTACCGCCCGCGGATCGCGCTCACCACCCGCGTCAGTTCAGCCTGATCACCGAGCCGAGGTTGGTGTTCGACGGATCGAGGAAGCCGACGGTCGCCGTCGCGTCGCCGGGGTGATAGACCCGGACGCACACGGGCGCTCGACCCCACGGGATCGTGTTCGCCGCGCCGCGGCTGATCGCAGCCGGGATCGGATCGGCACGCAGTGCATCGAGGCACACGGACTGCGCGAAGATCGGCGTGTAGGCGAGCGCGGTCGTGAACGGCACCGAGAGCGTGAACGTCATCGCGCCGGTCGCATCCGCGACGCCGTCGAGGTTGACGAGCGGGTCCACGAGGAGCCGGCCGCAGAGCCCGGGGATCGCGAAGTCCTGCGACAGAGCGCCGATCAGGATCGTCGCCGGACCGTTCGCCACGCCGAGTGAGCAGCCGAACGTCGCGTCGAGGCTGGCGCCGTTGATCACGAACGACGACGACGCGAGGTATGCGCCCGTCTGACCGGTCGCGACGCAGAACGGCGCGTTGCCGTACGGCAGGCTCCCGCTCGAGTCCGAGTTCCAAGGACCGCGGTGCGCGTCGGCGAACATCGGATGAGTCAACGCCTGATTGGTGACGCGCATCTCCCAGAGGAACTGGCTCGCGCCGTTCCACAGGTACGGTGCGTCGAGCGGGACGACGACGTCGAAGGCGGCCGGCATCGGCGACGGACGTTGCACCCAGCTCGGCATGTTCACCGCGCGGCCGGTGACGACGCGCGACGGAGTCGACGTCCAGTTGTTCGCGTAGGTCGCGCTCACCGCGGCGATCGGCACGCCGGTTCCGAACCACAGGTCGGCGGTGAACGTCTTGGGCGCGAACGCCGCGTTCGTCGCGACGAAGCCGTCGCGGCGGAACGAGAGGCTCGACCAGCTCGCGGTGAGTCCCGCGAGGTCGGCATGGATCTGCTGGTAGGACTGCTGATCCCCGCCGTAGCCGAAGGGCAGCGAGTTGTCGTAGTTGGCCTCGGTCGCGGCGCAGAAACGCGGCGAGACGACGGCTTGGGCTTGGAGCAGGCTGCTCGCGAACAGGGCGACGACGAAGTGGCGGGTGGTCATGCGGGGGTGGGGTCCGACGCGAAAAGAGCGGGACAGTATCTTCCGGCGCTCGCCGAGTGGACGCGCTCGACGGCTGGCGCGACACCCCGCGACCACGACTCCGTTCCCATCGACGACTCATCGTGACTCGCACGCATGCGCTCCTCGTACTTTCCGCATCGGCGATCCTCGCCGCGGCGCTGGCGCTCGCGATCCGCGAGCGAGGCGACGCCCCGATCGGGAGCGCTCCCGCGGCGGCGACCTTCGATCGCGCCCCCGATGAAGTGCGGTCGACCAACCTCGCCGCGGACCCGGACCGCGAGGAACTCGCGGCCGAGGCTGCGCCGTCGATCGGGAGCGCGATCGCGCCGCCGAGGGAGCTGGTCGTTGCGGGGCGGGTCGTGTCCGTCGAGGGCCTCCCGGTTTCCGGCGTGACCGTCGCCTTCTGTGAAGAGGATCGCCGCGACCCGAACGGATGGCCGGTCGCCTTCAGTGCGGTCGACGGCGGGTTCCGCATGACGCGGCCACCGCGACGCGGCGTCGCACTCGCGTTCGACCTGCGCTACGTGACGGTCCGCGAAGCCGCGATGTACGACGACGAGCTCGATCGCGAGGACCTCACGATCGTCGTCGCGCCGAGCATCAGGGTGGCTGGAGTCGTCGTCGACGCCGGTGGCAATCCGGTCCCGTGGGCCTCGGTCGACGCCGACGCCGGCATGACGCGCGGTCCCCGTCCGATCGGTCGATTTCGTCCGCACGAGTCTTTCGCGACGCGAAGTAACGAGGCCGGCCGCTTCGTGTTGCCCCGCGCGCCGTCGACCGACGGGATCCGGCTGATCGTCCGCGCCAAGGGCTACCACGTCGCCGATCTACGCCTGGTCGGCAATCTCGAGGAACAGCTTGTCGTCCTGCAGCGTGTGAACGCGGGTGACGATCTCACCGGCCTCGTCCTCGACGAACGCGGAGCGCCCGTGGCCTTGGTCGAGGTGTCGATGCTCGACGTCGTGACCCGGAGCGACGAGCACGGTCGGTTCTGCATCCCACTCTGGAAGGCCGATGACCCTGAACCGGGCGAGTCCCCCGAGCTCGTCGCCACGTTCGACGGACTCCTCCCCGCGCGGCTCCGCCCGCTGTCGTCCGACTGGCGCTCGCGACCGGCGTGGCCGGGCGAGGTGACGCTCCGCGCAGGTGGACCGGGTTTGCGCATCCGCGGCTTCGCGCTGCGATCGGACGGCACGCCCATCGAGGGCGTGCGCATCTCGTTCGCGCCGCCGGAGCCCTTCGAGATTCCTGAACCGCGCGACAGCGATCGACATGCCGAGCTCGATTCCCTGGCGAGCATCGGCGGTTTCGCGACCCCGCTCGTGGAGCCCGGGCGCTACCCCCTCTTGGTGTTCGATCCGGTGTCCCTCGACGAGTTCGTCACCGACCCCATCGACGCCGGTTCGCAGGACGTCGTGATCCGCATGCCGGATCGCGGACACTGGCCGCCGCTGCGCGGAGTCGTCGTCGATCGAAGGGGGCGCCCGTGTCCGGAGGCGGAGTGGTGGATCGAGCACGACGACGAAGGCGACACCTTCACGATGCTCGGGGAGCACCGATTCACGGACGAGGCCGGTCGCATCGCGCACGGCCGGTTGTCGAGCAACGCCGACGTGCTGTGCGTTCGAGCGCAGAACACCGCCAAGCTGAACCGCGTCGCGCTCGCGTCTCTGCCGCGCGTCGACGACTTCCGGATCGTCGTGCCAGTGGCGTGCCGGACGCGCATCGAACTCGACCCGAGATGGCACGACATCGACATGGCCGTGTTCACCACGCAAGGTGGTGAGCTTGCACCGGTCTGTCCCCTGCACGCGGATCGCGACGCTGCCCCGATGATGATCGGTTTTCGCGCCGGTCGGTCGGTCACGTTCTGGGCGCTCGACGACAGCGTCGAGCTCGAGCTTCTGAGCCGCATGAAGGTCCGATCTCGTGTCCCCGTCCGCCTGAACCCGGACGAACTCAACGTGCTGCGCCTGTGACCTTGCCCGCTCCAACTACCGGCCCGATCCTCGCGCGCCGCACATGACTCGGCCGACGCGAATCGCGGTCACGGGACTGCTCCTCGCGATGCTCACGGTCACCATCCTCCTGGGCCGTGGGCGCGACGCACCGTCCGATTCGATCGGCGATCGGAGCGGGGACGTTGCCGTGCCGACGACGGACGCTCGAGACTGCGAGCAAGAACTCGGTCGATCGGGAGGCGATCGATTCACACCAAGCCGTCGAGACCTCGCCCGCGACCGGATCAGCGCGCGTCGAAGACACGCTCGCAGTGGCGGGCCTCGTCCTCGACGTCGAGGGCTCGCCGGTCGTGGGCGTGCGCGTCGCACTGCATGCGTTCGGAAGCGATGAGCCCGACGGACGCACCGAGTCGCGCAGCGACACCGCGGGTCGCTTCGCCTTCGAGCGACCGCGGAGCGGCGGCGTGGTCCGCGTCGTCGACGAGCGGTGGGTCACGGTGCTCGAACCGACCCTGTTCGACGGCGATCAGGTTCACGGCGAACTGACGGTCGTCGTCGCGCCCAACGGCCCGCTCGCGGGCGTCGTCGTCGACGAGGCGGGGCTGCCGGTCGCCGGAGCGACGCTGTGGGTAGTGCTCGGCGTCGATCTGCGCCCGCGCATCGGGCGCGTGCTCGACCGCTGCGTCGACGCGAAGTTCACCGCGTCGACGGACGCCGCCGGCGCCTTCGCGATGCCGCGCGCCCCGTCGACCATGACCACGCGCGTGCTCGTCACCGCGACCGGCTTCGCGATGGCGAACGTCGCCGTCGAGGGCGACCCGCTGCGGCTCCGGATCGTCCTGCGGCGCGAACACGCCGGCGACGAACTGAAAGGACGGGTCCTCGACGCGACGACGCGTGCACCGGTGCGCGCGCACGTGACGCTCGGCGATCTCGCGACGGCCACCGACGCCGAGGGGAACTTCCGCCTCGCCCTCTGGCAGGCTGGCGACAGCGCGAACCCCGAATTGGTCGCGCTCGCCGCACAGCGATTGCCCGCGCGCGTGCGGCCCACGGGCGCGGATTGGCGCGTGCGCGGCGCCTGGCCAGGCGACCTCACGTTGCTGGTCGGCGGCTCCGGGCTGCGCATCCGCGGACGCGTGGAGCACGCGGACGGCACGCCGGTGACCGATCCGCGCGTGTCGTTTGCCGAGCCTGCACCGCTCGTGATCCCCGACGGACTCGACGTCGGCGAGGACGGCGAGGTCTGGCTCTCGTCGGTTGCCACCGGTTCGGGTGATGGGCCGCCACCCGGCAGCTTCGAGACGCCGCCGGTCGAACCCGGCCGCTACCGCCTGCGCGTCCTCGACCCGGCGACGCTCGACGAGTTACTGAGCGACCCGATCGACGCCGGGCGCGACGGCGTCGTCCTCCGCATGCCCGCGCTCGGCCTCTGGCCGCCGCTGCGCGGCATGGTCGTCGACCGGCGCGGCAATGCGTGCGCGGGCGCCGACTGGCTCGTCGAGCGCGGCGCTCGCGATGGCGAAGCCGCGCGTCACGGCGACTGGCACCAGGCCGACGAACAGGGCCGCATCGACCACGCACCGCTGTCGCGCGCGATCGACACGCTCTGCGTGAAGGCCGCGGGCATGGCCGAGTGGGTTCGCGTGCCGCTCGCGTCGCTGCCCCGCGTCGACGAGTTCCGCGTCGTCGTGCCGATCGGCTGCCAGGCCCGCATCGAGCTCGACGCCCGGTGGCGCGACGCCGACACCGCCGTGCTCGCCGACGGCACCGGCGCGGCGTC
>JACRLW010000035.1:79466-82440 GCA_016235155.1 Planctomycetota bacterium
AGTCCCAGACCTTCGTCGCGCTCGACGACTGCGTCGAGCTGCGCCTGCTGCGCGGCGGTGAGATCCTCCATCGCATCCCGATCGCACTGCAGCCGGGTCAGCTCACCGTGCTTCGACCCTGAGCTTGTCCGCTGCGCGCACCGGCTCGATCATCCGCGCCCGCACGATGTCCGCACCTGCGACGCACGCACCCGCCATGCCTTCGACCCGCGAGCCGCAGAGCATCCACGAGATGCTTCGGATCATGGACGTCGCGACCGCGCTGCGGCAGTCGCGGGAACTCGCGGAGCAAGAGCTCGCGCTCGACGAGACGAAGTCGCGGTTGCGCGAACGGCTGCGCGCGGCGGCGCTCGAGAGCGGCGACGCCGTGAACGACGCGGAGATCGACACGGCGATCGATCAGTACTACGCCTCGCTCCACACCTTCGCAGAGCCGACGCGCGGACTGCGGGTGTTCGTCGCGCGTGCGTGGGTGCGACGGACGTCGTTCGCGATCGCGACCGGGGCGGTGCTGATCGCGCTCACTGCGATCTGGGGGCTCTTCCTCCGCGAGACGGATCCCTGGGCGCCGCTGAACCGGACGCTCGAGCGCGCGCGCGCCGTCGCGACCGACGACGCCGCACGCAGCGCGATCGCCGCGCTCGAACGGGAGGCCGGGCCCGCGCATGCGAATCACGACTTCGCGGCGCTCGAACGCCTCGCGCCTCGCGTCGGCGGCCTGCTCGCGACCCTCGACGAGGAGTACGAACTGCACGTCGTCAGCCGTCAGGGCGAGCTCAGCGGGATCGATGCCTACTTCACCGACGACCGCGGCACGCGCAGCGCCGGGTGGTACTTGATCGTCGAGGCCCGCACGTCCGGCGGAGCCGTCCTCGAACGCACGGTGCGCGATGCCGAGCAACAACGCGACGTGCGCGTGCGCAAGTGGGGAGAACAAGTCGACAAGGCCGTCTACGACCGCATCGCGGCGGACAAGCAGCAGGACGGGATCGTCGACGAGTCGCTGTTCGCGAGGAAGCGGCGCGGTGCGCTGAGCGAAGTCGTCGTCATGCCCGGCATCGACGGCACGACTCCGCTCCAGCGGGGCCGCAGGATCACGACGCAACTGCGATGAGCATGCTCGGCACCGAAGTCGTGCGGGTGGTGCTGCGCGGCGCGCGCAAGGCGAAGCAGGCCGCGGACCTGCTGACCGCGGAATCCGCCGGGCTGCAGGGGCGCCTGCTCGAGGCCGTCGAACGGCGCGGCAAGGCGCTCCAGCAACTCGCGCAGTACTACCTGCCGAAGCTCGACGACCAGACCGTCGCGGCGGCGTTCCGCGAGGTGCGCGGCGAGCTCGAGATGCTCCAGCTGCGGCAGAAGGTGCGCGCCGACGAACTCCGCGCCTCGATCGCGGCGGCCGACGCCGAGCAGGCGAAGCTCGACGCCGAACTCGCGCAGGTCACCGAGCAGCTCGAAGCTCTCGTCGCCGAGCGGACCGCGATCGAGACGGCGATCGCCGGGCGGCTCGCCGCCGACGCGGAGTTCCAGGCGATGGCGCGCGAGGTCGCGCACGCGGAGACGCGGCTCGAACGCGACGAGGAGCGCGCCGCGGAACTCGCGCGAGAGTCGAAGCGCAAGCTGCCGCCCTATGAACGCAGCCGCCTGTTCCAATACCTGCTCGCGCGCGACTGGGGGACCTCGCGGTACGCGTCGCGCGGCTTCGTCCGGCGCATGGACGGACTCGTCGCCCGCGTGATCGACTGGCCGCGCGCCAAGGCGGGCTGGGACTTCCTGCGCGCGACGCCCGAACTCGTCGCGAACGAGGTCGAGCGTCGTCGCACCGAGTTCGTCGCTCGCATGGCCATGCTGCAGAAGCGCGAGCGGACACTCGCGGAGGAACTCGGACTGCCGTCGGTCCAGGAGCGCGGCGAAGCGATCGGCGAGAAACGCGAGGCTCTGCTCGCGCAGCTCACGGCGTCGAACGCCCGCGAGCAGGCGCAGCGCGACGAACTCGCGCGCGCGGACTCGGCGAGCGGCGAGCACCATGCGGAAGCGCTACGCCGCCTGCGCAGCTTCCTCGACGAAGCGAGCGCGGGCACGCTCGCCGCGCACGCCCTCACGACGGCCGATCCCGTCGACGACCGCCTCGTCGTCGAGATCGACTCCGTCACCCGCGAACTCGACGGCCTGCGCGACCAGCTCAGCAAGCTCGGTCGCGATCGCGTGGCGGCCGAGGCACGCGCGACCGGGCTTGGTCATGTCGTGAGCAGGCTCCGCGCCACGGAGAGCGACACCGTGCGCTGCGCGTTCGAGAACCTGACGTCCAGTGCCTTCGAGCGCCGCATCGATGCCGCGGCCGCCGGAGCCGAGACCCCGGAAGCGCTGCTCGACGATCTGATGGCGCAACGGCGCTACCGGCCGCGCCCGATTGCGTCCGTCCCCCAACCAGACGGCGCCCCCTGGTGGGTCCTCCACGCCGTCGGAGCCATCGCCGAGATCGCGATCAAGGGAGCGCTGAGCCGCGGCATCACCCGATCGGGTTCCTGGGGCAGTCGCGGCGGCGGCCGGAGCGGCGGCGGACTCGGCAGCAAGGGCGGCGGCTTCACGCGCGGGTCGGGGTTCTGACCCGGGACCTCGGTTGCACAGGGATTGACCGCTCCGCGCCAGGCGACGGAGATTCCCCAGACCCGCCATGCGCACGCTCGCGCTCGCGTCGTTCCTAGTGATCGCGCTCCCGGCTGCCGCGCAGCTCCCGATGCCGTTCGGCGCGAACTTCTACGAGTTCGTCCCCGCGAACATCACGTGGCAGAACGCGCTGGCCGCGGCGAGCATGCGCAGCTTCGCCGGCGTGCCCGGGCACCTCGCGACGATCACGTCGGCCGGCGAGAACACGTTCCTCGCGTCGCTGATCTCGAACCCGACCTTCGCAGGCGTCTGGTGCGCAGGGCAGATCGACAGCGTGCGCGTCGGTCGTTGGGTCGCGGGTCCCGAGACT
>JACRLW010000052.1:0-16925 GCA_016235155.1 Planctomycetota bacterium
AAGCACCACGGCGCGCGGACAACACGCCCGCGCCGACGACCACGGCGACGCCCTCGGGATTGCCGACGACGAGCAACTCGTCGCCGACCGCGACTGACTCCGAGCTCGCGCAGCGCGCCGCCGGCACCGACTTCCCCGGCGGCAAGGCCAGCTTCAGGAGGGCGGTGTTGGTCTCGACGTGATCCGCGAGCAGGACGGCCGGGTGGCTCGCGCCGTCGCGGAACGTGACGCGGATCGTCGTCTCGCCGTGGACGAGATGGCGATTCGTGAGCACGAGACCGCGCGCATCGATCACGACGCCGGAGCCGACGCCGTCGCGGCGTCGCTTGCCGAACGGATCGGTCGCGCCGATCGCGTCGGGCGCAGCCTTGCCGGCATGAACGGCGACGACGGCGTCCGCGACTTTCGCCACGGCCCGTGCCTGCGGGGACGGCTCGGTCGCGAGGTCCGCGTTCGACGGGAACTTCGCGCCGAACGCGCGGCGCGCGACGCGGACGGGGATCACGAAACCGAAGCTCGGTCGCTTGAGCTGTTCGAGCGTCGGCTCGGCGATCTCCGCGGCGACTCCGTCGGCGCTGCAGATGCCGACCAAGGCGCCGGTCCGATCGATCAACGCCGCGCCGTGGCTGCGCGCCTGGATCGCCGCATCGGTCAGCACGATGTCGTCGCGCGCGAACGCGAGCGTGCTCCCGTCGACCATGACCTCGATGCCCGCGGCGGCCGTGGACGCGACGCCGCCGAACGCGACCTGGTCCTCGCCGTCGGCGAATCCGAGCACGGCCACCGGATCGCCGGGGGCGACGCTCGCGGCCAGGGCGATGGTCGTCCACGGCGCGTCGGCTGGGACCGCGACGCGCAGCAGCGCGAGACCGGTGCGTTCGTCGCGCGCTTCGATCGTCGCCGGCAGACGGGTCTTGGCGCCGCCCTCGAACTCGACGAAGAGCCGCTTGTCGGCGGCGCCGTCGGCTTCTCTCACGAGGGACCAGTGCGTGAGCACGAGGCCGTCCTCGCTCACGATCACGCCGCTGCTCGGTCGTTCGAGAACGAACGTGTTGCGGCCGCTGACCTCGACCACGACGCGGACGACCGCGGCGCGAGCGCGCGCGATCGCCTCGGCGAGCGGTCCGCCGGCGCGCACGGCATCGGCCGGCGGTTCGATCAGCGATCGGTTGTGGGGCTCCTGCGCAACGAGCGCACCCAGACCAAGGACGGCGACGAGGAGTGCGGCGCGAAGGCGCGAGTTGGTCATCGAGCGATCGGTGCGCGGGGGAACGAAGAGCGCGGGCGCGGGCAATTCACTTCTTGCCGGCGGCCGCCGCGGTCTCCTCGTTCTTCAGCGCACGCTGCATCGCGAGGGTCATGATCCGTTTCTCGTACTTCAGCCAGTACTCGAGGTTCTCCTTGGCGATGGTCGTGTGCTGCGCGACGACGTCCGGCCAGTGCTGCCAGTTCGAACCGCCGGCTTCCGACTTCTTCGCGGCCTCGAACTGATCCGACGCGGCCTTCAACGCCGGCAACGCCTTCACACCCGGCGCGACCAGCTTGGCGAACGCCTTCATGTCCTTGCGGCTGTCGCGCGACGACTCGAAGGTCAGCAGGCCCTCGAGCCCCTTGACGAGGGCTTCGATCGCCTTGGCGTAGTCCGACGACTTCGCATCGGCGAACGACGGCTTGAACTTCGGGTGCTCGACGATGCGCTTGCCCTTGCAAGCGACGCACGGCAGCGCGCCGACGCCCTTGCAGAGATCGCAGCGGCTCGACTTCCCGTTGCTGCCGGCCGGGAACATCAGGCCTCGTCCGGAGCAGATGCCGCAGACGGTGTGGCCGACCGCGCCGCAGGCCGGGCACGGTGAACCTTCCAGGGCATCGGGCAGCGTGCCGGCGCCGTAGCAGACGCGGCACGTCGCCTTCTTCTCGTCGCCGCACTCGGGGCACTTCGCGTGCTCGAACTTCTCCTCGAAGCGATCGCAGTGGAGACACGCGGTCTTCCCCTCGCCCTTGCAGTTCAGGCACTGAGCGCCCTTGTGCTCCGCCCACTGCAGGATCCCCTTGTCGTCGGCGACGGTCGCTCGCTCGACGCGCTCGGGCGGTTGGCGACGCAGCGTGGCGTGCTCCGGCGGCGGTTCCTCGTCCTGAGCGCGGACGCTCGCGACGACGAGCACGAGGGCAGCGAGGACCGAGAGGAGGCGGGCGAGTGTGTTCACGGCGGGAGGCTCCGGAGTCGGCGCGGCATTATGACGGGCGGACGGGCGGCGTCGCGAGCGGCGCGAGCAGGTCTTCGAGGAAGAACGCCGCGAGGTCATGGCGCCCGCTCAGTCCGGCCTTCTTGTAGATGTTCCGCGCCTGCTGCCGCACCGTCGCTTCGCCGACGCCGCGCGCATTCGCGACCTCCTTGTGACTGAGGCCCTTCAGCAGGAGGAGTGCGATCGACTTCTCCGCCGCGCTCAGCCCCCACCGATCGAGTTGCCGGTCGATGGCGGCGCCGAGTCCTGCGAGCAGGTTCTGCACTTCGCCGCGCCAGCGGCTCGCCTCTTCGCGCGTACCCGCAAGGTGCGCGGCGAGTTCCTCGGCATCGCGCCGCGCCTGTCGTTCGCTCCGGCGCAGATCGGCGAGGCGGCGCAACAGCGATGCGACGCCGATCGCACCCATGAGGATGATCGAGCCCTCGATCACGGCATGGCCGAGCGTCGTCCCCTCGCTCAGGTCGTCCGCGAGGTCGAGCGCCGCGAGTGCCGCGATCGCCGCCAACACGGCGATCCCGGTCCGCGCGCGGCGCTTCTCGCCTCCGTCATCCGAGGGATCGTCGGCTCGCTGGGCCATGCGGCGCCGACCCTATCACATCAAGCGGATGCGACGTGACGGCGGGTCGTGCGTTCCGTCGCGACCATGACCGGCCTTCCCCTCCATCCCCAACTCGTCCATCTCCCTCTCGCGCTGGCGGTGCTGATGCCGCTGATCGCCGGCGGCGCGTGGTTCGCGATCGCCCGCGGCTGGTTTCGGCAACGCGGGTGGAGCTTGGTCGTCGCCGGCCAGGCGATGCTCTTCGCGTCGGGCTTCCTCGCGATGCGCAGCGGCGAAGCCGACGAGGAGCGCGTCGAGGACGTCGTCCCCCACGCCGCGCTCGAGTCGCACGAAGAGGCAGCGGAGCCCTTCGTGTGGGCGGGCGGCATCGTGTTGCTGCTGAGCGTCGCTCCGCTCGTCCTGCGCAACGCGCGGGCTGCTCGCACCGCGGCGCTCGCCTGCGGCGCGGGCACGCTGGTCGTCCTCGGTCTAGCGTGGCGCGCCGGTCATTCGGGCGGCGAGTTGGTGTGGCGGCACGGCGCGGCCGCGGCATACGGGGCGGCGGGCGATGCGACGCAGCCCGTGCGGGAGAAAGACGAGGACGACGATCGCTGAGCAGCCGCTCACTTGAGCCCCAAGCGACGCGCGACGCGGTGCAGGTTCGCGGCATCGAGGCCGAGTTCGCGCGCCGCCGCCGCCCAGTTGCCGCGCGCGCGCACGAGGGCGTCGCGGACCATCCGGCGTTGGAACTCGTCGGTCGCATCGCGGAGCGAACCGGCGTACTGCGGCGGCGCGGGTTCGCGCACCGCGGCGACGAGCGGCGGCACCGTGTCGCCATCGATCGGGTCGCCGTCGACGTGATCGAAGTCTTCGCTCGACACGCGCACCGGCGCACCCGGTTCGACGCCGCGCGCGGCGCGCAGGATCGCGCGCGAGACGAGGTTGTCGAGTTCGCGGACGTTGCCGGGCCAGCGGCCGCGCGCGAGGACGAGCAGGGCTTGCGGCTCGAAGCGGATCGGGCCGAGGCCGAGCTGGCGGCGGCGCTGGTCGGCGAAGTGGCCGGCGAGCAGCGCGATGTCCTCGGGATGCTCGCGCAGCGGCGGCACGTGCACGCGGCACACGGCCAGGCGATGGAGCAGGTCGACGCGGAAGCGACCGGTGCCGGTCTCGACGTCGAGGTCGCGGTTGGTCGCGGCGAGCACGCGGACGTCGACGTGCACGGGCCGGTCGCTGCCGACGCGCTGGACTTCGCCGTGCTGCAGCACGCGAAGCAGCTTCGCCTGGCTCGCCGGCGAGAGTTCGCCGACCTCGTCGAGGAAGATCGTGCCACCGTCGGCGACGCCGAACTTGCCGATGCGCTCGGTCTCGGCGCCGGTGAAGGCGCCGCGCACGTGGCCGAAGAGCTCGCTCTCGGCGACGGCCTCCGGCAAGGCCGCGCAGTTCACGTGGACGAGCTGGCGCTCGGCGCGCAGGGATCGTCGATGGAGCATGCGCGCGACGAGTTCCTTGCCGACGCCGGTCTCGCCGGTGATCAGGACGGCGAAGTCGGTGCGGCCGAACAGCTCGATCTCCTCGCGCACGCGCGCCATCGCGCGGCTCTGGCCGAGCAGTTCGCCGCCGCGGGCGTCGAGTGCGGCGTCGAGGAGATCGCGGGCGATCAGGCCCTGCTGCGCGGCGCGGCGCTCGAGCGCGTCGATCAGGTCGATCGTGCGCAGGGTCGCGCCGGCGAGTGCGGCGAGCCTCGCGAGGAAGACCGGGTCGACGCCGCAAAAGGCCCGCGGGTCGATCGCATCGGCGGTGAGCGCACCGACCAGCGAGCCGTCGACGCGGAGTGCCGCGCCGAGGCAGGCGTGCACGTCGAAGGCGCCGCCGATCATCCCGTCGTAGGGGTCGGGGCGCGTCTCGTCGGGACCGAAGACGACCGGCTCGACCGACGCGCAGATCGCGGCGAGGCGCGGATGCTCCGCGAGACGGAAGCGGCGCCCGCGCGCATCGGCGCTGAGCCCGTGCATCGCGATCGGCACGAGTTCGTCGCGCTCGGAGCGGAGCAGGCACGCGGCGTCCGCGCCGAGCACGCGCGCGACGACGTCGACCACGCGTTGGGCACGGTCGCGGTTCGGAAGCGAGGCGGTCAGGTCGAGGGCGAGCGCGAGGATGGCGTCGTCGCGGACCGGCGTGGTCATCGCGACATGCTAGTGTCCGTTCGACCATGACCAGGACGGTCGATTCGACCATCGATCGCCCGGAGCGCCGCCTGCGGGCGGAGGAACGGACCTTGCCTCGGCATGGCATGAACCACCTCGACCCCCTCGCGCAGCGCACCCTCGCCGAACTCGCCGGTGAGTCCGCCGGCGCGGCCCGCGTCTTCGCCCGGCACGGCCTCGACTTCTGCTGTGGCGGACGCATCCCGCTCGCCGAGGCCTGCGCAAAGCAGGGCCTCGACCCGCGCGCTCTCCTGCGCGAACTCGCCGCGGAAGAGCGCGGCGACGACGCGCCGCAGACCTGGTCGAGCCAGCCGCTCACCGAACTCGTGCAGCACATCGTCACGCGCTACCACGCGCCGTTGCTCCCCGAGATCGCGCGGCTGCTCACGATGGCGCAGCGGGTCGAGAAGGTGCACGCGGGCAAGGAGTCGTGTCCGCGGGGCTTGGCGGCGGAACTCGCGGAGTGGAGCGAGAGCCTGGCGCTGCACCTGCGGAAGGAAGAGGACGTGCTCTTCCCGCTGATCGCACAGGACGCCGGCCCGCGCGCCGCGAGCACGATCAAGACGCTCGAGACGGAGCACGACGACCACGCCAAGGCGCTCGCGCGCATCCGCGCGCTGACCGACGACCACGTCCCCCCGACCGAGGCCTGCGGCACCTGGCGCGCGCTCTACGCGGGGCTCGCCGAGTTCGAACTCGAACTGATGCGGCACGTGCACCTCGAGAACCACGTGCTGTACCCCCGCGCGCTTCAGTCCACGATGCGCACGAGTCCGCCCGACACCTGCGCCTCGGCGACGAAGGCAGTGCCGCGGTAGCGCCCGACGTCGAGAGGCACGCACTCGCCGACCAGGAAGCGCCCGCCGCTGATCGCGCAGAGTCCGTGCGCGGCGTCGAACGGCACGCTCGCCCAGGGTTGCAGTGCCGCGTCGGTCGCGAGCAGTGCCGGTGATTCACCGCCCGCCGCGAACCAGAAGCGCTGGTCGCCGAAGCACGACGCACGGATCGACGGCGGCGCCTGCGCGAGTTCGCGGCGCTCGACGACGCGGTACTCGCGGTCGAGCACATGCATGGCAGGGGGTACTCCTCCGGTGACGAAGAAGCGCCCGCCCGTCCACGCGATCGACGTGGCTCCGCCGTCGATCACGCCGCGCAAGGGAACCTCGCGCACGAGCGCGAGCGTGCGGCCGTCGCGCACGCTCAGACGATCGGCACTCGCGCCCGACGCGTCGAGTCCGAGCGCCGTCACCGTGTCGCCATGCGCGCAGAGATCGCCGATGCCGCCGTCGATCGCGACCGACGCGACGACGCGGCCCGTGGCGTCGGTGCGGACGAGGTCACGTGTGAACGACCAGAAGATCGAGCCGGCGTGATCGGTGTCGATCCCGCGCAACTCGCCGCGCCAGGTTCCGCCGCAGTCGACGGCGCCGAGTTCGACGGGTTCGTGCGCGACGCGGCGCTGCCAGCCGACCGGCTGGGTCCAGGCCTGCTGCTTCTGGCCCGCGAACGACGGGTTCGCCGGCGAAGCGCTCGAGGTCACGATCGCGCGCACGTAGAGCTCGTCGCCGCGCAGCACGTACGCGGCACTCGGACCCGCGCAGCGCGCGAACACCTCGCCCACGTCGTCCGAGTAGCGCCAGGTCGCCGGAATCGCCTTTCTGTCCTCGCCCACGACCGGCGTCGCGACGTCGTCGTAGCTCTCCCGCGTCCCGACGAAGGCGACCTCGTAAGTCTCATCCGCGACCGGCTCGACCGCGACGACGAGTGCGTCGCCGTCGAAGCGCACGTCGCGCAGGGTCACGCCGCTCGACGCGTAGAAGTCGCCGCGCAGCATCGCGTCGACCAGCGCATCGGCGCGGAGTTCGGCGGCGCGCACGAAGATCCAGCCGCGGCCCGAGTTCGACTTCGCGATGTGCTGCACGAAGTACTCGTGGCTGTCGTCGGTCGCGAGTCCGTACGGCGGCGGCGCCTTGAAGCGGTCGATGCGCAGCGTGCACGCGATGTCCCACAGCTTCTCGAGACCCGCGTGGTTCGGATCCCCTTCGTGCCACACGCTCGGATGACCGTTGTAGACCTCGAAGAAGCGCTCGCGCAGCACGCCGGCGAGGTCCTCCGCGGTGACGCCGAAGCCGAAGTTCGGGTGGTTGAGGTGCGGGACGATCGTGCGGCCCAGCGACTCCGCTTGCGCCTCCACCGCGCGCAGGTTGCGGTCGATCACGCGCTGCACCGACGACCCGCCGCGCGGCTTGATCACCGTCGCGAGGTTGGTCGCGTTGATGTGGATCGGCCGCTTCTCGAAGGCGTCGGTGATCTCCTCGCCCTGGAGCAGCAGGAACTCGCCGGGCGCCTCGAAGCGCCCGCGGAACTCGCCGAGCCGCTTGAGCCGTACCTCGAGCTTCTGCTCCTTGCCCTCGCGCGTCTCGACCCACGCCTCGCCGAAGCGATCGCGGTAGTCCTTCAACGCCGTCCGCCCGCCGCGGCGGACGACGTCGTCGACCTTCATCCACCGCTCGCGGTCCGCGATCACGTTGTGCTCGGTGAAGGCGAGGAAGTGCCAGCCGTGCTCGCGGTACTGCGCCGCGATCGACTCGGGGAAGTCGTTGCCGTCGCTCCAGAGCGAATGCGTGTGCAGGTTGCCCTTCCACCAGTGCGGGCTCTGGGCGCACGCGATCGCGGAGGAGACGAGGATCGCGACGAGCGGGACGAGGCGGCAACGAGGCGTCATCGGCGCCCGGTCTTGTAGCGATCGACCCTCCCGACTGCCGATAGCATCCCCCGCATGGACCTGAGCAAGTTCCTCCGCGACGTCCCCGACTTCCCCAAGCCGGGGATCGTCTTCAAGGACATCAGCCCGCTCCTCGCCGACCCCCGCGCGCTCCGCGCCTCGATCGAGGGCCTCGCCGAACTGATGAGCAAGGCCCGCGTCGAACGCGTGATCGGCATCGAGTCGCGCGGCTTCATCTTCGGCGTCCCCGTCGCGCTCGAGCTCGGCGTCGGCTTCACCCCGGTCCGCAAGCCGAAGAAGCTGCCCTGGAAGACCCGCTCGGTGGAGTACGACCTCGAGTACGGCAAGGACCGGCTCGAGATCCACGAGGACGGGGTCGAGCCGGGGCAGCGGGTCGCGATCGTCGACGACCTGCTCGCGACCGGGGGGACGGCGAAGGCGGCGACCGTGCTGACCCAGGGGCTGGGGGCGGTGGTCGCGGGCTGCTTCTTCGTCGTGGAGCTGGGGTTCCTGGGGGGGCGGAAGAAGCTCGGGGGGCACGTGGTGGAGTCGCTGGTGCGGTTCGATTGAGTCCGGATCCGGGCAAGCGGCGCCGCATCCACCCGCGCCGTCACCTTAGCCGTCCGCCGCCACCATCAACCACTCGCGAGCCTGGGAGACCGTGGTTTCCCGCCTCCAGAGCTCGCGACCGCTGACGTCGAAGGCCGCGGCTTCGACGCGACCGCGAGGAATTGCGCATTCCGCGGTTGCTGCGGGAAGCAGCGCCTGGCCAACGGGGACAAGGCGACATCCCATGGTGCGACTCAGTTCGAGGCCCCCGGCGCGGACTACAAGTGTCACCGCCCCCTCCTCGCCGCTCGGCGGCGTCAGCCACGCGACGTGAAGGAGCGTAGCGGGCACGAAGTCCACGATGACGTCGTCCCCGGCTGGAATCGTCGTGGTCGTGACGTAGCTCGCCTGGCGCGCAATCGCTACGAGCCGCGTACCTGGTTCGGCCCAGCGCGTCTCGAACGAATCACTGGTCAATCGCTGCTCCCCGAGGAACAGCAACCCCGGCTCGTGGCCGACCATTGCAGTCTCGACCTGAGGTGCGACCCGCAACGGCCAATCGGCGCGGTCGATCCCACGAAGCGCGATCCGGCGCAGCGGCACGGCGCGCCTCACCTGGACCGCGATGTCCTGATCGCCCGATACGCGAATGGTCTTCGGCAGGACCTCGACCTCGCCGAGAGGGAGGACGTCCAGGTCGTACGCTCCGGTCGGGACCCGCACCTCGAACACGCCTGCGTCGTTGAGTTCTCCGTCCTGTGGGTAGAGCTCACCCCGTCCCACCATCGCGCGAAAGAACAACTTGGCTCGCCGCAACGTCACTCCGGAATCGAATCGCACGGTTGACCGGACACGGTGCAGACGATCCGTGGCGAGGACGACGCAATCCAACTCCTGGGGCGGTGCGTACGGACTCGCGATGATCCGGGTCTGCCCGCCCCTTCCACTGACTTCGGAGTAACCCGGACCGGTGACGGTCAACGCACCCGAGCTGAATCCGGACCAACGGGCAATGCCTGATGCATCGGCTCGGATCTCACGCTCCTCTGCCTTCCCCCCGCCCTCAACGGGTTCGTGTCGAACGCGGACGGTCGCACCGGAGATCGGTCCCGAGAACCCCGCGCCATGGACGCGCACTCGTAGCGACCATTGCGCGGGTTCCGGCAAGACCTCCACGATCTGATGGTCGGAACTCGGCGGTAGCGTGACGGAACCAATGCGTCGGCCGCCGACATACCACTCCGCGCTGACCCAGAGCGCTGCCTCGACGACCATCTCGAACTCGCTGGAGAGTTCCTGCCGAACGACTCCTGGCAACTCCAGGATGGACCTGGTGACCCTCTGGTCGACGAACGCCAGCGCGGCCCATAGCGATTCTCTTCGCGTTCCGATGGCGATCCGGAGGTACGCACGGGTGGAGGCGGAGCCGCCGGCCCGGCGCCAGACAACTCGGCGGGTTGGGGAAGCAGATGCCTCTCGCGCCGGTGGGCCGCCCGAGTCTGAAGAGGTTCCGCCCGGTACTTGAATCGCCGTGGTACGAACTGCTTCAGGCGCCGAATTCTCGGACCGGCCCCCGTCCGGCTGCTCTGCATCGCCTCCCCGCGTAAGCAATGCGATCAGCCCCAGCACGCAGACCGACGCCGCAACACTGGCCGCGACACACTCGGTGCGCCTGCGCGCCGACTTTTTCGGATCCGGTGACCTCACCGGATTCCGATGACCGATCGGTAGGCGTTGGAGAGAACGGCTCCGAGAGCATTCACGCCCGGGTCGATCACCAACACCTGATTGAAGAACTCCAGCCCCGCAAGCGCCGTCGCCACCGGGATGGTGATCGACCAAGTCGGCACGCCGTTGCCGTCCGGAGTGCACGGAAACCACACGAAAGGCTCGACTCGCAACCAGCAACCAGGCGCACCGACCACGTCCAACGCCCAAGGAAGCGTCACGCTGCCCCAGGATTGTGCCGAGAAACCGGTCGCCATCCAACTCGCGGCGCCCGGTGCCACGCCACGCACTCGCAAGCGGAAGCCGTCCCCGATCCACGGCAGACCGCCCCGTTCGCTCTCGACCCATGGGATGCCGCCGCTGCCTGCGCAGCCGCCGCCCGAAATGTCATACATCGCCTTCCAAGCGGTTTCATAGATGAAGACGCGCCGTTCCCGCTGACTCGGCAGAGCTGGAACATCCCCTCCCCAACCCACGATCCGGCGGTTCGCAAAGTCATACCCGGTGATGTATCCGCCGCCAGGCCGAAGCGAATTCGCCGTGGGGACGAGGTTCCACGTTGTGCCGTCGAACTCCCAGGTTTCGGCGTTGCAAGGTCCACCCACCAGACAACCTCCGACGAGGACGAGCCGATCACGATCCCCGTCGTACGTGGCCGCCGCTCCCAACCAGGCGGTATGCTGGGTAGGAGGAGCGAGCATCGTCCAAGTGTTCCCATCCCACTGCCATGTCCCGGACTGACCCGTGTTGGGAACGCAGTGATATGCCACCGCCAGCAGCAAGCGCGACCGTATGTGATCCGTGACCAAGAGTGGATTCCCGATCCCCAGAGGATCTGGAACGCTCTGACGTTGCGCCCATCGCGTTCCATTCCACGACCAACAGTTGTCGGCCGGCCAGGTTACTGCGTCACATACACCCACCATGAGGACTTCTCGCAGGTTCGGGTCGTAACCCAGCATGAAGCCTCCCCGGGGCGTGGGCATGACCGGCGCGATACGAGTCCACGTCGATCCGTCCCATTCCCAGACGACCCACGAACGGTTTCCCAGATGAAAGGTCTCGACCTTTACAACCCGGCCACGACTCGGATCGT
Organism: Planctomycetota bacterium; assembly: GCA_016235155.1. Lineage (GTDB taxonomy): Bacteria > Planctomycetota > UBA1135 > UBA1135 > UBA2386 > JACRLW01. The sequence goes on from JACRLW010000052.1 coordinate 11,084, forward strand.
AGGCCATCGGGCCGTATTCAGGACTGTTGGCCGTGGATCTATCGGCCCACGAGGTCCCATTCCATTCCCAGGTTGAGAAGCCATGGGGAGGAGCATCGCGATTCACGTGCACGACAAGGACTCCCCGCAAGAAGTCAAAGGCCCCCTCGTAGGCGTTGTACAATGCGGGTGTCGCGCCATTCAAGGGCACGTACCGCCAGTCGGCCTGGGCGCCCACGAGGCTTGTAAGACCAAAGACGGCCAGGACCCACGGGAACACTGCCATGTTCATCTCCGAATCACGAGCCATCGCTCCACACCAAGAATGATTGGATGTTCTTCGGGCGGCCGAAGGCGCCCGTTCCCTCCCACTCCACGGAGAAGCGGATCGCGATCGGCGGGAGGCTCGACTGGGGATCGATTCTCGTCGAAGGGAAGGCGAAGAACGCCGAGGCTGGTAGTTCGTTCGAATGCTCGTAGCCGCGGCACCATTCATCGAAGTCTTCGATGCGCACGAAAGGCCTTCCCTGGAACGTGGGGGGCTCGGACGGTTCCCAGCCGCGTAGATCCTGGAACAATGGTGCTCCTGCAGCACCGAACCAATCCGCCGAGTCGAGCCAGTCGAAACCAGGTGCCGGAATCATCGCCGTCTCGTAGGTGCCTGGCGGGTTGGACGCACTCGTCGTCGGCGGCAGGAAGAGCGCCGCGTTAGCGAGGCCCGTCGCGAAGAAGCATGGCTGCCAGAGGAAGTTGCTCGTCGTCATGAAGTTGGGTGCAGCGACGAACAGCCTCGACCACCACGGATGAATGTCAGGCAGAAGGTGCGGCGTCACATCCGGCGGAGTCCCCCAGTACATGTCCCAAACCGTTCCAGGCAATCCGCACCCCGGTGAGAGTGGCACAAGCGTAGAGGTATCGAGTCTCCAGGGACGCGCGCCGATCGGAGGAGCAAAACCTCGCTCGAACGAGATCCAACCAGGGGATTGCAACCCGTTGTTCCAAGCCATGGAGTAGGCCTGAGGCCAATCAGAAGTCGATCCGCCGAAGCCTACGTAGGCGCGATACCGGGCGGGCTCATTGGGAAACGCGGTAGCGAACTGAGGCGGGACGACGGGGGGCGGCGGCTGAGGGTTGTTGTAACGAGTCGGCGAGCCGAGGTACACGGCTTGGATGTTCCGCATCGCCCCGGCCTGCGGGGTGTAACCGAGGGGGTTGGCTGGGTCGGATGCGCTCAGGGCCATGAAAGTTCGGGTCCCGAACCGGTAGCCAGCGATCAGCAGTTCGCCGAGCTCGTCCGCCCCGATGTCGATGAACTGCCACCCGCTCGGTCGCGCCGGAGCACTCGGCCGATCCCAGACGTGGTCGACGACGCGCGGATTCGCAAAACCCTCGCCGTCGAACTCCATGGCGTCGAATGGCCATTCACCCTGGGTTGCGGTAGTGAGGGTCAAGAAGCCGGGGCGGCTCACAAGTTGACCGTTCGCCATCGCCGCAGGGAAGCCCCCACCGTAACCATTGTCTACGAGGGGATTGTGAGTATCGGTCCTGTTTGGCCCGGACGTGTCGGTGAGACTCCTGGCGGCTGCGGGTGAGAGTCGCACGTCGTGGAACGATCCGTCGTAACCGGTGGTGACCGCGTTCGCGCTCGAGGTCACCGTGCGTGGGAAGCCGATGCCTTGCGGATGCGACCCGCCAGCGCAGAGGAGATCCCTCACGTACAACACGCCCCGGGCACCATGCACGATCTGCTGCTGAGCGCAGGGGACCGAAGGATTCAGTGACAGCGAGAAGTACCCGGTGTAGCTGGACAACTCCCGATCTGCATGGGGGATCGGATCCGTACCGCTCGGTCGGGGCGCGGAATTGTGCAAGGAAACCCAACTCAGGGGCACGGTGCGATTGTTGTATGCTCGAAACCGCTGGCAGAGTCCCTCCTCGAACGCGTTGAAGTTCTCCGGGAAGAGACTCGGACCCCCATTCGGGTCGGTCACGAGGGTCTGCATGTCCTGCGCACAAACCCCCTCGAACGGGGCGTCTGCGAAGAGCAGGCGGAAGGACCAGGGCCATGGAGCGCCAGGAGCAGCCCCCACAGGACGCCAGACCGGCGGTGTTGTCCCTCCCGCCCCTGCCGCAGGCCACGTCCAGGGTGTGAATGGGAATCCCCTGTTGCAGGCGCAATCGTACGGAGCCTGTACCTGCGACGGAGGCTGCATGTCGAAGACGTTGTTGATGATGTTGAGTTTCGAGAACCCGACTACCGTGACAGGATTCGTCGGATCGCGGGTGATCCTCGCGAAGTACCCATTCCAGAGCCCGACACCGTTCCAAATGAAGCTGTTGTTGATGATCGTCGTCCCGTCGTGAAGGACCTCGGGAACCGGTTGCGGGTTCTCGACCTCCGGAATCACCACTCCGGCATTCACGATGATGCCGGCGCGGCACTTCAGGAAGACGCAATTGACGATCGTGGGCCTACTTGCGACTTCTTCGTCGATGACGATGGCCCCCTGCTCGATCCCCGGGCCTGGCGGGACGGTGAATACCGACAACTGCGGGTCGTCCCGACCCGCTCCGAAGAAACAGATGCGGTTGACGAAACTGTTGATGCCGTTGATTGGAATCGCACGTGAGTCCGACGGCGGCACGCGTTGGCCAGTAGCCGGATCGACGTGAACGCCGAACATGAATGCGACCCTGGCACGCAAGTCGAAGAACGTGTCGAGCGTGCTGGTCCCCTGGATGGACACGTTCGGCGGCAGGTGGATCGGGAATGTCTCGCCGTTCGGCACGAGCCCGTTGTCCGGGTGATGGCGACTCCCCCAAGACGCCGGTAGGGGCTCACCGTAGAGGCCAGGCAGGAGGTGGATGATCGCGTAGCGCCAGACGTGGCCGGTGAGCGGGCTGGTGTACGGCAAAGGGGGAGTTCCCAGAGGCGCTCCACTCGAGGTCGCCGTCGCGTTGATGTACTGCACCGCCGCGGTGACCGTCTTGAACGGATAAGGGACGTTGAGAAGCGGCTGTCCGAGCAGATCGGCGACATCGATCGGGCGCAGTTGCGCGGTCGTAGGACACACGCAACCGAAGTCCACCGTGCTCGAGCCGTTCGGATTGAGTGATCCGTTGCCGCCGGCGAGAGCATCGTCGCCGTAGCGCGCGCCCACCCACAAGTGGACCACATGATCCGGGGCCTGAGCTCGAGCGTCGGAAGACCAAACTGCAACCGCGAAACAGCAGAAGAGAATGATGAACGCCACGCGTGCGCGGCTGGAGGTCCCACGCTCGTCCCTGTCGGCCATGGCGAGGCACGCTACGACCTGTCGGCGGGCGGTCAAGGGCCGGTCCGCGCCGCCGCCCCGAGACAAGGCGTGACTTGTCCGCGGCACCCGGCCCCTGGCCGTCCCGAGATGGGATCAGCCGAGATCCCTGTTCCATTTCCGTGGTCCCGGCTGTCGCCAAGTCGCGGCGCCCAGTGGAGTTCCGTCGGATCCCGTCCCGCCACCCCGGAATCACCCGCCAACCGGCCTGCCAGGCGGTTTCCAGGGCGGCCAGACCCATCGAAGTGGATCAGGGATCCTCGCGTCTCGGGATTTTTCTCCACTTCAGGCTAAAGCCCGGAGCCCCGACTGCCGATCGTCCCCCCGCGACCGTCTCCGGCCGCCGTTCTTTGTCTCCACCGCTTCACGACAAAGGCAAACCCATCGAAAGGTGGGGACGCAAAGCCAAGGGCCTTCGACGGCGACTCGCCGTCATGGCAGCCGGTTCCCGAACGAAGCCGAGGCAGCACGCGACGAATCCCGACCGGATTCTGCTGCCGCACCGAGCCCTGGGAGGGGCATTCGGGACCTCCTGCTCCGACGAACCCTGGTCGAGCGCCATTGCCGTGGCGTGGAGCGATCCGATCCCGACTTGCGCGCGATCCGCACCGCGGGCGCGCGACCACCTCCCGCAGACAATCCCATGGCTCGGAACTCCCTCGCTCGTCGCTCCTCGAATCCCGTGTCGACGCCCACGCCGTCTCCGGCGTCCGATCCCCGCCGCTCGTCGTCGCCGTTCGGCGCGCGGGGGCGCACGCCGATGAACGCGCCGCGCCTGTCGGACGAGGATCTCGACCAGGTCTGGAAGACCTACAAGCGGACGAAGGACAAGAACCTCCGCGACACGCTGCTCGAAGTGCACCTGCCGCTCGTCCGCATGATCGCGGAGCGCGTGCTGCAGACGCTGCCGAAGTCGATCGAGCTCGACGACCTGATGAGCGCCGGGATCTTCGGCCTCATGGACGCGATCGACGGCTTCGACCTGACGCGCGGGATCAAGTTCAAGACCTACTGCACGACGCGCATCCGCGGCTCGATCCTCGACGAGCTCCGCTCGCAGGACTGGGTGCCGCGCCTCGTGCGCCTGAAGGCCCACCGGCTCGAGCGCGCGTCGCGCCAGCTCGAGGGACAGCTCGGCCGCACGCCGAACCAGTTCGAACTCGCGCAGGCGATGGGCATCTCGCTCGAGGAGTTGCAGGCGACCGAGTCCGAGGCCAACGCCCGCGCGATGTTCTCGCTGTCCGAGAAGTGGGACGACGGCGACGACGACAAGGACATGGAGAAGGTGGAGATCCTCGCCGACCAGAAGTGCGAGGATCCGATGCAGACGATCCACCAGCGCGACCTCTTCGAGGTCATGACGCGCAGCCTCACCAAGAAGGAGCGCCTCATCCTGGTCATGTACTACTACGAGGGACTCACGATGCGCGAGATCGGCGAGATCCTCGAGCTCACCGAGTCGCGCGTCTGCCAGATCCACAGCAACGTGATGTCGCGCCTCAAGGTGCAGCTCGACCGCACGCAGCTCCAGGTCACGTGACCGTGCAGGCGACCTGACGTGAAGACGCGCCGCCAACTCCAGGACGTCATCGAGTCGATGCCGCCTCTCCCCGAGGTGGCCGTCCAGGTGCTGGCGCTCGTGCAGGATCCCGACTTCGCGATCGAAGACATCGTCTCGATCGTGCGCACCGATCCGACGCTCACCGCGCGATTGCTCAAGCTCTGCAACTCGAGCATCTACTCGCTGGCGAGCACGCTGACGGACATCCGCGACGCGGTCGGGCGACTCGGCACGCGCAACGTCGTGCGGGTCGTCGTCGCGTCGTGCAGCACCCACTACTTCGCGGACTCGGCGAGCCGCCCGCGCGCGCTCGACCCGCACACGATCTGGCGCCACGCGCTCGCGTGCGGCGTCGCGTCGGAGGTGCTGTCGGAGCGCTTGGACGTGAGCGATCCGGGCACGGCCTTCACGAGCGGAGTGCTGCACGACATCGGCAAGGTCGCGCTCTCGCAGCAGCTCGGCGAGGACCTGGTGCCGACGAGTCCGTTGCCCGGCGAGGGACTCGTGGCCTACGAGCGACGCGTGTTCGGCGCCGATCACGCGAGCGTCGCCGGGCTGGTCCTCGATCGGTGGCCGGTGCCCGCGGAGGTGCGCCGCGCGATCGTCGATCACCACGAAGCGCACAAGCTCCTCGCCGATCCGCCTCTGACGGCGATCGTGCACGTCGCCGATCTCATGGTGCTCCGCGCCGGCGTCGGCGCCCCCGCCGACGGGCTCGAACTCGAGTACCTGCCGGAGGCGCTGCGCCTGCTCGGTCTGGACGCCGCGCGCACCGACGGCTTCGCCCCGCGCTTCCTCACCGAGCTGGCCAAGATCGAAGAGATGCTCGCGGTGTGACGCGAGTGCGACCGTTCCTCGCGGTCGCGGAGTCCGTGCGATGACGAAGAAGACCGCCCTCCTCCTGGTGCCGCTCGCCGTCGCGGCGATCGTCGCCCTGGTCCCTCAGGAGCGAATGATCTCCGTCGCGATCGCGGCGGTCGCGGCCGCG
>JACRLW010000052.1:17022-46143 GCA_016235155.1 Planctomycetota bacterium
CGGCCGCGACGATCGGCGTCGTGCTCGCGCTCCAACCGCGCTCCCGACCGCGTGCGCCGAGCGGATCGTGGGTGTTCGAAGTGCTCCAGTCGACGCCGCTCGACGGCGCGGGACGCCTCGTCGCCGTGCGCTTCGGCGGTCGCGTCCTGCTGGTCGCCGCGGATCGGAACGGCGGACGCCTGCTCGCGGAAGCCGTCGCGGAGGACGAGCCGGTCGTCGAGCTGCCGCGCGCCGCGCCGCGCTCCGTGCCGGCGATCGAGCCCGTCGCCGCAGAACGCGTGTCGGCCTATCGCTCGCTCGCGCGCGCCGCGGCCGCGGACACGGAGTTCGAGACGTGAACCGCCGGGCGTTCTTCGCCCGCGACGTCCGCAGCGCTCTCGCCGCCGTCGAACGCGAGTTCGGACCGGACGCGCGAATCGTCGCGACCGAGCAGGAAGCACAGGGCGTACGCATCGTCGCGGAGCCCCCGATGCTCGCCGTCGCGGGAACCGAGGCCGACGACTGGCGCGCCCGGGCCACCGCGTTCGGTCTGCCGGTCGCGATGCTGGCCGCGGTCGCACGCGAGCTTCGCGGCGTTCCTGAAGGCGCGCGCGCGATGCGCGCGGCGGATCGCCTGGCGCAGCGCATCCTCACCGTTCCGCCCTTCGCCTCGCGCACCGTCGCCCTGGTCGGTCCGACCGGGGTCGGCAAGACGACGACCATCGCGAAGCTCGCCGCATGCGCGCAGCAGAGCGGACTCTCGGTCCGCCTGCTCACGCTCGACGTCGCGCGACCCGGCGGCGTCGAACAGCTGCGTTCGTTCGCGCAGACCCTCGGCCTCGACGTCGCGGTCGCGACGACGAGCCGCGAGCTCGAAGGGCTCGCGTCGGACGTCCGGCGGGGCGAACTCGTGCTCGTCGACACCGCGGGGCGCGCACCGCACGACCGTGCAGCGCGCACCGCGACGATCGACGCGCTCCGTGGCGCCGGCGCCTCCGTCATGCTCTGCCTGCAAGCGAGCGCGCGACGCACCGACGCGAGCGCGACCCTCGCGGCGTGGAAGCAGGCGGCGCCGGCATCGCTCGTCGTGACCAAGTGGGACGAGACCGGTTCACCCGGCGAAGTCGTGGCGCTCGCGATCGAACGCGAACTGCCAATCGCGTGGATCACGACCGGCCAGACGGTGCCCGGCGACCTCGTCGCCGCCGACGCCGTCGCACTCGCGGCGCACGCCGTCGGCCTGAGCGAAGAACAGGCGCGTTCTCTCGTGCGCTGACCGAACTCAACCCCGCAGCAAGCCGCCGTGACCGTCGCCCCCGCCATGCAACGGGCGATGGATCGTGACGCTGCGGCCGGCCTCGCGCCCTGCGACGCGCGCCTCGGTCAGCGGCACCATGCGCCCGCCGACCGTCCGGATGCGCGGGTGGTGCCAGCGGTAGAACGCGGTCAGGCGCGGATCGCCGCGCCACACCAGTGCGGTCCCGCTCTCGTCTCGCGCCGCCGGCGTCCGCCCTTCGGCCTGCTCGCGGAGCTTCTGCCGGAAGCCGAGCAGCACGCCGTGGAAGTACTGCAGGCGCGCGCGCTCGCCGCGCACCTTGCCCGTGCGACGCCACGCCGACCACAACTGGTCGACGACCTGCGCGAGGTAGCCGTGCACGTACTCCGCCATCGCGACGTTCGACGGCGTGCCGTAGACGCGCAGCGACGTGCCCGCGGCGCCGGTGTGCACGTCGAAGTCGTCGGCCCAGATCGTCTCGACGAAGAAGAACTCCGCGAGCAGGCTCCCGAGTGAATACTCCCACGCCGCGTGGCGCTTCCGCACGGCGCCGAGCGCGCGCATCACGAAGCGGCGGTCGGCGTCGCGACGCACGACGTCGACGTTGTGCGCCAGCATGAGTTCGTGCGCCTTGCGCATCGCCGCCGTCGCCTCGTTCTCGTTCGGCGAACCGCCGAGCGCGAGCAGCTTCTCGACCAGTCGTTGCACGCGTTCCGCCGCGGGGTCGTCGCCGCCCCCGAGTGCGCCGCTCGCCGAGGGATCGACCCGCAACAGGCGGCAGGCGTGGGCGAACGCGTTGCCGTGCGGCGTCTCGCCGGGCGAGTGCATCACCTCGTCGACGTACTGATGCGCCATCTCGTGGCGCAGCGTCGCGAGCACGGCGCTCCACGGCGCGGCGAGCACGTGATGCACGGAGATCTCGATCAGGCGCGCCTCGCGCTTCCAACTCCCGAGCTCCGTCTTCGATCCGCTGGAGCGGAACCCCGGCTGGCGCATCGCGCCGTCGAGGTACTCCAGGTTGAAGTCGTTCCAGGCGTGCGCGAGTTGCAGGAGCCAGTCCGAGCCCATCTCGGCACAGACTACTCGGCGGCCGCGACGCGATCCTCGCCGTGCTTCCGCGTTCGACACCGCCGCGCGACGATGCCGGCATGCCGCTCCGCCTCGCTCCGGCGTCCGTCCTCTTCGCCGCGGTGACGACCGCCGCTCTCGTCGCGCAGTCGGGCCTCGCGCAGTCGGGCCTCGCGCAGGCGGGCCCCCGTCCGGACCCGCTCCCGCTGCCCGACGGCTACGACCCCGCGCTGTGGCGACGCGCGCTCGAAGTTCATCGCCGCGCGATCGTCGTCGACACGCACTCGGACACGACGAGTCGCATCCTCGACGAGGACTTCGACATGGGGCCACGCGCCACGACGGGCCACATGGACGTCCCCCGCATCTTCGAAGGCGGGCTCGACGTGCAGTTCTATTCGATCTACGTCGCCGCCTCGTACTTCGGCGAGGAGGACCTCTCCAGCAAGGATGCGCTCGGCAAGAGCCGGGCGAACGCATCGGCGCGGCGTGCGCTCGACATGATCGACGGCTACTTCCGCACGATCGATCGCAACGCCGATCGGATGATCCCGTGCGTCGGCACGCGCGACATCGCGGCCGCCGTCGCCGCGGGCAAGCACGCCGCGCTGATGGGTATCGAGGGCGGTCACGCAATCGAGGGCGATCTCGGCCTCCTGCGCCAGTTCCATCGCCTGGGCGTGCGCTACATGACGCTCACCCACAGCAACCACAACGAGTTCGCGGACAGCAGCGGCGAAGCGGTTCCGCGCTGGGGCGGACTCAACCGCCTCGGCACCAAGGTCGTCCTCGAGATGAACCGGCTCGGGATGATGGTCGACGTCAGCCACGTCTCCGACGACACCTTCGCCGACGTCCTCCGCATCACGCGCGCGCCGGTGATCCTGTCGCACTCGTCGTGCCGCGCGCTGGCGAGCCACCGGCGCAACGTCACCGACGACATGCTGCGCGCCGTCGCGGTCAACGGCGGCGTGGTCCAGATCAACTTCAACTGCGGCTTCCTCTCCGAGGAGTACCAGAAGCAGCGCGACCTCTGGAACTCGAAGGTCACGCTGCGCGGCAAGGCGATCGAGTCGGTGCACGCGAAGGGCTCGCCCGAGTACGAAGCCGCGATGGCGCGGATCAACGCCGAGAACCAGGCGCCGGCCGCGGTGCCGCTCGCGACCCTGATCGCGCACATCGAGCACGCGATGGACGTCGCCGGCGCCGATCACGTCGGTCTCGGCAGCGACTTCGACGGCGTCCCTTGCGTCCCCGCCGGCATGGACGACGTCACGCATCTGCCGCGCATCACCTACTGGCTGCTCGCGCACGGTCGCGACGAAGACGAGGTCGTCAAGGTCCTCGGCGGCAACCTCCTCCGGGTCTTCGCCAAGGTGGAAGAGGTCGCGGTCGCGCTCGCCGCGGAGCCACCGCAACGAAACGGACCGGACGATCCCGAGCCGATCGCGCGGTGATCGATCTCGACGAACCCGGGCGCCCGTCCGACTGGACGGGCGGCGCGTACCGGCTCGTGGTCCACTGTGCGTGGGACGAGAGCCGGCTCGCGACGGCGTTGCGCGTGCTCGCCGCGCGCGACGAACTCTCCGGCTGGTGGCGCGGTCGCGGACTCGACGCGGCGACACGTGCGCAGGAAGCGCTCGACGTCGCGCTGCTGCGCGGCGCCGGTGAAGCGATCGGCTTGCTCCGCGTCGAGGGCGATCGCGACGCGCCGCTCGCCGTCGAAGCCAATTGGTCCGACGCCACGCGCGTCGTCGCCCTCGTCCTCGCGCTGCCGCTCGGTGGACTCGACCGCGCCGTGCCCGGCGGACTCGGCGCGTATCCGCTCGGCGAGACGCTCCGCTTCCCGTCGCCGGACCAAGGCACGCCCGCCGAGGCGGAATCGCTGCGCTGGCGCAGACCGCTCGATCGCCGGCTCGCCGCACTGGCCGGAGCGATCCACGCGGCGGTGCCGTTGATCGCCGCACGGATCGGCTACGAGATCGAGGCGACCGATCCGGTGCCGGAGGGGCACGACGACGACGCCATCCGCGACGTGACGATCGCCGTGCCGGGTGAGAGCGGGCTCGTGATCCGCTTCGCCGATTCGTGAGCGACGGTCAATCGCGCGGCCGACCGAGCACTTCGAGCTCGTGGATCGACCACCACAGCCCGTCCGTCGCGCCGGTCTGCACGATGCGCAGGTGTCGCGCCGGATGCGACGAGCCGATCGCGATCTCGACCACGGCGGCGCGACCCTCACCGCGCGCGAGCGGTTCGCTCCAGGTCTCGCCGTCCTCCGACGCGCGCACTTCGAATCCGCGCGGGTAGTCGCCGGCCGAACCGCGTGCGTCGAGGACCAACGCGTCGATCGCCCACGGCGCGCCGAAGTCGATCTGGAACCACATGCCCTCGCGCATCGGCGTCCCGGTCGAGAAGCGCGTCTTCGGATCGCCGTCGATCGCGCGCGCACAGGCCTCGGCCTCGTGACTCGCCGAGAGACGCCAGCCGCGCATCACGTCGCGCGACACCGGCCGGAACGCGTCGATCTCCGCGACGGTGAACGGAGTGGTGCGGCCTCCGCAAGCCTTGCGGATCCGCGCGACCTGCTCGGGGCCGACGGGCGATGCCGCGTTGCCGAACGAGGTGCGAGCATGGGTCAGCACCGCCGCGATCCACTCGTCGTCGTTCTGCCCCATCGGCGCCATCAGGTTGCCGGCGTACTCGACGCCGTCGATCGGACCGGTCATGCCGCACAGAAGGATCCGCGCAGCGGCCTCGATTCCGCTCGTCAGCCGCTGCGATCCCGCGAGCGACGGCGCCAGCTTCACGCCGCCGGCTTCGATGCCGCGCCCGTCGGGGCCGTGGCACGCGATGCACAGGGTCTTCCAGATCTCGCGCCCGTGTTTCGCGCGCGCGAGGTCGTGCACGTCGAGCGAGGCGAGGGCGCCGCCGTCGTCGGTCGCGCCGTGACGCAGCGTCGTCGCTCCGATCTCGCGCACGAGTTCGTCGGCGGAATGTTCGAGGACGAGGTCCAGGGCGAGTTCGCGCGCGCCGTCGCCCGGCAGGAAGCGCAGCGATTGCAGGACCTGCACGCGGACGTCGATCTCGGGGTCCGCCGCGAGTCGTCTCAGTTCGGTGAGGAGGCTCGCCGCGCGCTCCTGCGGCGCGTCGCGCATCAGCGCCTCTACGACGCGCACCGCGGTCGCGCGCACGCGCGCGTCGGGATCCGTGAAGGCCCGCCTCACGACCGACAGGTCGAGCGCGTCGAGGCCCTCGAGCGTCCACAGCGCATGCACGCGACCGAGCGGATCGGACGTGCGCGTCACCGCGAGCTTGCGCAGCGCGGGGACCACGCGCTTTTGGTCGCGCAGCACGAGCAGGCGCTGCGCCGTCTCGCGCCACCAGCCGTTGCGATGCCCGAGCCAGGCGACGAGTTGCTCGTCGCTCGCGCCGTGCATCGCCGGCTTCGGTCCGCGCTCGAAGTCGTCGTGGACGATGCGCCAGATCCGACCGCGGCCGATGTTGCGGTCGAGTCCGTGTTCGGCGACCACCGGGCGCAGGTAGCTGCCCTCTTTCACCCAGTTCCCCTCCTGGATGATCCCGCGGTACATGTCGACGACCCACAGGCAGCCGTCGGGACCGGTCGCGAGCCACAGCGGGCGGAAGTTCGGGTCGGTCGACGCCATGAACTCCGCGCGCTCGTACGCATTGCGCAGCACGCGCCCGGCACCCTTCACCTCGATCTTCGCGCGGCGGACGAGACGACCGACCGGTTCCGCGACGAAGTAGTCGCCGTACGCATCGCTCGGCAGGCGATCGCCGCGGAAGACCGTCTGCCCACAGCTTCCCGTGAAGTGGTTCAGGGTCCCGTCTTCGCGCAGGCGACCCGGCCCGCCCTGCACGTCGGGCATCGCGAGGATCGGCCAGACGGCGTCGAAGTCGGGCGCGAGGTAGCCGCCGGCGGCGAGCTTGCCGTAGCGCGGATGCTGCAGGAACCCGTACGCGGCGCGTTCACCGCCCGCTGTCGAGAAGAACTGCCGGCCGAGGTCGTCGGTCGCGAGTCCCCACTGCGCGAATTCATGATCGACGTCCTCGCTCGCGGTGATGCCGGTCGCACCCACGCGATGTCGCTTGCCCCCCATCGCGGTGTAGAGCCGGTTGTCGATGCCCCAGATCAGAGCACTGTCCTGGTGTTCGAGGTTCGCACCGCTCGGCGCGTAGCGGAACCACTCGTCGCGGCGATCGGAGCGGCCGTCGCCGTCGTCGTCGTGGTAGCACCACAGCACGCCGTCGTAGGTCTGCTGGATCAACACGCGCTGCGCGTCGAGCGGGAGCACCATGCGCGGCAGCACGAGCCCGGTCGCGAACTCGACGCGCTCGTCGAGACGTCCGTCGCCGTCCGTGTCGCGGAGGCGCGCGACGACGCTGCGGGCGTCGTTCGTGCCGGTCCCGTCGATGTCCTGCATGTAGGTCCGCAACTCGGCGACCCAGAGGTTGCCGTCGCCGTCGAAGGCACAACACGCCGGTTCCACGACCAGCGGTTCCGCCGCGACGAGTTCCGCGCGATAGCCGGCCGGGAGCCGGAACGTCGCGAGTTCCTCCTGTGGCGTGAGCGGCGCCGTGGACGCCGGTCGGACGGGATCGACGTGCACCCCTTGTGCGTGAACTCCCTCCGCGACGAAAACCTGCGCGCCGAGAGCCGCGATGAGCGAGGAGAAGGCGAGACGCCGGACGACCATCCCGTTCAACCTAAGGGATGCGCGCGCCGGGCCGGAAATCCGAAGTTCGCGCCCTCGTGGTGCGAGCCCTTACGCTCACGCGCGTGTTCGAACTCGTCGTGATCGTGATCCTCGTGATCCTCAACGGCATCCTCGCCGGATCCGAGATGGCGGTGGTCACGGCCCGCAAGGCGCGCCTCGAAGCGCGCGCCCAGGACGGCCACCGCGGCGCGCAGGCGGTGCTTCGGCTGCGCGAGAACCCTGAGCGCTTCCTCGCCGCGGTGCAGGTCGGCATCACCTTGATCGGCGCGATCGCCGGTGCCTTCGGCGGCTCGCGGTTCGCGGGTCCGCTCGCCGCGTGGCCCGAGTCGATCGGCTTCTGCGTCGTGTCGCCGGAGATCGCACTCGCGCTCGTCGTCGTCCTCGTCACGTATCTCTCGGTCGTGTTCGGCGAACTGGTCCCCAAGTCGCTCGCGCTGCGCGTCGCCGAGAGATACGCGCTCGTGATCGCACGACCGCTGACGGTGCTGACCCTGGTCGCGCGGCCACTCGTGTGGCTGTTGACGTCGAGCTCCAACCTGGTGTTGCGCGCGTTCGGCGATCACACCAACTTCCTCGAGAGCCGTCTCACGCGCGAGGACTTCGAGTTGATGGTGGTGGAGGCGCGCAGCGAGGGTCACCTCGACGAACCCACGGGCACCTTGCTGACGCGCGCTCTGGAGTTCACCGAGTTGAGGATCCGCGACGTGATGGTCCACCGCCGCGAGGTCGTCACCTTGAACGTGACGGCCTCGCCCGACGAGATCCGACGGGTGCTGCTCGACCAGGGTCTCCGCCGCGTGCCGGTGATCGACGGCACCGTCGACACGGTCGTCGGCTATCTGCTGCGCGACGACGTCATGGCCTGCCTCTGGGAGCACAAGCCGATCGACCTGAAGGCGCTCGTGCGCCCGCCGTTCTTCCTCTCCGACCTCACGACGGCCGAGCGTGCTTTGCGCGAACTCCAGTCGCGCAAGCTGCACCTCGCGATCGTCGTCGACGAGAACGGCGGCGTCGCCGGCATCGTCACGCTCGAGGACCTGGTCGAGGAACTCGTCGGCGAGATCTTCCACGAGCGCGACACGCCGATGCCGCAGAAGCTGGTGCAGGAGAAGCCCGGTGTCTGGCTGACGCAGGGGACGGTCGACGTGCGCGAACTCTCGCGCGTCGTCGGCGTCGACCTGCCCGAACTCGGCGACGCCCGCACGATCAGCGGACTCTGCGTCGCGCTCGCCGAAGACCACATCCCGTCGCAGGGCGCTGTGTTCGAACTCGATTCCGGCATCCGGCTCGAGGTCGTCGAAGCCACCGCGCGTCGCGTGCGGCAGGTGCGGGTCGCACTGATCGTCCCGGAGGCGTGATCGACGGAATGCCGCGGCTATCGTCGGCGCCGCATGTTCGCGTCCCACCCCCATCCCCTGATCGACACCTTCGCGCGCGAGCGCTGCTCCGCGATCCTGCGCACGCCGCACGCGCGCGCCGTCGGCCCCGCGATGCAGGCCGCGATCGACGGCGGCTTCCGCATCGTCGAGTTCACGCTCACGAGTCCCGGCGCGCTCGACGAGATCGCGCGCTTCGCCAGACAGAAGGACCTCGTCGTCGGCGCCGGCACCGTGTTGACGACGCTCGACGCCGAGCGCTCGATCGACGCCGGCGCGCGTTTCATCGTCTCGCCGGTCGCCGATCCCGAGGTGATCCGCTGGTGCGTCGAACGGGAGATCCTCGTCATCCCCGGTTGCTTCACTCCGACCGAGATGCTGATGGCGCATCGCCTCGGGGCGCCGATCGTGAAGCTCTTCCCCGGGCCGGCGGAGGGTCCGGCCTACGTGCGCTCGTGCCGCCTCCCGCTGCCGTTCCTGCGCATCTTCCCGACCGCGGGCGTGACCGAAGACAACGTCGCGGCATGGCTCGCCGCCGGCTCGTTCGGCGTCGGCTGGGTCGGAGCCCTCTTCCTCGACGAAGACCTCGCGACCGGACGCTTCGACGCCGTGCGAGCCCGCGCGCAACGCATGATCGAGAAGACCCGCGCGACGGTGCGCGCGTGATGCGTCGCGCGTGCCGCGTGCTCGCGTGCGCGATCGTCGCGCCGCTCGCGTCGCTCGCGTCGCTCGCGTCGCAGACGCCGTCGCAGTCGAGGCCGCAACCCATTCGGGTTGCTGGCGTCGTCGCTGCCGCGACGACCAGGAGGGCCTCGACCGCTCTTCTTGCTGGGGCCCTCCGGCCTCCCGAATCGTCGCGGCACGCGACGATTCTCCGGCCTGCGGGCCCATGGCCCGACCTCGCGCTCGCGCGCGCCGCGTTCGACGCGCACGGCGTGACCGAGGCCTACGACGCCTTGCGCGCGCGACTCGGCCGATCGGCGGAGCTCTACGGCGCGCGGGGTGCGTCGCCGACGGTCAACGCGATGCTCGCCGACCCGCTCGGAGCCCCAACGCTCGCGATCGCGATCACCGACCGCATCGACGCCGCGGCGCGCGTAGCACCGGTCGACGTCCACGCGTTGCTCGTCGAGAGCGCGCGGCTGTTCGACCTCGAAGCGCCGTCCGACGACCTCGGTCCCGCGATGGCCGACGCGATGCTCGCCCGGGCGAGCGATTGGGAAGCCCGCCTCGCGCTCGCCGTCGAACTCCTCGGCGACGCCGCGCGTGAACTCGACGACGCCCTCTCGGCGATCCCGGTCGAGGAACGCCCGGCCTTGCGCGACGCGACCAACTCGTTGCTCACGGCATTCGCGACGAACGTCTATCCGACGATGGAGGAGGCGCACGGCCGAACCTGCAAGTCGCTGCTCTCGATCGACCGGCCGGCGTTGCTCCGCGCCGCGGGGTGGGCCGCGATCGTCGCACGGCCCGACTTCTGGATGCCGCTGCGCGACGAGGCGCGACGGCGCGCCGCGGGCTCGACCGCGCGGCTCGACGGCGTCGAGGGCAAGCTGATCGAAGTTCGTGACACCCCGCTCGGACCCGTCGTGATCGGCGGTTTCGCGAAGAACCGCTATGCGCGCCCGCTCGCGCTCGCCGTCGACTTCGGCGGCGACGACGTCTGGAGCGCCGCTGCGACGAGCGCCGAGCCCGAACATCCCGTGTGCGTCGTCGTCGATCTGTTCGGCAACGACCTCTACGAGCCGGCGGCGGAGGTCGAAGTCGGCCGACCGGCGCAAGGCGGCGCGTGCCTCGGCATCGCGATCCTCTGCGATCAGTTCGGCGACGATCGCTATCGCGGCGGACGCCTCGCGCAGGGAGCGGCAGCCGGCGGCGTCGGCGTGCTCGTCGACCTGCAGGGCAAGGACGAGTACCAAGGTGACGCGTACGTGCAGGGCGCGGCGTGCTTCGGCGTCGGTTTGCTCGTCGAAGTCGCGGGCGACGACTCGTTCGACGCCGCGCTCTACGCGCAGGGCATGGCGGGGCCGATCGCGATCGGGATGTGCGTCGACGTCGCGGGCAAGGACCTACGCCGCGCGACCGGCCGCTATCCGTCCTCGTACGGGACCGCGGGCGAGTTCATGGCGATGAGCCAGGGTTGCGCGATCGGGATGCGCACGCTCGCCGAAGGCAAGGTCCACGTCGCGGGCGGCTTCGGCATCCTCGTCGACGGCGGCGGCGACGACCGCAGCACCGTGGGCGAGTTCGGCTACGGCATCGGCTACTACCTCGGCACGGGCATCGTGCGCGACCGTGGCGGCGACGACGTCGTCGAAGCGTCGCGCTACGGCATCGCCACCGGCGCGCATCAGGCGGTCGGTCTCGTCCTCGACGACGACGGCGACGATCGCTACGTCAACCGCCACGTCGCGAGCATCGCCGGCAACTGGGACCACATGGTCTCGATCCTCGTCGACGCCCGCGGCGACGACGTCTACGAAGCCGGCGGCATCTCGCTCGGCAGTTCCACGATCACCTCCTTCGCGGCACTCATCGACGGAGCCGGCAAGGACCGCTACGACGCCGGCGGCAGCGATCTCGCACTCGGCGCCTGCGGCCACGCCGACGACGTGCGCAACGGCACGCGCTCGGTCGCGCTGTTCATGGACCTCGCGGGCAAGGACGAGTACGCGCAGGTCAACGCCGCGCCGCCGCCGGCCGAGGGGTTCACGGCGCTGAGGAAGCGCACGGACACGCACGAAGGCAAGAGCGCGGAGTCGGGCATCGGGCTGTTCGTGGACCAGGTCGCGACCAAGCGAAGGTGAGCACGGACGGTCTCGCTACACTCCCCCGCCGAGGAACAAGTCATGCTCCGAACGCTTGCTCTCGTCTCCGCTCTCGCGATGTCTTGCCTGGCGCAGTCGACGTGGATCGTCGACGCAAACGGGGGCGGTCACTTCCGCGATCTTCCGCCGGCAGTGGCGGGCGCCGCTCCGGGGGACAGGCTGATCGTGCGTGCCGGGACGTACACGTCGCCGGTGATCGACAAGCCGCTGGTGATTCGTGCCGCGACGGCGGCACGCGCCGGCGGGCCGCGCATGGTGATCCGAGCCCTCCCCGGCGGTTCCCACACCACGATTCAAGGTTTGGTGATCGATGCGGGCCTGACACTCGAATCGTGCCACGGCACCGTGCACTTCGACGGGTGTTCCGTGACCGGTCCCGCACTCGTGCTGACCGTGAACGGACTGGGCTACCGCTTCGGCGCAACCACCATCGTCGGATGTGCTCACGTCTCGTTTCTCGGATGTGGGGTGACTGGACAAGACCCCCTCACCGTCGGGTGCTATGTGGCGTCGTCTTCCGCATCCTTCACCGGTTGCACTCTGACGGGATCTTCGTCGTGGGGGGGCGGCCAGTACACCGTTCCCGGGAGCTGCGGGTTGTATGCCGAGGATTCGCTCATCTGCGTCAGAGGGTGCACGATCATCGGCGGCGGAGATGGCTTGATGTATTCGTGCGGATTCCCCATCCCGATCCCTGGCCCCCCGCTGTTCGTAGCGACGAACTGTGAAGTTCGCATCTCCGGTGTCAGCCCGATCCGATTCGTTCCAGGCAGCACCATCCGCTCGGTCTGGATGGGCGTCACACAAGGCCGGGTGCTCTATGACCCGCGTGCGGCGCCGGACCCGTACCAGATCACGGGCAACACCACCTGGGTGGCGACGACGCTCGCCTTCGTCACGGTTGCCCAGACATCTTCGTCCCTCGACTTCACAGTCCAAGCGACCCAAGGCGACACCAGCCAGCTCTTCGTCTCGCTTCCCGCTCCACCGATCGACCTCGGCGGCCTCGGCCTCTCGTGGCTCGACCCCGCGACGATGACGCCGCTCGCGGCGCGCGTGCACACGAACGCGGGCTGGACCCACAGCATCCCGATCCAGGCGCCGTTGCCCGCCGGTCTCCCGATCACCGCGCAGGCTGCCGTGCTGCACAACGGCGCCGTCACGCTCAGCGAAGCGGCGACCTTCGTGCTGCGCTGACGCTCGTCGCTGTCTTGCTCACGGCAACACGTCGAACTCGATCGGATTGCTGGCCCAGAGCCGCGCGCTCGGGTCGACGCCGCCGGCGGCGAAGGTGAAGCGCAGGCCGGCGAGCGGCGCG
The DNA here is from genome assembly GCA_016235155.1 of Planctomycetota bacterium. Classification (GTDB taxonomy): domain Bacteria; phylum Planctomycetota; class UBA1135; order UBA1135; family UBA2386; genus JACRLW01. The sequence goes on from JACRLW010000052.1 coordinate 29,610, forward strand.
AGCGCGGGTAGCGGCGGGAGCACGAAGCGGGCGTTCGCGGTCCCGGTCCCGTCGAGGACGCCGATGGTGCCGACGAACGGAGCGGCGCCGGCGAGCTGCGAGGAGAGCGACGTCCAGGCGTCGAGGTTCAGCGGCAGCGTCGCGCCGGGAGCGATCGGATTCGGCAACGCCACGCCCGGCCAGGAGCCGCTGCCCGACATCAACACGATGTAGGGTGCTCCGGCGAGCGACGCCCCGGCTTCGATGCGGAGCGGTTGATCGATCCCCGCGCCGACACTGCCGCGCGCGAGGCGCGGCGTGAGCATGGCGTGTCGCAGATCCGCGATCCGCAGCTCGAGCCGCGGTGCATCCGAGGGATCGATCCTCAGCGTGACGTCGCTGTCGCGGAACGACGGCGTCCAGCGGATGAAGCGCTGGCCGGGCGGTTCCTCGAGCGCGAGGTTGCGGAGTACGAGCCTCAGCCGATGACCGGCCGGGACGACCATGGCGACGTCGTCGAGCACGATCTCGAGCGCATGGCGTCCCGCGCCGGAGCCGCGGCGGCCGTCGGCGCCGCACGAAACGAATGTCGAGGTTCCGTCGGGTGCGACCGCGTAGAGCCCCGCCGCGACGAAGAACTCGCCCGAGTCCGAGTCGACGCTGACGCGCAGCACGGACCGGCCGAGCAGTTCGTGATCGGACCCGACCGAAGCGCTCAGGAAGCTCGCTTCGACGAGCGGGATCTGCGCCAGCACCAGGACAGGGCGGCGATCGTCCGCGCAGAACGCGCCGATGACGTAGCCCGGCGCCACGCGATGGCGGAGCGTCGGTCCGGGCTCGGTCGCCGTCGGCGCCGCCGTCGCGAGCAGACCACCGGCGCGCAACCAGAACGACGTGCCGTGCGAATCAGCCGGCGGCCACGCGTCGAGTCCGGCGTGCGTCCACGCCGACGCGAGACTCTGATGACGCGCGGGATCGACCGGCTTGTGCGCGACCTCGGCCGGCGGTTCGCGATCGATGCCGTTCGCGATGCCCTTGAGGAAGCGATCGAACCAACGGCGGATCTGATCGTCGGTGAACTCCTCCTCGACGGCGTTCTGCACGCTCGAGTGACCGCTCGTCGACCACAGCGTGCGGACGGTCACTCCCGGCGGGATCGTGCCGAGCGCGTCGATCGTCGGCCAGAACGCGTGCTTGTGGTCGTTCCAGGCCAGACCGATCAACATCGGCACCGTGCTCGATCGCAGCCGCGGCAGGAAGTCGATCAACGGATCTGCGGCCATGACCGCGCGCAGCGCGTGCCAGTCCTGAGCGAGGATCAACTGCACGAGCGGATCGGCCGGATTGCCGCCGCGCTCCTGCCAGAGGTTCGTGACCGTGTGCGCGTTGGCGAGCACGCCGTCGTTCGGAACCGCATCGTCGGGAACCGACAGCGGCGCGATGCGCGGTGCGATCGCCGCGATCGACGGCATGCGCGTGACGGACCCGACCGGGAGCGGCAACGCCTGGCCGGACCAGGCCGCCGCGCGGAACGAATGTCGTCCGCCTTGCGAGTCACCCGTGACGGCGAGGCGCGCCGGATCCATCGTCACTCCCGCCGGAAGCAGCGTCGGCGTGCGCGCGAACGCGTCGGCCATGTCGCGCAACGCGTCGGCTTGCGTCGCCGCGAAGCCCGGGGGATTGAGCGCGACCGTCGCGCCGTCGCCGCGGACGTCGTACGCGATGCACACGTAGCCCATGCGCGCCAGACGCACGCAGCGCTCGCGCACGAACCGCACGCGGCGATCGGCCTGGCCGCCGTGGATCACGAGCACGGCCGGCCACCCGCTCGGCGGCGAAGCGTGCACCGGGTGGTAGAGGTCGAGTTCGGTGCGCACGCCGTCGACCCAGGTCACCGGGCCGTTGGCGTTGCCGGCCGCGTACTCCACGCGTTGCACCGTGAAGCCGCCGGGGGGCGGCGGCGGATCCTGCGCGAGGAGCACCGGAAGCGACGACGACACGACCGCGGCGAGGAATCGGAACTTCATGTTCACCACGCTTCGACGACGAGCGGCTGCGAGTCGCTCGTGCGCGGCTCGCCGGAATACCCGCCCGTGATGCGCCAGTCGGCGAAGCCCGCGGCGTGGAGGAGCAGCTCGAACTCGGGTTGGAAGATCCAGCGGATCGTCGTCTCGCTGTCGTGGCGGCGGATCAGCGAGCCGTCGCGGCCGACCTGGAGCACCGTGATGCGCGAGTGCTGGAGGAGCGCGATGGGGTCGAGGGTGCGCGCATCGAACAGGCGCAGGTGGCAGTCACGCTCCGGCCACTCGACCTCGTGCTCGAGCACCGGTTCGACCGGCGGCCTGGCCCAGTCCGCGAACGGCGGATGCCCGGCGCCGATCGCGATGCGTCCGCCGTCCTTCAAGCACGCGCGCATGCGCCGCAACAGACCGAGCTGCGACTGGTAGGTGAGGTTGTGGGAGAAGGCGTTGAACATGCAGAACGCGAGCCCATAGCGCGGCGCGCCCGGCATCGTTTCGACGCCGCCGACGAACGAGCGCGGCATCAACCCCTTCGCGAGGGCCTTCTTGCGCAACTGCGCCGCCATCGCCGCCGACGGTTCCCAACCGTCGACGGTGAAGCCGAGGTCGGCGAGGCGCAGCAGCAAGCGGCCCGTGCCGCAGCCGACGTCGAGCAGCGGTCCGCCCGCGCGACGCGCGACGTCGGCGAGGAACGCCACGTCGAAGTCGAGCGCGTCGAACAGCGCGTCGTACAGCTCGGGATCGTCGTAGGGCGAATTCATCGCGAACGCGGGCAGGCGGCGCGGCGGATCTTCCCGCGCGGAGCGTGGCGAATCGAGATCGCGGGCGTCGTGCGTCGCTGGCTATGCTCGCGCGCCGTACGCAAGCCATGGATCGGTTCTCGTCCGCACTCCTCGAGCGCTTCGGTGCGGAGCGAGCGCTGGTCGCCCGCGACCAGATGCTCGCGTACGAGTGCGACGGCTTCACGATCCACAAGTCCCTGCCGCGCGCGGTCGTGCTGCCCGAAACGACGGACGAGGTGCAGGCCGCGGTCCGGATCGCGTTGGCGCACGAGGTCCCGTTCCTGCCTCGCGGCGCCGGCACGTGTCTTTCCGGTGGACCGACTCCCACACGGCCCTCGCTCGTGATCGAGACGGCGCGCATGAAGCGCGTGCTCGAGGTCGACGAGCGCGGACTGTGGGCGGTCGTGCAACCGGGCGTCGTCAATCTCGCACTCACGCGACATGTCGAGGGCCGTCGCCTGAACTACGCGCCGGACCCGAGCAGCCAGACGGTATGCACGATCGGCGGCAATCTCGCGGAGAACGCCGGCGGCCCCCACTGCTTCAAGTACGGGATGACGAGCGATCACGTGCTGGGCGCTCTCGTCGTCCTGCCCGACGGCGAACTCGCGCGCCTCGGCGGCCCCGCCGGACCGCGCGCGCCCCACGAACCGGATCTGCTGGGCGTGTTCACCGGGAGCGAGGGCACCTTCGGCATCGCGACCGAGATCACGGTGCGGCTGTCGCGCGACACCGAAGGACTGCGGACGTTGCTCGGCGCGTTCGCGTCGATGGAAGCTGCATGCGGCGTCGTGACGGACATCGTCGCCCGCGGACTCGTGCCCGCGGCCCTCGAGATCCTCGACGCCGCGACGATCCGCGCCGTCGAAGCGTCGGTCTACCGCGCCGGGTATCCGCAGGACGCCGCCGCGGTGCTGCTCGTCGAACTCGACGGCGTCGAACTCGCGCTCGACGACGACGCGGCCGAGGTGGAGTCGATCTTCCGTGGGCACGGCGCGATCTCGATCGAACAGGCGCGCGACCCCGAACATCGCAAGCGGCTGTGGAAGGGCCGCAAGGGCGCATTCGGCGCGATGGGCCGTCTCCGCCCCGACCTCTACGTGCTCGACGGCGTCGTGCCGCGCACGCGGTTGGTCGAGACGTTGCGCGAGATCACGGCGATCGGCCGACGCCATCGCCTCACGCTGACCAACGTCTTCCATGCCGGCGACGGCAACCTGCATCCGAACATCGCCTTCGACGCGCGGGATCACGACGAGCGCGCGCGCGTCCTCGCCGCGGGGCACGAGATCCTCGCGCTGTGCGTCGCGATGGGCGGCAGCATCAGCGGCGAACACGGCATCGGCAGCGAGAAGATCGACCACTTCCGTCTGATGTTCGGCGAGGACGACCTCGACGTGATGCAGCGCGTGAAGCGCGCGTTCGATCCGCGCGGGCTCTGCAACCCCGACAAGGTGCTGCCCTCGCGCACGGCGTGCGCGGAGTCGTCGCGATGGCCGGCGATGGTCGCGCGGGTCCTCGACGCCGAGCCGCCCGCGGCGGAGTCCGGCCCGTGACGACACGCCCGACACACGACGCGACGGACTTCGAAGTCACGGCGCGCACGGCCGTCGCGAGCGAGGCCGAACTGCGGGCGGTGTTCGCCGGACTCCGCGACGACGACCCGCCGATCCGCATCGCCGGGCACGCGACGCAGCAGGATGCCGTCGCCGCGCCCGACACTCCCGTGCACGTGGTCTCGCTGGCGCCGATGCGCCGCATCCTCCGCCTCGAGCCCGACGACCTGACCTGTTCCGTCGAAGCCGGTCTGCCGCGCGCCGACCTCGACGCCGCGCTGCGCGAGCGCGGCTTGTGGCTGCCGTGCGACGGGGACGGCGAAGCCGGCAGCCTCGGCGCGCAGTTCGCGATCGGACGCATCGCGCCCGAGGCGCCCGGTCCCTTGGCGTCGATCGGCGCGCGCGCGGTGTTGCTCGGGATGCGCGCGATGCTCGCCGAGGGCAAGGCCTTCGCGTCGGGCGCGCGCGTCGTCAAGAACGTCGCCGGCTTCGACGTCCACCGTCTGCTCGCCGGCAGTCGCGGCCGCCTGTTCGCGGCGCTCGAGCTGCATCTCAAGCTGCGCACGCTGCCGCGCGCGACCGCGAGCTTCGCGACGGACGAACTCGAGTTCGCGGCGGCATTGCGACGCTTCGACGACCTCCGCCTCGATTCCGCGCCGCCGGCGCGCCTGTGGCTCGCGCGCTCCCGCGACGCGTCCGGGTTCGTCGTGCGCGGCCGCTACGACGGCGCCGCGCGGGTCGTCGCCGATCGGGTGCGCCGTCATCAGCTCGAGGAACGAACCTGGCGTCACGACGATCGCGACGATCGCGACGATTCCGCCGCCGTCGAGCGCGTGGGCGGCGCCGTCCCGCCGAGCCGCATCGCGAAACTCGTCGCGGCGCTGCCGTCCTCCGCTCCGGTGCGCGTCTCGGGCAGCGGCTCGTTCGTCACCCGGCTCGGCCGCGACGCGAGCGACGCCCTGCTGCTCGCGTTGCCCGCGCTCGACGGCCATGCCGAGATCGAACGCGGTGCGCGCGCGCGTCGCGGCCGCGGCACGCCCCTCGATCCCGGCGCCGTACGCGTGCACGAGCGCGTGCGCGACGCTCTCGACCCGCGACGGAGGTTGCGATGAGCGACGCCTCGACTCCCGCGAGCTGGCACGCGAACACGCTCGACTGCGTGCACTGCGGCCTCTGCCTCGAAGCCTGCCCGACCTATCAGGTGCTCGGCACCGAGACCGACTCGCCACGCGGCCGCATCTACCTGATGCGCGCGCTCGCGGAGGGGCGGGTGACGGACACCGACGCGATCCGCCCGCACCTCGATCGTTGCCTCGACTGCCGCGCTTGCGAGACCGCGTGTCCGTCGGGAGTGCGGTACGGGCACGTGCTCGAAGCCGTCCGCGCGGAACTGCGGGCGCAGCCACCGCGCACCGGAAGAACGACACGGAGCTTCCGCGCGAGACTCGCGAGCTTCCTGCTGCGTGCGGTGGTCGCGCACCAGGGCCGCCTGCGGTGGTTCTTCCGCTTCGCCCGCGCCGCGGAACTCTCCGGACTGCGACGCCTCGCGCGCGCGCTGCGCATCCTCCCCGCGGACGTCGATGCCCTGGTGCCGCACGTGCCGCCGGGCCCGGCGCGCCGACCCCTGCCCGCCGTCGTGCCGGCGCGGGGCGAACGGCGCGGACGCGTCGCGTTGTTCACCGGTTGCGTGATGGAGCAGGTGTTCGGCGAGATCAACCGCAAGACGGCCGATCTGCTCGCCGCCAACGGCTTCGACGTCGTCGTGCCGGAGTCACAGCGTTGCTGCGGAGCCCTGCTGGTGCATGACGGCCAGCTCGAGCCGGCGCGGGAACTCGCCCGCAGGAACCTCGCGGCCTTCGCCGACTGCGAGGTCGTGATCACCAACAGCGCCGGCTGCGGTGCCTTGCTCCGCGACTACGGTCATCTGCTCGACACCGACACCGCGCGCGCCTTCGCCTCGCGCTGCCAGGACGTCACCGCGTTCCTCGCCCGCGCGGGACTCCGCGAGACTCCGGCGCGATTCGCCGCGAAGGTCGCCTACGACGCGCCGTGCCACCTCTGCCACGCGCAGGGTGTGCGCACGCAGCCGCTCGAACTGCTGCGCAGCGTCCCCGGGCTCGAACTCGTCGCACACCCGAGCGCGGAGGACTGCTGCGGATCCGCCGGCATCTACAACCTCCTGCAGCGGGACCTCGCCTCCGCGATCGGCCGGCAGAAAGCGAAGGCGCTCGCGACGACCGGAGCTGCCGTCGTGGCCACGGGGAACCCCGGTTGCATGATGCAGATCGCCGCGAGCCTCCGCGCCGAAGGCACCCCGCTCGCCGTGGTGCACCCTGTCGAACTCCTCCTGCCGGAGCCGCCGTCGTGAGCCGGGCGCGGGGCGTCGCCGTCGTCGCCTGCTGCGTTCTGGTCGGCGTCATCGTCGTGCTCCGCCTCCGCGCGCAGATCGGCGGCACTTCGGACGAATCGACGGTGATCTCGCCGCTCGCGGTCGTGCCGCGCAGCGAGTTGCTCGCGCGCACGCGCCTCGTTGGTTCGATCGACGCGCTCGACCGCTTCGTCGCGGAACAACGCGAGCGTTGCGCGAACCTGACGGCCGGCGCCGAGGAGTGGCGCGTGCTCGCCGAGTCGCTGCTCGAACGCTGCCTGTCGCGCGACACGCTCAAGGGCATGGCCGTCGGCAGGTTGACCCACAAGGAGCTTCCCGCCGAACACCGCGCCGATCTCGACGCCGGTCTCGAAGCGATCGACGCGGCCCTCGCGCGCGGCGACGACACGGCCGACGCGCAGCGCATCCGCTCGGCGCTCCTCTCGCTGTCCGCGACGAGTTGGACCGACGTGCTGCGCCTGCGCGCGCGCGTCGAAGCTGCCTTGCGCGCCGCCGAGGCGATCGACGCCGATCATCCGCGGGTGATCGTGGCGCGCGCGTGCGAGAAGCTGTTCGCTCCGAACCGCTTCCTCGGCCACGACCCCGCCGCCGCTCGCCGCATGCTCGAGAAGGCCGCGACCGCGCTCGAACTCGACGAACGTCCATTCCTGCTCGCCGCGATGTGCGCCTGGCTGCTGGAGCAGCGCGACGACGCGATCACCCTGCTGGAGCGCGCGGCGGCGCGCAATCCGAACAACCGCTACCTGACCGCGGTCCTCTCGAGACTGCGGGCCGACGAAGACGATCCGTTCGGCCGCGACGTGAAGGATTGAGGGACTGAGGGACTCGAGCGACGCCTCAGCTCGAGGCGGTGATGTGCCAGAGTCCGTTCGACACGCACAGCACGCCGCTTGGCGAGCCCGGGTCGATCACGATCCACTGCGAGTAGACCTCGATCCCCACCCAGGACGTGGTCGACGGCATCGGGAACGGCAAGCGCGCGATTCCGGCGCCGGGTCCGCCGCCGACCGTCGTGACGGTCACGCCGGCGACGACTTCGGCGAGGATGCTGCAACCGGCCGCGCCGATCGACGCGAGGTCGAAGGGCAAGGGTTGGCCGTTCCAACTCGTCGCGCTGAAGCCCATGTAGAACAACGCCTGCCGCTGCGACGGCGCGCGCGACAGCACCTGCGTCCACGCGCCGTTGCCCGGCACCGGCAGCCCGCCCTCGGTCGAAGCCAGCGGAACGAAGCCGCCTTCGCCCGCGCAGCCCGCGCCGTACGAGATGCTCAGCGCGCTGTTGTAGAAGAACCGCGTCGTGAGTCCCTGGCCCTGTCCGATGAAGCCCGCGGTCGTGGCGGTCGGATTGTTGACCGCCCACAGCCGGAACATCGCGGACGACGACGAGCCGTCGTACTCCATGTCGTAGGTCCAGGAGTTCCCGTTGTTGCCGTTGTCCCAGACGCGGATGTCGACGACGACGCTCGACGTGCCGTTCCAGACGAACTCGCTCGCGAACGGGATGTTGATCGGCCACGTGCCGGGCGTCGGCGCCGGCAGGGTGATGCGGTTGCGCGGGAAGACCAGGACGCGACCGCTGACGAGGTTGGACTCGAAGGCGCTCGACGGCGTGGTCGGACCGTTCGCCATCGTCACTTCGATCTCGACCTGGCGGCCGGCGACGCCGAGTCCGGTCGAGCCGGCCTTGAACTGCATCGCGTTCACTCGGATCGGACGCGCCGACCGCGCCTGCCATTGCGCGGCGGAGTACCACTGCTGGTAGCGCATGCGCCCGACCGCGAACGGGACGTTGGTGTTGAGCGGGTTTCCGACGCTCAGCGGCAGCACGAAGGACTGCTGGCCCACGGCCGTGCCGACCGCGAGTACCGCGGCGAACAAGGCGCCGGCGAGGGCGGTGAGGACAGGTTTCATCGTTGGACGGATTCCGTTGCGGCGAGCATTCGCCGCGTTGGATAGCCGAGCACCGCGGGCCGGCAACCGGTCTGCGGCGATCACTTGAAGTAGAACTCGGTCGAGAGGTCCACGCCGCCCGTCGACTCGCCGCCGAGCACGTGGATCTGTCCGCTCGCGGTCGCGTACGCGCCGTAGGCAACGCGCGGACGGGTCAGCGCGGGGCCCGCAGTCCAGGTTCCGGTCGTGGCGTTCCAGATCTCGGTGCCGGCGAGCGGAGTGACCGCGAAGAGGCTGCCGTCGCCGCCGCCGATCACGAGGTAGCGGTTGTTGCCGATCGGGAATGCGGCGCACAAAGCGCGCGCCTGCGCCATCGCGGCGGTCGCGGTGAAGGAGTTGGCGGCCTCGTCGTACAGCTCGGCGGCCGTCGTCGGTGTTCCCTGCTGCGTGAGGTTGAGATTGCCGATGCCGCCGGCGAGCAACCATCGCCCGCCGCCGATCGACGTGATCGCCGGAACCGCGCGCGCCTGACGCATCGCCGGCCCGGCGGCGATCGCGTTGGTCGCGGGCGTGTAGAGGTCGGTCGTGCTCTCGAGCGAGGGCAGTCGGATGATGAACGTGTACCAGCTCACTCCGCCCGCGAGCAGCACGCGCCCGTCGGCGCGCGTGATCGCGAGGTGACCCGCTCGCGGCTTGCGCAGCGCGGGGCCGGGGCTCCACGTGTTCGCGACCGGGTCGTAGATCTCCGTCGAGGTCGTGATCGAGTAGACCGGATCGAGGGGCGAACTCGGCGCGTTCATGTCGGTGATCCCTCCCGACACGAGCACACGTCCGTTCGGCAGCAGCGCGGCGGCGTGACCGGCGCGCTGCAAGACCATCGACGCGACCGCGGTGAACGAACCGTTCGCCGGATCGAAGATCTCCGCCGTCGCCGTCGGGTCGTTCAGGCGATCGACGCCGCCGACGACCAGCCAGCGCCCGTCGGCGAGGCGCGTCGCGGTGTGGAGCGAGCGCTCGATGGTCATGTCCTGACCCGCGCTGAACGTCTCGCTGATCGGGTCGAACCACTCGGTGTCCTTGCGGGCGATCTGCGCGAAGAGCGCGCCCGCGCCGCCGCCGGGGACGAGCGTGCGGCCGTCGGTGCCGGGGATCACCGGGAAGAACGAGCGCGGGTTCGCCAGCGCGACGAAGCGATCGCGGAACGCGTTGGGCGGACCGAAGCGCACCGCGCGCGGGAGGCTGATCCGGTCGACGAGGCTCGCGAATCCCGGCGCGGTCACCGCCTGGAAGAACATCGCGCCGTCGATCAGCCCGGGATCGTTCGGGATCGCGAGCGGCGGCACCACGATCTCCGGCGGCACCAGCAACACCGAAGCGATCGTCAGGCCCAGCAGGTCGAACCCGACGCTCAGGCTCCGCGGATCCGACGGGTCGATCAGCGACAGCGGCGTCGGGCCGGGCAGCAAGGACAGGAAGATGAACCCTGCCTGGCCCGGCGTCCCGCCGGCCATCCGGATCTGGAGGGTGCCGCCGATCGAACCACCGTCGACGCTGAGGTCGATCGATTGGGCGGGCAACGAGACGGCAAGCGCGGCGAAAGCGAGCGGGGCGAGTCTGGGCATGGTCGGCGAGTCGGGTGGCGGGCGCGGAAATCGTGGCGCACGGAGGCCCGGCTGCGAAGGCCCGACGCCTGACCCATCGCGGGGCGCGACGATTCGCCGGCCCGCGGGCCCGACTCGACTCGTGACCCGGTCCGACTCAGACCGGGCCGGCCGCCGTGCGGCCGAGGCGGCACGCGCGGCGGAGCCACATCATCGCGCGCTCGACTTCGCGAGGACCGGAGACCGGGATCTCGACGAACTCGCGCGAGTGAGGGTCGGTCTCGTCGGGCTGACGCTTCGCGCCGATGATCTTCAACGCCTCCACGACCTGCGGGGGCGCGAGGCGGACGACGACACCCTTCTTGCCGAGGTAGGCGAAGACCTGACCGCGGACGTAGAAGCTGTCCTTCCCCTGATCGGTCTTCCGGGTGACATCCTTCCAGGCGCAGAGACGCTCGACGATAGTGGCAAGTGGTACGGACATTGGGGCGGGGAGTATAGCACGAGCCCGCGAGCCCAAGGAAGTCGGCGGTCTCGGTCGGGTCCGAGCTCAGCCCTTGCGGACCACGTTCCGCATCACGAGGAACATCATCTTGGGGTACTCGTCGAGCCGGCGCCGCAGGTAGGCGATCGCCATCGGCCAGCCCAGGGCGAAGGGGACGTAGAGGCGCGCCCGCACCCCCGCCTCGCGCAGTTCCCCGAGCAGGCGATCGCGCGGAACCCCGTAGAGCATCTGCACCTCGTAGCGGTCGGCCGCGACGCCGGCAGGCCGGACGACCTCGCTCAGGAAGCGCCGGACATAGGCCTCGTCGTGGGTCGCGAACTCGACGTAGTGCCCCCGCTCGAACAGGCGCCGGGCAGCGACCAGGAGCCGCTCCTTCATGACCCGCTTGTCCCGCACGGCCACCGACTCGGGCTCGTCATAGATCCCGATCACGAGACGGACCCGCAGGCCGGGCGGAAGGCGATCGAGATCGAGCTCGGTCCGATTCAACCGGGTCTGGAACACGCCCCCGACATGGCGGTGGCCGGCCGCGGCGAGTCCGCCGAGCAGCCCGATCGTGAAGTCGGTCCAGTGCCGGCTCTCCATGTCGACGGTCACCCGGACGCCGCGCTCGGCGGCGCGCTCGACGATCCGCGTGACTGCCTGCGCCGCGCCCCGCGCGTCGCCGCCCAGGTCGAGCGGCGACGTCGTGTAGCTGCTCGGCTTCAAGGAGAGGGTCGGCCGGTCGAGGGCGCCGTCGAAGCGACGGTCGCTCGCGACGGCGTCGACCATCGCGAGGTAGGTCGCCACGTTCCGCTCGACCGTCTCCTGGTCGCGGATCCCCTCGGCGAGCAGATCGAGCGTGCTGGCGATCCCCCGCTCGACGTGAAGGCCGGCCGCGACCTCCATCGCCTTCGCCAACGAGTCCCCCGCGACATAGGGTCGCGCGAAGAACCGGACCATGGCGGGAGGGATCAGCCGGATGAGCGGGTTCACTGGCGGGCGAGCATCATGCCGACGCGTACTGCGCTGCGCCAACGCGCGGCGACGCGCGGCGACGCGCGGCGACGCGCCGTAGGATCGCGGCCACGCCGATGTCGACGACGGAACCCCCGCGCTTCCCGGGCGCATCGTTCGGCATCGCGCCGCGCATCAAGCTGTGGTCCGGCTGCGCGATCGCCGCGAGCGGCGCGTTGGCGCAGCGCTGGCTCCTCGACCTCCCCTGGCCCGCTTCGATCGGGATCGGCGCCGTCATCGTCGGGTGCGTCACGCTCGCGATCGGGGCCTGCGAACTCCGCCGCCAACGCGCGTTCGAACTCGAAGTCGCGACCGCAATGGACACGCGCGACGAACTCGCGCGCGATCTCGCCGAGCTCGCGGCGACCGGCGGCAATCCGTCGCGCTTCCTCGCGGCGAAGGGCTTCCGCAGCTACGCGGTGCGCCGCTGGATCGCGGCGGAGTTCGGGCGTGTCGAAGCGGGCTGATCCGTCGCGGCTCGCACGACGGCTCGTCGGCGCCGGTGTCGAGGATCACCTGCCGCCATCGTGGTCCGGAGCGCTCCGACGATCCGCGAGCGCGCCTACACTCCGGCGATGGGTTCCGCGACCGACTCCATCGACGACGCTCTCGCCGCCTGGCTCGTGCAGCAGCGGCTGTTCTTCGTCGCGACCGCGCCGCTCGCCGCGGACGGGCACGTCAACGTCTCGCCGAAGGGCCTCGATTCGCTGCGCATCCTCGACGCCCGCACCGTCGCCTGGCTCGACCTCACCGGCAGCGGCGCGGAGACCATCGCGCACCTGCGCGAGAACGGCCGCATCACACTGATGTTCTGCGCCTTCGACGGACCGCCGCGCATCGTGCGCATCTACGGTCGCGGCGAGTCGATGGCGCCGTCGGATCCGGAGTTCGCGGTGCTCCGACCCCGCTTCCCCGAGTACCCCGCTGCGCGCGGCATCGTCCGCGTGCGCGTCGATCGTGTGTCGCAGTCGTGCGGCTACTGCGTCCCCGAGTTCACGTTCGTGCGCGACCGCGACCATCTGAACGCGTGGTGGGCGGAGAAGGGCGAGGTCGGCGCGGCGGCATTCCGGCGAAAGCACAACCGGCACTCGATCGACGGACTGCCGGCGCTCGACGCTGACTGAGCCGACCTAGCCGACCGAGCCGACCGAGCTGCCTCACCCGTGCGCCACGGCGATCTCGCCCGCTTCGCCGTCGATCGGCGCGGGGGTCGCCTCGGCGAGGCTCTCGAGCGCGGCGCACGCGGCTGCGGCATCCGACGCCTCCCAGAAGATCCCCGCGATGCTGCGGTGCACGTCCTCGCGCGGATCGCGGAGGATGCGCTCGAGCGGCGGGAGTTCGCCGTCGGTGTCGACACGCGTCTGCATCAGCGGATAGGACTTCGCGCGTTCTTCGAACATCGCTTCGGGCATCGGCCGCCAGCGACAGAAGAAGCCGAAGTGCCAGGGCAGGAAGAAGCTCGCCTTCTTCTTGCCCTTCTCGTCGGCGCCGAAATGCTCGCGGCAATGCGCGACGAACCTCGCGTAGACCTCGACCCGCTCCTGCGCCGTCGGCAGCCAGGTCTTCTTCTCGACCAGCTCCTTGAAGAGCCACGGCTTGATCAGCACGCCGCGTCCGAGCATCACCGAGGCGCAACCGCTCTCCGCGCGACGATCGCGCGCCTCGTGCCAGGTCAGGACGTCGCCGTTGCCGACGACCGGGATCCCGCGCTCCTCGACCAGACGCTTCACGAGGCCCCAGTCGGCGGACTTCGTGTAGCGCTGTTCCCGCGTGCGCGCGTGCAGCGTGATCGCCGCGGCGCCGGCGTCCTCGCAGAGGCGCGCGATCTCCGGCGCGTTGATCTCATCCTCCTTCCAACCCGACCGCAGCTTGACCGTCACCGGCACGCCCAGACCCGTGACCATCGCCGCGACGATCCGTTGCAGCGCCGCGGGTCGTTGGAGGAGCGTCGCGCCCATGCCGCGTCGCACGACGTCGTGGATCGGGCAGCCGCAGTTGAGGTCGACGAACCGAGCACCGTTCTCGACGGCGATCTTCCCCGCCGCGACCGCGTCCTCGGGCTTCGAGGCCGCGATCTGCACGCCGAAGCAGGTCTCGCTCGCGTGCTTGCGCAGGAGCGCCCGCTCGGTTCGCGAGCCGCGCACGACCTGCCGCGCGTACGCCATCTCCGACATCGTGATCGACGCGCCGAACTCGACGCAGAGCCTACGGAACGGGAGGTTCCCGCCCTTCGTCAGCGGTGCCAGGATGACGTCGGGCAGGGGGTCGGGCAGGCGGGGCGTGGGCATCAGGGGCGGCGCATCCTACGGCGCACGCCGGTGCTATCCGCTCACGCCTTCTTCACGCGCACGAATCCGATCGGGTCGCCGACGACGGCGGTCTCGAGCAGATCGTCGTCGACGTCGAGCGAGAGCCCGTGCGCGCGCGCGACGTGCATCAGCCAGGGCACTTCGTCGCCGGTCGTCGTGATCCACGCCGGCACCGCGAGCACGCCGACAAGCGACTCGACGAGGGCGAGGATCTCGCTCCGTTCGCGCTCGAACGCCGCGACGTCGAGCAGGACCGCCGGCACGCGGCCATAGGTCACCGCACTCACGACCGGCCAGGTCTCCGGGTCGGTGAGCGCGCTCACCATCGCGAGGTGGTCGAAGGCGGCGCCGCCGAGCAGCGTGCGGACGTCCGCCGGGACGACATCGAGTTCGTCCGCGCTGACGCCGACGGCGCGCAGTCCCGTCGCGATCACCGCGCACTCTGCCGCGCGCAGGTTGCAGGCGACGACGGAGCGCCCCGTCGCGCGGATCTCGTGCAGCATCGCGGGCAGTTCGGCGACGCCGGCGCCGACGTAGAGGCTCTTGCCCCCGCGCGGCAGTCGCTTCGCGAGCGCCGCGGCCCAGATCCGGCCCATGCGCAGCGTCGGCTCGCGCCGTTCCGACCAGAACGCGTCGCCGCCTTCGTCGCAGTAGATCGCGCCGAGCGCGTGCCAATCCAGCGCGGCGAAGAGACGGTCGAGCAGCGGTTGGGAATCGCTCATCGGAACGATCGACGAACTGTTCTCCGCATGATGACCGACCCGTAGCCTCCGCGGCCATGATCCTCGGTTCGATGGTGCTGGCCGGCGGGCGCAGCGACCGCATGGGACGCAGCAAGCCGGCCCTGCCCTGGGGCGACGGTTCCCTCCTGCTCCACACCGTCCAGACGTTGATCGAATGCTCGCACCCGGTCGTCGTCGTCGCGCGCGACGATCACCAGGATCTGCCGCCGCTGCACACCGAGTGCGAACTGATCTACGACGCGCGTCCCGGCGAGGGGCCGCTCCAGGCGATCGACGCCGGCCTGGCGTTCCTCGAGCGCAAGTGCGACGCGGTGTTCGTCGCCGGCTGCGACCTGCCGTTCCTCGATGCGGTCGTCATCGGCAGGTTCTTCGACCTCCTCGGCGAGCAGATGGGCGTCGTTCCGACCCACGACGGCGAGCCGCAACCGCTCTGCGCGATCTACAACCTCCGCGTGCACTCCGCCGTGCACGAACTCGTGCAAGCCGGACAACGCCGCGCGCAAGCACTCGCCGAACTGCCGGGGATCAAGCTGCTGGGTCCCGCCGAACTTCGCGCCATCGACCCAGCGCTGCGCTTCTTCCGCGACGTCGACACGCCCGACGACTACGAGGCCGCGCGCAAGACCGCCGGCCTGACGTGAGGAGCACGCGATGCGCGTGACGGTGCTCGGCTCCGGCACCGCGGTCCCACGGCCCGATCGCTTCCCCGCGGGCTACCTCGTCCAGGACGCCGGACGGAACCTGTGCATCGACCTCGGTCCCGGCGTCGTCCGCCGACTCGCCCAGGTCGCGCTCGACCTCGACGACGTCCACGCCGTTCTGCTCACGCACTACCACACCGACCACTGCGCCGACGTCGCGGCGTTGTTGTTCGGCCTGCGCAATCCGCGCTACGAAGGACGCGCGCCGCTGCGCATCGTCGGCGCTACGGGTCTGCGCGCGCTCGTCGGCCACCTCACCGCGGCCTGGCCCTGGCTCGCGCCGCGCGGCTACGAGCTCGAACTCGTCGAGATCGCGCCGGGGACGCACGACGTGCTCGGGCTCGCCGTCGAGGCGATCGCGATCGAACACACGGCGGCGAGCCTCGGCTATCGCGTCTCTGGCAGCAACGGCGCGGTCGCCGCGTTCACCGGCGATGCGACGTGGTGCGACGCGCTCGTGCCGCTCGCGCGCGACGCCGACCTGTTCGTCTGCGACAGCGCCTTCCCCGCCGCGGCCCCCGGTCCCGGCCACATGACGCCGGCCGAGGCCGGTCGCGCTGCATCGAGAGCGAACGCGCGCCGACTGGTGCTCACGCACTTCTACCCCGAGTGCGACGGCCACGACCTGCTCGCCGAGGCCCGCGTCGAGTTCGGCGGCCCGATCGTCCTCGCGAAGGACCTGATGAGTTTCGAGCTCGCGCCGGGTCGGCCGCCCGCTTGACGCCGCGCGCACGACAGCGAATCCTGCTCGGCCCTCCACCGCAACGCACACGCACATGGCCACCTCCCACGCCGAGAAGCAACCGTTCGCCGCCGAGGTCGACCAGGTCCTGTCGATCGTCGTCAACTCGCTCTACAGCCACAAAGAGGTCTTCCTCCGCGAGCTGATCAGCAACTCCAGCGACGCGCTGGACAAGCTGTCGTTCGAGGCGCTGACCGACCACGGCCTCGCCGCCGAGGGCGAGCCGCTCCGCATCGAGATCGAGAGCGACGAGAAGAACAAGACGCTGACGATCCGCGACAACGGGATCGGCATGACGCGCGACGAGCTCGCCAAGAACC
>JACRLW010000022.1 GCA_016235155.1 Planctomycetota bacterium
AACGAGGCCGTCCGGTGACGTAGCCAAGTGGCCAGGCAACGGATTGCAAATCCGTCTACGCGGGTTCGATTCCCGCCGTCACCTTCGCACCCCCGCTGCGCCGCCCCGCCGCCCCGCCGGAGCCTCAGTCCTCGAACATCATCGGCGCGCGCACGCGGGCCGCGATGTCGTCGCCGCAGAGCCGGGCGACCAGGACCAGGGCGAACTCGAATGCGGTGCCCGGGCCGCGGGCGGTGACGATCGTCCCGCTCTCGACGACCGACTCCTCGCACCACTGGCCGTGCGCGGCGACAGCGTCCCTCACGCTCGGGTGGGCCGTCATCGCGGCACCCTTGCCGATGCCGTGCGCCGCGAGCGCCGAGGGTGCGGCGCAGATCGCCGCGATGCCGCCGCCGGCGGCCTGCTGCGCGCGCAGGACGGCGCCGAGTTCCGCGCTGCGTTCGAACCGGACGCTGCCTTCGCCGCCGCCGGGCAGCACGATCAGATCGAAGGGACCTCGCACTTCGGCGAGGGGCACGTCGGGCACGATCGCGATGCCTCGGCTGCAGCGATGCGGGCGCGTGCCGTCGAGTCCCGCGGTGACGACCTCGACGCCGGCGCGACGCAGCACGTCCACCACGATGGTGAACTCCATCTCCTCGGTGCCGTCGGCGATCGGGACGAGGACGCGCGGCTTGGATGCGCTCATGGCGGCGCATCGTCGGCCGGGCCGAGCGACGCGGGAAGTCCGCACCCCGGCCGCTGCGCGAAGATCGCGGTTCAGCCGCGGGGCCGCGCCCTCCGATCGGGCCTATGCTCTCGACCCGCTGCGATGGCCCGCGCCCTGAGCTTGCTGATCTTCTGGATCCTGATGACCGCGGACATCCTCGTGTGCGCGGTCGTCGTGTTCGGGCTGTACCTGCCCTTCGTCGCGCTGAAGGCGGTCTGGCTCAAGCTCACCGGACGGCTCGGCCGCGTCACCGCGGATGCGAGCATCGAGCCGGACAAGCCGATGCTCGGGCACCCGGGGCTCTGAGGGCTCGGCGGTCGCGGCGCCGCTCAGCCGTCCCGGGTCGCCCCCCGTTCGCCGGCCAGACGGGCCGGGTCGAGCAGCGAACGCAGCGTCGCGGCGTCGAGCGACGTCGCTTCGCGGGCGACGTCGAAGACGCTGCGACCGCTCGCCTGCGCGGTCTTCGCGATCGCGGCCGCGGCCTCGTAGCCGACGAGCGGCGCGAGCGCGGTCGCGAGCATCGGGTTGAGCGCGACGCGCGACGCGAGGTCGGGCGCGAGGGTCGCGCCGGCCAGCGCCTTCTCCCTGAGGTCCGTCGCGGCGCAGGCGAGCAGCGCGACGGCGTCGTGCGCCTGATCGGCGACGAGCGGCATCATCGTGTGCAGCTCGAACCGGGCCTGTGTGTTCGCGAACGCGATCACCGCGTCGCAGCCGAGCACGCACGCGCACGCCATGAGCACGCCCTCGCAGACGACCGGATTCACCTTCGCGGGCATGATCGAACTGCCGGGTTGGATCGCGGGCAGGCGCAGTTCGTCGAGCCCGACGTTCGGACCCGACGCCATCCAGCGCAGGTCGTCGGTGAGCTTGTAGAACGCCGTCGCGAAGCCGCGCAATGCACCGCTGAACGCGACGACGACGTCGAGCGCGGCCTGCCCCTGGAACGGCGCGGTCGTGACCCACAGCGGCAAGGCGAGCGCCGCGCTCAGCCGTTCGAGCGCGCGCGGCGCCACGCGCGGATCGGCATTCACGCCGGTGCCGACCGCGGTGCCGCCCAAGGGGAGTTCGCCGAGCGCCGTAGCCGCCGTCGCGATCCGCGCCGCGCCGCGCTCGACCTGTTGCGCGTAGCCGCGGAACTCCTGGCCGACGCGGATCGGCATCGCGTCCATCAGGTGCGTGCGCCCGGACTTGATCGTGCCGAAGGTCGCATCCGCGTGGCCGTGCAGCGCGTCGGCGAGGCGGCGGAGTTCCGGCAGCAGGACGTCCCGCGTCTCGAGCGCGAGCGCGAGCTGCATCGCGGACGGGAACACGTCGTTGCTCGACTGTCCGCGGTTGACGTCGTCGTTCGGATGCACGGCGCCGCCGCCGCGCGGCTTGCCGAGCAGGTCCGCGGCGCGGTTGGCGAGCACCTCGTTGCAGTTCATGTTCGACGAGGTCCCGCTCCCGGTCTGGAAGGCGCCGATCACGCAGTGCTCATCGAGTGCGCCGGCCGCGAGTTCGTCCGCCGCGCGCGCGATCGCGTCCGCCTTCGCCGCGTCGAGCAGCCCGAGTTCACCGTGGACTCGCGCGACCGCACCCTTCAGCAGTCCGAGCGCGCGCCACACCGACCGTGGCAGCGGGCGATCGCCGTAGCCGAAGTTCGCCCGAGCGCGTTCGGTCGACGCACCCCACAGCGCGTGCGCGGGCACGTGCATCTCCCCCATCGAGTCGCGTTCGATCCGCGACGCGCTCACGGCAGGATGCCGCCGAGGCGCAGCACGGGCTGATAGGTCCCCACCTGGCCGATCGACCACTGCGTCGCGGTCGGATTGGTCGTGAACATGCTCTGCGACCAGATCGAGTGACCCACCGGATTGCCGATGCGCAGCCCGACCAGGTTGCCTGTCACCGAGCCCGCCAGGGTCCCGGGAGTCGCGGTCACGCCGAGCGCCTGCGCGAAGAACGGCACGCCTTCGAGCAAGGGGTCGGCAGGGATCGGCAGGATCACCGGTGCGTAGGCTCCGCCGGTTTCCAGGACGGTGATGCTCGCGAGGATGTCGGTGTCGAGCGTGCAGCCCGTCATCCCGAGCGGAGTCAGGTCCACGTTCTGTCGCGTCGCGCCGAGCAGGAACGCCGCGAGCGGGAACGCGCCCGGCGAGTTGCCGGTGATCGTCGCCGTCAGCGTGCCGCCGAAGTGGAGCAGCGTCGCGTCGACCGCGAGCGAGACGGCCGCGCCGGCGGCGTTGCAGCCCGGCGCGAGCGAGGCAACGATCCCGCCCGCACGGTCGTTGCGCGTGCTCGCCGCATCGAGTCGGTAGGTGCCTGGCGGGCTGATCGCGTCGTCGGTCGTCAGCGTGAGGATCAAGCCGCCCAATGCCGGGTCGTAGGTGAACGGCGCGGCGAAGGGGAGCGTGATCGAGAACGGCTTCGGCAGGATCGACACCGGCGAACTCGCCGGGACGTTGAGCGGCGTCTGGAACACCACGGTCGGCGTCGCGCCGCCGTGGTTCGCGACCGGATCGCGCGTCATCGCGGCCGCAGCGATCGGCGTCTGCGCCGCGGTCAGCTTGTATTGCTTGGTGTAGGCCTGATAGGTGTTCGCGTCGGCGTCGACGCGGAACGCGACGTCGAAGATCAGCCCCGGCGCGCTCGCGACGACGTTCGGATCGCAGACGAATTGCATGCCTCCTGCGGCGCGGCCGAACGGATAGGTCGAGAGCAGATTGCCCTCGATGTCGGCGAAGCCCGGCGGCACGACGCGCGCCTGCTGTGCGGAGGCGACGGCGGGAATCGCACAAGGGACGAGGATCGCGAGGCGGAACACGAGAGGGTGTGTCATCGGTGGCGATGGGTCGAGCGGCGTCGGGTCGAAGCGTGCAGCGCGGATTCTGCCATGCAACCACGGATCTGCGCCGATCACCGCGAAGCCCGCTACACTCCGCGGCTCCGCGGGGGTGGCGAAATCGGCAGCCGCAGCGGACTTAAAATCCGCTGGCCTCACGGCCGTGGGGGTTCGAGTCCCCCTCCCCGCAGTCGCCTCGCCGCACTCTCGATCGCGACGGTCTCCGCGCATGAAACCGCATCACGTCCTGCTCCTCGCACTCGCCGCGGCTTCGGCGTGTTCGTCCTCCACGTCACGCGGCGACTGGGACGCGCCGCCGCGGGGCGAAGGGGGCGACGGCACGGGAGCGGCGCGAGCTCCGGTCATGCGCGCGGTCGCACCGCCGATCGAAGCCGCCGGCGACGCGAAGCCCGTCGGAGCGCCCGCGCCGGTGCCGCAAGCGGCGCCCCCTCAGGATCCGGCGCCCACCGAGGTGAGCCTGCATCCGAACGCTCCGGCACTCGGGCTCCTCGACCTCCTCGATGCTCAACTCGCCGTGAAGGCGATCGACAAGAGCGTCGCGGACTGGCGCCTCCGCGTCCCGTCGCCGCCGGCGGTGCCGGTCGAGACTCGCGCGACCTACCACTGGGTCCTGCACACCAACGTCGGCCTGGTCCGCGTGCAACTCCTGCCGCAATGGGCACCGCATCACGTGCTCAACATCGCCTGGCTGACGCGGCTCGGCTTCTACGACGGCCTGAGCTTCCACCGCGTGATCCCCGGCTTCATGGCCCAGGGCGGTTGCCCGCGCGGCGACGGCAAGGGCGCGCCGGCCTACAAGCTCGACGGTGAGTTCCCCCCGGGCGGGCCGCGTCATGATCGCCGCGGGATCGTCAGCATGGCGAACGCGGGACCCGGCACGGACGGCAGCCAGTTCTTCGTCACCTTCGATGCGACGCCCTGGCTCGACGGCAAACACACGATCTTTGGCGAAGTGATCGACAGCGAACCGGCGCTGCAGGCGCTCGAGGCGAACGGCTCGCGACCGGGTCTGCCGCGCGTCGCGCTGCGGATCGAACGGGCGGAACTGCTCGTGCGGTGAACGACGAAAGCGACGCGGATCATCCGCGCAGCAACGAGCAGGCGATCCGGTCGAGGGAACGGGTCGCATCCGCGGCGCAGTCGACGAGGATCGCCGGCGCTTCGCGCGAGGTCTCGATCGACTCGTATTCCGATCGCAGCGCGTCGTGGACCGCGGCGTCGGCGTCGCTGACCGCATCGTCGCGCGCGACGCGCGCGCGTAGGCGATCGTGCGCGAGCGCCATGTCGATCGTGAACCCGACGAGCAGGGTGCGGCGGCCGAGGGCATCGCGCGCGTCGCGGCGGCGATCGCGGCGAGGGAAGTTGCCGTCGAGCAGGACGGGACCCGCGCACGCGCGCGCGCGCGCGACCAGTTCGTCATAGACGCGCCGATTCGTCGCCGCGTCGTAGGCCGCGGCCGGCAGTCGCTCGTGCGGCGCCGCGCCGCAGAGTTCCTTGCGCACGCGATCGGTCGACAGACACGGCCAACCGGCTTCGCGCGACAGGGCGTCGAACACGAAGGACTTGCCGCTCCCCGGCAGTCCGCTCGCGATGAGCGCGAAGGCGCCGCCGTCCTCGGCGCAGGTCCATGCCGCGAGGCGGAGATGGCGCCGTGCCGCCGCCGCCGCCCGTTCACGATCCGCGACGTCGATGGACTCGTCGCGCGCAGCGAGCGCATCGACCTTGGCACGGACCATCGCCCGATAGCGGACGAGTTCCGGCAGGACGGCGCGCAGACCGTCGTCGCCCGCGGCATTCGCGTAGGCCTCGACGAAGCGCTCGGCCAGCGCGCGATGGCCGCGATAGCGCAGGTCCATCGCGAGGAAGGCAACCTCGGTCGCGACGTCGCCGCAGCGGAACGCCGCGCTGAACTCCAGCGCGTCGTAGATCGCGGGCGGTTCGACCATGCACACGTTGCGCGCATGCAGATCGCCGTGGCCGTCGACCACGCGGCCTTCGCGCGCACGGCCGGCAAGCGCCGCGGACAGGGCCGGCAGCGCGCACTCGAGTTTCGTCGCGAGCAGCGCGTGGAGCTCCGGATCGAAGAGGACTCCGCACAGCGCGGCCGTCTCGCGGAAGTTGTCGCGCGCGAGCGCGATCAGGTGCTCCGGCGCCCCGGCGGCGCGCACCGCGTCGTCGGCGGCACGCGCTTGCTGCCGATGGAACGCGGCGACGTGACGCGCGAGCGCCTCGATCGCCGTGGTCGCCACCGCGTCGCGCTCGAGCAAGGCATCGAGCATGCGGTCGGCCGGGAGACGCCGCATGACGACCGCGTGATCGACGACGTCGCCGCCGGCCGGACTCGCCGCATCGAACCGCAAGCCGAGCGCGGTGCGGCGCAGCGCGGCGACGCCGAGATAGACATCGGGGCACAACCGCCGGTTGATCCGCAACTCCTCGCCACATGCCGCCTCGCGGTGCGCGGGCGTCGACTGGTCGAGGAACGCCAGCCGCACCGCCTTCTTGAACTTGAACGCGCGATCACCGCACAGCACGACGACCGAGACGTGCGTCTGCACGACGATCGGATCGCCCTGTTCGCGCGGCGCGACCGGCCAGATCGCCGGATCGCGCAGCGCGTCGACGTGATCCTGCACGCGGAAGTCCATGCGCCGGCCGCGCCCGGGTCGGGCGCGTTCAGTAGCGGTAGTGATTCGGCTTGAACGGGCCGTCCGCGGGAAGGCCGAGGTACTCGGCCTGGTCCGTCGTGAGACGCGTGAGCTTCGCGCCGAGCTTGGCCAGATGCAGGCGCGCGACCTTCTCGTCGAGCTGCTTGGGAAGCACGTGGACCGACTTGTCGTACTTGCCGGCGTTCGCGAACAACTCGATCTGCGCGATCGTCTGGTTGCTGAAGCTGTTCGACATCACGAACGACGGGTGGCCCGTCGCGCAGCCGAGGTTGAGCAAGCGGCCCTCGGCGAGCACGAGGATCGCGTGGCCGTCGGCGAAGACCCACTGGTCGAGCTGGTTGCCGTGCTCGCGCGGGTTCTTGATGTTGACCTTCCGGATGCCCGTCACCTTCGCGAGACCGGCGACGTCGATCTCGTTGTCGAAGTGGCCGATGTTGCCGACGATCGCGTTGTGCTTCATCCGCTGCATGTGCTCGACGCGGATGACGTCCTTGTTCCCGGTCGCCGTGATGAAGACGTCCGCCTCGGCGACGACGTCCTCGATGGTCTTCACGGCGTAGCCCTCCATCAGCGCCTGCAGCGCACAGATCGGGTCGATCTCGGTCACGACGACCCGCGCGCCCTGCCCGCGCAGCGCCTGCGCGCAGCCCTTGCCGACGTCGCCGTAGCCCATCACCACCGCGACCTTGCCGGCGAGCATGAGGTCGGTCGCCCGCATGATCCCGTCGACGAGCGAGTGACGGCAGCCGTAGACGTTGTCGAACTTCGACTTGGTCACGGAGTCGTTCACGTTCATCGCGGGGAACGGCAGGCGGCCCTCCTTGTGGAGTTGGTAGAGGCGGTGCACGCCGGTCGTCGTCTCCTCCGTCACGCCCTTGATCGAGGCGCGCGCCTTGGTCCACCTGCCGGGGTTCGCCCGGATCGACGCGCCGAGGCACTTCACGAACTCGACCCAATCCTCGGGGTCCGCCGCCTTCTGCGCGGGTACGCCCTTCGCCTCCCACTCGGCGCCGTTCAGGACCATCATGGTCGCGTCGCCGCCGTCGTCGAGGCTCATGTTCGGCAGCTTGCCGTCGGGCCACGTGAGCGCCTGCTCCGTGCACCACCAGTACTCCGCGAGCGTCTCGCCCTTCCACGCGTAGACCGGCGCGCCCCGCGGCTCCTCGATCGTGCCCTTCGGTCCGACGGCAACCGCGGCCGCCGCCTGGTCCTGCGTCGAGAAGATGTTGCAGGAGCACCAGCGCACCTCGGCGCCGAGCTCGACGAGCGTCTCGATCAGCACCGCGGTCTGGATCGTCATGTGGAGCGAGCCGGTGATGCGGGCCCCCTTCAACGGCTGCTTGCCGCGGTACTCCTCACGGAGCGCCATCAGGCCGGGCATCTCGACCTCGGCGAGCTGGATCTCCATGCGGCCGAGCTTGGCGAGGGACAGGTCGCGGACCTTGAAGTCGTTCTTCAGCAGAGTGGGCATCGTTGGTTCTCGTCAGAAAAGGGATACGGATCAGGGATGCGGAGTCGTGCGCACCGCGCGCACGAGGAAGAGCGGGAGGTCGATCGGTCGGCCGGCCGGGTCCTTGGCCCGATAGCGATCGACGACCGGGAACTCCTCGACGACGCCGAAGCCGGCGCGAGCGAGAGCGCGCGCGACCACCTCCTGGCGCAGGCCGAGGCGCAAGTCGCCCATGCGTTCGCGAAGCCATTCCTGGTCGTGAGGGAGCAGGTCGGTGACGACGGCGATGCCGCCGTCCTTCAACACGCGAAACAGCTCGCGAGCCGCGCGATCCATGTCGCTGATGTGGTGCCAGACGAGATTCGCGAAGGCAGCGTCGACCTCGCCGTCGGCGAGCGGCAGCGCTTCCAGTTCGCCGTTCCGGAACTCCACGTTCGCCGCCGCAACGCGCTCGCGCGCCGTGGCAAGCATGCGCCCGGCGTGATCGATCGCGATCACGCGCGCGCTGCGCGGCGCGAGATACTCGGTGAGGAAGCCCGCGCCGCAGCCGAGATCGGCGATCGTCCAGGTGCGCGGCGCGATCGCCGCCAGGGCCTCCGCGCGCAGCGAGCCGTACGCGAACTCGTGGCCGATCTCCACCCATCGCGACGCGAGCGCGTCGTGCGCGAGCCGACTCCGCTCACGGCGCTGTTCGCGCACGCGCTCGAGGGCCTCGGCGTCGGCGCGACCCGATCCGCTCGCGAGGTACGGACGCAGCACGGCGTCGAAGAGGCCGGGTGAGAGCGCCGCGTCGTCGGACGGCGGCACGAGCGAGTGGAAGCTCCAGCTCCCTTCACGCCGATCGCGCACGAGCCGCGCGCGCTTCAGCAGCGAGAGGTGGTTGCTGACGCGGCTCTGCTGCAGACCGGTGATCGCGACGAGTTCCTGCACGACCAACTCCTCCTGCGCCAGGAGCGCGAGCAGCCGCAGTCGGGTGGGATCCGACAGCAGCTTCAAGGTGGCGGGCAGGGTGGCGGCGGAGGAGCTCACGGTGCGGGGGACGGCCCGGTCGCGCGGGCCGTATCATGGTATCCTGATACGGTGATCCTGGTTTCGGCACAAGCCCTGGGACGCCTTTCGCCGCGATTTCGACCCCGCTGAAAACACCGGCCCGACGGCCCTGTCCCGGTCCCGGAGCGACCCTCGGACCTCGCTCCACCGCCTCAGCGGCGCCGTTCCGTCGCGGCTTCCTTTTCCTCGAGCCAGCCCTGCTGCCGGCCGATCTCCGCAGGTCGTTCTTGTGCGTTCGCCACGTCCACGCCGACCCAGAACGCGAGCCGCGCCACCGCCTCGATCTTGCCGTACTCGAGCTTGTCCGCGGTGTCGGTGACCTGGTGGTAGTCCTCGTGTTCGCCGTCGCAGAAGAAGACGACGGGGATGCCGCGCACCGCGAAGTTGTAGTGATCGCTCCGCTCGTAGAACTTGTCCCCGCTGGTCAGCCCGAGGCCGAACGAGGTCGCGAGTTCCGCGGCGCGCCGCGCGATCGACGAGAACTTCGGGTGTTGGTAGCTCGGCGTGATCGAGATCTCGTCGGCGCCGGAGAGGTCGGCGACGCGACCGATCATGTCGATGTTCACGTTGGCGACGACGTCCTCGATCGGCCAGCTCGGGTGTTCCGCCCAGTGCTTGCTCCCCCACAGTCCCTCCTCCTCGCCGGCGACCGAGAGGACGATCGAAGAGCGCCTCGGCCGCGTGCCGCGCGCGAGGGCCTCCGCGATTTCGCAGAGCGACGCGCTGCCCGACGCGTTGTCGTCGGCCCCGCCGAAGATGCGGCCGTCGAGCCGCGTACCCATGTGGTCGATGTGCGCCGAGTAGACCACGGCTTCGTCCGCGACGGCCGGATCGGCGCCGCGGAGCACTCCGCAGACGTTCCAGGCTTCCGCCTGGTCGTGCACCACGGCGACCTTGACGCGCACCGCGGCGTCGACCGCCGCATCTTGCGCGCGCGAGAACTTCGCGCCGTCGACCGCATAGCCGAGCGACGTCAACGCGTCGCTCGTGAGCGCGCGTGACAGGAACACCATCGGCACCGCGACGCGCATGCCCTCGACCATCGCCGCCATGCCGCGGTCCTCGCCGTAGCGGACCAGGGGCTTGTCCGGGGTGAGGCCGCAGTAGTTCAGGAAGTCGCCCAGGCTGCTGTCGTCGTGCAACATGCCGAAGACCACGCACTTCGCGCCGCGCGACGCGAGTCGCGTGGCGATCGACGACGCCTTGCCGAGCAGGCCCAGTCCCTGCATGAACTGCGCCTCGACCGGCAAGCGCGCGAGCGAACGGGTGCGCAGCATCACGAACGGCACGTCGCCGTCCGCCACCGACTCGGGCAACGTCGCGGGAGCGCCGTACTCGCCGAACACGAGCGACCCGGCGACGTCGACCGCGTCCCCGCTCTCCGACTCCACCACGCCGAAGCCGCGCGCGTGCGTCGTTCCGGCGATCTCGAGCGACGTGCGGTCGCCGTCGAGTCGCGTGCGACCGACCGGCCAGCTCTGGAGGAACGACCGCGTGCCGTCGGGTCGCGCGTCGCCGAGCGGTTCGTAACCCAGCGCGGCGAGGTGTTGCGCGACGTACTCCGACGCCGCCCGCTGCCCCGGAGTGCTGGTGAAGCGACCGCCGAGCGCTTCCGAGGCGAAGTACGTCGCGCGCTCGCGAAGGCCGTCGGAACTGATCTCGCCCATCCCCGCGGGCGCGCCCGCCGGCAGGGGCGAGGGTACGGCGAGCGACGGCGGCGCCTGCGCGGAGGCCGTGGCAAGGGCGAGGACGAGGGCGAGCGGAACGGCGCCGAGAGCGGCGCGACGACGGAGGTTCGCGATCAAGCGGGGAAGATGGGCTGCAGTGGACGGACGGCGGTGCACGACGCGGGCGCGATCGTGGCCGCGCACGGGGAGCGGACTGTCGGCGCGCGACCGACGCTCACCACGAGGCGCGTGAACCCAGACGCTCGGGACGTCCTTTGGCGGCGATCACCGTCATCCCGGTCCAGTACGCCAGGCGCGCGACGCGTTCCATCTTCCCGAAGTCGAGCTTGTGGACCTCGTCGCTCGCCTTGTGGTAGTCGGGATGTTCGCCGTTGCAGAAGAAGACCACCGGCACGCCCTTGCGAGCGAAGTTGTAGTGGTCGCTGCGCTCGTAGTACTGGTCGCCGTCGGTGAAACGCATGCCCATGCGACCGGCGACGTCCGACGCGGTGCGCACGAGCGTGGAGTACTCCGCGTGCTTGAAGGTCGGCGTGACCTGGATCTCGTCGGGGCCGGCGCCCTGGGTCAGCCGGCCGATCATGTCGATGTTGATGTCGGCGACGAGCAGATCGAGCGGCCAGGTCGGGTTGTCGGCGTAGTGCGCGGAACCCCAGAGTCCGAGTTCCTCGCCGGAGACCGACAGGAAGATCACGCTGCGGTCGAGCTTGCCGCCCTTGCTGAAGGCGTCGGCGACGTCGAGCAGACCCGAACTCCCCGACGCGTTGTCGTCCGCGCCGTTGTAGACGTCGCCGTCGATGCGCATCCCGACGTGATCCATGTGCGCGGAGAACACGATCGCTTCCTTGCTCTTGCCGGGCAGCATCGCGACGACGTTCACCGCGTCGAACCGCGGCTCCTCGAGCACCGCCGTACGGAAGACGAGCGACGGCTTGCCGCCCTGTCCGTCGAACGCCGCGCGGATCGCATCCGCGCAGGCGCCCGACGCGAAGATCGCCGGCCGTTCCCCGACGTCCTTCATCGCCGGCCGCTCGCCGCCGTTGCGACGCACGAGCGGCCGCTCGGGCATCAAGGCACGGCTGCTGATCGTGTCGGCGACGCCGCCGTCGCCGTCGACGAGGTAGATCACCGCGCGCGCGCCGCGACCCTCCAGCTCGCGCTGGATCGCCCCGATCTTGTTCAGCGACAGTCCGCCGACCAGGCCGCTGCGTGCGCCGGAGCCGACCGAGCGCAGCGTGACGACCGGCAACTTGCGCCCGAAGCCCTTGGGCAAGGTCGCCGGGTCGCCGTGACCGCAGTCGACGAGCTCGCCGTCGAGCGTGAACTTCGTGCCGTCGCCAGCGGGAACGAAGGCCCAGCCGCGCGCGAAGGGCGTCCCGCCGAGTTCGAACTTCGTCGTCTTCGGATCGAGCGAGGTCCGTTCGAGGGGGTACTCCTGGAAGTACGAGCGACTGCTGCCCTTCTTGTCGCCGAGCGGGACCAGCCCCAACGACTCGAAGTGCTTCGCGATGTACTGCGCCGCGCGCTGTTGGCCGGGTGAACCGGTGTAGCGGCCGCCGAGTTCGTCCGACGCGAGGAACTCCGCGTGCCGCTTCAGATCGGCGCGGTCGACGAAGCGCATCGCCTCGGGCGCGCCCTCGGGCAGCGGAGCGGGTGCGTCGTTCGCGGCGGGCGTCGCCGGTGCCGGCGGGCTCGTCGGTCCGGGTTCCTGCGCCGCGAGCACGACGGAGAACGACACGGCGGCGGCGAGCGAAGACAGCGGACGCGGCATGGCGCGCATGATCGGCGTTCTCCGCCGCCGCGAACAGCGGTACAAGGCCGCGCCATGCGCGCCGCGCCCTCTCCCGACACGAGCACGCTCCCGACCGACGGGGATCACGCCTCGTCGCTGAGGAGCGTCACGCGGCGCTACGCGCAGGTCCTCGCCTCGCTCGCCCTCCTCTTCTGCCTTGCCGTCGCCTGCCTCACGACCGGCGGCGGCGGCCGGCGCGACGGCGACGAGATCGTCGTCTGCGGCGAGTACGTCGACATCGGTACAAGGGTCGTGCTGTGGTCCGACCCCTTCGGCTACGACGCCTATTCGGAGGTCCCCCGCTTCGCCCCGCCCGAGTCCGGGCCCGACGGCCAGCCCGTGCGCAAGAAGCGCTACGGCGATCGCGGCGGTGCCCCCGCCGGCGCTTGGACGCGCGATGAGCTCGCCGAGCGCGTCGACCAGTTCGTCGTGCACTTCGACGTCTGCGGGACCTCCCGCCGTTGCTTCCAGATCCTCCAGGACAAGCGCAACCTGAGCGTCCACTTCCTGCTCGACGTCGACGGCACGATCTACCAGACGCTCGACCTGAAGGAGCGCGCCTGGCACGCGACGATCGCGAACGACCGTTCGGTCGGCATCGAGATCGCCCACATCGGCGCCTATCCCGCGCCCGGTCACCCGGTCATGCGGAGCTGGTATGCGAAGGACGAGGCCGGACTGCGCATCGCGTTCCCGGCGGTGGCGGAGACCGGCGTCCGCACGAAGGGCTTCGTCGCCCGACCGGCCTCGAACGAGCTGTTCGAGGGCGAGATCAACGGCGATCGGGTCTGGATGCACGACTACACCAAGGAGCAGCACGAGGCCCTCGCCAGGCTGACCGCGGCGCTGTCGCGCGTGTTCCCGTCGCTCGCGCTCGAGGTCCCGCGTGACGCCGCCGGCAAGCCGCTCGCCCGCGCGCTCACCGCGGACGAGTTCGCGTCCTTCCGCGGCGTGCTCGGCCACTACCACGTGCAGACCAACAAGAACGACCCGGGGCCCGCGCTGGTCTGGGACGACCTGCTGCGGCGCGCGCGCGACGCCATGACGGAGACGCGATGAACGACGCCGCGCCGTTCACCCTCCGTCGCATCGAAGCCCGCGACGACGCGATCGTCGCCGCGATCATCCGCGCGACGATGACCGAGTTCGGTTGCGCGGGCGAGGGCTTCGCGATCCACGATGCCGAGGTCGGCGCGATGAGTGCGCACTACGCCTCGCCCGATTCCGCGTACTGGGTCGTCGAGGTCGACGGTCGCGTGCTCGGTTGCGGCGGCTTCGCGCGCCTCGCC
The DNA here is from genome assembly GCA_016235155.1 of Planctomycetota bacterium. GTDB lineage: Bacteria > Planctomycetota > UBA1135 > UBA1135 > UBA2386 > JACRLW01. Next base: position 13,487 of record JACRLW010000022.1, read on the forward strand.
GGCACGTCGCGAGACGACGCCACCGCCGAGCTGCGCAAGATGTACTTCCGCGACGAGCTCCGCGGCCGCGGCGCGGGCAAGCGCCTGCTCGCCGTCAGCCTCGAGTCGATGCGCGCCGCGGGCTATCGCACCGCGTACCTCGAAACGACCACGCAGATGCACGCAGCCCGTGCTCTCTATCAGCACTTCGGATTCGAAGAGGTCTGCGCACCGGCCGGCGCGACCGGCCATCACGGCTGCGACCGATACATGCGACTGTCGCTGGTGGACGCGCGCGGCACGCCGCCGAGCCGCCGCGCATGATCCCCGCACTCCTCAAGCGCTCGGCATTTGGCGCGGTGCGGATCCTCGGCGGGCCGGCGATCGCGCGCCGCGTCCTGAGGCGGCGCCTGCGCGTGCTGTGCTACCACGGCGTGGTCCGCGACGAACATGCCGCCGGACCGCGCTACCGCAACACCGTCACGCGATCGGCCTTCGTGAGACAGATGCGCTCCATCGCGCGGCACGACACGCCGGTGGACCTCGCGACGGTGATCGCGTGGGCCACCGGCGTGCGGGATCTCCCCGACCGCGCGGTGCTCGTCACCTTCGACGACGGCTATCGCAACAACCTGACCGTCGCGGCTCCCGTGCTGAAGTCGTTCGGCGTGCCCGCGGTCGTGGCGTTGTCGACCGCGTTGATCGGCACGCACGAACTGCTCTGGCCGACCGAAGTCGAACTGCGCATCGCCGACGGGGATTGGGATTCGATCGCGTTCCCCGCCGGCGCCGAGCGCATCGCGCGACCCGGGCACCGCGCCGGCCGGGAGGCGGTCGGCGATCGCGTGCGGCAGGCACTCAAGGGCCTGTCCGACGATGCGTGTCGAAGCTGGCTCACGGAGTTCAGGAAGACTTCGCGACTCGACCGCGGCGCGATCGACGGCGAACTCGTCGACTTCCTCGACTGGGACGAGGTCCGCGCGCTGCGCGACTTCGGGATCGACCTGGCGTCGCACACCGTCACGCATCCGATCCTCAGCCGGCTCCAGTCCGATGCGCTCGCTCACGAACTCGCCGAGAGCAAGGCGCGCATCGAGCGCGAGTCCGGCCGCGCGTGCGACGCGATCGTCTATCCCAACGGCAAGCCGGCGGACGTCTCTCTCGCCGTGTTCGAGGCCGCGCGCCGCGCCGGCTACGCCGCGGGCTTCGATCTCGACGATCACGTCAACCCCGAGCGCTGCCGCGATCCGTTCCGCATCCGTCGCCTGGAAATCCCCGCGCTGGATTCCCGGGCACTGTTCGAGACGCGCGCGAGCGGGTGCTACGCGATCCTGAGGCGACGGATCGCGCGCTGACCGGCTCGTGCGCCATGTTGCAAGCGGCCTGCGCCCGGCTCCCGAGCCATGCGCCGCGCCCGAGCGGCGCGCCGCGTGCAGGAGTCGGGAAATCCCCGCCCGCGGGCCGATAGGAGTCGGGAGATGTTGTCGAACCTACCGACGCACGGCTGGCTCGCCGTGTTGCCCGGCGCCGCAGCGATCGCGCTCGTCGCCGTCACCGTCCTGTGCGCGGCCTTCGTCGGCCTGCCGCTGTGGACCAACAGCCTGCTCGCGCTCGCCTTGCTGTGGAGCCTGGGTGTGCCGCTCGTCGTGATCGCGATCACCGCGGTCCCGATCGTCCTGTTCAACGTGCCGACGCTGCGGCGGAAGTTCGTCACGGACAAGATCCGCGCCTTCGTGCAGCGCGCGAAGCTGCTGCCGGTGATCTCCGACACCGAGCGCGAGGCGATCGAGGCCGGCGACGTCTGGGTCGACGGCGAGTTGTTCTCCGGCAAGCCCGACCTCCGCGCGCTCGCGCGCACGCCCTGGCCCGAACTCCGCGACGACGAACAGGCCTTCCTCGACGGCCCCGTCGAACAGGTCTGCCGCATGGTCGACGACTGGCAGGTCTGGCAGGAGCGCGACCTGCCGCGCGAGGTCTGGGACTTCCTCGGACGCGAGCGCTTCTTCGGGATGATCGTGCCGAAGGAGTTCGACGGCCTCGGCTTCTCGGCCTCGGGCAACAGCGCGGTGATCCAGAAGCTCGCATCGCGTTCGATGCCGCTGGCGATCACCGTGATGGTGCCGAATTCGCTCGGCCCCGCCGAGCTGATCCTCCACCACGGCACGGACGGATCCCCTGCTTCGCGCTCACCGAGCCGATGGCCGGCAGCGATGCGGCGTCGATGGAAGCGCGCGGCGTCGTGTTCCGCCGCGCGAACGGCGAACTCGCGCTGCGCCTGTCCTGGAACAAGCGCTACATCACGCTCGCATCGTGCGCGACGGTGCTCGGTCTCGCCTTCAAGCTCGAGGATCCCGACGAACTGCTCGGCAAGGGCAAGTCGCTCGGCATCACCTGCGCGTTGATCCCCGCGCACACGCAAGGCGTGGTGCTCGGCAAGCGTCATGACCCGTTGGGCGTGCCGTTCATCAACTGCCCGACCAGCGGCACGGACGTCGAAGTCCCCGTCGACGCGATCATCGGCGGCGTGTCCGGCGCGGGCCGCGGCTGGCGCATGCTGATGCAGTGTCTCGCGGCGGGTCGCGGCATCGCGCTTCCGGCGACGAGCTGCGGCGGCGCCAAGCTCGTCGCGCGCGCGGTCGGCGCCTACGCCGGCGTGCGCAAGCAGTTCGGCCTCGAGATCGGCCGCTTCGAGGGCATCGAGGACAAGCTCGCGCGCATCGCGGGCTACGCCTACCTGCTCGACGCCGCGCGGCGCTTCGTCACCGGTGGCCTCGACGCCGGCATGAAGCCGCCGGTCGTCACCGCGATGGCGAAGTACCAGTTCACCGAGCTGTTCCGGGAAGCGATCAACGACGGCATGGACGTGCAGGGCGGCGCGGCGATCTCGCGCGGCCCCAACAACACGCTCGCGCACGCCTACATGGGCGCGCCGATCAGCATCACGGTCGAAGGCGCGAACATCCTGACGCGCACTCTCATCACGTTCGCGCAAGGCGCGCTGCGCTCGCACCCCTATCTCTACAAGGAAGTGCAGTCGGCTCAGGATAACGACAGGCGGCGCGGTCTCGACACCTTCGAGGACGCTCTAAGTGGCCACGTCGCCTTCTCGCTCTCGAACGCGACCGGCGCCTTCGTGCACAACTTGACCGGCGGGGCATTTGCTTCCGCACCCGATGGCGCGCTGCGCATGTCGGTCTGGTATCGCCAGTTGGCGCGCGCCTCGCGCTCGTTCGCGTTCGTTGCGGATCTGACTGTGGCGCTGCTGGGAGGCGGGCTGAAGACGAAGCAGAAGATTACCGGACGCCTGGCGGACGCCTTGTCGGAACTGTAC
>JACRLW010000001.1 GCA_016235155.1 Planctomycetota bacterium
TCGTCGCGTCAGCGACGACGCCTGCAACCCGGATGGGTTGCGGCCTCGGCCGCGATGGGTCGCCGGCGGGGTGGTCCACGTGAGTCCTGTGGATCCGCAAGGTGCGGACGCGAGCTTTTGGGCGAGCGCACAAGAAAAGACACGCCCAGCACGCGCTCGCACAGTGCGTCTCGAGCGATGCTGGGCGTGCCGGCAGGCGTCGCGAAGTCGGTCCTGGGTTGCGAGATTCTCGGCTGACCAGAGATTACGGCAGAGGACGCCTGCTTGTCGTGTCGAGCCGGATCAGCCGGACGAGCTGACCCGACCTTGGTCTCGGTTGCCTACCGCTTCGAGATCCGGTGGGCGTCGACAGCCCGCTGAGCGGCCGAAGGGTCGATCAGCCGATCCGCGGGCTTCTTGTACTCGACGCTGTTCTCGCGCAGAGCCGTGGCGGGCTGATCGATCAGCCACTCGTCACCGTCCGTGCGGTGGACGAAGTGGAGCGCGGAGAAGGGCACGAGCAGATCCGTGCCGTCGGCGGTGACGACGACGAAGCGCAGTCGCCGGCAATCGCTGTCGGCGAAGCACTCCTTGACGGTGCCGAACTTGCCGTCGCGCGCGCGCACCTGTGCAGGCCGGATCTGCTCGGCGAGGATCAAAGTGGTTGCGATTGTGCCGGTTTCACCTGATCGGCCGGCAGACGCGGGCTGAGCCTCGGCGGCATCGCTGCCGGGCCTGGCAGACTTCTCCCAGGCCGTCAGCGCATCCTGCACGACGGCGACGAGGCCACGCTTCTCGACGTCTTTCGTGTCGAAAGCGGGCAGCGTCGCCAATCGCGCGCGGGTTGCGCTCAGGATCATCTCAGGTCCGGCCATCGCGTCCGTGTCGCGCACCTTGGTGTCGCGATGCATGGCCGACATCGGAACGACAAGGAGCTTGTCGGGGCTCCCGACCCAATCGCCGGTCGAAAGGACGGCCGCCACCACGCTTCCATCGGACGTGTCGAGCACGAGACGCGTGACGACCGGTACGAGGGTCGGAGTCGCGCTTCCCTTCTCATCCGTCTTTCCGGACTTGTCCGCTTCGTCTGGGTCGGCGTCGCCGTGCAGGCGGACCCGTGCGCCGACGAAGGATTCGAGGCGACTGAACGGATCGGCGGGCTTGTCCTTGTCCTGGATCCTGATTGCGGCGCTGTCGCTGATGCGCGGCTTCGGCTCGGTCGTCGCGCGCTGCGCGACCGCATGATGTGCGAGCAACGCACACAGGCCCGCGGAGAGCGGGCCGAGTTTCAGCATGAGCATGTTGTCACCATGAATGGAACGGTTCCGTCAGCGAAGTACCGTGCGGTGCCCGGTCCCGTCGCTACGCGGACCCTGCTGGAGCCGGGCTCGGAATTGGTCCGGGGAAAGATCCCGAGCGACCTCGATCTCGTGATCCCGCAACAACTTCCGAAGAGGCACTTCGCGGTGGCCGGGACCTGCCGGTGAGAAGAGTGGCCAGCAGCCACGCGCGTACGTGCATCGCACGCACCACGGATCTCTTCCACAACGTCGGGCGGTGGGTCGGGCGGCGGGTCGACGTGGGAGCGACGCGTGCCGGGCGTCGCTCCGTACGCAGATGATCGATCGTGCGGTGCGCTCAGAACCTGAAGCTGAACTGCACGACCTGCCAGGACAGATAGACGTTCTCGTCGAAGACGCCGCCCGGGAGGACGTTGATCAAGATGGTCGTTGCGACCCCGATCTGATCATCGAATCGGACCTCGACGCCACCACCAGCCTGCAGCAGGAGGCCGAGATCGTCCTCGGCGCCCGGCTTGTCCTTGGAAAGGTAGGTGATGCCGATGCCGCCCTGGACGAAGGGAGTCCAGCGGGTCGAACCCTGCTCGTGATCGGGCGGGAACAAGTACTTCCCGTGCAGCGACGGAGCGAACAAGGTCGTGTGGTCATCGAGTCCGAGTTGGACCATGGGTCCGATCAGGAAGCGATCGCTGACAGGGAAGTCGAGTTCGCCGCCGAGCAGCAGCGTGTCGGGATCCTCGGTCATTCCGATCCCCACGAGCCCGCGGCGCTCGCTCCCGTCGCGGGGCGGATCCTGCTGTGAGAGAAGAACCGAGGCAAGCGCGCTTGCGGCCACGTCCGTCCGTGCCGCAGATCGGATCGAGCCCGCGCTTCGCGGGGGGGAAGGAGCGTACGTCGCGCAGCCGGCGAGCAGCATTGCGACCAGGATGCTGGATCGTTTCATCATGCTCAGTCACTCCGAGCCCCCTACGCCTTGGTCGCACGAACTGGCTTCGCGAGATCGGGTCGGGCGTCCTTCCGCCCGGCACGACGTTTGTGGTCGCGCCGTGAACGGCGATCGCCGCGCAACGTCGAGGTGGAGTGCGATCGGCCGACGGCTCGGCTCGGAAACGAGAATCTCGACCCCAGTGACCGACGTGAACCGTTCAGCGTGACGCCTGACTGTCTCGCCACCCCGAGCTCGCCTCCCTCACCGCCGGTTCATGCGACCGTCACATGCTGCCGGTAATGTGGCGGGGACCCCGGCTCGCCCATACGGAACCCGGGGAACCCGCTTGGACTTTCTGCACGTACACTCCCGTCAGCGATCAGTGAACTCAACTCGCCGCACCGTTGCCAAATGCTCTGGAACATCGGGGTCCTTCAACACATAGAAGGTGCCAACGCGCCCTGTATTGGAGTCAAACGGATCCGCCGGAGTCGGAACGTAGCAGCGTTCAAGCCAGCCTGTCGCCTCGACAAGAAGTCCGCACATTTCTCGATCCTGATGACGAACACTAACGCCCAGCAAAGTAGTGCCTTTACCTGCAAACAGTAGTCCCCGAAGGGTCACCAACTTGCCCTCGTGCGATGCCAACGCTGACCGATCATTGACTATGCATCGGGTTCCTGCTCCAGATACGCAAGTCGCAGCGCATAGGTAGACAATAAGCGGACACAAAGGCCAGCAAAGACGCCGCAAGCCTGCTGACCTCTTGCCATGAGCGACGGCTTGTCGGGAGGGCACTCTGGCTGTGCGCAAGTTCACTTGTAGTTTCCCTTGCAAAGGACGCACCACACCTGCGCGTTGAAAAGTCCATTCCTCATGAGCGCAGTGAATGCGTCGAGGGACTCAACCACTACAGTCATCTCCATTATGGGGGCCTTGGGTTCATGATCTCCCTTGCCATCGCCATCGCGATCGGGGTTGTGCATGTTGTCCGCGATGGCCACAGAGTCGGGGCCTACTATCGTGCCGAAGTTATAGTACGTCCCATTGGGGTTCTCAGCATCCCAGTAGTTCATGTCTGCCTTGCCCGTCGGCTCGTCATTACCGACGTCCGGAGTCTTGCCGTCCTTGCCGGTGTCGTTGTGGAACTGAATCGAGTACAGAACCGGCTTGCATCCACCGGCCGTGGCAAGTCTGGCAGCCTCGGCCTCCGCCTGCGCCTGGGTACTCCAGCAGTTCTTGCCACGCACTCGCGTGCCGGCAATCACCGATGCCAAGCCGATGCATCCACGATGGATCTCGCCACAACCCGTTTTGTCTGCTCGCGTGAGGGCCCCATGATCAACGCAAGCAAGGGAAAGCTCGTTAGAAGCGCCCCGCCGGTAATGGTAGGGTCTTTCGCGCAGCACTTGGGAGCTTCAACAACCGGGCTCGAATGTACGCCCCCAGGAATTCGTGTTGTCCTGGTTCTGAGAAACACTGGAGGAAGTCACGGTCGGTTGAAGGAGAGGAAACCGCAGTCGAGGAGAGCGTCGCGGATGGCGGCGCGCTCGAGCGCGGCGCGGGCAGCATGAGTCGGAGCGGATGCATCGGCAAGCCCACGGGGGTGGCGGAGGCGATGGAGATGTCCGAGGCGAGCGGGAGGGAAGGTATCACGGAGTTCCTCTGGGATCGGTGAGCGCTGATCCGAGGCGTCGCGGCGGGCCGGCGCGGTGCCGTGACGATCGACGGGCAGTGGTTCGAGGATCTCGGTGGAGCGGGCGAGGTCGGCGGCGGCGGGGACGGCGCGGTGGGCGGTGCCGGCGAGGTCGCGGGCGACGCGCTTGGTGTCGCCGCGGGCGGCCTCCTCGGCGCGCACGCGGATCGCGCGCTGGGTCGTGTTGCGCCCGCTCGTTGTGCGGATGCCAGTCCATCGAGCGTGGCGACGTTCACGGGGACCCGGCCTGCGCGCACTCTCGACGCCGACGCGACGTCGCCCGTTCACACGTGTCAGCTACGCGTGGATAATCGCGGTGGCGACAGGGACCAGAGAAGCGAACGCGGTGGCGTCGATCAGCTCGCGGCGCCAGGTGAGAGACGCGACCTGCGCGGACGCGCTCGCGGCGAGGACACGAGCGCGTAGAAGGCGAGCCTCACCGACGCTGGCGGGGTGGCCATGTGGATGTCACTTGCGGTAGGTTTCTCAGGCGAGGCTAGGCACTGACCCCAAGGGCGGAGTTCGCATTGACCGCCCCTCCCGAGCTGCATCAGGCAGAAGGTCCTCCCGAGGTGATCGACATGACGAGCAGCGAGCGCCGTCCCGAACACGAGTTCTTCGAACGCCTCCACCGTCTCTACGTGCGACGGGGGTCTTTGCCGCTTGCGTGGCCGGTTCACCCTGACTTCGTGTGGGAGGGAACCCCATGGGATCGAGCCAACGAGAAGCGGCTCGAAGCGGAGGTAACGATGAAGCTCTGCTGGCATCTCTGGCCGGGCTTTGCGGAGGTCAAGGCTGCCGAGCTTGGCGGGGATCCTCCGGACTGCGTCGTTCGACTGCGTGACGGTGGTGTCGTGGGTGTTGAAGTATGCCGACTCGTTGATCAGGAGGTCCTGGAGCAGAACCTCTCGAAGCCAGCGCGAGAGGGTCGTGAACGCGACATGCGTGAGGCTGCCAAGAGCGGGCGGCCGGCGGACTTGTTCTTGGCGCATGGGCGGCATCACTTGTATCGCTTCTGGTCGCGAGACTTGCTGATTGGCCGACTCCGCGCGCTCATTGCCGATAAGGACCGAAAGGAGTTCTCGATTCTCGGGAATCTGGTCGCCACCGCGACGAGTGACCTGCCCTTGGAATACTCCGAGAGGTGGCTGCTGATCCCAACGAACGAGATCGACCTCTGCGAGAAGCAGGTTCGCGTTTGGTTGGCGCAACCCGAGCCTGTCGGGTTCGTCGCGCAGCAGTTCGATCGCGCATTCATCATTTTTCCATGGGGACCCACCGGCGTGCGAGCCAGCGTGTCCGGTGCGATCCCGGAGGTAGTGCCCTCCGCCTCGTTCGTGGGGCCAATCGTCGAACTCAAGCTGATCGAGCCGGATCTACGGCCGCGTTCAACGGGGAGAAACGAGAGGGAGAGCCAACATGGTGTGGAGGGTGAGGAGATCGAGCAGTAGCACCGCTCGGTGCTCCGCGGCGGTCTCCGCGTTGAACGCGACCTGGAGGCAATGACCCCGAGCCCACGGGTGGGCGACGACGCTCGAGTCGTCTTGTCCGTTCGCCGTCCGGACCCTCTCACTCGCAGTTGACGAACCGCAGCGGGCTCTGCGACCCCTTCGGCAGCCAGCGCGTGACGTCCGTCAGTCGATACCGCTTCTCCATCACCATCGATCGCCGGCCGACGAACGCGCGCCGGCCCTCGCGACCGGGGTCGTGCGCGAAGTCCTTCGGGTCCGGCTCCTCCCAGCCGTCGATCTCGAACACGGCGCGGACGACGCCGTCGAACACCGCGAAGGCCCAGCGCGGGCTGCCTGGCGTTTCTGGGTTGCAGCGACGCTTGGCGATCCGCCACCAGCTCCGGGTGACGTCGTAGAGCGCCTGCTCCTCGATCAGCGCGTGGTAGTGCCGCGCGATGCGGATCAGCACGACAGGGTGGTGCTTCGAGATCTGAGCGGGCTTCGCGCCGTAGCGCGCGTTGAGGTCCTCGACGTGGGCACGGCCGGAGTGGTGACCGGAGACGATGTTCACGAGATCCTTGAGGCCGAGCAGGTCGATCGCCGCCGACTCGATCGCCAGCGCCGTGAGTTCGTTCAGGCCGTGGCGCAGGATCTCGATCACGACGCGGTCCCCGCGCCCCTCGATGGCGCGGATCGTGTCGAGCTTCTTGAAGTCGCGGCTCGAGTCCTGGCGCGTCCGCCGCGCCTCGACGAGGTGCGCGAAGCAGCGCCCGCCGACGCCCTTGCCGATGTAGAACGGCCGCACTTCGCGGGGGTCCCGCAGAAGGTAGACGTAGGAGGCGAGGCACTCCGCGACATGGGGGAGCCAGCCGTCCGCAGTGTCGCGACCGGCGCCGCGAGGTCGGCGCTGCTTCATGCGGGCGGGATGTTCGTGGGGGTCGGCGAGCGTGTCGAGAAGGAGGCGCGGAACGGTCTCGCCGGGGCCACGCCGCCGATGTCTCTCCGGGTCTCGCGTCCGCAGTTAAGCGGCCTCTCGAATCTCGCCTCGCGCGCCGAGACTTCGAGACAACCCCACGGCAGCCTCCTCGCCGCGTGTCTCTCCCCGTCGCGTCTCTCCGCGCTCCGCGAGACCTCGCGCCCACGACCGCCACAACCCCAGGATTCGCAACACCCTGCGCGCCCCTGGCCAGCTCCAGAAACAGGAACGTCCTGGGCGGGCGTTCGGGGCGGGGCACGGTAGCAGAGATCGGCCGACGCGCAAGGGGAAGTGAAGGCCGGGAGCGTGGTCGGCGGCGTCGCGCGGAGATTGGGCTTGTGCCGCGCGATGGGGCCCGATCCGCTCCGCGGTCGATGCGCGAAGTGATGGCAACGAAGTGCGTCGCGGTGAGCCGCGCCGCGGTGTCGATGGTGTTCGCGGCGGGCGCGACGATGTGGCTGGTGGGCTGCGGAGCCGGCCCCGCGACTGCGACGGCGACGAGTGCCGTGCGTCCGCCGGAGACGCGGCGCGTCGACGTGGTCGACGAGTACCACGGGAGCAGGATCGCGGACCCGTTTCGTTGGCTCGAGGATCAGGACGGCGAGGACGTGCTCGCGTGGGCCGACACGCAGAACGCGCACACCGAAGCGCATCTCGCCGTCGTCCCGGACCGCGAAGCGATCCGCGCGCGCTTGACCGAACTGTGGAACGTGACGCGCTGGAGCGCCCCCGCGCGGCGTGGACCACATTGGGTCTGGTCGCAGAACGACGGCTTGCAGAACCAGGCGGTGCTGCGGATCGCGAAGTCGCCGGACGGCGAGAGCGAAGTCCTGCTCGATCCGAACTCGCTGTCGAGCGACGGCACCGTCGCGCTCGCCGGAGCGTCGTTCAGCAAGGACGGCGGGCAACTCGCCTACGCGACCTCGGATGCCGGCTCGGACTGGATCGAGTGGCGCGTGATGGACGTCGCCTCGCGCACCGCGCTGGACGATCGATTGCGCTGGTCGAAGTTCTCGGGCGCGGCATGGACGCACGACGGCAAGGGATTCTTCTATCAGCGCTATCCCGAACCGCGAGCCGGCGAGATCCACGAGGCGACGACGCGCAATCCGTCGCTCTGCTATCACGTGATCGGCACGCCGCAGTCCGCCGACCGGATCGTGTACGAGCGGCCAGACGAACCGAACTGGGGCTTCGGCGCCGAGGTCACGCACGACGGACGATTCGCGATCGTCAACATCTCGGCGGGGACCGACCGACGGAACCGCGTCGCCTGGATCGACCTCGCGGACGGGTCGATGGCCGTGCGCCCGCTCCTGATGGACTTCGACGCGCAGTGGGACTTCGTCGGCCTGGTCGGCGACGCCGCACTCTTCGTCACCGATCACGACGCGCCGAACGGACGGCTCGTCGCGGTGGCATTGTCCGACGCGACCCAACGCCGCCAGGTCGTGCCCACCTGCGCGGAGAAGCTCGCCGGAGCGCGGCTCGTCGGCGACGAGATCCTCGCGATCTACCTGCGCGACGCACACGACGTCCTCGTGCGCTTCGCGACCGACGGCAGCCCGAAAGGAGAGGTCGTCCTCCCGGGGTTGGGCAGCATCGGCGAACTGACCGGCGAGCCCGACGACCGTGTCGCGCACCTGACCTACGAGAGCTTCACGCGACCGTCGAGCGTGTATGCGCTCGACTTCGCGACGGGATCCCTTCGCCTCGTACGCCAACCGGCACTGCGCTTCGATCCCGACGCGTTCGACGTCCGGCAGGTCGGCTTCCACAGCGGCGACGGCACGCCGTTGAAGATGTTCCTCGTGCGCCGCAAGGGACCGCTCCGACTCGACGGCAAGAACCCGACGCTGCTCTACGGATACGGCGGCTTCGACAGCTCGCTGCGGCCGGCCTTCTCGGTCGAGAACCTCGCGTTCGTCGAACGCGGCGGCATCTACGCCCAGGCGACGCTCCGCGGCGGCGGCGAATACGGCCTCGGCTGGCATCTGGCCGGCATGCGCGAGAGGAAGCAGAACGTCTTCGACGACTTCTTCGCGTCGGCGGAGTTCCTCCATCGCAACGGCTACAGCGACCACGACCACCTCGCGATCCGCGGGCGGAGCAACGGCGGACTTCTCGCGGGAGCCTGCCTGGTCCAACGACCGTGGCTCTTCGGAGCGGCGATCCCGGAGGTCGGCGTGCTCGACATGCTGCGCTATCACCGCTTCACGATCGGGGCGGCGTGGGAGCCCGAATACGGCAGCGCCGACGACGCCGGACTGTTCCCGGTGCTGCGCGCCTATTCGCCGCTGCACAACGTGCACGAAACCGTCTATCCGCCGACCCTGATCACCACCGGCGACCACGACGACCGCGTCCTGCCGGGTCACAGCTACAAGTTCGCCGCGACGCTCCAGGCGGCGCAGCGGGGACCGGCGCCGATCCTCCTTCGCGTCACCCGCCGTGCCGGTCACGGCGCCGGCAAACCCACGCACGTGCAGATCGCCGAGGCGACCGACCGACTCACCTTCCTCGCGATGACGGTCGGCGTGCGGTGAGCCGTCTCGGCAGGCGCCGTCCCACTCAGGCCCAGATGACGAGGTCGCGCAGGGAGCTCGGCGACGCGCTGAGACGCCGCGGTCGCACCCTCAATCCCGCGCCATAGCGGCCGGAACGGGTGACCGTGTGCTGGCCCGCGAAGTCGTGCACCGTGCCGGAACTCGTGCCGTTGGGCCGTAGCGGCACGGTCGTCGTGTTGGTGAGCTCGCCGCCGTCGGTCGCATTGCCGAGGACGAGTTCGACGTCGACGTCGTTTGCGGAGAGGACGCCGAGATCGACGCGCATGTAGGCGTCGACGGCGTCGCCGACGCGGACGTCGGTGGTCTCGGTGTGCCGGACTTCGAGGATCTTGATCGCCTCGAAGGTCTTGCGCAGTCGCTGGGCGTCCTCGGCGATCCGCTGCGCACGACCGCGATCGCCCGACATCGCGGCGAAGCCCCGGCCCAACTCCGCATAGCTGCGGTCGAAGTACTCCTTGACCATGCGGTCCGTGTCGAAGACCGGCGGAACGCTCGCGAGGGAGTGCATGACCCGCTCGAGCCAGCGCTGGGGGATGCCGTCGTGGTCGCGGTCGAAATAGAGGGGGACGATCTCCTCCTCGAGCATCCGGTAGATGGTCTCGGCGTCGAGTTGGTCCTGCAGATCCTGCTGGGCGTAGCTGCGCTTGTCGCTGCCGATGACCCAGCCGTTCCGGCCGTCGGCGATCTCCGGCCACCAGCCGTCGGCAATCGAGAGGTTGAGGCCGCCGTTCGCGGCGACCTTCATCCCCGACGTCCCGCTGGCCTCGAGCATCCGGACCGGAGTGTTGAGCCAGACGTCGACGCCCTGCACCAGCGCGCGCGCCAATTCGATGTCGTAATCCTCGACGAACACGACATGGCCGATCAGCGGTTCGCTCCGCGCGATCTCGGTGATCCCACGCAGGATGTCCTGACCGAGCTGATCGCGGGGATGCGCCTTGCCGGCGACCAGGATGCGCACCGGTCGCTGTGCGTTCTCGCAGATCCGACGCAAGCGGGCCTGGTCCTTGTAGAGCAGACCTGCGCGCTTGTAGGGCGCGAAGCGCCGCGCGAAGCCGATCCACAGCGCGCGCTCGTCGAGACCGGCCAAGGTCCTCGTGAGGATCGTCGGGCTGTCGTTGCGGCCGACGAACGCCTTCTCGATCCGCGCGATCACCTTGTCGCGGAGCACGCGCTTGAGTTCGTTGCGGGCATGCCAGAGCGCGCGACGGTCGGCCACCGGCGCGCCCTCTTGGAAGTGCGATCCCTTCACCGGCACATTGCGGGCGCCGAGCAACGATGCGATGCGCGGGCTGGTCCAGGTCGGCAGGTGGACGCCGTTGGTGATCGACTCGATCGGGACTTCGTCGCGAAGGAGTCTCGGCCAGTAGGCGTGGAGGAGTTCACGCGACGCGATGCCGTGCAGCTTGCTCACGCCGTTGCAGAACGACGAGAACGTCAGCGCCAGGTAGGTCATGTTGAAGTCGGTGCCGGCCGCGTCCGCGCGCCCGAAGCGCAGGAAGCGATCCCATGGCACGCCGACCCAATCCGGCACGTCGCTGAAGTAGCGGCGCATCACGTCCTCCGCGAATCGATCGTGGCCGGCGGGGACCGGCGTGTGCGTCGTGAAGGTCGTGGTTGCGCGCACGGACTCGCGAGCGGTCTCGAACGTGAAGCCCTGCCGGCGCACGAGCCGCCCCACGCGCTCGAGCGTGAGGAAGGCCGCGTGGCCCTCGTTCATGTGCCACGCCGCGGGCTCGATGCCGAGTTCGCCGAGCAGTCGCACGCCGCCGCGACCCAGCGCGATGAGCTGGCGGATCCGCATCTCGTGGTCGCCGCCGTAGAGATTGCGGGTGATCTCGCGGTCCTCGTCGCGGTTGCTCGGCGTGTTGGCGTCGAGGAGGTACAGATCGACGCGCCCGACGCGCACCAACCACGCGCGCAGCGCGACGTCGCGCCCGGGCATGGGGACCTTGACCTCGAGCGGTGAACCGTCGGGATTGCGCACCGCCTCGATCGGCAGGTGCTCGGGATCGTTCTCGCGGTCGAGGGCGAGCTGGCGGCCGTCGGTCGTGAGCTGCTGCCGGAGGTAGCCGTAGCGATAGAAGAGGCCGAGGCCGACCAGCGGGAGGTCGAGGTCGCTCGCCGATTTGAGGTGGTCTCCGGCGAGGATGCCGAGTCCGCCGCTGTAGATCGGGAGCGACTCGTGGAGGCCGAACTCCGCGCAGAAATAGGCGATGGGGTGGTGACGCGAGAAGAACGCGCCGTTGCCGAGTTCGACGCGGTCGCGACGCGCGGCGAGGTACGCGTCGAAGCGCTGCTCGACGGCCTGGACGCGCGCGACGAAGCTCTTGTCCGTTGCCTTCTGCCTCAGGTCTTCGGGGAACGCGCGGCGCAGGAAGCGCACGGGATTGCGCCCCGCGGTCGCGAACCCCTGCGGAGAGATCGCCTCGAAGAGCGTCGGCGCCTCGGGATCCCAGCACCACCAGAGGTTGCGCGCGATGCGTTCCAGCGGCTGCAGGACGTCGGGAAGCGTCGCCGCGACGTCGAAGTAGCGGATGCGCGGCGCCGACGTGCTCGCCGGGACCACGACGACCTGCACCTTGGGTCGCCGCGTCTGCGGCACGCGCGCCGCGGCGCGTGAGTCGACGGCGCGATCGGCGGCTTCGTAGGCCTCGATGTAATGCGCATACAGATCGCGCCAGGCGGTCTTGTCCGCGGCGGCCCGGCACTTCGGCCGCAGTGCCAGCTGCGCTTCGGCGCTGCGCGCGAGCGCCTTCTCGAGCGCGTCGGCGACGCGCTCGATTGCCTGGTCGTAACGCACGCCGAGGCGCCGCACGACCGTGATGCCGTCGTCGTCGGTCAGAGCCTGGCCCAGGGCCCAGCGTCCGAAGCCCGCGAAATCGCGGGTGATGGTCGGCAACCCGACGCCGAGGCTCTCCTGCGGCGTGTAGCCCCACGGCTCGTAGAAGCTCGGGAAGCAACCGATGTCCATCGCCG
The DNA here is from genome assembly GCA_016235155.1 of Planctomycetota bacterium. Lineage (GTDB taxonomy): Bacteria > Planctomycetota > UBA1135 > UBA1135 > UBA2386 > JACRLW01. Next base: position 11,878 of record JACRLW010000001.1, read on the forward strand.
CCAGCGCAGCCTCGTATTCCACGCCGAGGAAGCCGTCGCTCGGGCCGAGGTAGATCGGCACGTGGATCAGCTTCACGCGTGCACCCGACGCATTGGTGAGGCCGATCTCGATCGAGCGTTTGCGGATCGGGTCCTTGTCTTCGTCGAAGAGGTGGTGGGTGCAGGTGCCGATCGGGTCCTGCACCTTCGGGGCGCCCACGGCGTCGAGACGGTCGCGCACTTCGGACCGGAGCCCCGAATTGCCCGCGGGCACGAGGATCCACAGGACGACCGGGCGACCCTCGCGCTTCTCGATGCGCGCGGCGGCGTCGAGCAGGATGTCGATGCCCTTGTTGTGGAACTCGTAGCGCCCGGAGATGCAGACGAACGCGGCGTTGCGCAGGTCGGGCGTACCGAGGAAGCGCTGGGCGAGATCGGTCAACCGCGCGCGGACGGCGGCACGGCGCTCGGGCGAGCCGGCGAGTTCGTCGAGCACGTCGAGATCGATGCCGTTCGGGAGGACCGGCGCCGCCTCGCGGCGATGGAGTTGCAGCGCCTCCTTCGCGGTGACCTGGCTGACGGTCGTGAACACGTCGGCCTGGCGTGCGCAAACGCCCTCGATCGAGTGCTTGGCCCGGACGCCGTGGGTGCGCGCGAGTTCGTCGATCGAAGTGCTGCCGAGACCGTCTTCGGGCGAGTGGCCGAGCGAGGACAATGCGCGCCCGAGCATCGTTGCATGCGTCGTGAAGACCGTGCCGAGCGCCGGTACCCGCTTTTTCAGGTAGAGCAGCGCGGAGCCGGTCATCCACTCGTGCGCCTGGACGACTGCGCGGCGGTGCTCCGGCGCGAGGTAGTGCTCCCAGTATTCCTCGATCACCTTCCCCGCGGCCCAGCCGAAGAGCACCGGTTCGACGTAGTCCCAACCGCCTTCGATCGAATCGACCTGCCAGTCCTCCCAGAGCGTCGCGAGGACGTCGTTCTTCTGGGTGTAGAGGCTCGAGAACTCGATGAGGATGCAGCGCGGTCGGCCGGGGATCGTCCAGCGACCGACCTGCACCGGCAGACCCATCGCGCGGCACGCGTCGACGAAGTCCTCGTGCCCGGCTTCTTCCGTGAACGCGTTGCGGCGATCGGTGTCGGAGAGCAACCACGGTCCCACGACCACGTAGTCGTCGCCGAAGCGGGCGACCGCGGTCTTGGCCTTGCTCGACAGCACCGTGTGGATGCCGCCGACCTTGTTGCAGACCTCCCAGCTCACTTCGAGGAGAGCGTGCGGCGTCTTCACGGCTCGCGCCTCTTGCGAGCGTCGGTCCGGCCCTGGCGTGGGGGGGTGGCTGGCGTGGCCTGGGTGTGCGTCACGGTTGGCGTGGCTTTCGGCGAAGGGGCGACGTCGGTGTCCGGCGGCGCGAGCGCTTGGCGGACGCGGGCGCGAAGGTCGTCGAGGACGTTGCAGAACGTCATGAAGGCATCGTGCGGGCGCCCGTACGGACTGAAGTACTCGTGCACGTCGTTGTCCGACTCGAGCTTCGTGGCCATGTAGTAGACGTGGTCCGAAGTCGTCATCCGGCGCCACGCTTCCAACAGGTCGACGCGCCCGAGCGCTGCGACCTTCAACACTTCGTCGCGGAGGGCGTACAGCTCCGCGTGCGCCGAACGCTGCATCGGGTTGCCGAGCCAGGCCGAGACGTCGCGTTCGGCGTCGGCCCACGACACGGCGTCGGGGATGGCGAGATCGCCCGCGACCGGATGGCGGGCGGCGGCTTCACCCGGCGCGCGGAACACGAAGCGCGGGTCGGTCAGGACCTCGCCGGGCATGCGCTTCATGAACTCGAGGATCCCGGTGTCGGCCCACTGGTGCTCGCCGAAGGTCTCGTAGTCCATGAACAGGCAGACGACCGCCGCGTCGTCCGACATGCCGTGGAGCCATCTCGCGTACTTGTCGGCGAACAGCGGGTATTCCGGCCACTGGCGGTTGCTGAAGCGGAAGCCGATGTCGTCCGAGAGCGAGTAGCAGCGCAGCAGGAGCTTCAACGCCGAGCAGCCCGCGGGCCGGTACGGCCAGAACGGCTTGCGCCAACCGAGCAGCCGATCGGCGCCTTCGCCGAGCAACGTCGCGAAACCCATCGATTCGACGATCCGCGCGATGTCCTCGCGGATGATCAGCTCGGTGTTGCGGAAGGTCGTCGGGCGCTGGCCGAAGAGGTCCTCGATCGTGCGGGCATGCAGCTCGACCTGCGCCTTGAACTCGTCGGGGCAGGTGAGCGCCGACACGGAGTGCTGCGAGGTCTCGCAGAGGAACTCCACCGCGCCGCTCTCGGCGAGCGCGACGAAAGAGTCGAGCGTCGCCGGTGACCACGCGCGCAGTTGGTCGAGCAGCGTGCCTGTGACGGACAGGCCGACCCGGAAGCGACCCTCGTGCCGCTTCGCGAGATCGAGGAGCACCGCGTTCATCGGGCGGTAGCACCGCTCCGCGACGCGCTCGACGACGAGCTGGTTGAGTTCGTCGTCGAACCAACGCTGCTGCGGCTCGCCGCGCTCGTGACGTCCGGGACGCAGCCGGTAAGGCTGATGGGCCTGGAAGTAGAAGACGACGTCCGTCACGCCGACTCCTCGAGGAGGGCACAGGCGCGGAGCAGTTCGCCGCAGCTCCAGGCCTGTGCGATCGTCCCGCCGGGCCGATGCGGGGGATCGCCGTCGTAGACCTCGGCGACGTGGCCGAGTCCGGCCTCGCCGAGCGCGTCGCGAAAGCCGTCGAGCAGTGCGCGCAGCGCCGGTGCGGCGCGACGACCGCGCACGCGCAGCGCGAGTTCGACGTGGCTGCCGAGCAGGAAGGGCCAGACGGTGCCCTGGTGGTACGCGAGATCGCGCGCGACGACGTCGCCGCCGTAGCGCCCGCGGTACTCGGGGTCGTGCGGCGACAGGCTGCGGAGGCCGCGCGGCGTGAGGAGCTCGCGCTCGGACCGGTCGAGCACCGCGGCACGTGCGCGCGCCGACAACGGCGAGCGCCCGAGCGCGGCGGCGAGCACCATGTTGGGCCGCACGCGCAGGTCGGGCGTGCCGTCGGGCGCGATGCGATCGGCGAGCGTGGCGCCTCGGCCGTCCTGTGGGCGCTCGACGAAGAAGCGCGCCGCGAACGAACGCCAGGCGCGATCGCGGCGGTCGGTCCACGGCGCCCCGGCGCCGCGCTCGGCGAGTTGGTCGAGCAGTGCGCACCACAGAGCTTCGATCTCGACCGGCTTGCCGTCGCGCGGCGTGACGGGGACGCCGTCGAGTTCCGCGTCCATCCAGGTCGCGTTGAGGCCTGCGTCGCCGCAGAGCAGCAGTCCGTCGCCGTCGGCCCTGATGCCGAGCGCGGTGCCGTCGTGGTAACGCGTCGCGATCGCGAGCAGTGCCTCGTCCAGCGATGCGTCCAGCGATGCGTCGAGTCGCCCGTCGCGCGCGATCGCCGCGGTACCCGCGCGCCGCCAGAGATCGACGGCGCGCGCGAACCACAGCGCCGCGTCGACCGAGCCGTACTGGCTCTCGCCCGGACTCCGCCCGAACACGTTCGGCAGGAGCCCGTCGCGGAGGAAGGGCAGCACGCCTTCGAGCACGGCTGCGCACTCGTCGCGACGTCCGCGTGCGAGAGTGAGGCCCGGCAGCGCGAGAAAGGTGTCGCGTCCCCACTCGCAAAACCACGGGTAGCCGGCGATCACGCCGGGTCGACCCGAAGCGTCACGCCACAGGAAAGCATCGGCGCGTGCCGCGAGCCGCGCGCCGAGTGGGGCGCTGCAGACCGTCCGCGATTCGGACCCGGCCCTCGCACACCGCGCGTCGAGCGCGGCACGGCGGACTTGCTCGAGCGCCGCGACGGGCTCGTCGAGCGACGCCGCGACGATCACCGATTCGCCCGGGGCGAGCGTCACGAAGAGCACCCCGGGTACGAAGTGGTCCTCGACGCTCTCGTACCCGCGCGCCGCCTCGGTCGGCAGTTCGACGCCCTTCACCCAGCACGGCGCTTTCTCCCAGCGCCAGGTTCCTTCGCGGCACGCGACGCTCAGGACGACGGCCGGCAGCGCGGAGTACGGGCGGCACCACACGGCGTCGCCGCGGCGCGTCGCGCGCGGATCGAGCGCCTCGTTGCGGCGGTGGAGTCGATCGAACTCCCGGCAGGTGAGGCTGGGCCGAAGTTCGAGCTCGCACGGGCCGCCCGCGGTCCGGAGCGACCAGCGGCACAGGACCACCGATCGTCCGCGCGGCACGAGTACCTCACGTTCGACGACGACTTCGCCGGCGCGCAGCGTCCAGGTCGGCGCGGGGTCGATCGTGAAGTCGTCGATCACGACGCGCGGGTCGGACTCGAGTGCGCCGCCGCGGTGCATGCAGGAGAGTTCCAGCGCCGTCGCGCCGGGTCCGCGCAGGTGCTCCTGCCAGCGGGCGAGGAAGTGATGCCGCTTGCCGTGGCCCGCGGGGGTGGCGACGAGGAGGCCGTGGTAGCGGCGCGCGGGTGCGCCGCTCACGGTCCCCATGGCGAATCCGCCGCGGCCGTCGGGTTCGAGCCACTCGGCACCCGCCGCGCGTGACTCGGCCTCGCACGGGTTGCGGTCGAGGCGCGCGGAGGGACTCGTCATGGGTACGGCGGCGGTCGATCGCGAAGACGGGCGGGCGGAGGCGCTCTCCCCGCATGCGCGCGGAAGAAGCGGGAGATCGGCGTCGGAGAAGGGTTTTCTAGTCGAGCGAGCGGCGACATTCTATCGGCCACGCCGCACCTTCCGCTGTTCGCCTCTCGCTCCGGTTCCCGTCGTGTCCACGCTGCTTCCCCAACATCTCCGCAACACGCTGACGTTCATCCTCGCGGGAGGACGCGGTGAACGGCTCCATCCTCTGACCCTCACGCGCGCGAAACCGGCCGTCCCCTTCGCGGGCTCCTACCGGATCATCGACTTCACGCTGAGCAACTGCATCCACTCGGGTCTCCGGCGCATCTTCATCCTGACCCAGTACCGCGCGCGCTCGCTGGAAGAGCACATCCGCTTCGGTTGGAACTTCCTTCCGCGACGGCTCGAGCAGTTCATCGTCACGCGCCCGCCGCAGCACGGGGACACCAACGCGTGGTACAGCGGGACGGCCGACGCGATCTTCCACAACCTCGACGCCATGCGCGCCGAGCGCCCCGACAACGTCCTGATCCTGTCCGGCGACCACATCTACAAGATGGACTACGGGCGGATGCTCCAGGACCACCTGGAGCGGGACGCCGTGCTCACGATCGGCGCGGTCCGCATCCCGACGGCCGACGCGCGGCGCTTCGGGGTCCTGGAGGTCGACGAAAAGGACGTCGTGCGGAGCTTCGTCGAAAAGCCGAACAAGGACGCGCCCGAGGTCCCCGGGCAGCCGGGCTACTGCCTCGGCTCGATGGGCATCTACATCTTCCGCACCGAAGAACTCGTCCGCCGATTGGAGGACGACCACGTCGCCGGCGAGGAGAGCACGCACGACTTCGGCAAGGACATCATCCCGCGGATGATCGGCGACGGCCGCGTGATCGCGCACCACTTCGTCGACATCGACGGCAACCCTGATCCCTACTGGCGCGACGTCGGCACGATCGAGTCGTACTTCGAGGCGCACCAGGACCTGTGCCGCCCCTCGCCCGCGCTCAATCTGTACGAGGACGCCTGGCCGGTCTTCACGCAGTGGCACAACGATCCGCCGGCGAAGACGCTGTTCGACGAACCAGGCCGGCGTTCGGAGGTGATCGACTCGCTGATGTGCCCGGGGGTCGTCGTCTCCGGCGCGACGGTCCGGCGTTCCGTGCTCGCCAACCGGGTCTACGTCGACGAGCGGACGCTGCTCGAGGACGTGATCCTGTTCCGCGGCGCGCGCGTCGGGAAGGACGTGAAGATCCGGCGCGCGATCATCGACAAGTGGACGATCGTGCCGGACGGCACGCGCATCGGCTTCGATCCGGCGGAGGATCGCCGCCGCTTCACGGTCAGCGAGACGGGGATCGTCGTCGTGCCGCACAAGTACCCCTTCGCATGAGCGGGCGTCCCCGATCGGGACGCGCTGCTCAAGTTCACGACAGAGGGCGCCGAACCGGGGGACGCGTGAGGCTTCCACCCGGTACCTCCATCGGGTGCGGGTCGGCGGTCCGCCACGCAGGGTGCACCCATGACGAGTCTGGTCGGTCGGTCGTGCGTCGATCCGCGACGCCGTGACGGCGAGCGCGGCACCGCGCTCATCCTGGCGTTGATCTTCGTGATCATCTCCGCGGGCATCGTGCTCACGGGCGCGATGATCGAACGCGGCAACACCGACAAGACCAACACGCAGTTCCGCGTCGGCGCGCAGGCGGTCCAGTTCGCGCGCGCCGGACTCACCGAGTCGATCTCCTGGTTCCGGCGGCAGAACATCCAGCCGGTGCTCGCGTTCGAGCCGATCGTCGACATGACCGCGGTCCCGCCGATCATCGACACGCAGGAACTCGAGGTCGGCATCGTGCGCGAGTTCCGCGTCCGTGGTCGCACCTGGGGCCGCTACGAGGTGTGGAAGCGCTGGGACACGGATCCGGACGAGGAGCGCCGCGTGTGGCGCGACCAGATGCGCGTGCACGACGTCTCGATGGAACGCCGCGCCGGCACTTCGGGCACGTCCTGGCGGCTGCGCTCGATCGGTTACGTGTTCGAGCGCGAGGACGAGTCGCTGCCCTTCAACCAGGCGCCGAACAACGTGATCGCGATGGAGGTCGTCGAGGCGGAGATCCTGCGGCGCAAGCTGCAACCGCCGGGCAATGCGGCGATCGCGCTCAACCGCGCCGACTGGTGTCGCCTGACCACGAATGGTCGCGTCGAGGGCACCACGATCGGCGTCGGCGTCTACTACCCGCGCAACACCGGCACGATCAGCAACGTCGGCGGTTCGATCACGGGCAACCCGGCGACCGCGACGTCGACCACGGCCCTCGACCTGACGCCGGAGAACATCTTCGGCGCCACCTTCATCGACATGCGGGCGTCGGCGGATCTCGTCGTCACCAACATCGCCGATTTCCCGCGCAGTCTCGCCGAGAACGCGACGATCGTCGTCGACACCGGCGCCGCGGTGAGCTTCGACCGCGACCACCCGCTGCGCGGGCGCGGCCTGGTCTACGTCAACGGCGACTGCACGATCCAGGCCGGTTCGAACTCGGTGTTCAACGGCGTCCTCTACGTGGCCGGCGCTTTCACGATGAACGCACCGGCGGAGATCGAGGGCTGCGTGATGGCGACGGGTCGCGTGACGATCAACGGCTCCGGCGACCGTTCGACGGTCCGCTACGGCGACGCGGTGTTGAACGCGCTGCGCCAGGACGTCGGGCAGTACCGCTACCTTGGCGCATTCCGCCGCATGCACGCGCGCAACTGACCGCGCGGCCGGCGCCCGCTCAGCGCGGCAGCAGTTCGTCGAGGTACTTCGGGAGCATCGCGCGCCAGGTCACCCAGTCGTGGTGCCAGTCCTTGCCCCACGAGTCGACCCGGTTCGGCACGCCGCGGCCGCCGAGCACGTTCGCGGCGTCCCACGACTCCTGCGGCGCCTCGTGACGTCCCTCGCCGTGCGTGAACAGCACGAAACCCTTCCGCAGGCGTTGGAGCTGAGGTGAGTCCTCGGCGATCGTCTTCACGAAATGGACGGGCGACGCGCGGAACCACTCGGCGCCGGCATCTCCCGACAGGAAGCGGCGAGGGTCGTAGGTGCCGCTCATGCAGATCGCCTTGCTGAACAGGTCGGGGTGGCGGCAGATCGGCGCGAGCGCGTTGAGCGCGCCGATCGATGCGCCGGTGACCACGATCTGCAAGCCCTCGGCGTGATTGCAGTCGTGTCGGATCGCCGGAACGATCTCCTGCGCGATCACCTCGTCGAACTGGTTCTGGATCCAGCTCGCGTGGTCGATGCGGTTGTTCTCCTGGAGCCACACCTGACCCGGCACCGAGTCGACCGAGTACGCCTTGACCCGTCCGGCCTCGAGCAGGGGGCCGATGGCGTCGATCAGGTGGAAGCGCTCGCTCTCCTCCGCGTCGCCCGCCGCGGTCGGGAAGATCAGCACCGGGGTGCCGAGGGCGCCCCAGCGCGTCAGGGTGACGCGCCGGTGGACGCGGTGGGAGTACCAGGTCGAAGTCTCCTTGCTCATGCGCGCGCTCCGGCGTCGATTCGTCGCCAGTCCTGGATCCGGGTCCAGAACAGGTCGGTGAAGGGGTCCCACTCGTGCTTGGGGTACAGCGCCTCGACCTTCCTGCGCACGGCGTCGCGCGCGCGGTCGGTGGCGAAGTAGTTCCAGGCGATCTCGTCGAGGTGCGGAAGGTGCGTCTCGCAGAACTGACCGAAGCGATCCGACTCGAACCGCCGCTCGGCGATCTGGGCGTAGCGCTTCAGCTTCTCGCGGTAGGGGAGGTCTTCTTGTGCGACGTCCCAGAACGGCTGCCAATCGAGGTTCTGCCGGAAGCGGCGTTTGGTCGCCGCGCAGAACAAGGACCAGCGGATCTTCGCCTTCACCAGCCACGGGAAGTGCAGGTGCAGCGACGTGACCTGCGAGTCCGGACACGGATTGGCGAAGTCGATCGGATGCCACTCGCCGCCGCGCGTCAGGATCTCCGCGGAATTGAAGTCCCAGCCGAAGAACGCGTTGATCGTCAGCGTGGTGTCGCGCACCAGCGCTTCGTCGGCGGGCGACAGGAAGTCGACGGCGGTCGTGTAGCGGTCGTGGAGCGGCGCGGCAGGGTCGTACTTCAGCACGCGGACCTGCGGCCCGACGCCGATGCCGCGCACGAAGAGGTCGTACGGGACGATTCCCTTCTGGACGTGCATCAGGAACTTGCCGCTCTTCTCGTAGGCGTCCCGCAGCGCCTGCTCGTCGTCGATCCTCGACACGCCGACCCAGCCGCCGCCGTCGAAGGGCTTCATGAACAGCGGATAGCCGACCTTCTTGCCGATGGCGCCGAGGTCGAAGAGGCGCGCGTAGCTCGTCAGCGTGCGTTGGAGGTCCGGTTTCTCCTCGTAGTCCTTCGGCGGAACCATCCACGTGTCGGGGATCGGCATCCCCAGCTTCGCCATCGCGCAGTACGTGGTGTGCTTCTCCATCGACTGCACGGACCACGGGTTGTTGAACACGTAGCAACCGTCGAGGATCGTCGCCTTCTTGATCCACTCACGCGTCGGCTGGTACCAGTGCGTGAGGCGGTCGATGATCAGGTCGTAGCGTGTCGGTTGCCGGAGGTCGAAGGGCTCGATCGAGACCCGTTCGACGTGGAATCGCACGGTGTCGCGGCCGAGCGGGATCGCGAGCTTCAGGTCGGCGACGATGTCCTCGAAGCATTTGGGCTAGCAGAGATCTGCCCCGAGGGACAGGCCGATGCTGGTCGACGCGGCAGCGTCGACGCTGCAACCCGTCAGGGTTGCGGCCTCGGCCGCGATGGGGATCGCGAGCGAGGGGCGGGGATGCTAGCCCGGACTCCGAGCAGGCGCCTCACTCGTAGACGGCCCACGCCGGACCCGGGAACAACCACGACAACCCCTCGCGGAGCCGGTCGCGCCAGTTCTCCCAGTTGTGTCCGTCCGGCGCCTCGACGAAGCGGACCTCCATGCCGGTGCTCGTCAGCAGCGGGATCAGCGAGCGGTTGTAGTAGATGAGCGATTCGTACATCCCGCACGTGACGAACAACTTCCCCGCGGGGCGGCCGGGTGCGGCGCGGAACGCGTTGACGAAGCGCACGACGGGATCGAAGAGCGGGCCGCGGCCGTGGGGGCCGATGTCGGTGAACGCGAACGACCCCGACTGGAGCAGGAGGCGGCCGAAACGGCCCGGGCGCCGCCACGCCGCGGCGAGCGAGGCGACGGCGCCGAAGCTCGCGCCCATCAGCCCGCGCGCGTCTGCACCCGGATCGAGCGGGTAGGCGCGTTCGAGGTCAGGCACGAGTTCGTCGGCGAGGAAGCGCGCGTGGCGCTCGTCGTCCGCGTACTCGGTCATCCGATTCGGCGACGCGGTGAGCGCCGCGATCAGGGGCGGCACCTCGAGCCGGTGGATCAGGTTGTCGAGGATCGTGCGCAGTGCGGCGAACTGCACGTAGTCGGGGCCGTCGTGGACGACGAGCAGCGGATAGCGCCGAGTCGTCCGGAAGCGGGCCGGCAGGTAGACCTGCACCGCACGCTCCTCGCCGAACGCGTCGCTGTGGATGCGGCGGTCGACGATCTCCCCACGGCGTGCGAACGGGTCGTCGTTGGTCCAGTCCGGAACCTGGTAGCCGCTGCCGTGGACCACCGAGTTGGCCCCGTACGGATCGCGCGCGACGCGTTCGTTGAGCGGATCGCGGATCAACGCGTGGTGCATGCCGCGCCGCACGCCGAGCTTGTATTCGACGCGCGAACGCTCGGGCAGGTCCATCGAGAGGTGCCACAGCTCGGTGCCGTGCACGCGTTGGAAGGGCAGCGACGACTCGAGCCCGAAGATCCAGTGCACGAGTTCGACCGAGTCGGCGTGGCCGCGGAACACGAAGGTGACCGTGCGGCCCTCAACGAGCGGGAACGGGTGACGGGCGAGGAAGGCGTCGACCGACCCCGGCGCGACCGCGGCGGTCGCGAGGAGGTCCTGGATCGAGAGGCTCACGCGGCGACCTCCGTGAGCGAACCGTCGAGGTCGAGGCGTTGCACGGGGTTGCGCGCGCTCCATCGCCCCTCGCGCCAGGCGAGGTGTTCGCCGCCGAACAGCGGCAGGCACAGGTCGGGGGCGAAGCGTCGCGCGATCAGCGACGCGCGCGCACGGTCGTCGAGGCGCAGCCGGTACTGCGCGTGCGGCAGCGGCACGACCCCGCCCAGCACGCCGAGTCCGGCCTCGAACACCTCGGGATCGCTCGGGCCCTGCGGCGGGCTGTCGTGGAACAGCACGACGCGGTTGCTCAGCGCCATCGCACCGGCTGACCACGCGACGACCGGAAGCTCCGGAACGAGGTCGAGCAGGGCGAGGAGCCTCAGGCGGTTCAACAGCACGCCGACATGGCCGCCGGCGACGCACAGCGCGGAGCATCGCGCGAGGATCGCCCGCAGTTCGCGCCGGTGATGCGCGATCGCGTCGCGCTGTTCGGGGCGCCACTTCGACCAGAACGCATGGTGCTCGCCGCGGAGCCGATCGAGGTGGTGGAGGTCGATGGTCCGCACCGCGAGGACGGCTTCGTGGCGCTCGGGTTCGACCAGGTCCGTCTCGGCGTCGGCGGCGAGGAGTTCGCGCGCGGCGCTCAACGCGTGCGCAAGGCGGGTGCGGTAGAAGGACTGCAGGCGCCGCATGCGCTCGTTGCGCTCGCGGACCGCGCGGTGGAGTTCGGCGTCGCGGCGATAGACGTCCTCGACGCGGTGGAAGACCTCGAGGTTGAGCACCTTGCACGCGACGTGCTGCTGGAGTTCGTCGTGCTCGCGCTCGCGCTCCTCCCAACCCGCGCTGACCAGCGCGACCGGGCGCTGCGGATCATGACCGGGCAACGATCGCAGCGCGTCGCGGACGCACGGCGCGTGGCGTTGGGGACCGAGGATCGCCGTCGCTCGCATGGTTGGCGTGCTGCTCTCAGGCTGCGTAGATGCGGAGGTCGGTGCCGAATTGATCGGCCATCCGCATCGTGGTCTCGAGTTCCGGATGACGCACGACGATCCAGCCGTCGCCGGTGACGACCTGCCGCCAGTCGCGCCGCTGCTCGCCGACACGCACGAGATCGATGTGCGCGACATGCTCGCCGTAGCGCGCCAGCAGACCGTCGAGTCCCTCGATCCGCCGGATCGTCCCTTCACCCTCCGCGCGCTTGAACACGACCGCGGCGTTGAAGCGGCGATCGATCGGCTGCGTGAAGCGCTTGTGGCACACCGCCTCGGCCCAACCCAGGAAGAGGTCGAGGTTGCAGGCGTAGTTCATCACGTGCGTGAGTCGCCCGCCGGGCGCGCGCCCGCCGATCTCGCCGAAGACGGCCTCGCCCGCGCCGTTTCGGAACCACTCCATGTGCGACATGCCGGATTCGAAGCCGAGTGCTTGGAGCACGCGCAAGCCGAGTTCGCGACCGACGCGAATCTCCTTGCGCTCGAGGTCGCGCAGCGCGATCGCCTGCCCGGAGATCCACGGGTTCTGTCGCGCGACCAGAGGCTTCGGCCGATACCAGGACACGTTGTCGTACGCGGGGCGCCCGTCGATCGAGATCGTGTCGTAGGTGAACTCCTCGCCCTCGACGAATTCCTCGACGGTGACCTCGGCGACGTGGTCGAGGGTCGACAGCGCGCGCTCGACGTCGTCCTTGCCGTCGAGCCGGTGCGTGTCGGCCGAACCGGCCCCGGCGATCGGCTTGACGATCGCGGGGAAGCCGAAGCGTTCGACCGCGGCCCGCACCTCCGACTTGGTCTTGCAGCGCGCGTGCCCGGGCATGCGCAGGCCCGCCTTCGCGAGGGTCTCCTTCATGCGGACCTTGTCGCGGAAGGTGATCGAGCGTTCGACGTCGAGGCCGGGGACGCGAAACGCCTCACGCATGCGGGCGGCGAGGACCATGCCGGGTTCCCACAGGCACTCGACGCGGTCGATCGTTCGGCCCCGCATCCAGTCCTGCACCTCGCGCACGGTCTTCTGCTCGTCCCAGAGGTTGCCGATGCGGAGGTGGTCGGTGAGCGCCTCGCGCGCGATCGCGGGGATCGCCTGCATCGGCTGGTCGCCGACGCCGAAGACGCGGGCGCCGACCTGCGCGAGTCCGCGCGTGAAGTAGGGCATGTCGTCGGGGAAACCCGGCGAGAGCATCAACACGTTCATGTTCGACCGTGAGGGAAGGGGGCGCACGATAGGCGGTGGCATGGTGCGCGGCTACGCTGCGCGACCTCGCGCATCGCCATGTCGAAGCTTCGATCCGCCGTCCTCGCCACCGCAGTCCTGCTGTCGCCCGCCGGTTTCGGCGGCTGCGCCACCATCATCGGTACCGCCGTCAGCCCGGTGACCGGCGCCGTCGACCTCACGCGCCAGTTCGTGAACGACGGGATCAAGGATCGGTACTGGGCCCTGCCCTTCGTGTTCCTCGGCGGGGCCGTGAGCGGGCCGTTCGTCGCGATGTTCAACGGCGTCAACCACGACGCCTCGGTGTTCAAGAGCTTCGGTCGCTACTGGAACGAGTTCGACGCGGTCTTCCGTCCGTTCGAGATGATCCGTCGCTGGTGAGCGGAGCGGAGGGCGGGAGCAGCAGGGGCGGCTTGCCGGCGCGGCGCCGCAACCAGTCGATCGCGCGGTGGATCGGCCTGCGACGCACGATCAAGAGTTCGAGGCGTCGCTTGCCGGGAAAGTCCAGCACGCCGACGGCGAGCAGGATCATCAGCAAGCCTTGCCCCGGTCCGATCAGCATCGCGATGCCGAGCAGGAGAAGCACGGCGCCGAGCAGGTTGCGGCCGACGAGCACGGCGACGTGGACCGCCGGGTGCGGGTGTCGGGCGCGGGGTTCGCGCAGGAACCAGTCGGCCGGCATGCGCACGACGAGGACGTTCGCGAGGACGAGCCCGAGGACGAACATCGCGACCGACGCGCCGACGAGACTCGCGGCGAGAGTCTTGTTGTGCGTGATCGCGTCGAACAGCGACTGGAGCCAGTCAGGCATCGTGCTGTCTTGCGCTACCCGAGTCGCACGCGCACGAGATCGACGATCCGCTCGAGCGCGCGCTGCACGACGCGCGTGTCCTCGTGGCGGACGATCACGTAGCCCTCGCCCTCGTAAGTGCCGGTCGGCGATTGCCCCGACTCCGGCGGCTTCACCTCGACGACGAGCTCGCCGAGCTCCTCCCGCACCTGCTCGAGCCCCGCGACGGCCGTGATCTTGCCGCCGTCACCCTGCGCGCGGAGGTACGCGGCGCCGGTCGCGAAGCGACGCGGCGGGATCGCGACGCGCCCGAAGGTCACGAGTTCGGCCCAGGCGCGGTAGAAGTCGCAGTCGTGCGCCCAGGACAGGAGGGTCATGAACTGCGCGCCGGGCGGTCGTGCCGCGACCTCGGAGATCGCGATCGATCCGTCGGAGCGCAGGAACCACTCCATGTGCGACATCCCGGTGTGCATGCCGAGCGCGTCGAGCGCGCGCGGTCCGGCATCCCAGATCGCGTCGAACGCTGGCATGCGTTGCTCGCGCGGGAGCAGGACGCACCATTGGATCCACGGGGTCTGGACCACCTCGAGCGGCGTCGGCGAGTAGCTGTTCACGGAGTGGAAGAGGTGCCGCCCGGCCAACGTGATCGTGTCGAAGGAGAACTCCCTGCCCTTGATGAACTCCTCGACGAGCACGGGTGACGACGCCGAGGGCTGCTGCGTGGCGAGGTGCTGCTCGAGCTGAGCGCGATCCGCGACGCGCACCGTCGCCTTCGCGCCGGCGCCGGCCGGCGGCTTGACGACCACCGGATAGCCGAAGCGCGCCGCGGCGGCGGCCGCGTCCTGCGTGCTGCGCGCCAACGCGTGCCTCGCACAGGGTAGGCCGTGTTCGCGCAGGATGTCCTTCATCCGCGCCTTGTCGCGGAAGTTGCGCGCCGCGGCGGGGCTCGTACCGGGCAGTCCGAGACGCGCGCGGGCGTCGGCGAGCGGCACCTGCGCCTGCTCGAGGATCCCGATCAGCGAGTGCGGGGGGCCGCCCATCGTGTTCGCGACCTCGCGCACGCCCGTGACGAGTTCGTCGGCGTCGAGCGCGTTGGACACGCGCGCGAACGCCGCGAGTCGCTCGCGGATGTCGTCGGGGAGGCGCGTGATCGGTTCCTGCGAGACGACGGCGAGGCGCAGTCCGGGGAGGGACAGCGCCGCGCGCACGAATCGCATCGTGCTCTCGAGCGCGAAGGGAGCGGCGAAAACGCAGTGGTGCATCGCTACCATCGAAGCCCGCACGATGACGGGGCTGCGCCATCGGACAAGCACCGGCGGCGCCCCGCAAGACCTCATGAGCGACGCCCTCCGCCTCCTGCTCGTCTCCTCCGAACTGACGCCGTACGCGAAGACCGGCGGGCTCGCGGACGTGGTCGCGGGACTGTCGCGCTGGCTCGGGAAGACGGGACACCAGGTTCGGGTGGTGATGCCGCTCTATGGTCAGATCGCGCACGGCGGCTACGACCTGCACGAGGCGCGCGACATCGGGCGGGTGCGGATCCGGTTCGACGGCGCCGAGCAGGAGTTCGGCGCGAAGGTCGGCGAGCTGCCCAACAGCAAGGTGCCGATCTACTTCGTCGACTGCCCGGCGATGTTCGGCCGCGACCGGATCTACTCGTCGACCTACGGCGACGAACACATCCGCTTCGGCCTGCTCTGCCGCGCGGCCCTCGAGTTCTGTCAGCGCCTGGGCTTCGCGCCGCATGTCGTCCACTGCAACGACTGGCACTCCGCCCTGCTGCCGCTCTACCTGCGCACGCTCTACTCGTGGGACGGGGTGTTCCGCGGCACCAAGACCCTGCTGACGATCCACAACATCGGCTACCAGGGTCAGTTCGGCGGCAAGGTCATCGACGACCTCGGACTCGCGGCGTCGCGCGGGATGTTCCACCAGGACGACCTGAGCAAGCGCAACGAGGTCAACTTCCTCAAGACCGGTCTCCTCTACGCCGACTGGCTCACGACGGTCAGCCCGAACTACGCGCACGAGATCCAGACCGGCGAAGGCGGTCGCGGACTCGAAGCCACCCTGCGCGAGCGCAAGGATTCCCTGACCGGCATCGTCAACGGCGTCGACTACGGCGACTGGGACCCCGCGCACGACAAGCACCTGCCGGCGCATTACTCGTCTGCGGACCTGTCCGGGAAGGCGGCGTGCAAGAAGAAGCTGCTCGAGCGCTTCGCGCTGCGACAGGACGGCGACCCGATGGTGCTCGGGATCGTCTCCCGGCTGACCTTGCAGAAGGGCTTCGACCTGCTGCCCGACGTCCTGCCGGTGGTGATGCGCGACGAACGCATGCGGCTCGTCGCGCTCGGCAGCGGCGAGGCGCGCTACGAGGACTGGTTCCAGTGGCTGCGCGACCAGATGCCCGACCGCGTCGGCATCTACCGCGGCTACCACGAGGAACTCGCCCACTGGATCGAAGCCGGCTCGGACGCATTCCTGATGCCGTCGATGTTCGAGCCGTGCGGGCTGAACCAGATGTACAGCATGCGCTACGGCACGATCCCGATCGTGCGCCGCACCGGCGGGCTCGCGGACACCGTCGTCGACCGCGATCCCGTGAGCGGCAAGGGCACCGGCTTCGTCTTCGAGCGCTTCGACAGCCACGCGCTGCTCGACGCGCTCCAGCGCGCGGTGCGCGTCTATCGCGAGCCCGGCGCGTGGCACGCGATGATGCTCGCCGGGATGGCGCAGGATTGGTCCTGGGATCGACAGGGACCGCGCTACGTCGATCTCTACCGCCGCCTGAGCGGCTGATCGCGACACCGAGCGAGATCCGATGCACGTCCTCTTCGTCGAGCCGGCGTTCCCGAAGTCGCAGCGCGAGCACGTCCGGGCCCTGCACGCCGCCGGCGCGCGGGTGACCGGGATCGGCGAACGGTCGATCGAAGCCCTCGACGCCGAGCTGCGCTCGTGGCTGTCCGCCTACGAGCAGGTTCGCTCGGTGGTCGACGAAGCGGCGCTCGAGGCCGCGGTACGGAAGATCCAGGCGCGGGGTTGGGTCGATCGCCTGGAGACGACCGTCGAGGCACACGTGCTGCCGGTCGCGCACGTGCGCGAGCGCTGTTCGATCCCGGGCACCAGCGCGCGCACCGCGTTCCTCTGCCGCGACAAGGCGGCGATGAAACACGCGCTGCGCGAGGCCGGCGTGCCCTGCGCGCAGTCGACCGGCGCTTCCGATCCGCAGGCGATCCGCGACTTCGTCGCGCGGGTCGGCTACCCGGTGATCCTCAAACCATTGGCCGCGGCGGGGGCGGCGGGGGCGGTGCGGGTCGAGAACGACGGACAACTCGCCGCGGCGATCGCGCAGCACGACGTCGAGCGCGGTGCGTCGGTCGCCGTCGAGGAGTTCGTCGAGGGGCACGAGGGCTTCTGGGACACGGTGTCGATCGGCGGCGAGCCGCGCTTCGAATTCGTCTGCCAGTACTTCCCCAACGTGCTCGAGGCGATGCGCACGCGGTGGTTCTCGCCGCAGATCGTCTGCACGAATCGCGTCGAACTCGACTCCTACC
>JACRLW010000023.1 GCA_016235155.1 Planctomycetota bacterium
CGCCGTCGCGATGGTGAACTGCAGGCGCCACTCCTTGCGCGGCGCCTGCACCTCGACGAGCCGCTCGATCATGCGCTCGGTCTGCCTCACCTTCGCCGCCTGCTTCTCGCTGGTCTCCACGCGGAAGGCCCGGCCGAACTTGTCGTTGTCGCGCGCCTTGCGCCGCGCGTTCTTGACCCCCTTCTGCATCCACGCGCGCTGCTTGCGCGCGCGCGCCTCGAGCTCGGCGCGGCGGTCCGCGTACTCCGCGTGGGCGTCCGCGGCATGCCGTCGCGCCGTGCGGCGCTCCTCGAGATAGGACTCGTAGCTGCCGCCGTAGACGACGACGCGCAGGAGGCTGCGGTCGATCTCCACCACCTTCGTGACGGTGCGCGCCAGGAACTCGCGGTCGTGGCTCACCACCACGACCGGTGCCTCCTGCGACTGGACGAAGTCCTCGAGATGCATCAGGCCGTCGAGGTCGAGGTCGTTGGTCGGCTCGTCGAGCAGGAACGCGTCGTAGCGCGACAGCAGCAGCGCGGCGAGCCCGGCGCGCGCGGCCTGTCCACCCGACAACGCGGTCATCTGCAGATCGAGATCGACGCCGAGCCCCAGTTCGGCGACGACGGCGGCCGTGCGCTCGGCGAGGTCCGCGCCGCCGAGCGCGAGCCATCTCTCGAGGGCGAACGAGTAGCGATCGTCGGCGCCGGGCTCGCCGTCGGACAGCGCGTGCGATGCCGCCTGCAGTTCCTCCTCCGCGGCGGCCACTCCGGTGCGTCGTCCGAGCAACGCACGCACGCTCTCGCCTTCGACCCGCTCGGGCTCCTGCGCGAGGAAGCCGAGCGAAGCCGTCGACGGCGTCACCTTCACCGTGCCGGCGTCGGGTGCGCGCAGCAGAGCGAGGATGCGCAGCAGCGTGGACTTGCCGGTGCCGTTGGGTCCGACCAGTCCGACGACCTCCCGCGGCGCCAGCTCGAGGTCGAGCCCCGCGAACAGTTCGCGCGCGCCGAAGCTCGCGCCGACGCCCTTGCAGGACAGGTTCGCAGTCACGGGGCGAGCACGATGCGCGCCCCGCGGCGCCTGATCAACCCGGCACGGTCAGCCCGACCCAGGGCAACGGCCGATAGCATCCCGCACGCACCGATGACGCAGAGCCCCGCCGACCCCTCGCTCCTCGAGATCCTGCCGCCCGAACTGCAGGCCCTGCCTTTCGGCAGCCCGGCGTTCAAGGACGCGAACGAGAGGCTCGCGCAGCAGGACGAGGACGCGTGCGCGCCGATCACGCGGGCGATGCCGACCTGGCTGAACCTGACGGGCACGACGGTCTGCAACCTGAAGTGCTTCATGTGCAACCAGTTCCTCGACCCGAACAGCCCGAAGTGGTTCATGTCGGACGAGGTCTACGGCAAGGTCGTCACCGAGCTCTATCCCTTCGCGAAGTCGGTCCAGTTCTCGGCGTTCGGCGAGCCGCTGATGACTCCCAAGATGGAGGAGAAGCTCGACGACCTGATCCGCACGCACACGAAGCTCGAGATCGTCACCAACGGCACGCTGATGATGCGTCAGTCGCGCTTCCGCAGGAAGTTGCTCGACACGCTGGAGCTCGTGACCTTCTCGGTCGATGGCGCCACCCGCGCGACCTACAACTCGGTGCGCACCGGCGCGGACTTCGACGAGGTGATGGACAACATCCGTGCCTTCGCCGCGGAGCGGAAGGCGATGCCGAAGGAGCGTCGCCCGAAGATGAACTTCAACTTCATCATGATGAAGCGCACGGTCGCCGAGGCGCCGCGCTTCGTCGAGCTCGTGCACGAACTCGGCGGCGACCGGATCGTGTTCAACCACCTGGTCGAGTTCCATCCGTCGCTCAAGGACGAGAACCTCGGCCACCACCGCGCCTACGCGAACGAGTGGATGGACCGGACACGCGCGACCGCGCAAGCACTCGGCGTGGCGGTGAACATGCCGCCGGACTTCACCGTGCTCGATGCACCCGCGCCGGCCGCGGCGCCCGCGGCTCCTGTGGCGGCGAGCGGGCCCAGCGCGCCGAGCAAGCCGAAGGCCCGCCCCTGCGGTCCACCGCCGGTCAAGTGCTGGTTCCTCTGGAAGCGCTGCTACATCACCCACGACGGCCGCGTCGTGCCGTGCTGCCTTGCCGGCATCCCCGACTTCGGCAGCATGATGGACAAGGGCTTCCGCGCGATCTGGAACGGTGAGACCTACCAGACCTACCGGCGTCACGTGTTCACCGCGAACCCCCACGGTCCGTGCCGCACCTGCTACCTGATCTGGCCGAACCCCGAACTCGCCGGCGACGAGGGCTACGAGAAGTTCTGAACGCGCGCGGGAGCGGACCACGCGCTCGCCGCGGCGCGCGGCCGGGTCTACTGTTCCGGCGCACGCGCCGGACATGGACCAGCAGGACGAGATCGCCGTCGTCGAACGCCGCCTCCGGGAGGGCGGACACCGTTGGACGCAGCAGCGCCGCCGGATCGCCGAGGTCGTCTTCGCGACGCACGAGCACTTCAACGCCGAGGAACTCCTCGCGTTGTGTCGCAAGGTCGATCGCCGCGTGTCGCGCGCGACCGTCTACCGGATGATCGCGGCCATGGAGGCGGTCGGCGTCGTCGAGGGTCTCGACACCGGCGACGGCTCGCGGCGCTTCGAGCACGTCCTCGGGCACGAACACCACGACCACATGATCTGCCGCTCCTGCGGTCGGATCGTCGAGTTCAGCGACGCGAAGCTCGAACGGCAGAAGGCGGAGATCGCGCACCGCATGGGGTTCACGATGCTCCGCCACGAACTCAAGCTGGTCGTCGAGTGCAACGACCTCGCGTGTCCCGGCCGCGCGCCGGTCGGGAAGCGGCGATGAACCCGGCCGCCGGTCTCGGCTCGGTCCTCGTCGTCGACGACGAACCCGACCTCGCCGAGTCGTGCGCGTTCTTCCTGAAGCGCGCCGGCTACCGCGTCGCGACCGCGGTTTCGGGCGCGGCGGCGATGAAGCACCTGAGCGAGAGCAGCTTCGACGTCGTGCTGAGCGACGTCCGCATGCCCGGGATGTCGGGCGTGCAACTGCTCGAGCAGGTCAAGGCACGCGACCCCGACATCGAGGTGATCCTGGTCACGGCCTACCCCGAGCTCGAGACCGCCGCCCACGCGATCAAGACCGCCGCCTTCGAC
>JACRLW010000048.1:0-8896 GCA_016235155.1 Planctomycetota bacterium
CGGCCACGCGGTCACCGCGCCGGAGCTCGTGCTCGAACGCATCCGCGAGGGACAGGAGCGACTGCAGGTCGACTTCGTGCGCGACGGCGCCCGCGGTTCCGTCGCGACGGGACTCACGCAGCGCGCGCAGACGACGCGCGAGTTCACGATCCCGGTGCTGTTCTCCTACGAGTCGGACCGCGGTCGCCGGGAGACCAGCGTGCTGCTCGGGTTGTTCGGACATCAGCGCACGCGCGCGGCGTGGCGCATCACGATCCTGTGGTTCATCCGCTTCGGTCGGGGCGACGCCGACGCCCTGCTCGAGGTGCGCTCGTGAGGCGGAGCACGGCGTGGCTCGCCGCGTTCGGCTGCGGCGCCGCGCCCGCCTTCGCGCAGGGCGGTCCATCGTCGCTCGCGGCCGAGACCGCCTTCGTCCAGGTGAGCGATCGGAAGATCGGTGAGATGGTCGTCGCCGATGTCGACGGCGACGGCCGCGACGACCTCGTTCTCGCGACGGAAGGCGACGATCTCCGCACCCGCAGAATCGAGCTGTGGTTGCGACACGCGGGGACTCCGGCGTTCGCCGCGACGCCCGACCAGAGCTTCGACGTCGTGCGCGACGTCGTCGCGTTCGCCGTCGCCGACGTGCATCCGCATCCCGGCCGCGAGATCGTCCTGTTCTCGCCGGGGCTGGCGGTCGCGATGTGGCGCGACGCGGGGAGCGAGGAGACCAGGCTCGCGCGCATCGCGGGCATCGAGTTGCTGTGGCAGCCGCCCAACCCGCCGCACACCTACTGGCTCGACCGCGCGGTCGTCGACGTGAACGCCGACGGACTCGACGACCTCCTCGTCCCGGAGCCCGACGCCTACCGCGTGCTGGTGCAGTCGCGTGGCCAGGACGGCGTCGCGAGCTTCGCGGCGCACGTGCTCGCGGTTCCACCGGCGCGCGCCGACCTTCGCGATGCGTCGACCGCGCGCCTGCGCGCGCAAGGCGACTCGATCCGCCTGCGCCTGCGCGACCAGGATCGCACGCGGCTCGAGTTCGTCGTCGAGGTCGACGAGTCGGTGCCGGTGCCGACCTGCGCCGACTGGGACGGCGACGGCGACCGTGACGTGATCGCGCTCGTCGAGCGCATGCTGTGCGTGTGGCTCTGGGACGGCGGGTTCACGCGCGAGCCCGCTGTGACCTGTGCTTTGCCCGCGCGCGCCTCGAGCGTGCTCGATCCCTCGCAGAGTGCGCAAGTCCACGATCTCGACGGAGATGGGCGCCTCGACGTCGTCGCGGTGAACGGCCGCATCGAGGACGACGACGCGCGGAGTTGGGTCGACGTGCTGCTGCAGACCGACGCCGGCGGTCTGCCCGCGGAACCGACCGACCGCTTGATGTTGAAGGGCTTCGCCGCGGCGCCGCGGTTCGAGGACGTCGACGGCGACGGCCGCGCCGACCTCGTCGCCGGCACGCTGCGCACCGACCTGATCGGTCAGCTCGGCAAGGGCGGCTCGGGTCGCGTGGACGCGCAGGTCAACGTCTTCCTCAATCGCTTCGAGCACGGCGGCGGCCGCTTCGCGCGCCCGGTCGCGCTCGCGGAGCTCGTGCAACTTCCCGGTGACGTCTTGCGTGGGCGCGTGCGCCGTCGCGCCGTCGCGTCGTTCCTCGCCGATCTCGACGGCGACGGCCTGCGCGACTTCGTGCAGCGCACCGATGCGACGCGCGTCTTGGTGCGCCGGACGAAGCGCGACGGCGAGGGACTGGCACTCGGCGACGTGCTGTGGTCGGCGAGCGTGAACGAGCGCGCGACGATCCTGCCGGTGGTGAGCGACGGCGGGATCACGCTGTGGATCCAGGAGGCGCGGCAGGTGATGCACGTCGTCCTGACCAGGAGCCCGCGATGAAGCGGACGATCGCTTCGCTCGTGAGGCTGGTCGCTCCGCTCGTGGGGCTGATCGCTCCGCTCGTGGGGTTGGTCGCTCCGCTCGCTGCGCAGACGGCGGAGTCCTTCACGCCGTCGACGCCGATCGCGGCCTACGTCGCGAGCGACCTCGACGGGGACGGGCGCGCGGAGCTCGTGCTGATCGCGCCGAACGGCGAGTTGCGCGTCGCGTCGCGTCCCGCGCGCGGCGGTGCCTTGGTCGAGTCATCGCCGTGCCTGGCCCTCGCGCGTCCGGGCAACGCCGCGCTCGCGCTCGCCGACCTCGACGGCGACGGCCGCCGCGAGCTGATCGTGTTCGACGACCGCGGCGCGTTCGCGCATCGGCTCGGCGAGGGCTTCGCGTTCGACGCGGCCCCGCAACCGCTGACGACCGACGCGCGCCTGCGCGTGCGCCTCGGCCGCCCGACCTTCGCGGAGCTCGTGCAGGACCTGAACGGCGATCGCCGGCCGGACCTCGTGTTGCCCGTCGCGGACGCGTGCGAGGTGTGGTTGCAGAAGCCGGCCGGTTCCGCGGTCGACGCCGCGGGCGGCGCCGCGCCGTTCGCCTTCGAACTCGCGCAGAGCATCCCGCAGGTCCTCGCGCACAGCGTCTCGGCCGACGGCTTGCATCTCGCCGAGCGCTACACGAACGAGTTGCGGGTTCCGCAGCTCGACGTCGCGGACGTCGACGGCGACGGCCGCCCCGACCTGCGAGCGCGCGAGGGCAAGAAGCGCCGTTTCTTCCTGCAGGACGCGACGGGTCGCTTCGCGGAGAAGCCGATCGAGGTCGACCTCGCGCTGTTCCGCGACACGACCCCCGAAGCACAGGTCGCGACCGGCACCACGCTCGTCGTCGGCGACGACCAGCAGATGCAGGACGGCGACCTCGACGGCGACGGCATCCCCGACTACGTGATCGCGCACCGGCGCAAGGTCTGGAGCTTCCTCGCCGGCAAGGGCGGCCCGCAGTTCAAGAAGGCCGACGTGCGGATCGTCGCCGAGGACGTCACCGGTCTGCTGCTGCTGCGACTCGACGACGACCCGCGCGTCGACCTCTGCATCTTCAAGGTCGAGGTGCCGTCGGCCGTCGAACTCGTGCTCGGGCTCGTGAGTTCGATCGACGTGCCGATCAAGGTGCTCGGCTACCGCACCGACGAGAAAGGGTCGTTCGCGCGCAAGGCGCAGTGGAACCGCGAGCTGACCCTGCGCATTCCGTCGATCCTGAAGCTGCTCGGCCAGGCCGACGACCTCGTCGAGCGCTTCCTGAAAGTGCTCGGCAAGCTGCGCTGGTCCGCGCTCGCCGACGTCGACGGCGACGGCGCGCGTGACCTCGCGCTCGTCACCGAGGACGAGTCGGCGATCGAGCTGTGGCACAACCCGCCCTCGGCGCGCGACACCGACGGTGCCAGCGACCAGCGCTGGAAGGCGCTGCTCTTCGACGACCCCGACACGGTCTTCGACGTCGAGCGCCTGCTGAAGCTCGCGGCGCAGCTGCTGGACGCGCGCACCGGAACGCTGACCGGTTCGCGCGCCGCGGACCGACGCAGTTCCCTTCCGGTCGCCGCCGGGACGAGCATCGCCGGCATCTTCGCCGCGGACCTCGACGGCGACGGCGCGAGCGAGACCGTCCTCGTGCGCGAGAGCGAGACCGCCCGCGGTCGCTTGCGGTTCGACGTGATCGATTGGCATTGAGCCGTCGCGACCCGGTTCAGGGATGACACAGGACCACGGCTTGTCACTGCGGTCCTCGCGGCTAGGGTTCTTGGCGCTCGACCTGCTCCCGACAACCGACGTCATGAAACACCTCACCCTCGCCGCCCTGTCCATCGCTGTCGCTGCCGCCGGCGCCTCTGCGCAGACCTACCACACCGCACCCTTCGGCTTCGCCACGGTCGAGGGTCGTGACAACAACACGATCCCGTGGTGGTCGCTGTCGGCGACCTACCAGCAGGTCCACGACGCCAGCGATCTCGCCAACGTCTTCGGTTCCTCGTTCGCCGTCATCACGTCGATCAACTTCCGCAAGTACAACACGGGCTCCGCCGCGCCGGGTCGCACGATGGATGCGCAGATCACGCTCGGCGTCACGACCATCAGCGCGGCCGGCGCGACCGGCACGTTCGCGACGAACATCGGCCCGACGCCGCAGATCGTCCTGCCCTACACGACGGTCAGCCTGCCGACGCTCTCGAACATCGGCGCGCCGAACCCGATCGGCTGGTCCTTCCCGTTCCAGGCGCCGTTTGCCTACGCGACGCCGGCCGGCAACTTGTGCTGGGAGCTGCGCTTCACCAACGCGTCGATCAACTCGAACATGGCGACGGATGCCGTCGGTCGCCTCAACTCGATCGTCTCGCCGAACGTCGGCACCGGTTGCATCGCGAGCGGTCAGTCGTCCGCGGCGTCGATCGGGCTCAAGTCGCTGTCGATGAGTTCCGGCGCGTGGCGCAACCGACTCGACCGCGGCGCCATGAACGCGCCGGTGGTGCAGCTCATCGGGATCGGGCAGGCGAGCATCCCGCTGCCGGGCTTCTGCAGCGGCCTCCAGCTCTTCCCGATCGCGGACCTCCAGAACGTGACGGACGCCACGGGCCAGTGGGACAGCACGTTCAGCTTCGGCAACCTCTACGACACGCCGACGGTCGACCTCCTCGCGCAGTTCGCCTGGGTCGACTTCGGCCTCCCGAACGGCGTCGGCCTCTCCGACGCGAGCCTGATCGCCCTGCCCGCCGACTCGATCCGCAACCTCTCGCGCATCTATGCGGCCCCGTTCGGCGGCGGCCTCGGCAACGAGAACGCGACCTCCGGCAGCGGGAACACGCGCTACGGGTTGGTGACGATCTTCGGGCAGTGAGCCATGCGGCGCGTGCGGCTCGCCGAGGGTCTCGACGCGGACTCCCGGAGTCACCAACCGCGTCGCGCGCGCAGGCTCGTGATGTGCGCGATGTGGTGCCGGCCATGCCAGTCGTAGAGGCCGAGCAGGCGGTCGATCGTGAAGGTCATGCCCTGCTCGGGGTGGAACCAGGTGCGCGCGAAGTCCGCCTCGCGCATCGCGCGAAGCACGACGATCCAGCGCGAATGCACGTGCTCGAAGATCGCCAACGAGGGCGCGATCGGCAGCTTTGCGTCGGCGAGCTTCGCCCACGCGCCCTCGTCGTAGGGCTTCACCGTCGGATGCTCCTCGGTGAGCGCGTACTTCGTGCGGCAGTAGGCGTGCAGGTGGCTGTCGGGCAGGTGGTGCGCGACCTGACGCAGGGTCCAGCCGCCGTCGCGGTAGGGCGTGTCGAGTTGCGCGTCGCTCAGGCCGGCGACCGCATTGCGCAACGCGGCGGGCTGCGCGGCGATCGCGTCGATCCACGCGCGGCGCTGCGCGGCGTCGACGCTTGCGGGCATCGCGAAGCGGCCGATGGGGTACTGCAGGGCTTCGATTGCGGTCATGTCCGGATCATGCCGATGGAGTGCGCCGGTTCACGGCACGAGCACCACCGCGAAGCGATTGCTGGTGATCACCTGAGGCGAGAAGTCGAAGGGCAGCGCCTGGGCGTGGATCAGCCCCGCGGGGAAGGGGAGCGCCAGGTCGATGGAGTGGGTCGCGACTCCGGCCGAGTCGGCGTCGAGGAAGATCCAGACGTCGGGCGCGAGGAGCATCGAGCAGCCCGGCGGGACGCCGATCGCGGCATCCGCGGTGTTCCGGCCGAAGGCCAACACGACGGGGCTGTTCCGCAATGCCAGGTCGACGCGGAACGCGATCCGGTGGCCGGTCGCCGTCCTCGTGTCCAGCCCGCTCAGGACCGGCGGGCTGCGACCGGGTGCGCAGCCCGGTGCGCCCCGGCTGAACGCGACGGTGTCGCGGGGCACGAAGTGGAACGAGAACTGGACGAGGCTGAACGAGTCGAAGCCGAGCCCCGTGCGGATGCGGAAGGACACGCGCGTCCGGAGCGGTGACGTCGGGCTCACGGGTACGGCGAGCGAGCTGCTCTCGGAACTGCCGGCTCGCGTGACCAGGACCTCGAAGGTGCCGTCCGCGTCGACGTCGATGCGCAGGTCGGGCACCTGGTCGGACGCCACGAAGTACTCGATCAGGAGGCCGCCGCCGGACGGAGCGTCCAGATCGATGTCGAAGGCTCCCTCGGCGACGGCCGAGACGACGCTGTTCGGGAGACTGGTCTGGCGCTGCGTGGTCGCGCTGAATCGAGCGGTCGAAGGCGCTAGGACGACGGCCTGCGTTGCGGACGCCGTGTCGCCGAGGTACCCCCAGCCGGCGCTGATCGACTGAGTCGCGCCGACGACACCGGGCGGCAACGACCTCGATCGGGAACCGCCGGCGCCGGTCGCATGCACGGCCGGAAGCGGGGATGTCAGCGCCGTGACCGTCAGCGTCTGCGCGGACGCGGCGCTGCAGCAGAGGATCGCCGTGGCTGCGGCGCGGACCAGCATCTCGGTGAGCGTTGCCATGGAGGGAGCGATCACCGCGTCGTCATCGCGACCGCCCGCGACGGCGAGAGCAGCCGCACGCTCGGATCGAGTTCGACGCTGACGCCTTGCAGCGGGATGCCCGGCGGAAGGCCGCTCGTCGCGAAGAGCTGCGAGCCGCTCGCGTCGAGTGCCCCGACGAAGGCGGGATGGCCGGAGCCGAGGAACGCGCCGAGGGCGTCGTGAGTCGGATCGAGGCCGAAGAACCAGCCGTTCGGAAACGAGCCCGGCACGACGGTCAGCGCCGTGAAGTACCAGTCGCCGGGGACGCCGCGGCTCCTGCGCAACTCGAGTCCGCCGATGCCGAGCCCAGGGCGCATCACGAAGGTGAACGCGCCGGGCACGTCGGCGTGGAACGAGTCGGCGCGCGCACCGCGCATGTTTGCATTGGTCGCGAAGTACTCGTGGAAGCCGATGCCGAAGGCGCCTTGCGCGTGCGTCGCGTCGCTCGTCTCCAGCAGGCGCTCGCCGTCGAGGAAGAAGGCCAGCCGATCGCCGGCGGCCTCGACGCGGAAGCGCCGCCACGCGGTGCCGGGCACGAAGCGCGGCGCAGGCAGGAGATCCGTGAGCACGCCGGCGTTGCAGCGCAGGCAACGCACGCGGCCGTCGTGCGAGTCCCAGGTCAATGCGTAGCAAGCACCCTGCTGACTCAGCGTTCCGTCGAAGGCTCCCGACGCACGATCGCGGACGAAGACGCCGATCCGCTCGAAGCCGTTCGCGGCGAGCTCGGGACGGAACTCGCAGAGCAGATCGGCCTGCACGCCGGCGTCGCGCGCGAGCCCGGTCGTGATGCGCAGGCTCTCGGTGCCGCCCGCGGGATCCATGATCCGCAGCGCGGTCGCATCGCCGCTCGGCGGCGGGGGACTCGTCGCGACCGACACCGGTGCGGTGAACTTGCTGCGCCACGACACGAGCTGCGGACCATTCACCGGGAAGGTGTCGTGCAACGGGAAGGACTCGCTCGCGATCGCGGGATAGCGCCAGCTCGCGAACGGGCCCTCGTCGCTGAGCAGCACCTGGAGCGACGGATCGGCGAGCACCGCGTCGACGGTGGTCGTCACGCCGTCGACGGTCATGCGTCGCGCGACCAGCCGGATGCCGTGGCTGTAGTCGACGTGCAGAAAGGTATGCCCCTTCCACAGCGGTTGGATCGGCGTGCCGTTCTGGTAGTGCCAGCCATAGATGACGACTCGATCCGGCCAGTCCGCGATCAAGGCCGATGCGACGACGTCCTTCTTGATGCCCGCGACGAGCAGCGCCTGCGCGCGCGCGCCGCGCTGCGATTCGATCTGCAGGTGGTGCTGGTGGAAGAGGTCGACCGAGAGGATGTCGTAGATGGACGGGCTGTAGGGGAACGGCGCGAGCTTCACCGGCGCTGCGGCCCAGATTGCGTCGACCATGCGACGCGTCGGCA
Source organism: Planctomycetota bacterium (assembly GCA_016235155.1). GTDB lineage: Bacteria > Planctomycetota > UBA1135 > UBA1135 > UBA2386 > JACRLW01. The sequence continues at coordinate 7,777 of JACRLW010000048.1, forward strand.
TCACGCAGTCGAGACGGTCCGCGATCGATTGTGCGAGCGTCGGCGTCATCGGCATGCGGAACCAGTCCGCGTCCGTGCCGAAGCCGAGGTAGTCCGGCGTGCACCAGAAGGTCGCCGTGCGCGTGCGCCCGCCGATCGTCGCCTGCGTCGTGACCGGCACGAGCTTGCGCAGGAAGGACGGGACGTTGCCCGCCGCGAACTCGTGCGCGAGCAGGACCTCGCGGTCGGCGAGTGCGAGGCCGCGGAGGCTCGACAACAGCGCGCTGCCCGTCACCGCGGCGTTGCCGCGCGGCGGCATCGCGAGTTCGGGCGGATCTTGTGCGGGAACCGTTCCGCAGGCCGTGAGCAGCACGAGGGCGAGAGTCGTCGTCGTGCACGGAAGCTTGGTGAGCGAGCGGCGCATGCGCCGCGGATGGTAGCGCGATGCGTGCTCAGCGGCCGAAGCGCAGGTCCCGCTCGACGTCCGTCTCGGGCATCACTTCGAGGACTTCGCCCGTGCCCCACGAGTCGTCGTCGTCGACGGCCACCGCGAGGCGGTAGCAACCGGAGTCGACCTTCGACAGGACGTAGCGCCCGATGCGATCGGCGAGGGCGAAACGCGGCGGTCGCGCGGACGCGATCGCGTCGTTCGCGCACTCGAGCCTGACGAACGCGCCGGGCACCGGCCGGCCGTCGGCGTCGCGGACCATGCCGTGGACGCGCGCGGATGATGCGACCGACTCGTCACGACCGGGAACGGGCATCTCGACGGCGCCGGCCGGGATCGCTTCCCCGAGCACGGCCGTCGCGCGGACCACGTGCTCCGCCGACGCCGCTTCGAGTTCGACCTGCGACGGCGAAAGCCCGTGACCGGGCGCGAAGAAGCGCAGCATCCACTTCGCATCGGGGAGTCCTTCGATCGTCGCCGTGCCGCCGCGCGTCGTGCCGCGCACGAGCGAGCGAGGCAGCAGCGGTCCGTCGCCGCTCGGACACCCAAGCTGCCAGTCGGCCTCGACGCCGTTCTGGAGTCCGCTCACGGCGAGGTCGATGCGCACACCGTCGGCACGCGCGAGCTGGAACTCGACTCCCGCGCCCCGAGCGAGCCGCAGGGACGTGTTCGCGAGGTCGTGCCCAGGGCACC
>JACRLW010000048.1:8910-24243 GCA_016235155.1 Planctomycetota bacterium
CAGGCGCCGACGACGATCGCGCCGATCGGGACGTCGTGGAGGCGGGCCCTGCCGGTCGCATCGGTGCGCGCTTCGACCTGCGGGCCGGCGGTGAGGAAGAGGCGATCAAAGGCCGACTTCGCGAAGACGGTCGCGTCCGCGAGCGGTCGCCCGTCCTCGCCGACGACCTTCACGTCGACGTCCGCCGCGTCCCAGAGGCGGACTTCGACCGAGCACTCGCGTACCGATTCCGACAGGCGAGCCAGCACGGGAGCACTTCGCCGTCCTTCGGAGACGACGTCCAGCGGGCATGGCGTGTCGTCCAGCGGAACCCCGCGGATCACGAACATCCCCGCCGCATCCGTGAGCCCGCGCGCGAGCACGCGATCACGGTCGCGCGAGCCGAGCACCGCGACGTTCGCCATCGGCACGACCTCCCCGAGCGCGTCGGTCACGCGGCCGGTGATGCTTCCCGTTGCGGCGACCTTCTTGCGGACCGGGTCCTGGGCGATGACTGCGCATGCGAAGGACGACGTGAGTGCGAGCGCGAGTGCGAGTGCGATGCGTCGGGCCATGACCGTCTCTGGTGCGGCCAACGCCTGCGGTCCATCGTCGGTTCAGGTTGCGAGCTGTGCTCCGCGGCAGGGATGGTCCGTGACGATCCGTGCATGCGGTTATCCTCCCGCGCCCGTGATCGCCGCGCTGTTCGTGTGGTTCGTCCTGCCGCAGGGTCCGTCCGACTTCGATCCGTTGGACCGGCCGGTCCCCGCGACCGCCCCGTCGGCGGCGATCGAACTGCGCGACGGCGAAGGCGCGGTCGCGCGGCTCGTTCCGTACGACCCGCCGCTCGAGTTCGCGCATGGGGGCGCGGTGCTGGTGTTGCCGGGCGGCGGCTATGGACACCTCGCCCGTCACGAAGGCGAGGACTACGCGCGTTGGCTCAATGCACTGGGGTTCCATGCCTACGTCCTCGAATACCGGCTCGGCAATGCGGGCCATCCGCATCCCGCGCCGGTGCGCGACGCGGCGATGGCGCTGGCGTGGATCCGCGCCGACGAGCGTTTTCCCATCGACCCCGAGCGCGTCGGCGTGATCGGATCGTCGGCGGGCGGGCACCTCGCGGCGACGATTGCGGCGTTCGATCCCGCGTCGGCCGAGTTCGAAGGGTTGCCGCACGCGCATGCGCGACCGGACTTCGCGGTGCTCTGCTACCCGGTGATCAGCATGCGCGATCCGCTCGGGCACGCGGGCTCGCGCCGCAACCTGCTCGGTGCTTCGCCCGGACCCGAACTCGTCACCCGTCTCTCGATCGAGACGCAGGTCGACGCGAAGTTCCCGCCGTGCTTCGTCTGGCACGGCGCCGACGACGCCGTGGTGCCGGCGCGCAACGCGTACGCGCTCGCCGACGCGCTGGCGCAGAACGGCGTGGCGCACGAACTGCACGTGTACGAGCGCGCGGCGCACGGCATCGGCCTCGGATTGCGCGACCCGGTCGGGCACTCGACGCGCGAACTCCACGACTGGGCGCAGGCGTGCGCCGAGTGGTTGGTCGCGCGCTTCGGTTCGCCGCGCGAGGCCGGAGCGAAGCCCGTCAAGCGCACCGCGCGGCTGCTTCCGCCGCACTCGACGAACCGCGGGCTGGTCGAGATCGCCGTTCGCGTGCCGGCGACGACGAAGCGCTGCTGAAGAAGCGGCACCGAGCGCGTCGCTGGCTTCCACGCCGGGCGCGCGCGACACTGCCGCGCCCTCAGGCAGCGATGACGACCGACCGCCGCAAGCAGAAGCCCTACCCCGACGTCCCGACACAGCCGGACTTCCCGGCGATCGAGCGGGCAATCCTGGCGTCGTGGGAGACGGACGGCACCTTCGCCGAGTCGGTGCGCTTCCGTCCCGCGGGTGCCGGCGGCAGCAACGAGTTCGTGTTCTACGACGGCCCGCCCTTCGCGAACGGGCTGCCGCACTACGGGCATCTCTTGACCGGCTACGTGAAGGACGTCGTGCCGCGCTACCAGACGATGCGCGGCAAGCGCGTCGAGCGGCGCTTCGGATGGGACTGCCACGGTCTTCCCGCGGAGCTCGAGGCCGAGAAGCAGCTCGGGATCTCGGGCCGCAAGGCGATCACCGGATTCGGGATTGCGCGCTTCAACGCGACCTGCCGCAGCTCGGTGATGAAGTACACCGAGGAGTGGCGTCGCTACGTCACGCGCCAGGCGCGCTGGGTCGACTTCGACCGCGACTACAAGACCATGGACCTCTCCTACATGGAGAGCGTGCTGTGGGCCTTCAAGCGCTTGTGGGACAAGGGACTGGTCTACGAGGGCTTCAAGGTGATGCCGTATTCGTGGGCGGCCGAGACGCCGCTCTCGAACTTCGAGACGCGCCTCGACAACAGCTACCGCGTGCGACAGGACCCGGCGCTGACCGTCGCGTTCCGGCTCGCTCCCGAGGCCGGCGATCCGGGCCCGATCGACGTGCTCGCGTGGACCACCACGCCGTGGACCTTGCCGTCGAACCTGGCACTCGCGGTCGGGCCGGCGCTCGAGTACTCGCTGGTGAGGAAGGACGGCCGCAACCTCCTGCTCGCGAGCGCCGCGCTGCCGCGCTACCAGAAGGAACTCGCGGGACACGAGGTGTTGCGCAGCTTCGCGGGGCGTGAACTCGTCGGCCGTGGCTACGAGCCGCTCTTTCCGTACTTCGCGGGCCACCCCAACGCCTTCGTCGTGCTCGCCGGCGACTTCGTGTCGACCGAGGACGGCACCGGCGTCGTGCACATGGCGCCGGGCTTCGGCGAGGACGACCAGCGCGTGTGCGAGCAGAACGACATCGCGCTCGTCGTGCCGGTCGACGACAGCGGCCGGTTCACCGCGGAGATCACCGACTGGGCCGGCTTGAATGTCTTCGAAGCGAACAAGCCGATCACGGACCGCTTGAAGGACCAGGGCAAGCTCTTCAAGCGCGCGACCGTCGACCACAACTACCCGCACTGCTGGCGCACCGATCAGCCGCTGATCTACCGCGCGGTCAACTCGTGGTACGTGAAGGTCACGGACTTCAAGGACCGCATGCTCGCGCACAACCGCTCGATCCGTTGGATCCCCGAGCGGATCAAGGACGGTCAGTTCGGCAAGTGGCTCGAGAACGCGCGGGACTGGTCGATCAGCCGCAACCGCTTCTGGGGCACGCCGATCCCGGTGTGGCGCAGCGACGATCCGCGATACCCGCGCGTCGACGTCTACGGCAGCATCGCCGAGCTCGAACGTGACTTCGGCACGAAGGTGACCGACCTCCACCGGCCGGCGATCGACGAACTCGTGCGGAAGAACCCCGACGACCCGAGCGGCAAGTCGACGATGCGCCGGGTGCCCGAGGTGCTCGACTGCTGGTTCGAGTCGGGCTCGATGCCGTTCGCGCAGATCCACTACCCGTTCGAGAACAAGGACTGGTTCGAACACCACTTCCCGGCCGACTTCATCGTCGAGTACGTCGCGCAGACGCGCGGCTGGTTCTACACGCTGGTCGTGCTCGGCACAGCACTCTTCGACAAGCCGCCGTTCCGCAACGTGATCTGCCACGGCGTGGTGCTCGACGCCGACGGCCAGAAGCTCAGCAAGAAGCTCCGCAACTACCCCGACCCCGAGGAGGTCTGCGAGACGATCGGCGCCGACGCCCTGCGCTGGTTTCTGATGTCGTCGCCGATCCTGATGGGCGGCGACCTCAAGATCGAGAAGGACGGCAAGAGCATCCACGAGGTCGTGAGGCTCGTCCTCAACCCGATCTGGAACGCCTACTCCTTCTTCACGCTCTACGCGAACGCCGACGGCTACCGCGCGCGCTTCCGCGCCGACAGCCAGCGCCTGCTCGACCGCTACCTGATCGGCAAGACGCGTGAGCTCGTCACCGGCGTGCAGGCGGCGATGGACGAGTACGACGTCGCGCTCGCCTGCCAGCGCGTGACCGCGTTCCTCGATGCGATGAACAACTGGTACATCCGTCGCAGCCGCACGCGGTTCTGGGGCGAGCAGGGCGAGGACGACCGCAACGACGCCTACGACACGCTCCACACCGTGCTCGTCACGCTGAGCCGCACGATCGCGCCGCTGCTGCCCTTGATCGCCGACGAGGTCCATCGCGGGTTGACCGGCGCGCGCTCGGTGCACCTCGCCGACTGGCCCGACGTGTCCGACTGGCCCGAGCACCGTGAACTGCGCACGACGATGGACCGGGTGCGCGACGCCTGCAGCGCCGCGCTGAGCCTGCGCGAACAGAAGCGCCTGCGCATCCGGCTGCCGTTGCGCTCGTTGACGATCGCCGGCGCCGACACGCGGCCGCTCGCGGAGTTCGCGGAACTGATCCGCGACGAACTCAACGTGAAGGACGTCGCCGTCGCCGACGACATGGCGGCCTATGGCGGCTTCCAGCTCGTGCCCAACTCACCCGTGCTCGGCAAGAAGCTCGGCGCCGACATGAAGACGGTGATGGCCGCGGCGCGCAGCGGCGACTGGACGGTTCACTCGAACGGCACGGCCACGGTCGGCGGCGTCGTGCTCGAAGCCGGCGAATTCTCCCTGCGCCTCGTGCCCAAGGACGGCGTGACCAGCGCCGCTCACGCGTTGCGCGCGCACCGTGACTACGTGCTCGATCAGGTGCTCGGCGCGCGCGTCGACGAGGGCATGCCGTCTGCCGAAGCGTTCCGCGCCGCGGGCAAGCTCGGCAGCGAGGAGGCGGCGTTGCGATTGGCGAAGGCCTGATCTCGCAGGTCACGCACCGCCGTCGTGCTCGGGGGGGCGTTCGCCGCCGCGCCACACGCGTCCCGGCCACTCGCTCCGCTCGAGGGGCTGCGTCGGTCGACCGGCGAGGCGCCACGCGGCATCGCAGAGTTCGTCCATTGCGGCGAGCGCTTCGGCGGGCGAGGCGCATTCGGGATCCCGGCCCGCGCCGGCGAGGTCCGTCACACGTCCGGGCCAGGTCGACCGCGCCCGCGCACGCGCCGCGCGCTTGGCGAGTTCATCGGAGTCATCGAGAGGCATGAGGCGGCGATTCTACGGGCACACGGCGGTGCTCACTCCTCATGAGTGACGGCTCGCGTGGCCGGCAACCCGCCATGCACGCGACGCTTCGCCGCATCGCGCGCCTTCGCTACCATCCGCCGCCGAATCATCCAGCCGGGGGCGCGGTCAGGCGCGCCCGGTTCCAGCATGGCGGTGAACCTCGCATGAGCGCGAGTCGGGCCAAAGCGCCCAAGTTGTTCGTCCTCGACACCAACGTCATCCTGCATGACGCGGGCTGTATCCGGAACTTCGCGGACAACGACGTCGCGATCCCGATCGCGGTGCTCGAGGAGCTCGACAAGTTCAAGAAGGGGAACGAGGACATCCACTTCCAGGCGCGCGAGTTCCTGCGCCGCCTCGACGAACTCACCGGCGACCTGATCTCCGACGCCGGCGCCTCGCTCGGTGAAGGGCTCGGGAAGATCCGGGTCGTGCTCGGCAGCGAGTTCGACCAGCGACTCGCGGACTCGTTCTTCGAGGACACGATCGACCATCGGATCCTCAACACCGTTCTGCAGATCGCCGAGGGCACGAAGAACCGCCGGGTTGTGTTCCTGAGCAAGGACACCAACCTGCGGATGAAGGCGAAGTCGCTCGGCATCCCGTCGCAGGACTACACGCACGACAAGATCGAGAGCCTCAACAAGCTCTACCGCGGCAAGCGCACGGTCGAGGGCGTCACCGAGTCGGTGATCGGCCTGTTCTACGAGGGCATGGGCGTCGTGCCGGCGCGCGAGGTGGGCATCGTCGAGCGGCCGATGCCGAACGAGAACTTCATCCTGCGCAACGGCTCGCGCTCGGCGCTCGCGAGCTACCGCGCCAGCGACGAGGCCTACGTCCGCATCCGCAAGCACACCGCCTACGGCATCTCGCCGCGCAACGCGGAGCAGTCGTTCGCGCTCGAGGCGCTGACCAACGACGAGATCAAGCTCGTCACGCTGGCCGGCACCGCCGGCACCGGCAAGACCCTGCTCGCGCTCGCCGCGGCGCTCGAGTGCCGCCGCAACTACCGGCAGATCCTCCTCGCGCGGCCGATCGTGTCGCTGAGCAACCGCGACCTCGGTTACCTGCCCGGCGACGTCGACCAGAAGATCGAGCCGTACATGCAGCCGCTGTACGACAACCTCTCGGTGATCCGCAGCGAACTTGGCGACGAGGATCCGGCCGCCGAGAACATCCAGAAGATGCGGGAGACCGAGAAGCTCCTCATCACCCCGCTCGCCTACATCCGCGGGCGGACGCTGCAGCGGATCTTCTTCATCGTCGACGAGGCGCAGAACCTCACACCGCACGAGGTGAAGACGATCATCACGCGCGCCGGCGAGGGCACGAAGATCGTGTTCACAGGCGACATCCACCAGATCGACCACCCGTATCTGGATTCGCGCAGCAACGGGATCAGCTACCTGATCCACAAGATGGTCGGGCAGCGTCTCTACGCGCACATCACGCTGGAGAAGGGCGAGCGGAGCGAGCTGGCGGACATCGCGAGTGCGCTGCTCTGAGCAGGTGGGATCCGCGCCCCTCGTGCCCGAGCTCCTCGCGGTCGCGCCGCGGCTCTTCCCGCTCACGCTCGCGCCCAGGTTGCTCCTGCTGATCGCGCCCTGGCTCGTGCGGCGCGGCCGTCGACCTGCCGGTTCATCGTCGTGTGGTGGCAGTAGCCCGAGCGCGACACGGTGCCGCTGGTGCAGGAGGGTCTGCTGGAAGTCAGCTGGCGCATTGCGCCACTTCGGCCACGAGCCGCCGAGTTCGGACCGAGGTTGGCTGGACGATCGCAGCGGAACTCGGGTCAGCGCCGCGCGCAGATCTCGAGGAGCAATGCGCCGGGGTCGACCGCGCCGCGCGGGACGGTGATCCGCAGTTCGCCCGCGCTCGAGGTGAGGCGCAGGGAGCGGACCAAGGTCTCGAACTGCGGCCCGCGCGCGTGTCGCGCGAGCCAGGCGCGGAGGGCGGTGTGCTCGGCGCCACGGACGACGACCGAGGCCGCGGTCTCGCCGACCGGATGGAGCGTGAGACCGAAGCTCGCCGGCGGGAATGCGGTGGCATCGTTCCAGGGCAGGCGCGCGACGACGCCGCGGAACGGCGCGTCGGGCATCGATGCGACGAGAGCGCGCGCGGCGTCCAGGCCAAGTCGCGGGGCGTCACTCGCCACGTTGGTGATGACCGCGCGCGTCGCATCGATCGTGACGCTGACCCCGCGATCGAGGGCGAAGCGGAGCTGGAGAGGCGGCGAAGGAAGGCCGGGTCCGATCGCGGCGAGATCGAAGCGGCCTTCGAGCACGACCCAGGCTCTGGCCACGCAGGCGAGGGAGTGGTCGAGATCCAGAGCGAGCGCGACCCGATCGACGCGCGGATCGCCGAAGCAACGCGCGGCTTCGTATGCGACGAGCCCGAATCGCTCGGTCACCGACTGGATGCGCGCCTGCGTCTCCGGATCAGCGGCCCTGCCGCTCCCGTCGAAGTGGACCGCATGCAGCACACGGAACTGGGCGCTGCGGATCTCGGCGAGGAACCGTCGTCCCGAGGGCATGCGCCAGCGATCGACGACGATCAGCAGGTCGTGACGCGCCGGCGCTGCGGCGAGGATCTCGTCGAGAGGCGACAAGTCCGCATCGCGATGCGGAAGCGGTAGCCCCCGCAGTGACGCGATTCCGTCTTCGACCGCACGGCGCAGCGGAGCGTCGATCGAAGCGTCGCCGCCGATCGCTTCCAGGGAACCAAGTGCAGGCTTGAAGCCGAGATCTGCGAGGGCGTGCACGGCGAGGCGCCGCTGCAGGGCGATCGCGCGCGGTTCGAGACCCGCGGGCAGGTCACGCTGGCGGAGGCGCGCCAGCAGCCGCGAACCGTCGAACTCGACCAGCCGCTCGAAGAAGCGCACGGCGTCCACCGCGTCGGTCAGGTCCGAACCGCCGAGGAAGAGCAACTGCCACCACGGAGCTTCGTCGTCGTCGCGAACGGCCCGGAAGACCTCGGAGACGTCCTCGAAGGGACAGCTCGAATCCGCTTTGGTGGACCCCGGGCAAGGGATCACGACGACGTGTCCGTCGGGGGCGAGTTCGAAGCGAGTCGGCGGGGGACCGGTGTCGGGCAGCACTTCGGCTCGTTGCGCGACGAGCTGCGCGGCAGCCATGCCGAGCGCGGCGGCGATCGAGAGCGCGTGCAAGTTCATCGTGTCACTTCCGAGTCCTACGCCAGCGTCGCTCCCGGCGCGATCTCGAAGGCCGAGTCGTTCGCGCGCCCGGGGAACGGCGACCAGAGTTTCGTCACCGAGCACATCCCCGCGTCAGCGTCGCCGCCGCTTCGCCGCGGCCGCCTTGCGCTTTCGCGCCGGCGGCCTCGAGAACAGCTTCGGGAAGAGGACGTGCGGCCCGTTCTGCTCGAGCTCGCGCAGCGGCACCGCTTCGACGCCATCCTCGATCGCGTAGCGCTGCGGGCCGGGATACACGACCGCGAGCGCGTCGAGGTGGAGATCCTCGCGCGCGATCGCCATCGACTTCGTCATCCCCGGCGCGTCGACGCGCTTGATCGCGACGCCGAGGCGCTTGCCGCCGCGGAACAACAGGAGGTCGAGCTCGGCGCCGGCGTGCGTAGCCCAGAAGTACTCCGCGTCGGGACGCACGCAGCGCAGCACCTCCTCGAGCACGAAGCCTTCCCAGGACGCGCCGCAGCGCGTGTGGCCCAGCAACTCGTTCGCCGTCGTCACGCCGAGGAAGTGGTGCAGAAGACCAGGGTCACGGAAATAGACCTTCGGAGCCTTCACCTGCCGCTTCCCCAGGTTCTCGTGCCACGGCTGGAGCTGCCGCAGCAGCAGCAGGTCGGTCATCAGATCGAGGTAGCGCCGCACCGTCGACTCGGCGACCCCGAGCGATCGCGCCGGGTCAGCACTGTTCCAGACGTTGCCGTGGACGTGCGCGACCATCGACCAGAAGCGGTGGAGCGCCTGCGGCGCGATGGTCGAACCGAACTGGCGCACGTCGCGCTCGAGCACGAGATGCACGTAGTCGCGGCGCCAGGCCATGCTGGTCTCGTCGCTTGGCGCGAGGAACGAGCGTGGGTAACCGCCGCGCAGCCACAAGGTGTCCAGGGCCGCCGCGCCGACCTCGTCGAGCGAGAAGCCGGACATCGACAGGATCGCGGCGCGCCCCGCCAGCGACTCGGAAGCCTGTGCCATCAAGTCCATCGACGCGCTGCCGAGCAACAGGAAGCGCGCGGGCAACGGACTCCGGTCGGCCAGCACGCGCAGCATGGGGAAGAGATCCGGCCGGCGGTGGATCTCGACGACGACGACGACGCCCTCGAGCGGTTCGAGCGCGGTCATCGGTTCGGCGAGGCGGCGCAGGTGCAGCGGGTTCTCGAGGTCGAAGTACCGCGGTGAGTCGGGCGCGACCAGTTCGCGCGCGAGAGTCGTCTTCCCGCACTGGCGGGATCCGAGGAGGATCGCGGCCGGACTGCGCGCCAGCGCGTCGTCGAGCTCGGCTCGCAGGCGCGAACGGAGTACCGCGGGGCGTTCTGCCATCCTGGAAATCCCAGCGTCGCGCGCTAGGACTTCCAGGAAGGCCCCGACCCACTCCTCAGGCCGGCCGCGTCGGCACGCCCGCGTACGCGTGCAGCGGAACGAGCGTCTCGTTCTTCATCACGACGCTGTGTGGGCCGACCTCGCAGCCGTCGCCGACGTCGGCGCCGTAGAGGATCACCGAGGCCCGCTTCACAGTCGCGCCGCGTCCGATGCGCACCGGCGCGATCTTGAGCACGCGGTCCTCGAAGCTGTGGGCCTGGAACATCGTGTCGACGGTCGAGTCGTCCTCCAGCACGAGCATGTCGGGGTCGACGACGTGCGCGAAGCCGGGGCCGAGCACGACGCGACGGCCGATGCGCATGCCCATCAGGCGAAGGTACGCGGAGAGCAGGAGCGTGCCGTCGAGGCGCTCGAGCACCGCGCGGCCGAGGAAGCCCCATGCGACGTAGAGGAAGTCCCAGCGGCTGCACCAGCACGACCACAGCGCGTGCTGACCGGCGCGCACGCGGCCGAGCAGCAGCCACTTGAGCGCGAGCACGAGCCCTGCGAGGCCGACCGCGAAGGACAGTCCGATCAGCGGCACGAGGACCAGCCAGAGCAGCGGGCCGGAGTTCGCCCAAGCGGCGCCGGCCGTCACTTCGAACCACGCCATCGACGCGAGCGCGGGCACGAGCGGCAGGAGGAAACGCGCGAGCTCCCAGGCCATCCGGTTGGTCCAGCGCAGGAGGTCCGGTTCGTAGGTCAGGCGCCGATCGACTTCGACGACCTCGCGGCGCGGCAGTTCGAAGGGCGGATGGCCGAACCACGAGGTGCCCGGGCGCATCCGGTCGGGGTCGGCGACGGTGCACACGCCGAGCAGCACGCCGTCGGGCAACGTGACTCCCGGCGCGATCACGACGTGGTTGCCGAGGAAGGTGCCTTCACCGAGCACGACCGGCGCGACGGTGACCGTGCCGCGGTCCACGCGCGGGCCCGCGAGGTAGATGCCGTCGGCGAGGAAGCACCGGGGTCCGATCGTCACCTGCTCCGGCAGCACGTCGAGGATCGTGCTGACCTCGACGTCGCGCCCGACTTTCATCCCCGCGAGGCGCAGCCACATCGGCCACAACAGCGCGCCGCTCAGCCAATCGCTCGCGCTGTCGATCGCGTGCGTGCGGTTCATCAGGCGCACGTGCTCGCGGCTGCCGGTGCGGAGCGTTCCGGCCGGAACGCACGGCGTCCACCGCAGCAGCAAGGCTTGGACGCAGAGGCCGAGCGGCAGCGCCAGCGCGACCAGGGCGAGCACCACGCCGACGCGCGCGGCCGTGAAGCTCGGGTCGGCGATCCAGGCCTCGAGCTCGCGCGAGTCGACGTCCCACGCGAGCAGCAGCGCGATCGCCATCAGAAGGAACGGGAGCCCCGCGACCCACGAGCGCAGTCGGCGCGTCGCGATCAGCAGCAGGCCGTGCGCGACGGGGCGCATCCGCTCACCGGCGTGTGAGACCGCCGGAGCCGGCGGCGTGCGACCGACCGGGTGCGCGGGCACGCCGTCCCAGCGTTCGCCCGCGCGGATGTGGCCGCCGGCCGGAAGACAGGACAACGCGGCGAGGCAGCCGTTCGCCTCGACGATCGTGTTCGCTTCGACGCCCGCGCGCACCTCGAGCGTCGCGCCCGCGCGGAGCGTGACGCCGCCGACGACGAGGTGGCCGTCGTCCATCTCGACGAGGCCGAGCGAGGCGTCCTGACCGACGGACACGCCGTCGCCGATCTCGAGCAGGTCCCAACCGCCGGACAAGAGGTCGACGCCGCGGTGCAGATGCACGCCTTCGCCGATCCGGGCGCCGAGCGCGCGCAGCACCCAGGTCTGGAACACCGTGCCCTGGATCGACGACCACGGCACCGCGCGGACCGCGTGCTGCACGATCCAGTGGCGGAAGTGCGTCCAAGTCCAGACCGGGACGCGGCACGCGACGTAGCGCCCGATCAATGCGCGCTTCACGGCGACGGCGAGCAGGGTCCCGAACACCGATTGCACGCCGAGGGCGAGGAAGCCGAGCAGCGGAGTGAGCAGCAGCAGCGGGATCGGTTCGACGTATTCGAGCGCCTCAGGCAGCACGACGAACGCGGCGAGATACGTGATGGCGGCGACGGCGACGAGGCCGAGGACCAGCCATGCAACCTGCGCGATGGTCACGCCGATCGGCTTGCTGTCGCGGCTGGGGGCGCTCGGCGAACGCGGCGTGCGCGTGTGCTGCTCCGCGCTCCTGGCGCGTGCGCGGGCGGCGAGCCCTTCGATCGTGCGCGCGTCGTAGACGTCCCGCACCGTGAGGCGCGCGGTCGAGGGATCGTCGCGCAGGCGCGACACCATCAGCGCCGCGCGCACCGAGTCGCCGCCGAGCTCGAAGAAGTCCGCATCGCAGGGGATGGCGTCGCTCCGGCCGAGGCTCGTGCCGAACGCGAGGGCGACGCACTCCTCGAAGGCGTCGCGCGGCGCACGGCAGGTACCGTTCGTCGCCGCGGCCGGCGCTTCGATCTCGGGCAACGCCTTGCGGTCGAGCTTGCCGCCGACGGTCGTCGGCAACGCGTCGAGTCGCGCGAAGCGGCTCGGAACCATGTAGGCCGGCAGTTCCGCGCGCAGCAGTTCCGCGAGGCGATCGAAACCGGGCAGGGCGGTCGTGTCGGTCGCCACGACGTACGCCGCGAGCGACGCGGCGCCGTCCTGACCGATCACGCGACACGCAGCCTCGCGCACGCCTTCGCACGCGGCGAGTCGGGTCTCGATCTCCTCCAACTCGATGCGATAGCCGCGCAGCTTCACCTGCGCGTCGAGTCGGCCTTCGTAGTAGAGGTTGCCGTCGGCCGCACGCCGCACGCGATCGCCGGTGCGGTAGACGCGGCCGAGACGGGCGTGCCGGACGAAGCGTTCGGCGGTGAGGTCGGGTCGACCGAGATAACCGCGCGCGACCCCGACGCCCGCGATGCAGAGTTCGCCGCTCTGGCCGTCGCGCACCGGTTCGAGGTCCGGACCGAGCACGTGCGCGACGTGGCCGGGCACTGCGCGGCCGATCGCCACCGGCTCGCCGGGGCGGACGTCGCCGCGCACGACGGTGACCGTGCACTCGGTCGGGCCGTAGCCGTTGACGAAACGCCGCCCGGCGCTCCAGCGATCCGCGAGGTCCTGCGGCAGCGCTTCACCACCCGCGTAGACGAGGCGCAGATCGGGCAGCTCGCGCGACGGATCGTCGCAGCCCATCGTGCGGAGTTGCGTCGGCGGGGGACACAACACGGTGATGCGTTCGGCGCGCAACCACGCGACGAGGTCGGGCCCGAGGCCCTTCGGCTTGCCGGTCGTGCCCGAGGTGTAGATCACGTAGGCGAGATCGTCGGAGCGCGGCGCCTCGCGCGCGGCGCGCACACCATCGCGCGCGGCGGCGGGCGCGTCGCCGTCGACGTCGAGCACGAGGTCCGCCGCAACGCCGCAGGCCCGCAGTCGTGCCGCGCCGCGCTCATCGGTGAGGACGAGCACCGCGTGGGAGTCGTCGAGCACGTAGCGCAGGTGGGCGTCGGGGAACGCGACGTCGAGGCACAGGAACGCCATTCCGGACGCGTTCACGGCGAGCTGCGCCGCGTAGACCGAGGCCGAGTCGCGCGGCAGCAGGATCGCGACGATGCGATCGCGCTCCGCGATCGGCGCCAGCCGCTGCTCGAGGCGCGCGGCCATGCGCGCGAGCTCGGCATAGGTCGTGGTCGTGCGCCCTGGTCGACCGGTGCCCGGCGGGACGTCGACCGCGATCCGATCCCCGAACCGGCGCGCCGCGGCTGCGAAGAACCCGTGCAGGAGCGCGGGCGTCTCGCGCGCGACGGCCTCTTTCATGGCGACGGCGGCGTCGCGCGCTTCCTGGCTGGTCGTGGGTTGCGCGCGCGCTGGGCGTGGAGTTCGAGGACGTGCGGCGCGACGTGTTCACGGATCGCCCGGCGCCGCGACTCGGCGAGCCAGCGATAGCCGCGGACGCGCCCGATGCACGACGGCGTCCCGCACCCGCAGGTGAACGGCTCGGCCATGTCGTACTCGGTCGTCGCGTAGTCGAAGGTGACCTCTTCCCAGGGCGCGATCGCGCGCAACGCGACCAGCTCGCGGCCGTCGATCCGCGCGTTCGGCTCGCAGGAGTGGTTGAGGAAGCGCCACGAGTAGCGGTCGAGCTGCTCGACGAGCGTCGCGCCCGCGGGCATCTCGACGTGTTCGCGCGCTCCGACCTGCACCGTGTAGCGGGTCGGGGCCTCGACGAGGATGCCTTCGAGGTGCAACACGCGGTCGCCGATCGCGACGGGTGCGACGGCGAAGACGCGGAAGGCACCGCCGATCCGCGCGACGCCGATCGCGGTCGTCGCGGTGATCGTTGGGTCAGGTTCGACTTCGACGCCGAGTGGAGTGGTCTGCATCAGTTCTGCGTTACGGAGTCGCGGCGCCATCGGCCGCGGGGATACGGATGGTGAAGGTCGCGCCTGCGCCCGGTGCGCTGTCGACCTCGATCGAGCCGCCGAGCGCGGTGATCACGCTGCGCACGGTCGCGAGTCCCAGGCCGGTTCCGGCCGGCTTGGTCGTGAACAGCGGCTCGAAGACGCGGGGGAGTTCGCTCGCGGCGATCCCAAGGCCGTCGTCGCGCACGCGCAGCACGGCGAAGCGCCGTTCGCCGACCAGCGCGACGCCGGTCGTGATCTCGACGGTGCCGCCCTCGGGCAGCGCATCGCGCGCGTTCGCGACGAGGTTCAGCACGACCTGCCCGAGCGCGGCCGGCACGGCGCACACCGCCGGGGTGTCGTCCGACAGCACGAGCACGAGGCGACGGCCGGCGCCGAGAAGCGTGTGGAGCAGTTGGTCGATGCGGCGGATCGCGGCGTCGAGCGTGATCCGCTCCGCGCGCGTGCCGCCGCGGCTGAAGTCGAGGAGCTGGCGGGTGATCGCGCCGGCGAAGTCGATCGACTGGAGGGCCCTCACCGCGAGCGGCCGGGTCGGTGAGGTCGCCTCCGCCTCCGAAGCGAAGAACTCCACGCAGCCGCGGATCGCAGTCAGCGCGTTGGCGAAGCCGTGCGCCACGCCGCCGGCGAGCCGGCCGAGCGCTTCGAAGCGCTGGGCCGTGCCGGGCGCCCCGTCCGCCTTGCACTGCAGCGCCAGCAGCGCGAGCCGCTGCGCGACGACGCCCAGGGCCGCGCGCTCCTCGGCGCAGAAGCGGGCGTCCGTGGCCTCGCGTTCGATCACGAAGCGGGCCGTGCCGAGGCCGAGCGCAATGTTCCACGGAACGACGCCGCGCGTCGTGGCGTCGCGGCCGTCGATCGTCTCGAGGAACGGCGTGTCGCCGTCGAGCACGAGCGCCGCGCGTCGGGCGTGGAAGGCGACCTTCGCGAGTTCGAGCACGCGCAGCATGCGATCGTGCGCCGCTTCGCCGCGCGCCATCGCCAGCGCGTCCTGATGGACGATCCGCTCCGCTTCGGCGAGTGCCAGACCGACGGCGTGATCCGACGACACCACCTCGCCGTGAATCGCGTTCGATCCACGCCTCATCGGATCTTCGTGACGCCCGAGTCGAGTTGCGTCGGCAGTCATGCAGAGGAGAGCGCCAGGAAGGATAGTGATTCACTGATCGATCGCAACACCATCGTCGACACTCATCGAGCTTCGTTTCGCATGACTCCGCTTCGATCACATGCGATCGCATGCGATCGATCGTCGCTACCATCGATCGTCTTCGACCCAGAACTTCATCATGAAACGACTCTCGTCGGCGGAACGGATGCGGCTCTCGAGCTTCGTGT
>JACRLW010000049.1 GCA_016235155.1 Planctomycetota bacterium
GGTCGATGCCGATCCCCTCGCAGCCGCCGCGTTCGCAGATCAGCGCGAGGAAGTCGCCTTTGCCGCAACCGATCTCGAGGACCGACTGCGGCCGGTAGCGGCGCAGGTAGTCGTCACAGAGTTCCAAAGCGAAGCGGTTGAAGGTCGGCGAGAACGCCTGGCTCTCCTCGCAGCGCGGCGAGTACTCGTGCACTTCGGGCTCGAAGCGGAGGTTCTCGACGAATCCGCACGCCCGGCACCCGGCGATCTCGAGGTCGCCGCGCGGATACTCGAGCGCTTCCTGGCGCGTGCGCATCAACAGCACGCAGTGCGTCGGGACCGAGTCGACCCGCCAGAACGGAACGAGGTCCCGCGAGCCGCAGGCGAAGCAGTGCGTCGCGACCGCCGCGCTCATCGAAGGTCCTCGATGCCGACGATGCGCGGCGACGGCACCGGCACGACGAAGCGTCCGCCCGCCTCGAGGTACGCGCGCTGCTGGCCGACGATCTCGCGCTCGAGGTTCCAGGGCAGCAGCAGGGTGTAGTCCGGCCGGCGCCGCAGCAGCTCTTCTGGTGCGAGGATCGGCACGTTGACGCCCGGCAGGTAACGGCCCTGCTTGTGCACGTTGCGGTCGACGCAGAAGTCGATCACGTCGGCGCCGAAACCCGCGTAGTTGACGAGGATCGCGCCCTTCGCCGCTGCGCCGTAGGCGGCGATCGAGCAGCCGCGCGCGCGCAACCCGAGCACGAGCGCGCGCAGTTCCTCGCGCAGGGCGCGGACGCGCGCGCCGAAGCCGGCGTAGAACTCGAAGCGATCGACGCCGCGCTCGCGTTCCTCGGCGCACAGGCGCTCGACGGAACCGTCGGGGTCCGGCGTCGGGCTCGCGTGGTAACGCAACGAGCCGCCGTGGATCGGCAGGCGCACGACCTGGTTCAGGTGAAGGCTATGCCGGCGGAAGAGGCGTTCGACCGCGGTCACCGAGAAGTAGCCGAGGTGCTCGTGGTAGATCGTGTCGAACTCGCAGTGGTCGATCAGGTCCCTCACGTAGGGCGCTTCGATCGACGTCGTGCCGCCCGGCTTCAGGAGCCGCGCGATGCCGCGCGCGAAGCCGCACAGATCGGGCACGTGGGCCATGACGTTGTTCGCGACGATCACGTCTGCGCGCTTGCCCTCGGCGACGAGGCGCGCCGCGAGTTCGTCGGTGAAGAACGCCTCGAGCGTGTCGATGCCGCGCGCCCGCGCGGCCGCGACCGGTCCGGCCGCCGGATCGATGCCGAGCACGGGCACGCCGCGCGCGACGAAGTACTGCAGCAGGTAGCCGTCATTGCTCGCGAGCTCGACGACGAAGCTGTCCTTGCCGAGCCCGCGCGACGAGCACAACGCCGCGACGTTCGCCTCGCTGTGCCGCAGCAGCGAGTCGCTGAAGGACGAGTAGTAGGGGTATTCGTTGCAGAACAGCTCGCCGGGATCGACGGCGTGGGTGATCTGGACGAGCGCGCAGTCCTCGCAGAACGCGACCTCGAGCGGATAGCGCTTCTCGATCTCGCCGAGCTGCTCCTTCTTGCGCAGCCCGTCGGACAACGGCATGCGGCCGAGGTCGAGGAAGGTCCGGACCGCGGTGCTGCCGCAACTGCGACAGCGAAGACTCATCCGGTGACCTTCCCGGTCGCGTTGTCCCTCTCGAGCAACCGCAGGTCCTGCCCGAGCCGGCCCTGAGCCTGGAGCGCGAGCACGTGCTTGATGCGCAAGTAGCGACCGGTGGTGAAGTCCTCGACCGTGACGCCCGCCTTGCGGTACGCATCGCGCAGTTCCTCGACCCCGCGGCGCACCGTCCATTCCGCGCGGTAGCCCAGCACGTCGCGGAGCTTGTCGCAGTTCACGTTGTAGTTGCGCGTGTCGGGGCTCGCGCCGGGCGCGAACTCGACGACGCTGCCGGCGACGAGCTCCGCGACGATGTCGGCGACGTCCTTGATGCGGTAGTTCTCCTTCGAATCGCCGACGTTGAACGCCTGGTCGTGGACTTTCGCGATCGGCGCGTCGAGCACGGCGAGGTAGGCACGCGCGATGTCCGCCACGTGCACGAGCGGTCGCCACGACGTGCCCGCGCTCTTGAGCAGGACCTTGCCGATCGTCACCGCGAAGCCGGTCAGGTTGTTGACGACAAGATCGCCGCGCAGCCGCGGCGACACGCCGTACGCCGTCGACGCGCGGAGGTAGGTCGGTGCGAAGCGGTCGTCGGCGAGCGCGTGCAGGTCGGCCTCGACGCGGCACTTCGACACGCCGTACGGAGTGACCGGGTTGAACGGCGACGACTCGTCGAGCACCTCGTCACCCGCGGCGCCGTAGTTGCTGCACGACGACGCGAAGACGAAGCGCGTGACGCCGGCCGCCTTCGCGAGGCGCGCCAGGCGGACCGAGGCGAGGTGGTTGACGTCGAAGGTGGTCTGCGGCGCGAGGTCGCCGAGCGGGTCGTTCGAGATCCCGGCGAGGTGCAGGATCGCGTCGAAGCCCTCGACGTGCCGGCGTTCCGCGTCGCGGACGTCGACGCGCAGCGTGCGCGCATCGTGCCGCGGCGCCGCGCACGGGAACGAGCAGTCCTCGAACAGGCACGAGTCCAGACCGACCACCTCGTGCCCGCGCTCGATCGCCATGGGTACGAGCACGCGGCCGATGTAGCCGTCGCTGCCGGTCACGAGGATCCTCATCGCGCCCTGCCTTCGCCTCGCGCGAGCCACGGCGCGTGCCCCGAGGCCCAGAGCTTCTCGAGGATGTGCTTCTCGCGGATCGTGTCCATGCACTGCCAGAAGCCGTCGTGTTGGTATGCCATGAGCTCGCCGTCGCGCGCCAGCTTCTCGAGCGGTTCACCCTCGAACATCACGTCGTCGCCGCGGATGTAGTCGAGCACGCGCGGCTCGAGCACGAAGAACGCGCCGTTGATCCAGCCCTCGCCGAGCTGCGGTTTCTCGGTGAAGCTCGTGACGCGGCCGCTGTCGATCACGAGGTGCCCGTAGCGCGCGGGGGGACGGACCGCGGTGACGGTCGCGAGCTTGCCGTGCGCGCGGTGGAACGCGAGCAGGCGGTCGATCGCGACGTCCGACACGCCGTCGCCCCAGGTGACCATGAAAGTCCCCTCGCCGAGATGCGGCGCCATGCGCTTGATGCGACCGCCGGTCAGGGTCGGCAGCCCGGTCTCGACGAGGTCGATCTTCCAGTCGGGGATGCGTGCGCGATCGCTGCTCACGCGGCCGCGCGAGAGGTCCACCGACACGTTCCCGGCGAGCTGGCTGTAGTCCGCGAACCAGCGCTTGATGTAGTCGCCCTTGTAGCCGAGCGCGACGGCGAACTCGCGGTGCCCGTACGCCGCGTAGATCCCCATGATGTGCACGAGCATCGGGATGCCTCCGATCTCGACCATGGGCTTCGGGCGGCTCTCGGTCTCCTCGGCGAGTCGCGAGCCGAGACCGCCGGCGAGGATGCCGACCTTCATGCGGTTGCGCCTCCTGGCAGTGGATCGGTTCGCTCGGACATGGCTACGGGTCAGATGGGGAGGAAGCGATTGCGCAGCGCGCGGCTTGCGAGCTCCGTGCCGATCGCGAGGCTCGCCGTCGCGGCGGGGGACGGCGCATTGAGGACGTGCATCGAATCCGGCGTGTCGACGACGAGGAAGTCGTCGACCAAGGCCCCGTTCCTCTGGAGCGCCTGCGCGCGCACGCCGGCGTCGGCCGGGACGAGATCCTCGGCCGTCACCGGCGGCCCGAGTCGCCTGAGCGCGGTCGCGAACGCGGAGCGCCGGTGCGACCGCCAGGACTCCGCCGCACCGGTCGCGAAGTGCCGCGCGGCGAGCCGCCAGAAGCCCGGCCAGCAGAGGGTCGAGAGCGCGTCCCGGATCGAGAAGTCGCCGCGCCGGTAGCCGTCGCGACGGAGCGCCAGCACCGCGTTCGGACCGCATTCCACGCCGCCGCCGACCATCCGCGTGAAGTGCACGCCGAGGAACGGGAAGCGCGGGTCGGGCACGGGGTAGATCAGCCCGTTGACCCAGTGCTCCTTGTCTTCGCGGAGCCGCCAGTACTCCCCGCGGAACGGCACGATGCGGACGTCTTGTCGCCGGCCCTCGGCGAGCGCGGCGAGCCGGTCGGACCAGAGTCCGCCGCAGGTCACGAGTCGATGGACGGCGACGTCCCCGCGCTCGGTGACGAGGCGCCAGCCGCTCGTCTCGCGCCGCGCCCCGCGCACGGCGCACGACAAGCGCAGCTCGCCGCCGAGGGCGCGGACGTCGTCCGCGAGGGCGAGCGCGACCGCCGCGTAGTCGACGATCGCCGCGCCGGGGACGTGGAGCGCCGCGACGCCGCGCGCGAACGGCTCGATCTCGCGCAGCGCGTCGGCGCCGATGCGGCGGAGGCCGGCGACGCCGTTCGCCGTGCCGCGGCGTTCGAGCTCGTCGAGCCGCGGCAGTTCGCGTTCGTCGACCGCGACGACGACCTTCCCGACGACACGGCACGGCAATCGACGCGCGGCGCAGTAGGCGAGCATGCGCTGCGCGCCGAGCACGCAGGTCTTGGCCTTGCTCGAGCCCGGCTTGTAGTAGAGGCCCGAGTGCAGCACCCCGCTGTTGTGTCCGGTCTGGTGCATCCCCGGCCGCGCTTCCTTCTCGAGCACGACGAGCCGCGTGCGCGGCGCGGCCTCGAGCATCGCGCACGCCGTGGCGAGTCCGACGATGCCGCCGCCGACGATCGCGACGTCGAACATGGACTCGGCGCGCGCCGGCGCGCGTGACGGGAGCATGGGCGCGCGGATCATCGGAAGCTTGCTCCCGCGCGTCGAGTGTTGCACGCTTGCCCGACGCCCCGCCCGACCGCAGCCGGTTCTGCTCGCGCCGAACGATCCGTGTCGCATCGCTCCGAACTGCTGTTGGTCTGCGCCGATCCGCGTGAGGGCGACGCGCTCGAGCGTCTCGCCGGACGGCGGCCTTTCGTCGTCGGCGTCGGGAAGGCGGCGGCCGCCTGCAGCCTCGCGGGTCGTCTGGCGCGCCACGAAGTCGGCCTCGCGCTCGTGTTCGGCGTCGCGGGGGCCTTGCCCGGCGCGGCGTCGCCCGGACTCCTCTCGCTGGTCCTCGCCGGCGAGAGCGTCTTCGCCGACGAAGGTGTCGCCACACCCGACGGCTTCCTCGATCTCCGAGCGATGGGACTCGCCGCGGAGACCGTGTTCCACGCCGACGCGTCGCGCACCGCGGCGGCGGCGGAAGCGCTCGGCGGCGTGCCGGTCGTGCGCGCCGCGACGGTCAGCACCTGCAGCGGCACCGACGAGCGAGCCAAGGAGATCGCGGAACGCAGCGGTGCTTCGATCGAGACGATGGAGAGCGCCGCGCTCGCGCTGGTCTGCAGGACCTTCGCCGTGCCCTGGATCGAACTGCGCTGCATCTCGAACCTGACCGGCGATCGACGGTCCGCGCCGTTCGCGGTCGCCCAGGCCTGCGCGCGCGTCCAGGGGGCCGTCGCCGATCTCCTGTCGAGCGCGCGCTTCGCGTCGACCGCGGAGGACGCGCGATGACACGCACGACCCTCGGTCTCGGCTTCTCGTCCTGTCCGAACGACACCTTCGCGTTCCATGCGCTCGTGCACGGCCTCGTCGACGTACCGCGCGTGCGCTTCGCGCCGCGACTCGACGACATCGAGGAACTCAATCACCGCGCCGCCGGCGACGACGCCCTGCCGGTGACGAAGCTCAGCGTCTTCGCCGCGCTGTTCCTGCTCGATCGCTATCAGGTGCTGCCGTCGGGCGCGGCGCTCGGCCGCGGGGTCGGCCCGCTCGTCGTCGTGCGTCGCGACGGAACGCGGCCGGATCGCCTCGTCGAGCTCGCCGGCCGCCGCGTCGCGATCCCGGGTGAGCGCACGACGGCGAATCTCCTGCTCGGGGAGTTCGGACCCGACGGCATCGAGCGGGTTCCGATGCGCTTCGACGCGATCCTCGCCGCGGTCGCGAACGGCGACGTCGACGCCGGACTCGTGATCCACGAGAGCCGCTTCACCTACCCGGGCTTCGGACTCGAGCGCCTCGTCGATCTCGGGGAACTGTGGGAGGCCACGACCGGCCTGCCGCTGCCGCTCGGAGTGATGGCCGCCCACCGTGGCCTGTCCGCCGCGACGCGCCGCGCGATCGGACACGGGATCGCGAGTTCGGTCCGCTATGCGCAGGCCTGGCCGCAGGCGTCACGCGAGTACGTGCGCGCCCACGCGCAGGAACTCTCCGACGACGTTTGTGCCCGGCACATCGCCCTCTACGTCAACGAGTTCACCGTCGATCTGAGCGCCGAAGGCAAGACCGCGCTCGACGCCCTCGCCGCCCGTGCGCGCGCGGCGGGACTGGCGCCGGACGGTCCGTCGCTGATCGACGGCGAGGAGTGACGCGGCAAGATCGCGCGCGGCCCGCTCACTTCGCCGCGCCGAGCTTCTCCTTGAAGGCCGCGGGGTCGGCGTCGAACTTCGCCTTGCACTTCGTGCAGCAGAAACCGACGCGCTTGCCCTCGAAGTCGGAGAACACGGTCTTGTCGACGTCCTTGCCGGACACCGGACACATCGCGTTGAAAGGCTCGGCCGCCTGCTGCCGCCGCGCGTCTTCCTCGGCTTTCGCCTTCGCCGCCGCCTCGAGCATCGCCTCCGCTTCGCGCCCGAGGTCGATCCGCGCGCCGGGCAGCTTGTCGTGCAGGGCCTTCGCGGCGTCCGCGGTGACCGCTGACTGCCAGAGGTAGAGCTTCTCGAGCCGCGCGAGTCCGGCGAGATGCACGAGTCCGGCGTCGCCGACCTTCGTGCCGTAGAGGTTGAGGTACTCGAGCTGCGCGAGGCTCGCCACGTGCGCGAGCCCCGCGTCGCCGATCGCCGTGTTCGCGAGATTCAGCCGCCGCAGGTTCGGGAAGTCCTTCAGGCGCGCGAGGCCCGCGTCGGTGACCGCGCTGCGGGCGAGGTTCAGCCAGACGAGGGTCGGCTGCAACCCGTCGAGCGCGGCCAGCGCCGCGTCGTCGGCCTTGCCGCCGAGGAGCGAGAGGTTGACGTCGACCGCGATCGTGTTCGCCGCCACGCGCTGCGCGAGTCCGCCGAGCGCATGCACCGCTTCGATCGCCCGCTTCTCGCGCGCCGCCTCGGACTCGTCGAGCGCGGGGAGTTCGATGTTCTCCCGCTGCTTGCGTCGCGCCTCACGCTCTTCGATCGCGGCGTCGCCTGCCGCGGGCCAATCCGCGCCTTCCGCGATCCAGCGTTCGAGCAGCGCGACCTGCTCGGCCGACAGCTTCTCGCCTTCGCCGGGCATCACGTCCGGATCGTCGGCCGGCAGGCTGATCAGTTCGATCAGCAGGCTCTCGTCCGGCTTGCCCGGGACGATCGGATCCTCGCCGTCGCCGCGGATCGCGAAGCGGCGCAGGTCGAGCCGCAGGTCGCCCTTCAGCTTGTCGGGGCCGTGGCACTTGAGGCAGTGGTCGCGGAACAGCGGCCGGATCTGCGTCTCGAAGTCGACCTTCTCGAAGTCGGGCTTCTCGACCGGCGGCGCGACTCCGTCCTGCGCACGAGCGGCCGCTGCGAGCGCGAGGACGGCGGACGCGAGGGCGACCAGAACGGGGCGGAGGGCGAGCATGTGCGCGGCGGATGATCCCCCGTCCACGGGCGATCGTCTAGGCTGCCGCGGAATGCTCTTCCGCAAGCGCTACCGCTACCGCTTCGGCGACATCGACCGCGCCGGCATCGCGTACTACCCGGGCCTGCTCCACGCCTTCCACTGCGCGATGGAGGACTGGTGGGCCGAGGGGCTCGGCACGAGCTACCACCACGTGATGCAAGTCGAGAACTTCGGGATGCCGGCCGTCCGGCTGGAGGCCGACTTCTATGCGCCGATCCGTTACGGCGACGAGCCCTGGATCCACCTCGGCGTCCTCAGGGTCGGCCGCTCCTCGGTCGAGCTCGGGTTCTGGATGAGCCTTGGCGAGGGCGACTCGGCGCCGGCCTGCCGGGCGAGGATCACGACCGCGGGGGTCGACATGCGCGACCTGAGCTCCGTGCCGATTCCCGAGCGGTGGCGGGCAGCCTTCGCCGCCTGGTCCCTTCCGGAGACCGGGTTTCCGGGTCCTCCGGCGCGCGGGGCCTGACGGGACAACCACGCGCGCTAGACTTCCCCGTCCTCGGGGACGACATGCGCAACTGGCTCCCTCTCGCGACCTCGGTCCTGCTCGCAGCGAGCGCGGCTTCCCAGCAAGCTGCGGACTCGGGGCTCGGTTTTCTCGACGCGCAGGCTGCGATCTCCGCCCACCTCGGCGCCGATCACGACGGCCTGCTCGGACTCGCCGTCGACGGCATCGGCCACTACTGGGTCTCGGTGCGGCGAAGGACCCCCGGGGATCCGCATCGCATCATCGAACTCGACGCGGCGGGCAACGTGCTCGGCGCCTTCGCCGCTCCGGCGGAGACGAGCGGTTCGAGCTTCGGCCTGCGCGACGGCGCCTACGACCCCTCGACCAACTGCATCTTCTGGGGCATCGACCCGGCCGGTGCGCCGCAGGCGAACGTCTACTGCTTCGACCTGAGCACGCGTCAGTTCACAGCGCAGAATGCCATCCGCGCGGCGGTCGTCACCGGCACGATCCGCGGCCTCGCGTTCGACGGCACGGGATTCTGGGCGGGCAGCTTCGCGTCGCCGATCACGTCGTTCTCGCGCGCGGGCGTGCAACTCTCCGCGGTGCCGTCGCCGAGCGACGCGCTGTACGGGCTCGCCTGGCATCCCGTGCGCGGCACGTTGTGGGCGGCGACGCAAGCCGGACTCGGCGACGGACTGACGCAAGGCGGCGCGTACTCGCCCGGCGTGCACGTGATCGAGGTCGATCCCGCGACCGGCACGCCGACCGGCGACGGCTTCCGCGCCGACTACCTCTTGCCGGCCGGGACGACGGGAGTCGCCGGCGGCTGCGAGATCTGGCGGCGCGGTTCGAACTTCGTGATCTCGATCCTCGTGCAGGGCGCGCCGCACGACGGCATCGTCGAGCTCATCGTCGACGCGGACGTCGGCGTCGGCTGCGGCGGGTTGACCGTCGACTACACCGGCGGCAACGCATGGGCGGGCAATCCGAACTTCGCGGTCGTGGCACGCGGCGTCGCCGCGGCCTCGGGCTGCGCGATGCTGATCGGCTTCGACACCGCAACGGTCGCGGTGCCCGGCGTGACCCTCTGCCCCGTACTCGGCAGTCCCATCTTGTCGTTCACCGTGCCGAACCTCGGCGGCTCGCACGTCCTGTCGCTGCCGGTCCCAGCGACCGCCCCCGCGATCGGGATCGCGTTCCAGGCGGCGGAACTCGGTGCGGCGCTGCCGGTGACCCTGTCGCAGGTGCTCTGGGTCAAGATCGTCCCCTGAGAGCGCGTAGGCTTCCCGGTCTTCTCCCTCGTCGGCTCGCGCCAGGGTTCCTCGTCGAACAGATCGACCCATGCCGGACTTCACCGAACTCAAACAACGACACAAGGCCGTCTGGGCCTCGGGTGATTACGACCAGATCGCGCGGGGAATCCGGGCGGTCGCCGACCACGTGGTCCGGAGCGCGCGCATCCGCGCCGGTGAGCGCGTGCTCGACGTCGCCTGCGGAACCGGGAACACGACGCTCATGGCCCGCGCACGCGGGGCGACGGTCACCGGTCTCGACCTCACGCCGGAGCTCCTGGATGTCGCGCGGAAGCGAGCCGCGGAAGCGGCGCTCGGCGACATCGCGTGGAAGGAAGGCGACGCGGAGAAGCTGCCGTTCCAGGATGGCGCCTTCGACGTCGTCGTGTCCTCGTGCGGTCTGATGTTCGCCCCCGATCAACAGAAGGTCGCCGACGAAGTCGCGCGCGTGACGAGGCGCGGCGGTCGCATCGCGATCCAGGCGTGGACGCGCGAGGGTGGGATCGGACGCATGTTCAAGGTGACCAACGGCTACTTCCCGCCGCCGGCCGGCGTGCCGAGTCCCTTCGAGTGGGGCGAGGAGACGAAAGTGAAGGCGCTCCTGGGGTCGTCGTTCCGCGACCACCGCTTCGAGCGCTACGACTGCCCGGAGTTCGCGGACACCCCTGAGCAGATCGCCGACCTGTTCATCGAGCGCTACGGGCCCACGCACCGCGTCTACAACGCGCTCCCGCCGGAGAAGGCGGCCGCGTTCAGGAAGGACCTGGTCGATCTCTACCGCGGCTACGTCACTCCGGCGGACGGCAAGGTGCGCTGGGGACGCGAGTACATCATCACGCTGGCGACGAGGGTCTGATCGGACGGCGGTGCGCGCCATCGACCGGAAGGCCGTCGCACGTAGGATCCCGCGCCGTGAGCCACGACGTCTTCGTCAGCTTCGCCGCGCCTGACCGTTCGGTCGCTGACGCGCTGTGCCATGCCTTGGAGGGAGCCGGTATCCGCTGCTGGGTCGCGCCGCGCGATGTCGAGCCGGGACGGCCGTACGCCAGCTGCATCATGGAGGCGATCGCGTCGTGCTCGCTCATCAGCACGGCCACAGGGACGACCCGGAGCGCGCGCGAACTCGTCAACCTCGCTCGTGGTGAGCGGGTCCAGGTCGAACTCAGGTCCGTCGAGCGCTGAGTCCTGACCTTCGCGATCACGAACGAGGCGGGGTCTTGCCGACTCGAGGAACATCCGTCTTGCCGGTGATGCGTCCCCGGGAGTGCGGGTGAAGATCGTGGCTTTGGTGGAGAGGGAGCGGAGGCTCGTGTTGGGTGTTGCGCTCGGGTCGCCGGCATGGACGGGCGGGACCGCAAGGGACGGGCGTACTCGTCGGATCTACCGCGAGTTCCGACCGGTGAAGGGCCGACATCCGCCGGGTCGATCGGACCTTCGCATCGACACGCTCCGGCGGTGAGAATGCGCCGCCATCCCGGTCGCCGCGACGCCTCGCGGTGATTCGCGATGAACTGCCAGCCGCAGGTCGCCTCGGAACTCATGTCCCCAACGTCTTCCCTGGACAACCAGACTGCCCCGGCCGGCGAAGCACTTCGCATCACCGAGCAGGATCTCGACGAGCTCTTCCGTCTGAAGCATGGTGACCCCGAGACGACCGGTTGGTCGCCGCGTCGCCGGTACCGGTTCGGCTACCACCAGCCCGCGGACCACTACGAGGCGATGGTCCGAAAGCTCGTCACGCCGGAGACCGACTGGATCGACATCGGCGGCGGTGGCGCGCTGTTCCCCGACAATCAGCCGCTCTCGAAGCTCCTGTCCGAACGCGCGCGTCGGCTCGTCGTCGTCGATCCCAGCGACAACATCGAACGCAATCCGTTCCCCCACGAACGGGTGAAGTGCCTGATCGAGGACTACCAGACCGAGGATCGGTTCGACCTGGCGACGATGCGGATGGTCGCCGAGCACATCACGGACCCGCCGTCCGTCGTCCGGACCCTGAGCCGGCTGCTGCGGCCGGGTGGAAACGTCGTCCTCTTCACGGTCAACCGCTGGGCACCGGTGAGCGTGGTTTCGAGCCTCACCCCGTTCTGGCTGCACCACCCGATCAAGAAGCTGTTCTTCGCTGAAGAGGACGAGAAGGACACGTTTCCGACGGTCTACCGGATGAACACGCGACGGCGACTGAAGGAACTCTTCGCCGAGTGCGGGTTCGAGGAACGGTGCTTCGTCCGCCTGGACGACCTGTCGGTGTTCGCCCGCTGGAAGGTCCTCAACTACCTCGAACTCTCGGCCTGGCGCGTCCTGAGACGGCTTCGGCTCGGGTACCCGGAGAACTGCCTGCTCGGCGTCTATCGGCGGACCTGATCGCCCGGCGTCGCGGGAGGGAGAGCGGCCAGGGCACCTTCGGACCAGCGCGGGACGTCGATCGCGAAGGCTTCGACGTACTTCCACGCCGAGCCGGTGTTGAAGAGGACGACGTCGTCGCTCGCGCGGAGCGTGCCGCGCTCGAGGGCCGGTGGGATCGCGGCGAGGCATGACGCGCTCTCGGGGCAGAGCGCGATGCCTTCGAGTTGCATCGCGAGCGCGGCGCTGGGAACGAGCGCGTCGTCGGAAACGGCGAGCGCCGCGCCGCCGCTCCTGCGGACGTCGCGCAGGATCAGGAAGTCGCCCAGCGCCTTGGGCACGCGGATGCCGGCGGCGAGCGTGCGTGCGTCGGGCACGGCCGCTCCGTGCGCGAGTCCCTGCGCGAAGGCGTTCGCGATCGGCGCGCAACCCGCGCTCTGGCAGGCGAGCCAGCGCGGGCGCGTTCCCGACTCGAGCCAGCCGAGGGTCGCGAGTTCGTCGAAGGCCTTCTGCATCCCGATCAGGCCGGTGCCGCCGCCGGTGGGGTAGAGGATCGCGTCGGGCAGCGTGAAGCCGCATTGCGCGGCGAGCTCGAGTCCCATCGTCTTCTTGCCTTCGATGCGGTACGGCTCCCGCAACGTGCTCATGTCGAACCAGCCCATGCGCGCCTGCTGCTCGCGCACGATCCGCGCGCAGTCGTGGATCAGCCCGTCGACGAGGAACGCGCGCGCGCCGTGACGCGCGATCTCGATGCGGTTCACGCACGGCGTGTCGTGCGGCATGAACACGAAGCACTCGAGTCCCGCGCGCGCCGCGTACGCCGCCAGCGCGCCGCCGGCGTTGCCCGCGGTCGGCACGGCGAGGCGCGTCACGCCGAATCGCTTGCACATCGACACGGCGACGGCCATCCCGCGCGCCTTGAACGAGCCGGTCGGCAGGCGCGACTCGTCCTTGATGCGCAGCCGGCGCACGCCGAAGCGCCTCGCGAGCCGGGGGCAGTCGAGCAGCGGCGTCTCGGTCTCGCCGAGTGCGACCGCTTCGTCGTCACCATCGAGCGGCAGCAGTTCGCGCCATCGCCAGAGGTCCGCGGGGCGCGCGAGGACGGCGTCGCGCGTGATCGCCGTCCGCACCGCGTCGAGGTCGTAGCGCACGAGCAGGGGCTTGCCCTCGTGCGTGGTCTGCAGGCGGTCGGCGGGGAGCGGGGTGCCGTCGTGCGTCGACTCGAGGTGCGTGACGTAGCGCATCGCCGGAGCATGCGGGACCGGCGGGGGGGCGCAATGGCGGTGGACGGAGCCGCGGCGCCTTGCCGCCGACCCTGGGACGGCTAAGGTCCTCCGCGCCGAGGACAAGTCGGTCGAACCGAGCGGCGAAGCGAGCAGCGATGTCACCGAAGCGAGCCGAGGACGGCCCCGGGCCACTGCCCGCGCGCCTGTTCGAGTTCTTCATGCGATGCAGTTGCGTCCGTCAGCCGAAGGGCGAGCGGCGCACGGATGAGCCGGCGACCTACAAGAAGGGCTGGGAGGTGAGGCTGGTTCTCGACGACCTGGACGAATTGACGGAGGCGCGCCGGCTGCTGGCGAGGATGCGGTTGAGGCCCGGCCGCCCGTACCGGAAGGGGCGCAAGTGGGTGCAGCCGATCTATGGCCGTAGGGCAGTCGAGGCGTTCGGCACGGACGTCGAGGAGCCGCGGCCGCGAGCGGCCGACCGCCGGGCGTCGCGACCGGCGATCCTGCCGCGATGACGACCTTCGTCCTCGTCCACGGTTCGGGTCAGAACGCGAGCTGCTGGTCGCGCGTCGCGAGCGCGCTCGCCGCGCGTGGCCACGCGGTGCACGCGCCCGACCTGCCCAAGCGCGAGACGCTCTGGACGATCGAGCACCACGCCGCGCGGATCGCGGAGTCGGTCGTCGTGCCGGACGCCGTCGTCGTCGCGCACTCGTTGTGCGGGATCTTCCTCCCCAGCGTCGCCCGCCTGCGGGCGTGCCGCCTCCTGGTCCACCTCGCCGCGGTGATCCCCGAACCGGGCAAGAGCGTGCGGGATCAGTTCACCGCGGAACCGGCGATGTTCGCGCCGGAGTGGATCGCGGCGGGCGCTCGCTGGTTCGACCCGACGCAGCGCGACTCCCTCGCGCGGGAGTTCCTCTTCCACGACTGCGAACCGTCGGCATTGCCGTGGTCGCTGGGCAGCGTGGACGCGATCCAGACCCAGGGGCTCGTGGTCCAACCCGCGCCGTGCACGGCTCGGCCCGACACGCCGTCCGTCGCGATCGTCGCGACGCAGGACCGGACTCTGACCCCGGATTGGTGCCGGCGTGCGTGCCGGCGGCTCCTGCATCGCGAGCCGATCGAGTTCGATTCCGGTCACTGCCCGCAGAACTCGCGACCCGAGCTTCTTGCGGATCTCCTCGATCGACTCGCTCGGGGAGAGTCCGCAACCTGAGGTTGGCTGCGCCGACGCAGCTCTCGGTTGGCGGCCGCGGGAGCCGCGATGACAAGGGCCGGGCAACCGCGGCCCGCTCATCCTGAGATGAACCCGCCGCATGGACACAGGGTCAGGCGGACGAAGTGTCGAAGTCCTGGACGATGCCTGGCTCGACATCTGTCCGGGAAGACCCCGCGGTTCCGTCGAACCCGACGACATCGCCGGCCGGGTTCATGATCGTCGAGTTGATGGTCTTTCTCGGCGCGGCGGTACTCCTGCTGAGCGGTGCGCTGCTCTCCGCGCACCAGCACGCACAGCAACGCCGCGTGCATTCGGAGCGGACCCTTGCGCTCACCGCATGCCGCAACACGTTCGAGCGATTGCGGAGTCTGGACGTGGCGACGATCGCGGCACTCGACGGCACGGGTTTCGACGTGCCGGGCATCGACGGCCAACCCAATGGACTGACGCCGACGGCCGGCGACGCCGACGGACTCCCCGGCATGATCCGGGTCGAGAGGTACCGGACCGCCGCTTCCGGGACCGTGTATCTCGTCACGACCGCCGTGCGTTGGGCGGGGGCGACGCGCGGCGGGCGGTTCGACATGCAATGCCTGATCGGGTCGAGACGATGAACTCGCAACGCGGATTCAGCCTGATCGAGGTGATGGTCGTCATGTCGATCATGATCCCGATCCTCGGATTCGTCCTCAGCGGCACGCGATCCGTGAACCTGGCCGTCGTGAAGGACGACGCCATCGCCGCGTCGCTCGAGTCGCTGCAGCGGTCGGTGACCCGACTCGCGCACATCATCCGGCCGGGTTCGCTCGGTCAGTACCGGATGGTCGCGCTCGACGAAGACGTCACGACCGGCCTCGCGAGCAGCGCCGGCGAGTGGATCGAGCCGCGGAACGGGGTGCGTCGCGAATCCATCCAGTTCCGGGCGACGGACGGCAGGCTCTCGATGAATGCGGTGAACCTGTCCGCGCCTCGCGTGATCCGGTTCCTGCTCGATCCGTCCGAGATCGACAACGGCGTGGACGACGACCGCGATGGCCTGATCGACGAAGGCCGGATCATGATGCAGTACGACGGCGTCGAGGTCGCGCTCGTCCGCAACGTCGAGCAATGCTCGTTCGAGTTGAACGACCGACTGCTCACGATCCGGATCCGCTCCGCCGCGAGAGCGCGCGAGGGGAGGATCCAGCGATTCTCGATCGAGGAGGTCATCCACCTCCGCAACAACTGAGGAGGGGGTATGAACGTCCTGAGGTCCAACCACGAGGAGCAAAGTGGTTTCGCGGCGATCACGATGTTGATCGTCATGCTCCCCGTGCTGTGGTTCGTCGGAGTCCACTTGAGCGCCATGACCGCGCGCAACGAGCGTCTCGGCTCCGAGATCGACGAGGAGCGGGCGCTGATGGGCTGCGAGTCGGGCTTCGACGTGATCCAGTTCGTCGCGCGGGAAGGCGGGCTCCACCACGGCTTGGTCGTCGAGGACATCCTGCCCGGCGGGACCTCGTTCGTGGCGCGCGCGGAGTATCTGGGCTCGGACGGCCTGAGCAACGACGGCGACATCGACGTCGACGAGCCCGACGAGGACGTGTTCCGGATCATCGTCGACGGACGGAACGGGGAGGCCCGACGTCGGATCGCCGCATATCTGGGTTTCACGACCAGCATGCCGCGGCCTGGGGCGGCGGTGTCCGCCACGGAGCCCCTCGGGGACATCCGGATCACCGGCACCGCGTTCATCGACGGACGGAACCACGACGTCAATCGCGTGCTCGTGGGGAGCGGCGACACCTACGGCATCTCGATCCTCCCGCCGGGCTCGCCCGCGGATCTGCTCAGTCGGTTGACGGCGGCCGAGCAACTGCGGGTCAACGGATTGGGCGGACCCCCGAGCGTGGGCCTCTCGACGGCGACGATCGACGTTCCGGCGCTGGTCGCCGAGTTGCGCAATGCGGCCCAGATCGTCATCACGAACGGCAATGTCGCGGGCGTCACGTGGGGCAACGCGAGCGCGGGTCCGCACTACATCGTGTTTCGTGACGGTGATCTGCGCATCACCGGGAACTCAACAGGCTCCGGCGTGCTCGTCGTGACCGGCGAGTTGACGATCACCGGTCGCTTGGCCTGGAACGGCATCGTGTTGGTACTGCGCGACTTCGCCGGTAGCGCCGGCACCGCGTCGATCAACGGCGCGTTGGTGCTCGGCCCCGATGCCAACACGCTGGACGTCCGGGGAACGATCGACCTCACGTATTCCGCGCAGGCGGTCGAAACCGCCCGACGGCTCACCGGACGATACGTCGCCTACAACGGCTGGCAGGAGATCTCAACTCGCTGACAGAGGGGACTCGGTCCCGGTTCATGACGTCAAGCGACTCACAGCGGCGAGGACAGCCCGTTTCCTCGCGCGGGCACGGTTCGACCGTCCAGCGCGGATCCGCGCGCAACCAGCAAGAGGTCCCCTCGCGTTCCGGCGCCGACATCGGGAGAGGTTTCGTCCTCGGCGCCGCGCTCCTCGTTCCCTTGACCATCGTCCTGACCGGTCGGGTCGATCGCGACGACGGTTCCGGAGCCGTCGCATCGGTGATCGCGCAAGCCCTGCCGCCGGGCCACGACCTCTTGCTCTCGAGCCTCGCCCGACTGAAGCGTGCCTGGCTGCCGGCGGAGCGCGCGCGCCTCGTCGAGTCCTTGCGTGACTGCGGCCAGGCTTTGGCACCCGCCGTCGCGTGGGTGATCGTAAGGCCCTCGCACCCGCTCCACCGCGAGGTCGCGGAGTTCGCGCAGCTCCTGGCGGACCGTTCGGTTCTCGAGATCGCGCCCGAGACCGTGCTCGATCCGGAAGCGATGGAAGCGACCGCGGACGTCGCGGCGCTGCCCGACGATGGGGACCGGGGGCGCGCGGTCGGCTTTTCCGGGTCAGCCTCCGAGGCCGGAGTCACGCCGGACGACCCGCAGACGGGCGTCGACCGCGAGCACGATGGTTCGATCGACGAAGCGGGGCGGAACGACCTGATCCGATCGCTGTCCGACGCGCGCGTGCGGCACGACGCCGCGGCGATGCTGTCACGCACCGCGCTCACGCCCGAGGAACTCGAGCGGATCCTGGAACGGTTCCGCGGCAGCCTCCGCTCAGGAGAGTTGTGGTCGTTCGAGGCGCTCGGTTGCCTCGGGAAGCACCCGCAAGTCGCGGAGTTCCTGTGGCAGTTCGCGATCGACGAGACCGCCGACTCCAAGAAGCGCCTGGAGTCCCTGCATGCGCTCGACGCGGCGGGGATCGGCGCCGAGCGGCTGCCGTCCGGTTACAGCGACTGGTCGCCCGCCATGCGGTTCGTCGCGGCGCGGATGTTGAGCCGGAGCGGCGACGCGAGAGCGGCGAGCACGCTTCTTGCGCTCGCGGATCCCGAGGACCCGGCGAACGACGCCGCGCTGCGCCACGCCGCTCGCGTGATGTTGGCCGGCGTCCTCGCCGTGCCGCCGCATACGTCACTCGCGGCGCTCCGCGCGCTCGTCGACCGCGGCGATGTCCGCATCGAGTGGATCGAAACCCCGCTGCCGCGCCTGTGAGCGGTTCGGGACGGCGTCCGTCACGCCGTGTCGGGTGCCCGATCCTGGAGCGGGCGCAGCGTGATCTCCGGCAGCATGATCTCCGGCAGCGTGATCTCCGGCGGGGCGGGCATCCTCTGGAGCACGCCCAGGAGGTCGTCGGGCAGGGGATCGACGAGATCCAGCGGCGCCGCGCTGCCCGGATGCCGGATGCGCAGCCGCCACGCATGGAGGAACAGGCGCGGCAATCCATAGGTCGCGCGGAAGTACGCGTTGATGCGGCCCTTGCCGTAGTTGGTGTCGCCGAGCACGTGATGCGCGAGATGCGCGAGGTGCCGGCGGATCTGGTGCGTGCGCCCGGTGCACAGGCGCGCGCACAGCAGGCTGCTGTGCGGCAGCACCGCCAGGCGACGGAACTCGGTGCGCGCGGGCTGTGGCTGGTCGTTCTCGTCGGTCAGCGGGCGATCGCTCGCGAATTCCTCGGCCGTCGTGCCGCGGACCAGCGCGAGGTACTCCTTGCGTGCGTCGGCGGCGTGGAGGTTCTCCTGGAGCTTCGCGGCGATCGCGCTCGTCAGGCCATAGGCGACGATCCCCGAGGTCGGGCGGTCGAGGCGATGCACCGGATAGAGGTGCTTGCCGAGCTGGTCGCGCAGCGTCTGCAGCAGGACCGGCTCGTCCTTCCCGATGTTGCCGCCCCGATGCACCGCCATGTGCGCGGGTTTGCTGACGACGACGAGCTCGTCATCGAGCCAGAGGATGCGCAGCGGCGCCGCGCCCGTCTCGCTCACGCGTAGGTCTCGACCGGCGGGCAGGTGCAGACCAGATTGCGATCGCCGTAGACGTCGTCGACGCGCGAGACCGTCGGCCAGTACTTGTGCGCCAGGAGCCACGGCGCGGGGAAGGCCGCCTGCTCGCGCGAGTACTTGCGCGTCCATTCGGTCTGGGTCACGTCCGCCATCGTGTGCGGTGCGTGCGCGAGGGCGCTCTCGTCGCGCGTCAACTCGCCGCGCTCGATTGCGCGGATCTCGTTCCGGATCGCGATCAGGGCGTCGCAGAAGCGGTCGAGCTCCTCCTTCGACTCGCTCTCGGTCGGCTCGACCATCAAGGTGCCGCCGACGGGGAACGACATGGTCGGCGCGTGGAACCCGTAGTCCATCAGGCGCTTGGCGATGTCGACGACCGTGACGTGCGCGCTCTTCTCGAAGGACCGGCAGTCGAGGATGCACTCGTGCGCGACGAGACCCTGCTCGCCGCGATACAGCACCTCGTAGTGCCCGCGCAGCCGCTCCGCGACGTAGTTCGCGTTGAGGATCGCGATCTGCGTCGCCTCGCGCAGTCCGCGCGGTCCCATCATCCGGATGTAGGCGTAGCTGATCGGCAGGATCGACGCGCTGCCGAACGGCGCCGCCGCCACCGCGCCGATCGCCTTCTCACCGCCGGTCTTCACCACGGGATGGCCGGGGAGGAACGGCGCGAGGTGCCCCGCGACGCAGATCGGCCCGACGCCCGGCCCGCCGCCGCCGTGCGGGATGCAGAAGGTCTTGTGCAGGTTGAGGTGGCAGACGTCCGCGCCGAGGTCGCCGGGCCGGCACAGTCCGACCTGCGCGTTCATGTTCGCGCCGTCGAGATAGACCTGCCCGCCGCACTCGTGGATCGAGTTGCAGATGTCCTTGATCGCCGACTCGAAGACGCCGTGCGTCGAGGGATAGGTGACCATCAATGCGGCGAGCTCGGACTTGTGCTCGGCCGCCTTGGCGCGCAGGTCGGCGACGTCGATGTTGCCGCGCTCGTCGCAGCGGACGACGACGACGCGCATGCCCGCCATCACCGCGCTCGCGGGATTGGTGCCGTGCGCCGAACTCGGGATCAGGCACACGTCGCGCTGCTCCTGGCCGCGGCTGCGGTGGTACGCGCGGATCACCAGCAGGCCGGCGTACTCGCCCTGCGAGCCGGCGTTGGGTTGCAGGCTGCACGCGGCGAAGCCGGTGATCGAGCACAGCCACTTCACGAGGTTCGCGTCGAGTTCCGCGTAACCCTGCGCCTGGCCGAGCGGCACGAACGGGTGCAGGTTGCCGAAGCCCTCGAAGGTGACGGGGATCATCTCCGCCGTCGCGTTGAGCTTCATCGTGCACGAGCCGAGCGGGATCATCGACGTCGTCAAGGACAGGTCCTTGCCTTGCAGCCGATGCAGGTAGCGCAGGAGTTCGTGCTCGGCGTGGTACTTGTGGAAGGTCGGGTGCCGCAAGATCGCGCCGCTCCGGGCCGCGTGCGCGGGCAGCGCCTTGATCTGCTTGCCGAGGGCGGCGACGTCGAGCTGGCTCGGGTCCCCGCCGAAGCACGAATACACGTCGCGGATGTCGCGCTCGGTCACCGTCTCGTCGAAGGCGACGCCGACCGTGCCGTCACCGAAGTCGCGCAGGTTGATGCGCTTGCCCGCCGCCGCCGCCAGCACGCTCTTGCCGTCGCCCTTGCCGGGCGTGACGCGCAGCGTGTCGAAGAACGTCTCGCTCGCGAGCTTGCAGCCGAGCTGCACCAGCGCGCCGGCGAGGATCCCCGTCGCGCCGCGCACGCGCGTCGCGATGCCGCGCAGACCGTCCGGTCCGTGCCATACGGCGTAGGTCGACGCCATCACCGCGAGCAGGACCTGCGCCGTGCAGATGTTGGACGTCGCCTTCTCGCGCCGGATGTGCTGTTCGCGCGTCTGCAGCGCCATGCGCAGGGCGCGCCCGCCGCGTGCGTCGCGCGTCACCCCGATGATGCGGCCGGGCATCGTGCGCTTGTAGGCGTCCTTCGTCGCGAGGTAGCCGGCGTGCGGACCGCCGTAGCCCATCGGCACGCCGAAGCGCTGCATGCTGCCGACGACCGCGTCCGCGCCGAGCTTGCCCGGCGCTTCGAGGAGGACGAGGGCGAGCGGATCGGCCGCGACGGCGAGCAGGGCGCCTGCCGCGTGCGTCTTCTCGACGATCGGCGCGAGTTCGTCGATGCGGCCGCTGCTCGACGGCCACTGCACGAGGCAGCCGAAGACGTCGCTGCCGACCTTCCAGGTGCGCGGGTCGCCGAGTTCGACGCGGAAGCCGAGCGGCTCGGCGCGCATGCGCACGACGTCGATCGTCTGCGGGTGGCAGTCGGACGAGACCAGGAAGACGGTGCGCCCCTCGACGTTCGCGCCGAGCGCGCGATGGAACATCGTCATCGCCTCGGCGGCCGCCGTCGCCTCGTCGAGCAACGACGCGTTCGTGCAATCGAGCCCCGTCAACTCGAGCACCAGGGTCTGGTAGTTGAGCAGCGCCTCGAGCCGGCCCTGGCTGATCTCGGCCTGGTAGGGGGTGTACTGCGTGTACCAGCCCGGGTTCTCGAGCACGTTGCGCAGGATCACCGGCGGCGTGAGCGTCCCGTGGTAGCCCATGCCCAGATAGCTGCGCCAGACCTGGTTCTTGTTCGCGAGCGCGCGCAGTTCCGCGATGGACTCGGCCTCGCCCGCGGCCGCGGGGACGGCGAGTTCGCCGCTCCAGCGGATCGCCGGCGGCAGCGCCTTCTCGACGAGGTCGTCGAGCGAGCGAAGGCCGAGCGTCTCGAGCATGCGCGGCAGGTCGCTGCGGCGCGGGCCGAGGTGGCGGTCGACGAAGGAATCGGAGCGGGGGAAGTGGGCGTCGAAGTTGGACGTCGTCATCAGCGCGTCGTCGTCTGGCGTGAATCGCCGCTTATAGGCGGCGGAGCGCTCGCGTGGAACGACGGCGCCCCGCATCGCGGCCGAGGCCGCAGCCCTCCGGGCTGCAGGCGTCGTCGCTGCCGCGACGACCAGAAGGCCTCGGCCGCTTTACCGGCCGGGGTTCTCCGGCCCGCGAATCGTCGCGTGCCGCGACAATTCGCAGACCTACGAACC
>JACRLW010000077.1:0-8272 GCA_016235155.1 Planctomycetota bacterium
CCACGAGATGCCGGCCGTCATCCCCGGCCCCGCCGCGCGCGGTCAGGTCCAGACCATCGACACCTGGGGACCGCAACAGAGCATCGTGTCGGTCTTCGCCAGCTTCCTCACCCCCTACGAACCGATCGTGCTCCCGATCGGCGACGTCTGGCTCGACCCGCGCCTGACCGTCCACATCGGCAGCGGCGCCGTCGATCAGCGACGCCACGTCACCTTCACCACCACCATCCCCGCCTGGCTCGAGATCGGCGACGCCCTCGTCTACCAGGCCGCCTCGCTCTCCCCGTTGGGCGGCTTCGAACTCAGTGCTCCCGGCATCGCCGTAGTGCATTGAGTACGAAGGCCTGCGACCCGAATGGGCTGCGGCCTCGGCTGCGACGAGGCGACCGGAACCGGTCGCAGCCTCCGCGATCAGCGTCCCGCCGCGCGGCGGACGGCATCGACCGGGACGGCTTCGATCACGACACCGTTGCCGCGGGTCGTCTCTGCGCGCAGCAGCGAGTCGAGGATCGCCTGCTCGACGGCGTCCGCGACCGCGAGGAACAGCGAACTCATCGCGTCGTTGCGCAACACCTCGCCACCGGTGGTCTTGCGACCGTCGTCGCGGATGCGCAACGCATCGGCCGTGCAGAAGGCGATCGCGTAGTCGCCGCTGCCGTTGCTGAACGAGGCGCCGGTGCGCGCCATTCCCGCGAACGAGCGCACCGCGAGACGGCGGAGGTTGCGTGCGTCGATCGGCGCGTCGGTCGCGATCACGATCATGCACGAGCCGCGTTCGTCGGCGGGAGGCTCCTTGCGCTCCTCGCCCGGCGCCGCGCGTGGATCGTCGAGCTCTCGGCCGAGCACGGTCAGGCGGCCGCCGAAGTTGGTCTGCACGAGAACGCCGATCACATGGTCGCCGACGCGACGCGAACTCGTGCCGATGCCGCCCTTCCAGCCCAGACAGCTCGTTCCCGCGCCCGCGCCGACGCAGCCGCCCGCGATCGCGCCGCCGCGCGCCTCGGCGATCGCAGTCTCGACGTGGACGTCGCGCACGAACCGCGCACGGATGTCGTTGAGGCGCCCGTCGTTGGTCTCGCCCACCACTGCGTTCACCGAGCGGACCTCCTGGTTGCCCGGCTGGGCGAGCGTCCACGCGACCAGCGCGTCGACGACCGTGCCGACGGCGAGCGTGTTGGTCAGCGCGATCGGCGTCTCGAGTTCACCGAGCTCCTCGACCTGCGTGCTCCCGGCGAGCTTGCCGAAGCCGTTCTGGACCGCGATCGCGGCGGGGACCTTCTCGCGGAACGGGTTGCCCGGATGCGGGATCACGACGGTGACGCCGGTGCACGCGCCGCCGCCCTCCTTCAAGGTGCAATGCCCGACGCGCACGCCGGGCACGTCGGTGATCGCGTCGTGCTCACCGCACGCGAACGTGCCGATGCGCAGTCCGAGCTCGAGCGGGCGCGGCCGCGAGACCGACTGCGGACCGGACTGCGCCGCGAGCGGGCCGAGCGAGGCCATGGCGAACAGCAGCGGCGTCGCCCTGAACACGACCGCGCGGACCACGACTCACCGCATCGCGGTGCCGAAGCGCGCTTCGAGGCCCGCGAAGAACTGGTGCTCGCCGCCGACGTCGCGGTCGAACGAGACCGTCGGCCGGTTCGGGTTGTTCAGGTAGGAGTAGTCGGCGATGAACACGAAGGTCTCGCCGAGCTGCCAGTCGAGGTGCAGACCGCCGCCGAACCAGAGGTCGTCGTTCGTCGCGACGCCCGCTTCGTCGACGCTGCGCGTGAACTGACCGCGTGCGCTCGGGGTGAGCGCGATTTCGCCGAAGCCCATGCGGTAGCCGAGCGAGGTGTCGACCCAGAGGTGCCCCATCGGCTTGCTCGCGTCGTAGTTGTGGATGCGGTCGGCTTCGTCCGAGAGGCTCGCGTCGAGCTGCCACTCCCAGACCGTGGACTCGTCCTGCGGGAAGTACCACTCGAGGTGACCCCATCCGCGCCAGAACGCGTTCGGGAGCGTGCTCGTCCAGAGTGCGGTGCCGAACGGATCGTTCGAGCCGTTGCGCTCGTACTCGATGCGGCCCGCGAGCAGGAAGCCCTCGATCGGGCGGCCGTACTGCCGGTCGAACGCGAGGGACTCGTGCTGGAACTGTGCGCGGCCGCCAAACGCGTCGAAGTCGTCGGGGATGGCGTAGGTCGACAGCGTCTGGTCGCCGCGCGTGAAGTCGTAGCGGCGCCAGAACGGACCGATCTCCCCCGACATGCCCTCCGCGACCGGCGCGGCGAAGCCGAGGTAGGCGCCGTAATCGCGGCCCTCGTACTGCCCGGTCGGGACCCAGTCGTCGCCGCGGTAGAAGCCCTCGCGCCACTTGCCGAAGAAGCGACCGCCGAGTTCGAGGCGACCGCCGGTCTCCTCGCGCCGTCCGTCGCGGATGCTCGCGATCACGCCGTCGCGCGCGGCATAGAGGTCGACCTGCGCGTCGCGGTCGCCGAGGTGATCGCCGCGGAACCATGCGAAGCCGTCGAACGAGGTGACCGACTCACGGGCCAACGCGGGGTCCTCGTCGGAGGCGATCGTGCCGGCGATGCCGCCGCGGACGACGAACCCGGTGCGCCACGGCGTCGGCCGTTCCCGCACCAGTTCGAAGTCGCGGTAGCTCGGTGCTCGGTAGTCGCGATAGCCCTGCGCCGTGACGGTCGCGCCGAAGGCCGCGGCCGCCGCGACCAACAGCACGAGGGACGGGCTTCGAAGATCGCTCCGCGGCTCGCACAGCATGGGCGGAGACGCTACCGCCCCGCCGAGCGCGAGGGAACGTCACGCTGCGGCGTAGGCCGACAACAGACGGTCGATCTCGATCTCCGGATCGAAACGCCGACTCAGGTCCTCGCGCAGCCGCACCCCGAGCGCTCCCGCCGCGGAGCGGTTCTTGACCAACGCGAGCACGCAGCGCGCGAGCGACTCGTCGTCCTGGAACAGGAGGCCCGACTCGCGGTGCCGGATCAGTTCGCGGTTCGCGGGGATGTCGCGCGCGATGACCGGGCGGCCGAGCAGGCCCGCTTCGAGCACGACCGGGCTCTGCGCCTCGGCCGTCGACGTCACGAGCACGACGTCCGCGTTGCGGTAGCTCGCGCCCATGCGCTCGGTGGACAAAGGCGGCAGGATGCGCACGCGCGGCTCGTTCTTCGCGCGTTCGCGCAGCGACTCGGCGTACGCCGCGTCCTGTTCGGGACCGACGACGACGATCTCCGCATCCACACCGCCCTGCCGCAGCGCGTCGATCAACGGGAAGACGTGGTGTTGCGCCTTCACCGGCCGCAGTCCGCCCGGCACGAGCACGAGCAGGCGATTGCGCGGGATGCCGAGCGAACGGCGCAGGTCGGTGCCGCCGGCGGGCAGCTCCGGCGCGGAGCGCGGCACGACGTCGATCTTGCCGACCGACTCGGCGGCGATGCGTTCGACGTCACGCGCGGCGTCCTCGGACGGCACGAGCACGCGCGACGCCTCGCGCAGCACCTCGCACACCTGCGGTCCGACCGCGGCGTCGCGTGAGTGCTGATGGAGGTCGTCGCCGCTGATCGACACGACCCACGGCGTGCGCAGGCCGAGCAACTGGATCCCCGAGCGGAACGCGTCGTGCGCGTGCACGACGTCGGGGCGCAGGCGCAAGATCGTCCCCGCCAGCGAACGCTTGAGCGCGCCGTGGCTCCCGTCGCCGAACACTTCGCAGAGGTGACCGCGACGGAGCAGGCCGTTGCGGTAGCGCTCGACCGTCGCCGCCGGACCGCGGAAGAACTCGGCCGGCCCCGGGGTGATCAGGAGCACCTTCACGCAGCGGACTATCGGCCGGCGAGGGCGCATGCGTTGATCGCCCGGCGTTCGGGCGGGGTTCGACTGGCGACCCGCACGGCGCGCCGGTCTAGTCCCCGCGCCATGCGCGCCCCGATCCATGCTGCTTGTTCCGCTGCCGCGCTCGCCGTCGCGCTCGCGGCCCAGACCCAGCCGCCGGCGCCGCGCCAGGGCCAGACCGTGCAGGTCCCCGAGGGCAGCGTGGCGCTGCGGCAGACCTACGGCTTCCTCGCCGCGGCGCCGGTCGCGAAGGTCGTGAGTCCCGGCAAGCTCGAGATCGTGATCGAAACGCTCACGCCGACGCCGCCGGCGACCCTGTACCTCGGTCTGAACTCGCTCGACGAGGAGCTCGACTGGCCGCGCTACCGGCAATCGGTGCGCGAAGCCGGGGCTCTCACCGAGCTGCGCACCACGCACCGGATCGCGGCGGAGTTCGCCACGCTGCTCGCGCGCATGCCGAACACGGCGTACGAGCCGCGCGTCGTCTGGCGAGCGGAGATCTGGGTCCCGGAGCTCGGGTCGTCGCGCTTCGCGGAGGGAAGGGTCTACTTCGATCCGAAGACCAAGGGCGACGCGGTGAACGTCACGAGCGGACCCTTCGTCGACCTGGTGACGGCGAGCGAGGCGACCATCTGGTGGGTCTGCGATCGCGTCTGCGACGGCGAAGTGCGGATCGGCGACCGTGTCGTGAGGAGCGCGACGACGGCGAAGCAGCACGTCGTGCGCGTGGACGGACTCGAACCGGGCACGCGCTACTCCTATCGCGTCGCGAGCGGCGGCACCGTCGTGCGCGCCTACGAGTTCGAGACGGCGATGGACGGCCCGTTCACCTTCGCCGCGATGGTCGACAGCCGCGAAGGCATCGGCGGCGGGATGCGCAACGGCGCGGGCGTCGACGCCGCGGCCTTGAGGGCATTGACGACGCACGCGTTGCGGCGCGGCGCCGAGTTCGTCCTCTTCGCCGGCGACCTCACCAACGGCTACACGACCAGCGTCGTCGACTTCGAGCTCCTGCTCGACGCGTTCCGCCGCGCGACCGCGCCCGTGCATGCGCGCATCCCGTTCTACATGGGGATGGGCAACCACGAGTCGTTGATCGACGCGTGGCGCACGCCGCAGGGTCGAGTGTTCTTCGCCGACAAGAAGGGCAACGACAGCGCCGAGGCGGTCTTCGAGCGGGCCTTCGTCACGCCGGGTGAGGGGCTGACGGATGAGGGCCCGACCGACGAGGGGCAGGGCAC
Organism: Planctomycetota bacterium; assembly: GCA_016235155.1. Lineage (GTDB taxonomy): Bacteria > Planctomycetota > UBA1135 > UBA1135 > UBA2386 > JACRLW01. The sequence continues at coordinate 5,073 of JACRLW010000077.1, forward strand.
GCCGGGTTATCGCGGCAACGTGTACGCGTTCGACCACGGCGCCGTGCGGGTGCTGGTCCTCAACAACAACTACTGGTGGTGCAGCGACCCGCACCGCTTCGGCGGCAACCTCGAAGGCTTCGTGATGGCGAAGCAGATGGCGTGGTTGCGCGAGCAGGTCGCGAAGGCCGACGCCGATCCCAAAGTCGCGCAGCTGTTCTTCGCCGCCCAGGAGCCGCCGTTTCCCAACGGCGGCCACACGATCGACGCGATGTGGTACCGCAGCCGGACGCCGGGCGAAGGCGGCGACACCGACCGCGACGGCGACGTGGACACGAGCGACATCGACATCGTCGGCAACCGCAACGAGCTCTGGGAGATCGTCGCGAGCAGCCAAAAGAGCGTCGCCTTCATCACCGGCGACGAACACGCCTACAGCCGCGTCCTTATCCGACCCGAGACGCCGATCGGCAAACGCACCAAGCCGGATGGGAAAGACGCGAAGTTCGCGCACGCCGTCTGGCAGGTGACCTCGGGCGGCGCGGGGGCGCCGTGGTACGACAAGGAACTCGACCTGCCCTGGAGCGGGGAACTGGCAGCGCACTCGACCCTGCCGCATTGCGCGTTGTTCCACGTCGAGGGCACGCGGGTGCGACTCGAGGTGCTCGCGGAGACGGGGCAGGTGATCGACGCGGTGGTGCTGCGGTGAGATCCGAACTCGGCGGCGCCCGCAGCGTCCAGACGAGGGGTTGACGGAGCGCGGTGCCTCTCGGCTCCGAGTGGCGCATTGCGCCACCGCGACGCCGAGAAAGTCCTCGGGCACCGCTCAGCGCAAGCTCCCCCGCCGCCATGCGAAGTCGCGGTGCCTTCCGCCATCCGTCCCGTCGTCGATGCGCGCGTGCAGTCCGCCGTCTTCGGCGAGCTGGTAGCTGATGCGCTTGGGGAAGTCGTGTTCGGGGTTGACGAACACCACGTGACGCGGCTGCGTCGCCTTCTCGTCGAGGCGGAAGCGCGTCTCGACGCGGCCGCCGGGGCTCGCGACGTAGAACACGCCGTCCTTGGTCTGCTCGATGCGCAAGGCTTCGAAGAACACCGCTTTGCCGTCCTTCACGCCGCGGCTCATGCCGATCGCGAGGCCTCCGACGGGCGAGGTCCAGTGCTCTTCCAAGCGCGACTGCCCGTCGACGTGCACCCAGGAACCGGCGAGGAAGGCGCACATCTCGAGGCCCGCCTGCGCGGGATTCGGTGCGGCGAGGGCCTGATAGAGCTGGAGCGGATTGCCGTCGGCGTCCTTCAGCGTCATCAGCTTCACCAGCTCGGGGATCTCCTCGATCGGCTCCACTGCGACGCCCTTCTCCTTCAGCGCCCGTTGCGCCGCCTCGATGTCGACGACGCCGAAGGTCAAGACCACGCCCGCGCTCCCCGCCCGATCGGGCATGCGCGCCAGACCGATGCGCACGTCGGCGACCGGCGTGAACAGTTCGGCGAAGCCCATGCGGTCGTCCTGCCAGTCCACGCGGAAGCCCAATCGATCGCGGTACCAATCGATCGCGCGCTGCAGCTCCGCGACCGGGACGACGCAGGTGAGACCGCCGTCGTAGATCGGCGTCTGCGCGGGCGGAGCCGAGGGAACCAGGACTGCCGCGAGCGCGGCAACGGCGAAGCACGTCTTCATGGAGAGCAATGCCGGAATCGCTTGTCGGTCGCGAGCACGTCGACCCGGCGGTCGTGCGGCTCGCAGGGCACCTCGTCGACGACCTGGAACTGGAAGCACAATCCGCAGGTCATCGCCGCGAGGTTCTTGCGCGCGAGGAAGCGGTCGTAGAAACCGCCGCCCTGTCCGAGCCGACGACCCGTGAGGTCGAACGCCAGACCCGGCACCAGCACGAGGTCGATCGACTCCAGCGCAACCGAGCCCACGCCGGTCGGCTCGAGGATGCCGCGATACCCGGGCAGGCAGTCGCTCCAGCGTTTGATCTCGACCGGCTCGAGCGCGCGGCTCGGCACGTCGATGCGCGGCGCGAGAACGCGCTTGCCGCCCGACCACGCCGCGTCGACGAGCGACGTCGTGTCGACCTCGTGCGGCAAGGACAAGAAGACCAGCACGACGCGCGCGTCCCGCCAGGCCGTCGACTCGAACAGGTGACGCACGAGGGCCCCGCTCGCCGCCGCGCGTTCGGCAGGCGTCGTCGCGCGCAGGCGCGATCGCATCGTCGAGCGGAGGTCGGTCTTCACGGGCGGCGCCGATTCTCCGCCGAACCGCGGTTTCGGCCAGGGTCCGTTCTCGCGCTTGCGCCGTGGATCGCGCGGCCGTCCGATCCCGGCCCCGAACCCACGAGGTCCTCATGTCCCACATCGCTCCCGTCCGGCGGCATCACCGCGCATCCGCGCTCGCCGTCCTTCTGGTCCTCTCCGTCGCCGCGTGCAAGTCATCGGCCGATCCGGCGGACTCGACGCACGCCGCGAACAACCCCTTCGCGCAACTCAGCATGGAGGAGCAGATGAAGGCGATGATGGAACTCGCGACGCCCGGCGCGGAGCACCAGCGCCTGCAACAACTGGTCGGCGACTGGGACCTCACGATCAAGATGCGCTTCGGACCCAAGGAGCCCTGGCAGGAGATGCCCGGGACGATCGAGGCGAAGAGCGTGCTCGGCGGTCGCTACGTCGTGCAGCACTACCAGTCGACGATGATGGGCCAGCCTTTCGAAGGCATCGGCACGCTCGGCTACGACCGGCTGAAGAAGCGCTACACGTCCTCGTGGGCCGACTCGATGAGCACGTGGATCGTGCGCACCGAGGGCCAGGCCGAGGGCAACGCGATCGACTACCGCGGGATGATGGTCGATTCGATCACGCCGCACGGCCGGCCGATGCGGACGGTCGAACGACTCGCCGACCCCGACCACTGGACGACGGCGATGTACGACACGATCGAAGGCGAGTCAGTGCAGGTGATGGAGATCCACGCCACGCGACGAAAGTGACTCCGCCGCCCCGGCCGCGTAGCGTTCGCCGACTCGCCGGGGCGCCGCGGCTCGCGTAGACGCGAGCCTTCGTCCCGCACCCCTCCCTCGGACCATGACCCGCACCCGCATCGCCGCAACCGGCATCACCCCGTTCGTCGCCCTGTCGTTGTTCCTCTTCGCCCTGCCCGTCCGCGCGCAGGGAACGGCGACGGCGCCCGCACCCGCCGCGCAGGAGAAGGCGACGCACCCGGC
>JACRLW010000077.1:8329-22852 GCA_016235155.1 Planctomycetota bacterium
GTCACGCACAAGGAACTCGGCCGGATGTGGCCGTTCGAGCACGCGCCGGTCGAGTTCTTCCAGCAGGCCTACGAGTTCACGCCGACGAACGAATGGCTAGAGGCCGCGCGGCTCGCGTCGCTGCGCTACGGCGAGTGGTGCTCGGCGTCGTTCGTCAGCCCGCGCGGGCTGATCATGACGAACCACCACTGCGCACGGGACAACGTCGCGGCGGTGTCGCCCGAGGGCAAGGATTGGCTCACGACCGGCTTCTTCGCCAAGTCCCTCGACGACGAGGTGAAGATCCCCGACCTCACCGTGCAGCAGCTCGTCGCGATGAAGGACGTGACCGAGGCGATGAACGCGGGGCTCAGCAACGAGATGGGCGAGGAGGATCTCGCCAAGGCGCTCGAGGCGAACGAGAAGAAGGTGCTCGAGGACGCCGGGACCGCCGAGAAGGACCTCACGCACCAGGTCGTGTCGCTCTACCACGGCGGCGTCTACCAGCTCTACAGCTACAAGGTCTACCGCGACATCCGGCTGGTCGGCGCGCCCGACCTCAAGATCGCCACGTTCGGCGGCGACCCCGACAACTTCACCTATCCGCGCTTCAGCCTCGACTTCTCGTTCGTGCGCGCCTGGGAGGACGGCAAGCCCGCCGACACGAAGGGGCACTACTTCAAGGTGAAGACGCGCGGCGCGGTCGACGGCGAGACGGTCTTCGTCGTCGGCAATCCCGGCTCGACGGGCCGGCTCGACACCGTCGCGCAGATGGAGTTCCTCCGCGACATCCAGTACCCGCGCACGATCGCGAACATCGACGGCCGGTTGAAGGGGTTGCGCGCGCGCCAGGAGAAGGGCGAGGACGTCCGCGGCGAGATCCTCGACCTCGAGAACGCGTTCAAAGCGTACACCGGCTACCTCGCCGGCCTCCGCGACGCGGCCGTGATGGACGTCAAGCGTCAGGCCGAGCAGGAACTGCGCGACCGGGTCGCAGCGAAGCCGGAGCTGGTCGAGAAGCTCGGCAATCCCTGGCAGCGCATCGAGGAGATCTCCGCGGAGAAGCGCGAGATCGTCGAGACCCGCCGCGGCATGAACAAGCTGCAGGGCCTGGCGCAGGAGGAGGAGCTGCTCAAGAAGCGCATCGGCGAGGCGTTCTTCGCCGTCTACGGCACCGACCTCCCGCCCGACGCGACCTTCACGCTGCGCTTGAGCGACGGCGTGATGAAGGGCTACCCGATGAACGGGACCGTCGCGCCGTACTTCACGAGCCTCTACGGCCTCTATGCCCGCAACGCCGAATTCGGCGGCAAGGACCCGTTCGCGCTCGAGCCGGCGTGGCTCGACAAGCTGAAGTCGATGGATCTCTCCACGCCGTTCTGTGTCGTCAGCACCTGCGACATCATCGGCGGCAACTCGGGCAGCCCGATGATCGACAAGGATCTCGGCGTCGTCGGACTGGTCTTCGACGGCAACATCGAGAGCCTCGGCAACCGCTTCGTCTACACGGACACTGTTGCTCGCACGGTGAGCGTGCACCCGGCGATCATTGTCGAGGCGATGCGCAAGATCTATGGCGCGAGCAAGCTCGCGGACGAGTTCGAGGGCAAGGGCAAGGGCTACTGACGCGCGGCGTCGCCGGATGCGCGCGCCTCTCGCCCTCGCTCTCGTCGCGACGTTCGCCCTTCCGGGCGTCGCCCGCGCGCAAGTCGACGGCGTGACGACCGCGCACCGCGAAGCCGTCCTCGACGGCCGCGCATTCGGTGACGCCGGCGCGTACGAGTCGCTCGCCGGCACGATCCGTTTCGCCTTCGATCCGCAGGCGCGCGGCAACCGCGCCGTGGTCGACCTCGCGCTCGCACCCCGTGCGGCCGACGGCCGCGTGCACGCCGACGCCGACTTCCTCGCGCTGCAGCCGGCGGATCCCGCGAAGCGTTCGGGCACGCTGCTGCTCGAGGTCAGCAACCGCGGCGGCAAGGCGATGCTGTCGCGCTTCTGCCGCGCGCGCGGGAGCGCGCGACCGTCGCAGGCCGCCGACTTCGGCGACGCGCTGTTGCTGCGAGCGGGGCACACGCTCCTGTGGGTCGGGTGGCAGGGCGATCTCCCCGGGCGCGGCGATCTCCTCCGCATGCGCCTGCCCGCGGCGATCGGCGCCGAGCGACCGATCGAAGGACTGATGCGCGCGAACTGGCTCGTCGAGCAGAAGAGCGCGACCCTGCCGCTCGGCCACCGCGATCACCAAGTCCCGCCCCCGCTCGAAGACGACGACCCGCGCCACGCGCTCACCGTGCGCGATGGACCCGACGCCGAGCGCACGACCGTCACCCGCGAGAGCTGGCGCTTCGTCGACGACGGCCGCGCGATCGCCCTCGACGGCGGCTTTGCGCCCAGTCGCCTCTACGAACTGGTCTGGGCAGCGCGCGATCCGCTGGTCGTCGGCCTCGGCCTCTGCGCGTTGCGCGACGCCGCCGCGTTCGCGAAGCAGTCCAAAGACGCGCCGTTCCCCTGCAAGCGCGTGATCGCGCTCGGCATCTCACAGTCGGGCCGCCTGCTCCGCCACGCGCTCTGGCAGGACCTCCACACCGCCCTCGACGGCACGCTCGCCTTCGACGGAGTCCTCGCGATCGCGGCCGGAGCAGGGCGCGGCAGCTTCAACCATCGCTTCGCGCAGCCGTCGCGCGACGGCCATCGCCTCCACTCGTTCGAGTACCCGACCGACCTCTTCCCGTTCACGACGCGCGCGCAGGCGGACCCGATCAGCGGGGCACGCGACGGTCTCGTCGAGGGGCGCACCCAGCGGATGCCCCGGTTGTTCCTCGTCGACGGCGGCTACGAATACTGGGGACGCGCCGCGGCGTTGACGCACACGTCGATCGACGGCGAGCACGACGTCGCTCCTCTCGACGGCGAACGCATCTACGCGATCGCGAGCGCAATGCACTTCGACGGCGCTCTCCCGCGCGCGCCGCGCGGCGACGATCCGCGTCTCCTCCGCGGCCATCCGCTCGACACCGTCGTGGTGCAACGCGCGTTGCTCGAAGCGCTCGTCGCGTGGGTCGAACGGGGCGTCGAACCGCCGCCAAGCCGCTACCCGACCCTCGCCCGCGGCGAACTCGTCTTCCGCGACGCGCTCGCCTTCCCCGAAGTGCCCGGCGTCACGCCGCCGCGGACGCCGCACGCCGCCGTGCGCCTCGACTTCGGCCCGCGCTGGGCGAAGGGTGTTTCGGACTTCGAACCGCCGAAGCGCGGCGCGGCCTTCCCTGCCCTCGTGCCGCAGGTCGACGAATTCGGCAACGAGCGCGGCGGCATCCGCGGCGTCGAACTGGTCGTGCCGCTCGCGACCTACACGCCGTGGTTCCCGCACGCGCTCCTCGCCGGCGAGCCCGAGCCGTTCTTCGGCGGCTTCCTGCCCTTGCCGCGCGACGACGCGGAGCGCGAACGGACGCACGACCCGCGGCCGAGCATCACGTCGCTCCATCGCGGGCGCGACGAATACCTCGCGCGCGTGCGAAGCGCGGCGGAGCAGCTCGTCGCCGAGCGCTTCCTGCTCGAGGAAGACGTCGACCCGCTCGTCGCGCACTGCGACGAGATCTGGCGTTGGACCACGACGCGATGAGCGCGGCGTCTTCACCGGACCTGCCCGCCCGCGGGCCCTGGCTCGGCGGGTGGCAGATCGCGCTGCCGATCGTCGTCGCCGCCGCGTTGCGCGACCTGTGGGCTCCCGACGAACCGCGCTACGCGCAGGTCGCGCGCGAAGCGTTCGAGGGCAACCTCTTCGTGCTCCACCTCAACGGCGAGCTGTATCCCGACAAGCCGCCGCTCTTCTACTGGCTCGCCGGTCTCTGCGGACACCTCAGCGGCTGGAACGAGTTCGCGCTGCGCCTGCCGTCGATCGTGGCGACGCTGCTCACGGCGTGGATCACGGCACGACTCGCGCGCCGCCTGTGGGGTGAACTCGAAGCGCGTTGGGTGCCGCTGTTGTTCCTCGGCACCGCGATGGTCCTCGAGATCGGCGGCCGTCTGCAGATCGATCCGGTCCTGACCGCGCTCTGCCTCGCCGCGATCGAGCGCGCGACCGACGACCGCGGCGCGCGCGCGCGTCGATCGCGCCGTCTGCTCGCCGGCGGCGGGCTCGCCGGTCTCGCGGCGCTGGCGAAGGGTCCGGTCGCCTGGCTGCACGTCGGCGTCGGCGTCGTCGCGCTGCTCGCCGCGCGCGCGCGCGAGCGCGACGGCGAACGACCCGGTCGATGGGTCTGGGCGTCGTTCGCCTTGCTCGCCATCGGACCGGTCGTCGCGTGGGCCGCACTCGCCTCGCTGCGCGAGCCCGAACTGTTCGGCGCGCTGTTCTTCGGCCAGCACCTCGGACGCGTGGTCGAGGCGACGCAGCACCCGGGTCCGCCCTGGGAGCACCTGCTGCACTTCCCGCTGTACTTCCTGCCGTTCACGCCGCTGTTCGCCGCCGGTATCGCACGCGCATGGCGTCGTTCCGACCGGCCGCTGACCGCCATCGCGGTGTGGTTCGCCGTCGTGTTCCTCGTGTTCAGCGCGATCCCCGTGAAGCGCGACCTCTACCTCCTGCCGATCTACCCGGCCGCGGCACTGCTCTGCGCGCGCGTTCTCGCGGAGGGGATGCGCGGGCGCCCGCTGCGCGCGTGGATCGGGACGACGGCGAACGCGGTGGTGTTCGGGTTCGGATCGCTCTTCACCGCGACCGGTGTCGCACTGCTCGTCGCCGGAGACACGCTGCGCAACGCGATCGCCCACCGCGAATCGACGCTCGAACTCGTCGACTTCCTCACCGCGGAAGCCGGCGACACGGTGATCGCAGGCATGGTGCTCGTGACCGGCGCCGCGTTCGCGCATCGCCAGCTCCGCCGCGCGTCGACCGCCGCGGGGATCGACGTCCTCGCCAACGCCTGCAGCGCCGCCGCCCTCGTGCTGGCGCTCGGCGTGCTGCCCGCGCTCGATCCGCACAAGTCGCCGCGCGCGCTGGCGGCGTATCTCGCCGCGCGTCCGGAGAAGCCGGTCGCGATCCCCTGCCTCGGCGTGCAGCCCGAGGGCTATCGCTTCTATGCGCGCATCCCGACGGTGAAGGAGGACTTCGCCGTCGCCCTCGACCGCGACGGCCCGCGCTTCCTCGCCCTCGCCTGGCGCAAGGAATACGACGAGCTGCTGAGCGACGCCGTCCGCGCGCGGATGCGCCTCATCACGACCTGGCACGTCGGCGCGAGGGAGATCCTCGTGCTGGGTGCAAAGCACTGATCCGGCTCGACGCGTATCCTGCCGCGGCATGGGAACTCGCGCCGCCGCGCTCGCCGTCGCGTGCACCGTCCTCGGATTCCTTTCCGCGCAGGACGATCTCCCCCGCCAGCGCCTCTTCGGCATCGCGCTGCGCGCGGACCGTTCGCCGTGGGTCGGGGCGCGCGTGCACGCGTGCGCAGCGGGGCCCTGGAGCTTCGCGGTCGGCGAGCCGGATCATGTGACGGCACTCAGCGACGCGCGCGGTCGCTTCCACGTCGAGGTGCTCGGCGGGCGCGGCTACGCGGTGTGGGCCGAGCAGTCGCTCGAAGACGGCACGGTGCTCGTCTCGACGGATGTCCGCGAAGGCTGGGCTGGTGAACGCGTCGTACTCGAGGCCGCGGCAACGGCGGTCGCGGCGCAAGAGCTCGTGCTGCGGGAACTGCCGAACGGCATCGCTCTTCCGCTGCACGTCGTCGTGCGCAGCGCGGTGACCGGACTCGTCGAGGACTTCCTCGTCGACGCACTCCAGGACGGCGCGGCGTCGCGGCCTCTCACATCGACTCCAACCGGATCCCGCGAGGTCATCGTTTCCGACGCCCATGGTCGTCTCGTGCTGTCCGCAGGCGGCGAGGACCTGAACCCGCTCATGCTGCGGCCGGCGCCCGCGCGGTGGTTGCGCGTGCGGGTCCGGGACGCTGAGAAGTCGACCGGCATCGCCGGTGCCGACATCCTGGGCGTCACGGGAGGACGGCATTTCGTGCTCGGCTCGACAGATGCCGACGGCGTCGCTGTGTTCGATGCGGCTCCGCTCGGAGCGCGGGTCGGCAACGCGTTGATCGGGACTCTCGGCTCGATCGTGCTCGCGACCGCACCAGGGTTCGGCCTCGGCATGTTGGATCAACGCGAGGCCATGAGCCGCCCGACGCGCGAGAAGGCGCTCACAGACGCGCGGCCCGATCTCGTGGTGCGACTCTTCAAGCCTGCAAACCCACCGATCCGGCTTCGCCTGCGCGTCGGAACGGCAGCGTTCGCCGGTGCCCACGTCCTCGTGCGCGCCGGAGTCGCCCACGACACCGATCGAGGCACCGTGAGCAGCAGTAGCGGCATCGAGTTGTCTCACGTCACGGACTCCTCAGGGGTGATCGAGCTGCCCGGCAGGTCGGTGCCGATGCGGTCGCCTTCGGGTCGGCAGCTTCGTGCGAGCGTCGCCCTGGTGATGGACCCCCATGTGCTGCGCCAACTACCGGTGACCTGGCGCGAGCGGCTGCCTGTTGTCCAGGAGTTCGACCTGCTCGAGTCGAACGCCACGAACTGGTCCGAGCTGATCGACATCGACCTGGCCAGCGTGATGCGCCCGATCGACGTGCACCTCGTCGCGCCCGACGGCGCGACGCCGATCGCCGGCGTCGAAGTGCACTGCGGCCCGTTGAACGAACCTGGTCGTTCCACGGTCCGCAGCGACCGCGTCGGACGCGTGCGCACGCTCGTGCCCGTGAGGTCCGAGGAACCGTTCGTCGTCGCGACGATCGGCGAAAGCGGCTGGTGCGCTCATCACCTCGAACCCGGAGCCGTGCCGCGCGACCCGAACGAAGTCGCGAGGGTCACGGCGCAGCTCGCCCCGCCGCTGAAGGTGGACGTCACGGTCGTGCCGGGCCGTTTGCCTCGCCTGCCGGAGGACCTGCACGTGACGTGTGTCCAGGACTCGAGTGACGTCTGGGCTTCCGGAGACGCACCAGATCCCTCAGCGCCGGCGACGGAGCCGATCCTCATCCCCTTCGATCCAAGGCGTCAGGTCTTCCTGCTCCGCGCGTTCGCGATGTGCGCCCTCGCATCGGGTGACCACGTGACGATCTTCGTCCCCTCGGTCCAAGAGCAGATGACCATCCACGCGTCGGGAAGGCTCGACGGCCTGCTTGTCACGACGTCGGTGAAACTCACCGTCGCCGGCGACGAGGGCACGATCGCGTTCGAACTCGCCTTCGACCAATGACACGCTCTCACCTCGCCGTCGTCGTCTTCGCCGTGACCGCGCTCGCCGCGCAGGACGATCTCCCCCGCCAGCGCCTCTTCGGTATCGCGCTGCGCGCGGACCGTTCGCCGTGGGTCGGGGCGCGCGTGCACGCCTGTGCGTCCGGGCCGTGGCGGATCCCTGCCGGCGAGATCGATCACGTGAACGCGATCAGCGACGAGCGCGGTCGTTTCCACGTCGAGGTGCTCGGCGGGCGCGCGTACGCGGTGTGGGCCGAGGAGGCGGTCGGGGACGGTCAGGTGATCGTCTCCGGAGACATCATCGAGGCCTGGGCCGGTGAACGCGTCGAACTGAGCGCCCGTGCCGGGACGTTCACCGCGCCGCTCTTCGTCCTGCGCGAGCTGCCGCGCGATCTCGCCCTGCCGCTGCGGGCGGCCGTGCGCGATCAGGGGACCGGGTTCGTCGAGGAGTTCAGGATCGACGCCCTCGACGGCGGCGGCTGGTCGCATCCGCTCACTCCGACTCCGCCGGGATCCCGCGTGGTGACGGTGCGCGATGCGCAAGGCACTCCGGTGCTCGCCGTGACCGGAGCCGGCGCCGTCTCGCCCTCGTTCCGCCCCGCTCTTGCGCGTTGGGTCCGCGTCCGGGTCGAGGACCATCAGACGAAGGCGGGCATCGCGGACGCGGAGATCCTCGCGATCGTCGGCAGCCGCCCGATCGTCGTCGGCAAGACCGACGCTGCCGGCTTCGGCGTGTTCGACCGGGCTCCGTTCGAAGCGCTCGAGGTCGATGCGACACAGCCGACCTCGGGCGCCTCGTTCGTCACGAGTGCCCGCGGCTACGGCTTCGGGAAGATGGATCTCGCCGAACTCGCCGGCCGGTCGACGCGCGAGGCCGCGCTCACCGCGACGGAGCCGGACCTCGTCGTCCGGCCTCGCAAGTCCGAGGCGCCGCCGCTCCGAGTCCGGCTGCGGGTCGGCGAGACCGCGCTCGAGGACGCGCGAGTCCACATGTCGTCCCTCGTGTCGCACCACACCGATCAGGGCAGCGTGCTCGGCAGCACGATCGGGATCACGTTCGCGGCCGACGCGGACGGGGTCGTCGAACTGCCCGGCGGGTCGTCGCCGATGCTGGCGATGTCGGCAGCGAAGCTCGGGCCGGCGACCGTCACCCTGGTGATCGATGCACCGATGCTCCGCCGCCTGCCCGCGAGCTGGCGCGAGCGCTTGCCGGCATCCGTGCCGGTCGTGCTGCCCGCGACGAGCGGAGCCGGCGAGAGCGAGAGGTTCGATCTCGACCTCCTCCGCGCGTTCCGACCGGTCGACGTCGAACTGGTCGCGGCCGACGGCGCGACGCCCGTCGCCGGCGTCGACGTGCACTTCGGCCCGCTCTCCGCGCCGGGAATCGCTCCATTGCGCAGCGATCGCGCCGGGCGCGTGCGCGCGTTGGTGCCGACCGCTGCCCAGGAGCCGTTCGCGATCGCGACGATCGGCGAGAGCGGCTGGTGCGCCCACCAACTCGATGCCGGTGAGAGCCCCGCCGATGCGCGCGAGGTCGCACGCATCCGCATGCAGCTCGAAGCACCGCTGCGAGTCGAGGTCTCGGTGCTGCCCGGCCGACTGCCTCGACTGCCGGAGGATCTGGGCGTGACCTGGTTCCAGAACTTCACGGGAACGCGGGTCGCGCAGGGTGACGCGCGCGGCGCGGAGCCGGCACGCGGCCCGATCGCCGTTCCGCTCGACGCGCGGCGTCAGGCGCAGCTTCTTCGCGCGCTCGCGATGCGCCGCATGCCGTCCGGAGACCGCGTGACGATCTTCGTCCCGTCGCTCGCCGCGCGGATGACGATCCAAGCCACGGGCAAGCTCGACGGCCAGCAGGTCAGGACTTCCGGCATCTTCAACTTCGACGGCAGCGAAGGCCGCGTCGCCTTCGAACTCACCTTCGACAAGTGAGAGGCGGGGCAGCGCCGCTCACTGCGGTTCCTCCACGGGGACCTTGCCGACATAGCCCGGCTCCCAGAGCCGATAGCCGCCGATGAAGGCGTGCAGGTTGCTCCCCATCGTCGCGAGCGGCGGCATCGAGCCGAGCTTCTTCACGTTGCCGCCGCCGATGACGACGTACTCCGCGACGAGCGCGTAGCGCAGCAGCTCGACCGCTTCGAAGACGAAGTCCTTCCAGCGGCGCCGTCCGAACTTCTCGATGCCGTGGTCGCCGAGGTACTCCTCGAAGGTCCCCTGGCGGAAGGGCAGGGGCGCGAGTTCGAGCGGGACGACATGCCCTTCGTCGACGAGCGCGGAGCCGAGCCCGGTGCCGAGGCCGAGGAAGAGCATCGTGCCGCCCTCGTAGCTGCCGAGCGCCTGCATCGCGGCGTCGTTGACGACCTTGGTCGGCTTGCCGAACGCGAGGGCGAAGTTGCAGCCCTTCCAACCCGGCGCGAGGTTGCGCGGGTCGAGCAGGACGTGGCCGCGGCGCACCGGCGCGGGGACGCCGATCGTCACGACGTCCCAGTCCCAGTCCTTCGCGCCGTCGAGCACGCCCGTGACCATCGCGTCCGGCGTGAGCGACCGGCCGCTGGGGAACTTGCGGCGTTCCTCCTGCCCGGTGACCAGGTACTTCACGTTGGTGCCGCCCACGTCGACGACGAGGATCTTCATGAGTCGGGTCGAGGCTTTCGGGTTCGCGGGGCGGGAAGTTTGGAGGATGCCCGGCGCGTTCGCCAGTCCGCGACCGGACGCGCGCCGGCGCTAGCATCGCCCGCCCTCACGCCATGAATCAGCTCGAGTCCCTGAGCCGTCACACGATCGTCGTCGCCGACACCGGCGACGTGGCCGCGATCCGCCGCGCGGCGCCGCGCGACGCCACGACCAACCCGTCCCTGATCCTGAAGGCGGCGAGCCAGGACGAATACCGGCCGCTCGTCGACCGCGCGCTCGCCGACGCCGCGCGCGAGAGCCGCGACCCCGCCGAGCGCCTCGCATCGTTCCTCGACCGGCTCTTCGTCGAGTTCGGCGTCGCGATCCTCAACATCGTGCCGGGCCGCGTGTCGACGGAAGTCGACGCACGCCTGAGCTTCGACACGCGCGCGACGATCGAGAAGGCCCGCCGTCTGATCGCGCTCTACGAGTCGCGCGGAATGCCGCGCGAACGCGTGCTGATCAAGGTCGCGAGCACCTGGGAAGGCATCCGCGCGGCGGAGCAACTCGAGCACGAGGGCATCCACTGCAACCTCACGCTGCTGTTCGGTTTCGCGCAGGCCGTCGCGTGCGCGCAGGCGAGGGTCACACTCGTCTCGCCGTTCGTCGGCCGCATCTACGACTGGTGGAAGAAGGAGAAGAACGTCGCCGACATCCCGATCGAGGAGGACCCCGGCGTCGCGTCGGTCACGCGCATCTGGTGCTACTACAAGCAGCACGGCTATCGCACCGAGGTGATGGGCGCGAGCTTCCGCAAGGTCGAGCAGATCGTGCGACTCGCCGGTTGCGACCTGCTGACGATCAGCCCCGACCTGCTCGACCGGCTCGTGAACGCGGACGGCGCTCTCACGCCGCGACTGACTCCGACTCTCGCGCGCGAACACCATGAGCCGCGCCTCGAACTCGACGAAGCGCAGTACCGCTGGCTCCACAACGAGGACCCGATGGCCGTCGCCAAGCTGAGCGAAGGCATCCGGCTCTTCGATCGCGACGCGCGCAAGCTCGAGGAGTTCGCGCGGGGGCGCCTGGCGTCGATCTGACGGGCGCGCCGGGAATCGAGCCCGCGCTTGCGTGTGCGGCGGGGCGCCCCCACTCTGCGCGCCGAACCCGAACCGGATCCCTGACCATGCGAACCTCGATCATCCTTTCCCTCGCCCTTCTCCCCCTCTTCCTCGGCGCCTGCGGAAGCGGCAGTGCCGCGTCGTCTGCCGCCGGCAAGTGGTCGCTCGACCCCGTGAGCATGAGCGACATGATCCTGAAGCAGCAGGAGAAGGAACTCGCCGCGTTGCCCGCGGACGAGCGCGCCAAGATGGAAGCGATGGTCAAGGAGCAGTCGAAGGCGATGAAGGGCGATCTGACGATCGGCGCCGACAACACCTTCACCGTGACCATGGACATGGGCCCGATGCACTCCGAGGTGAAGGGCACCTGGAAGCTCGACGGCAACCGCATTGCGATGACCGGCAAGGAAGTCGGCAAGGACAAGGAGGAGACGATGTTCGGCGCCCTCGACGGCGACCGGCTGACCGTCGAAGGCGAGCAGGGCGGGCAGAAGATGGCGATGACCTTCGTGCGCGCGAAGTGAGGCATGGCTGCAGGGCGTGAGAAAACCCACGCCTTTCGCAAGCGAACGCGGGCGTGCGGGGAAGTGCCTCCCGTGCCCGCCCCTTCGAACCAACCCGACGCCGCCGACCTCGACTTCGCGTGCTACTGCCGAGAGCACGACATCGACGCACTGGCGCGCGTCTTCGATGCGACGGCTCCCCGGCTCGCGTTGGTCGCGGCGCATCTCGTCGGTGCGGCGGCCGAGGATCTGGTCCAGACGACGTTCCTCGAAGCGATGCGGTGTGCGGATCGATTCGAGGTCGGTCGCCCGGTGCTTCCCTGGCTGCTCGCGATCCTCACACGGCGGGCCGCGAACCTCCGGCGCTCGACGACACGCGCGACGCGACACCGCGATCCTGGCGTCGAACTCGACTCGCTCGCGGATGGTGAACCTGGTCCGGCCGAGCTCGCCGCCGAGCGCGAGAGCGTCGCCCGCATCTCCTCGGCGATCGATCAACTCGATGGCGGGACCCGCGAAGCCTGCGCCCTGCGCATGCTCCACGGACTCCGGCCGGTCGAGATCGCGCGCGCGCTCGGCCGCCCGCTCGGCACCGTGCACTCGCAGTTGCACCGCGGCGCACGAGAACTCCGGCGCGTGCTGCCGCATGCGCTAGCGGTCACCGTCGCGACCCTTCTCGGGCGGGACGCGCTCGCGGCCGTGCGCATCGCCGTGCTCGACGCCGCCCGAGGCGGCACCACGGCAGCTGCGGCGCTGGTGGTTGCCGGGCTCGGCGTGAAACCGTGGATCGCCGTACTCGCTGCTGCGCTCGCAGCGCTCGCGATCACGCTCGTGACGTGGCCGCTCGACGACGCACGCGAGCAAGCACCTGCACCACGCGCAGCGTCCGTCCCGCGTCTCGTGAGCCTCGGTGCGCCGGACACCGCGAGGGACGACACGCCTGCGAACCGCGAGGTACTCGAACCCGCGCTGCATCCGGGATCGCCGAGCGACATCACGATGTCCGGCCGTGTCGTCCGCGACGAGGACGGTGAACCGATCGCCGGAGTCACCGTCACGCTCCGTGCTTGGTCGCGGGAGGTATGGGCCAAGGTCGCCGAGAACAGGACCGCGCCGTCGCCGGTGACGACCGACGCCGAGGGTCGTTTCCGCATCACCTGCGCGCACGATGTACGTGTGAGCTTCGAACTCGGCTTCGACGCCGAGGATCGGGTCGCGAGCGTCTCGTCGGGAGATTGGGAAGGGCTGCGGCCGGGCGCCGTCCTCGAACTCGGCGACCTGCCGCTCGCGCCCGCGTGCATCGTTCGCCTGCGCATCCTGGACGAGGACGGTGCTCCCGTGCCGGGCTACCGACTCCAGCTCCACGAATCTCGCCCGCGACGGGTCCACGACGATCGCACGTTGCGCGCGAGCCTGTTCGGCATGCAGTCGACCGATGCGGAGGGTTGGTATCCAACCGATCGACTGCCTCCGGGTCGTTGGCGACTGATGCCGGAAGGCAACGGGTCGTTGGGCTACGTCGATCTGTCACCAGAGTCGTTCGAGATTGCGATCGGGGACCTGCCGCGCGTGATCGAACTCCGCGCGGTGCGCCCCGCTGCGGATGTCGCGATCGCGGGGGTGATCGTCGACACGAACGGCGCTCGCGTGGCCTTCGCGGAGATGCAATGGACGCATCACGGTGCGGATGGTGAGGCCGTGCGCGACGGCCGGAGCCGCCACGACGGCAGCTTCGAGTTCTGCGTCCATCACGCGACCGACCGCGCCACTCTCGCTCGCGTCGGCAGGGGGCTGTGGTTGTTCGGCCGCGAGTACGAACTCGTCGCGCCGTTGGAACCGCTCGCCGCGGGGACCAAGGACCTGCGTGTCGTCGTGCGCCGGGTCGGAGTCGGTGACGTGACCTTGCGCGTGACCGACGAGACCGGGCGACCGATCGAGGACTTCCGCGCGTCGTTGCTCCCGGTCCATCACGATGCGAAGCATGCGCAGACCTGGTTCTTCGAACGCGACGACGGACTGCATGGCCTTCAGCTCGAGACCGACCAGGAGCACCAGGACGGGGTGCGCTCATGGCGAGAGCGGAGTGCCGGCGATTGGTTGATGTTCGTCGAGCCCTCGGACCCGGCGCGCGCGCGCGTGTTCGCGCGTGAGATCCGTGTCGTGACCGGGCAGGAACAGCGCGTCGAGCTTCGCCTGCCTCCGCGCGGCCGCTTGCACGTCCGCGTCGTTCGGGGCGACGGCACGCCGGTCGGCGGATCGCTCGTCGAGCTGATCCGGGTGCCCGGTCGCACGCCCGAGCCGCCGATCCACTCCGCGGGATCCCTACACGATGTGTTCGACGTCGGCATCTCGGGCACCTTCGTCCCGGTCGTGACGGCGACAGCGACGACCGATCCGGACGGGCATGCCACGCTCGACGACGCGCCCGACGACGGAGTCGCCGCGCTACGAGTGCGCGGAGCGACGCACCGGACATGCGTCGTCCGCCTGACCCAACCGTTCGATCGCGGGCACCTCCACGAACTCCGTGTCGAGTCTGCCGCAGAGATCCGCGGAACACTCGCGCCACTCGAGGTGGTCCAGCGCCTCGGACCGACCGGGGAGCAACGCAGGAGGGCTTCGCAATTCGTCGACGGCGACGAGCGGCTCGAGGAGGATCGCCCTCGGTTGACCTTGCTCCGCACCTCCGATCACCGCGAGGTGGCCGAGTGCCGCGTCGGCGACGACGGAACGTTCCGATTCGGCGGTCTGCCGCCTGGTGACTACGTCCTCCAACTGACCAACGGCTTCGGCAACGACGACGCCATGGTCGAGTCGATCGCCGCGCTGCGAGCCGGCGAGACGCGAGGCGTGACGTGCGATGTCGCGGATTGGTTGCCCGCGCGCCTGCGGCTGCGGGTCCTCTTCGAGGGCCGACCATCGCCACCCGCGCGGCTGAGCCTCTCGCGGTGCGGCGCCCAGGTCAGCCGCGAGATCGACGACCGCGCGCTCGTGATCGAGCGCGTGTTCCCTGGCGAGTGGATCGCTCAGCTCGATCTCGAGAAGGATGGACCGAACGGGCGGTCGATCCGGCTCGA
>JACRLW010000077.1:22889-50302 GCA_016235155.1 Planctomycetota bacterium
CCGATGCGCGTCTTCTCCTGCATCCCGGCGAGGATGCCGAGCGCACATTGCTCTTTCGCCACGGCACCCCCCTCGAACTGCGTGTTCTCGATGCGCGCGGGATGTCGCTCGCCCACGGCTTCGTCGCGCTGACGCGCGACGAAGGCGGATGGGAGACGTTCTGGGGCGGCGTGAACGCGACGAATGACGGTTTTGCGCGCTTCGAGTCCGTCCCTCGCGGCACGTTCGACGTCGAAGTTCGCGTCGGCCTCGCCGCGACACCACTCGGTCGAATCGTCGTCACCAGCGATGGAGCCGATGCGCGCTTCGAGTTGCGCGTGCGCTGACGCTCAATCCGCCAGCGCCTCGACCACGCGAGCCACGTCGCGCTCGGGCACCGAACACAACGCGACGCGCAGCGAGTCGCGCTGCGGCACGACGAAGACGCCGTGCGCTTCGCGCATGCGGCGCGCGCGCGCGTCGGAGTCGTCGCAGAAGACCGTGACGAAGAAGCCGCCCTCGTAGCGCGGGTAGCGCAGGCCGGCGGGGATCGCGCGGGCGTTGAAGGCGCGCACGCGGCCCATCAGGAGTTCCTTCGCGGCTTCGCGCTCGGCGTCGCAGCCGCGCGCGAGCGCGGGATCGACGAGGAGCTGCGTGACCAGCGCCTGGCCGCCGCGGTTGCAGTTCGACCAGGTTCCGCGGCAGGCGAAGGTGAAGGCCGCCTGCAGCGAGCGGCGCTGCACCTCGTCGGGCTCGCACGCGACGATCGCGCCGACGCGCAGACCGTAGTGCGTGAACGACTTCGACGCGCTCCATGCGAAGAGCAGGCCGATGCGGCCGAGCAGGGGGCGCAGGACGTCGAGGTGGGTGCGCGAGTCCTTCGCCGAGCCGTAGAGGTAGTACGCCATGTCGACGAGCAGCGTGATCGGCCCGCGCGACGCATGGCGCGCGAGCACGTCGGCGACGGCTCGCCACTCGGCTCCGGTCATCGAGTACCCGCAGGGGTTCTGGCACGGGTCGTTGAGGATCAACAACACGCGGCCCTGCGTGGCGAGGTGTTGCACCAGTCCGCGTTCGAGTGCTCCGACGTCGAGCCCGCCGGCCTGGTCGAACATCGAAAAGACGTCGACCCGCCGCCCGTGCTCGTCGCAGATCGTTCGGTAGGGCGCCCAGTGGAACGACGTGGTCAACACGGCCTCGCCCGGGCGGAGGAAGCTCACCACCGCGTGGCGCAATGCGCCGGTCCCGCCCGCCGTGGCGCAGGCGGTCGCACAGCGCGCGAGGTCGTCGCGCCCGCGGAAGCAGTCGTCGATCACCGCGCGCTGGAACGCCGGCAGCCCCGCGAGCGGCGCATACGCCGCCCATTCGTCGCGCGGCACGTCGTGCAGAGCGCGCGCCGCGGTCTCGAGGACGAGCAAGCCGCCGTCGTCGTCCATCAAGGTGCCGAGCGTCGCGTTGACGATCGACTCCCCCGCGCCGCGGCGTCGCGTCGCCTCGGCGTTCAGCGCGAAGATCGGGTCGTCGGCCGGGCGATCCTGTCGGTCAGGCGTGAGTTGCGACATCGAGGGGGAACATCATGCAGAGGACGTCGGCCGATCGGAACCCCGAGGTGGATGCGGCATGGACGTCGCGATGGCGGGGGCGACTCGGTGCTCGGCGTGAACGCGTTGGTTCAGCGCGAATCGCTCACGACGCGAACGATCCTGCCGTCGCGTACGACGACGAGCACCCGGTCGCCGAGGATCCGCCCATCGACGTACCAGTACCCCGTTTCGCCATCCTCGACGATGCCTTCCGCTTCCCAACCGAGGGGCACGAGCCGCTCGCCGAGTCGCGCGGAAGCGGTCCCGATGTCTTCTCCGGCGCGAGGCGGCGGTGGTTCGAGCCACACCGGGACGAGAACGAATGCCATCGGCAAGCCACAAGCCAGCGCCGCGACCAACGCGAAACGGCGTGCGCCGCGCGGTCGCCGCTGCCCCGTCGCAGCGAGCGCGCGGCCGGCGCATGCGATCCCGATCGTGAACGCGAACGAGCCCAGCATCCAGGGCGCACCCTTCCGGTCGATTCCCAGCCACAGGCAGAACACCACCACGAGCACGGTCGCACACCAGCCGAACCACTCCGTGAAGTGGCCGATCACGATCGGAAGCAGGCGATGTGGTGCCTCCGACGTGTCGACCGGCGTCACCCCTCACCTCCCCCGCGCCGCCGCCGCGCGGAACACCGTCGCGTCCGGTTCGGGCGCCGCGGTGACCCGGCTCCTGCTGCCGTCCTTGGCGACGCTGCGCACGCCGACGACGACTTCGTCGATGCAGACGTTCTTCAGGACGTGGCGCGCGGTCTGGTTGCGGCCTTTGAACTCGAGGTCCTTCGCGGCGACGAGTTGCGCACCCTCCCAGTCGGGCGCGGTGGTCGTGCGCCAGACGAACTCGTAAGCGCTCGCGTCCCTCACCTCGCCGACGTCGACGAAGGTGTCGTAGGCGTCGCGGGCGCCCTCGACACGGACCAGCTCCGGCGCACGGGGCGCGCCGGCGAGCTCGGCGACCGTCATCGAGTTGAGCGTCGCGACCTTGGCGATGTAGGCGAAGTCGACGTACTCGATCACGTCGCCGTAGGGCTTGCCCTCCTTCATCACGACGTCCTGGTGCTGGCGCGAGAAGTCCTCGCGCGGCTCGGTGCAGCGGACGCTCGGGAAGCCGGCTTCGAAGAACGAACGGTGATCGCCGCCACGGCCGTAGCGGTCGCCGCGGAAGACCAGGCGCACCGCGAAACCGTCCATGCGGCGCGCGGTCCAGCTCAAGGCGCGCGCGAGACTGCGGCCGCTCGTGTCGTTGCCGGTCGGCGCGTAGCTGAACACGCGCAGGTAGTCGCGACGCCGCTCGCCGTCCATGCCGAGCGTGTTGCCGACGATGTCGTTGCCGAGCATGCCGTCGACGACGGCCCCCTTCTCCGCGAGCGCCTTCGCGTGCACCGCCGAACCGAGCAGGCCCTGCTCCTCACCGTCGTAGGCGACGAAGACGATCGTCGCCGCGAACTTCCGCGCGCAGAGCAGGCGGCAACACTCCAGCGCCACGCAGGTGCCCGAGCCGTCGTCGTTCGCACCCGGCGCGTCGCGCTCGCCGTCGGCGCCGTTGCCGTTGCGCGAGTCGTAGTGACCGCCGATCACGTAGACGCGCTCGGCGTCGGTCGTCCCGGGCAGCGTGGCGATCACGTTCACGACCGTCGTCTCGGGCGGCATCCCCTGACGTCGCACCGCGACCGCGCCAGTCTGCCGCTCGACGACCAGGCGCCCGCCGCTCTGCCCGACGCACTCGCGGAAGCGCGCTTCGAGCCAGTCCCGCGCCGCGCCCGTCCCCCGCCCCTTCTCGTCGACCGCCGACAGCACGTGGCGCGTGCCGAAGCCGACCAGCGCGCGGAGGTCGTGTTCGATACGGGCTTGGTCGGCGGCGGGTGGATCCTGGGGCAGCGGATCCTGGGCCTGGGGTCCGCACGGCAGGACGAGGGCGAGCGCGAGCGCGAGGGTCATGGCCCCATCCTACGGCTACCCTTCGTCCGCCCACGGACCGGTGCCGCCGCGTGAACGGCTCACAAGATCCGGGGTGCTCCGTGCCGATCCACGAGCCGAGCCATGCCGTACCCGCTCCGTTCCGTCGCCGCCGCGCGCCTCTGCGCAATCGCCGTCCTCGCGTCGATCACGGTCGCCGGCGCGCCGCGCTCGCAGGATGCCGCTCGCCCCTCGCGCGCGGAGTCGATCGACTTGCCGAAGCTCGAGACGGGGCGCTGCTTTCTGATCCCGCCGCGGGCGAGCGCGCCTGCGCCCGACGCCGCGGGGCACGCGCTGCTCGTCGTGCTGCCCGGCGGCACGGGCAGCGAGGAGTTCCTGCCCTTCGTCGAGAACGGGATCCTCGGCGTCGCACCCGACGACTGCGTCGGCGCGATGCTCGTGGCGCCGCGTTGGGCCGACGACCAGACGATCGTGTGGCCGTCGCAACGCAGCCGCGTGCCCAGCATGAAGTTCACGACGGAGGCCCAGATCGCCGCGACGGTCGCCCACGCGAAGTCGCGCTACGCGATCGACCCGAAGCGGACCTTCCTGCTGGCGTGGTCGTCGAGCGGGCCCGTCGTGTACGACGTCGCGCTCGCGCGCGAGGTGGACTTCGCCGGCTTCTACATCGCGATGTCCGTCTTCAAGTCGGATCGCAGCCTGGTGAAGAACGCGAAGGACCGCCGCTTCGTGCTCGACCAGTCGCCCGACGACCGGACGACGTCGTTCCACTTCGCGACCGACGCCGCCACCGCGCTCGCGGCGCGAGGTGCCTCGGTCTGGTTGCGGCGCTACGCCGGCGGCCACGGTTGGAACGACTCGCCGCTGCCGCGCATCCGCAGCGGTCTGCAGTGGCTCGCGAGCGGACAGCCCGCGCCGCAGGACACGGCGGAGCTCGCGCTCGCCGAAGGCGACGCGCTCCTGCACAACGGCGACTTCGAGCGCGACACCGCGGGTTGGGACACGCTCGACAACAGCCAGACGATGACCGCGAAGACGACGGGCGACGGCGCGATCGAGGGCAAGGCCTGCCTTCACCTCGCAAAGACCGGCGGCGTGCCGATGGACGTGGTGCGGCAGGATGTGAACCTCGTCGGCCGCACGCGCGTGCAGGTCTCCGCGCAGTGGAAGTCCAAGGGCGCGAGCAACGCGTGGCTGAAGTTCTTCATCCACGGGCCCGACGGCGCCGTGCTCCTGGACGACGTCGATCTCGTGCACGTGACGGGCGACCACGACTGGTCGCGCGTCGTGCGCGACTACGAACTCCCCGCGGGCGCGAAGACCGGCACCGTGATGATCGTCATGGTGCTCGGCGGGGAACTGTGGGTCGACGACGTGCACGTCGTCGCGCCGCGCAACCCGCCGGCACGCTGAAGCACGAAGCTCAGCGCCGTCCGCCGTTCTTGCGCGCCTTGTTCTTGTTCGAGGCCGCGGTCGACGGCGCGGCCGGAGTGGCGCTCGGCGCGGACTTCTGCGCGGGCGGGGCTGCCGGGGAAGTCGCGCACGGCGCGGCAATCGCCTGCGGGGTGATCGAGACGGTGGGCTCGCCGACCCTTTGCGCCGGCGCGGGGAGCGCGAGCGTGGCCGCACGGCGCGGGCGGCGGATCGCCGCGATGGTCTTCAGCACCGACTCCGCCGGAATCGCCTTCTGCTCGGCGTGCAGGCGGATCACGTCGGCGATCGAGAGCAGGCCGACCAGCACGCCGCGCGGGTCGACGACCGGCACGCGGTTCACCTGCTCCTTGCTGAAGGTCTCGAGCACGGCGTCGAGCGGGTCGGACACGAGCACCGCGCGCGCCGGCGACGCCATCACGCCGCGGACCGGGATCTCGCCCAGCGACTTGCCGGTCGTCCAGCTCGCCATGCAGAGGTCGCGGTCGGTGACGATGCCGGCGACGGTGCCGTCGGTGCGGGTCACGACGACGCAACCGCAATCGCCGTCCCACATGTGACGGGCCGCGACGTCACAGCGGTCTTCGACGTGGCAGGAACGGACGGAACGGGACATCAGGTCGGCTGCTCGCATGGTGGAACCTCGGGGCTTTCGAACTCGGCGGGGCTGCGGGGAATTGCGCGCGCACCCGTTCAGAACATCTTCACGACGCGCTCGCTCTCGTTGCCGCACTCGTCGACCGAGCTGACGGCGAGTCCGCGCACGGCGAGCTTCTTGATCTGCTCGGCGGTCACCAGGATGCCCGGCTTCCTGCCGGAGACCACCTCGATGAGGAGCCAGCGGTCGCCGCAGGCGAGGTAGAGGGCGCGCAGCCTCGCCTCGGGGTCGGCGGTCCAGCGCACCTCGACGTCGCCGTCGGCATGGGCGACGCGGATCTGCGGGGCCTTGGGCGGTTCGGCGTCGAGCCAGGGCCAGGCGGGCGGGAGCGCGGGCAGTTCGTAGGTCTTCGCTCGCAGGCGCGTGCGCACGCCGCCGATGTCGTCGCGCAGCACCTTCATCGAGAAGTGGAGGTTGCCGACGGCCCGCGGCACGGCGCGCGTGCGCTCGATCTGGTCGACGAGTTCGTCGAGCGACCAGCCCTTCTCCGCGCGCGCCGCGCGCGTCGTGTAGTTGCCGACCACGAGGTGCATCCGCTCGGGCACGGTCTTGCCCCACCACTCGAGCAGGGTCGCGTAGCTCTGCTTCTGCTGGGCGACGGGCCAGTAGAGCTGCGGCGCCACGTAGTCGCACCAGCGCTGCGCGACCCAGTGCGCGACGTCGGCGTAGAGGTCGCGGTACTGGTCGAC
Organism: Planctomycetota bacterium; assembly: GCA_016235155.1. Lineage (GTDB taxonomy): Bacteria > Planctomycetota > UBA1135 > UBA1135 > UBA2386 > JACRLW01. Next base: position 29,152 of record JACRLW010000077.1, read on the forward strand.
GCCCGCCTCGATCCCCGCGGGGATGCCGGGCCGCACGATCCCGAAGGGGCTGATGCCGAAGCGGACCTTGGGCTTGTGCTGCTTGATGCCGCGATGCAGCGCCTCGACCATCGCGTCGACGTTCATGCGCCGCCAGTCGGCGCGGTCGAGCTTGCCGCCGGCGCGCACGTAGTCGGCGTAGCTCGCATCGTCGGGGAACGACTGCCCCTTCACCGGATAGGGGTAGAAGTAGTCGTCCATGTGGATGCCGTCGACGTCGTAGCGGCGCACGATGTCGACGACGACCGCGAGTGTGTGGTCGCGCGCGCCCTGCTGCGACGGATCGAGCCACAGCTCCTCGCCGTACTTCACCATCCACGCCTTCGCCTTGTGGCGATCGACGATCGGCGATGTCGCGGCGCGGTGCCGCGCGCGGAACGGGTTGATCCACGCGTGGAGTTCGAGGCCGCGCTCGTGGGCGCCCTCGACGGCGTGCTCGAGCGGATCCCAGCGCTCGGCCGGCGCCTTGCCCTGGGCGCCGGTGAGCCACTCCGACCACGGCTCGAGCTCGCTCTTGTAGAGCGCGTCGCACGCGGGACGCACCTGGAAGAACAGCGCGTTCAGCCGCATCGACGCCGCGGCGTCGAGGATCGCATCGAGTTCTTCGCGCTGCTTGCCGACCGACAGGCCCGGCCGGCTCGGCCAGTCGATGTTGTCGACCGTCGCGACCCACGCGCCGCGCAGTTCGCGGACCGAGGGCGACACGCGCGGCGCCGCACCGGCGTCCTGCGCGCAACCTGTGGAACAACCGACCGCGATGGCGAGAGCCGCCGCCTGACCCGACCGCCTGAACATCGTGGGGCGGGATGATACGTGCGCGTCGTGACGGCGCCCCTACTCTCCCGCGCCATGCAGGAACACGACGGCGGCGTCGCGCGGCGCAGCTTCCTCTGCGGCGGGCTCACCGGCGCCGCCGCGGGCATCCTCGGCACCGCGAGCGCCACGGTGCTGCGCGGCGATGCGACGCCGCGTGACGGGGCGGCGGCGGGCGGACGCGTGCGCGTCGAATGGCGCCTCGCGTCGTCCTTCCCGCAGTCGCTCGACACGATCTTCGGCGCGGCCCAGGTCCTCGCCGAGCGCGTCGCCGCGATGACCGACGGCGCCTTCCACATCCGCGTGCACCAGGCGGGCGAGCTCGTCCCGGCCTTGCAGGTGCTCGACGCCGTCCAGCAGGGCTCGGCGGAAGTCGGCCAGACCGGCGGCTACTACTACACCGGCAAGGCGCCCGCGCTCGCCTTCGACACCTGCGTCCCCTTCGGGCTGACCGCACGCCAGCAGAACGCGTGGTTGAAGGAAGCCGGCGGGCTCGAGCTGCTCCGCGGGGTCTACGCCGACTTCGGCATCGTGAACTTCCCGTGCGGCAACACCGGCGCGCAGATGGGCGGCTGGTTCCGCAGCCCGGTCGAGACGCTCGCCGATCTCGGCGGCCTCAAGATGCGCATCCCCGGACTCGGCGGCCGCGTGATGGACGCGCTCGGCGTGACCGTCCAGAACCTCGCCGGCGGCGACATCTACCCCGCACTCGAGCGCGGCGCGATCGACGCCGTCGAATGGGTCGGCCCGTACGACGACGAAAAGCTCGGCTTCTGGCGCATCGCGAAGAACTACTACTACCCCGGTTGGTGGGAGCCCGGCCCCTCGCTCTCCTTCCTCGTCAACAAAGCCGCGTGGGACGCCCTGCCGGCGGACTACCGCGCGATCTTCCAAGCCGCCGCCGAGGAAGCCGCGGGTGCCATGCAGCGCCGCTACGACGAACGCAATCCCGCCGCGCTGAAGCGCTTGCTCGAGCATGGCGTCGTGCTGCGCCCCTTCAGCGACGAGATCATGCGACGCGCGCGCGAAGCGTCGGAGGCATTGCTCGACGACGAAGCCGGCAAGGACGCGCGCTACAGGGGGATCCTCGAGCATTGGCGCAAGTTCCGCACGGAGTCGTTCCGCTGGTTCGGAACCGCCGAGCTCGCCTACGCGCGCTTTGCCTACGCCTGAGCGGGATCAGGGTCGTCCGTCGCGTATTGCGAGCAGGCGCTTGGGCGCGCGCCGGCGCCAGGCCGCCTCGAGCAGGGGCGCGAGCGTGGAGCTGTGTATGGCGCTCATGCGCACGCGCACGCCGGCGAGTTGCTTCCCCCACCACAGCTCCTCGCACGCGACGGGGTCTGCGCCCGCGGCTGCGCGTGCGACGTCGGCATCGACGAGGACGTGCAGATGTTCATCGTCCGGTGGCATGGTCGCGAAGATCTTCCCGCCGACGCGGAACGAGCGGGCCTCGAAGTGCGGCGCCTCGACGACTTCAGGCAACGCCATGATCCGCGCGACGATCGTCTCGGGTTTCATCGGGTGATGATGGGGATCGGGTCTGGCCGCGGCGTCTCGGTTCAAGAGAGCCTGACCGGTGCGCAGGGTAGCGAGCGAGCGTCGCGAACGGCGCCACCATCGACACGTAGGCCCCAGCCGTCCCCGGGGACTCGTTGCGGATCCGCCGAGCCTCCTCCATCCGCTCGGGCAGGGTCGTCATCACGGGCAGCCTCCAGCGATGACGGTGGCGAGGGCGAGCGGAATCAGGGCCTCGAGGACGTCATCGGCACGAGGTGCCGGGAACGGGCTATCGCGGAGCGGTTTCGTTCAACGTCTTCGGTGCTCAGCCGCGAGCGCCCGCTCGGGGGCGCTCGTCCGCTGCTGCACCGTGTTGGGCAGCATCTGACATCGACGACTCATCAGGCGCATCCTGCATCAGGACCTCCCAGCCCGTCAGCCGCGGACCGTGTCAGTGAATGCGGTCAAATGACGTTCCGTTGAACTTGAACACGCCATTCCCTGCCAACCAGAGGTCGCCACGGCGATCCGTGTAGATACACATGATGTCCTTGCTCGTCAGCCCGTCTTCGGCCCTGTAGTTCCTCAATGACCTGCCGTCGTATCGCCAGGCACCATGCTCGACGGTGCCGAACCAGATGTTCCCAGTACCGTCTTCTCCGATCGAGAACACCCGATGCAGCGAGGGGGAATCGTCCGTCACGTCCCCAGGTTGAGGCATGGTTCTCCCGCCGTGCGGCCCCAACTTGCCAAGCCCCTTCTCCTGCGTGAATTGGGTGGCGGCGTGTCCAACATGCAGGATGACTCCGATCCCATTGTTTCCGATCCAGAGATTCCCCTTGCTGTCCTCGAGGACGCAGCGGACGTGAAGCGAGCCGGTGCCCTCGTTGAGTCCCAAGCTCTTGTCATCGATGATGGTGAAGGACTCGCCGTCGTAACCGAACACCGCGGTGTACGTTGCGAACCAGAGCCTCCCGCCTTTCCCCTTGGCAATGCCTGTGGTCGCGTATGCACCGACCCGGGCACGATCCGCGGGGACAGGGTATGCCAGGTAGGTGAAGGTTGCTCCGTCGTAGCGATACACACCCGGCTGCGCTTCGAGCTCGGTTGCCCCGACCACCCCATCCTCCTTGAACCACAGATCCTCCGTCCCCAGCTGCCAATCGCCCTTCGCAGTGTAGTTCCTGCTGGTCGGGGTGATGATCCTCTCCCCGTCGAAGCCGCTGATTCCGAAGCCTCCCTCGAACCACACAACTCCGTTTCGATCCTCATGGATCGACCTGATCTGGTTGTCGCTCAGGCCGTCTTCCACGGTGAAATAGGTGAGACGCATCCCGTCGAAGCGGCAGACGCCCTCATTCCAACTTCCGAACCAGTAGTTTCCCTTGCTGTCCTCGAGGATGGAGCGCACGGTCTCGAACCGGAGCCGCGCAGGCGCGCCGATAGCGCTGTCGTTCAGCTCCGCTTTCGTCACGTACGGCTCCGTCGTGCAGGATGTTGCGCCGACAAGGGCAATATTGACAACAGCTGCCAGGACACCGCGCACCTGACCGCGCACCATCATCTTCTCAGCGTCAACGGGAGATTCAGTTCGCACTGTCTTCATCATTTCAGTTGGGACTCCTTGTCCGTTCAACGAAAGAAGTCAAGCGGCCCGACGCAGTCGGGTCCGCTTGAACGAGGGGTTAGCCGTCAGGGGAGCGGCGAATGAGGTAGACAAACTCAGTACAGGGCGCGCCGCGAAATGTTGTTTGAACCACTTCGGCCCTTCGCATACCAACCCGGGCCAGGGTGTTCATGGACCGTAGATTCCTTGAGTCTGTGATTCCTTTGACCAAGAGCGCTTGGGTTTGTTCGAAGATCAGGTTGACAGCTTCACCCACAGCCTCGCTGGCGAGCCCTTTGCCCTGATGAGATGAACTGAGTGTGAAGCCAATCTCAACTTCGCATTGATCCCCAGATAGGCAGATACCAATGTCTCCAAGAAGATGGTTCGTCAGGGAATCTGCAATCGCTATTTGAGACCACTTGCCTGGCGAGAAGAGTTCGGTTTTCTCCATTTCAGCGAGAAAGCCTCTGGCTTCTACTTCAGACATAGGCGCCCATCCTTGGTACTGGCCTACTTCCGGATCTGAACGATATGCCTGGAATGCATCCAGATCAGCGATGGTCAGGCGCCGAAGAACGATTCGATTTGCCTGTCGTGGGAGTAATCCTGTAGTGAACATGTGTTGACGGCTAACGCCGGAGCCAACCCTCCCCGAGCCGAGGGCGAGGGGTCGGGTTGAGCGACATGTTACTGCATGCCCCACAGCGCTCGCAAGCAAGCGCACCTGCATAGCCCAGAATCGGACTCGGCTCGAGAGTCTTCGCATCTCTCTTCAGGTCCCGGGAAAAGCCCTGTTGCGAATGCCATCAGCCGCTTTGGCGGCTCGCCGGATTCGTGTCTCAACGCGTTTTGCTTCGGCGATATGGGCCGCCCAAGCACGACGGTGCGATGGCGGGAGGTCCTCGAAGCGTCTGGCAAGGTCCGGGTCTGTTGCGAGCACCTCTTTCAGCTCCGGCGGGATGTTGATCGGACGCGGTTCCGCGTCGACCTCCATGAAAACTCGGACCCTGTCACCGCAGGCGATGTTTGCTTTGATCTGGAGATCGCGCGGCACGGGCATCCGGTACACGCCTTCCCCCCGGCTTACCGTCCCTCTGAAGCTCATCCCTCTTATCGTGCCCCGGACTTGTGCTCGTTTGGCGCCGAGGCTAGCCACTACGTGATTTGGAACTACTACGAACGTCCATGAGTCGTAAGGACGTTTGGCGCCGGAGACGAGTACGGTTGCAAATGATGGCATGCGTTCACCCTCCGAGTTGGCAGAACCGGCCCCCTTGATCATTCAACGGCCGTTCGCTCACCTCGTAATATCGGACGTGTCGGAGCATGTCGTTTACCCCAGCGCTGGCACGCCTCCAGGCCACCGTGCGCAAACGCATTTCGGTCATCAAGTCAACCACGCCTCAGTGTCGTCGACCATCTTGCCATCCACCTAACGCCGGTGTTCAGCCGCGGCCGAGCGAAGCGAGGCCGTCGGCTGGAACACCTTGTTGGGCGCCAACTGCTCGACAAACCAGCTTGTGGCCATTAACCGCGGAGTCCTTTGAGATGCCGTCTGCGACAGCCAGCGCTTCATCATGGCTAGGCAGAGCGATCATCAGGCCGCCCCTCTCATGAATGGTGAGCATTAACTTGATCGCCTCATCGCGTGGAACCTTGAGATGAGCAGCTAGCGTGTTCACGACGAAGTCCATCGGCGTTTGGTTGTCGTTGAGTATTTCAATCCCGTTCTCGAATCCCTCCGGCTTGAAGCCTTTCAGCTTCCCGAGATTCGTCTCTGGCGGGAAAGTGGCTGATGTGTCCGGCCAGGCGAATGGCTGCTTTCGGAACGCTCTTGCACTCAGGGTCCACAGCAGGAAGCCATCGGTACCGAGATGCGACCGTTGTCGTTTCGCGGGTATCAGGTTCAGTACGATCATGGCGCCGTTGACGTAGGTGAACCCACAGGCGAAGTAGGAGCTGAACGTGGACGTTGGTGCGCCGAATATCGATAGCGCAGCGATAGTACTAATGAGGAGCACAAGCTGAATCATCAGTCCGGCCGAGCTTACGAGCAGAGCGGGGCCGTAGGACGTTGGCGTTTGGAAACGGCAAAGACCGCCAACGCCGGAAATACTGATGGAGAATACCTTGAGACCGACCGACGTTGCTGCAAATGCGTGCGCCGCCTCATGTATGGCGATCAGGGCGACATACGACACCAAGAGGCCGCCCGTCGCTTGAGCTTCAGGTTTGGCGAACCAGTAGAGGAGCGCTCCACAAACCAGGACAGACCAATGGACAAATACGGGAATTCCGGCGATCCGGAATAACTGCACTGTGCCCGGCTCTCTTTTCATGGCGCCCAACCTTGGAATTGGACAGGTCTGCATGAGACCGCGACCACCGCGCCGGTCGCCGCCTGACCCGGCATCGCCGTGGTGGAGAGAGTCTGGCGAGCGGCGCCAATCCTCGAATCCTGGCCGCGCCCCGCCGCACCCGCGCCACGTTGGACTGACCTGCCTTGCCCGGCTCATGTCCGCATCCCCCGAGCGACCGACCGCGGGGCTGCGCACAGCGGACCGGCCGCGGCGGGACATGGGCCCGCAGGCCGGAGAATCGTCGCGGCACGCGACGAGTCGGGAGGCCGGAGGGCCCCAGCAAGAAAAGCGGGCGAGGCCGTCTTGGTCGTCGCGGCAGCGACGACGCATGCAACCGGAATGGGTTGCGGCCTCGGCCGCGATGGGTCCGCAGGCCGGAGAATCGTCGCGGCACGCCATGAGTCGGGAGGCCGGAGGGCCCCAGCAGGAAGAGGCGTCGAGCCCTCCCTGGTCGTCGCGCCAGCGACGACTCCGGCAACCCGAATGGGCTGCGGCCTCAGCCGCGATGGACCAGCAAGCCGACGCGGCTCGCCGACTCGGGCGTCCCTGTCGCATCGCCTCGCCCGCGGAATCACTGACAGGCGACGCAACGCGGAATCACGGCTGCGCAAGTCGACCTCGCCGGTGTCCCGCGCGAGGTAGAAGCACGACGCCACGATCGATGGTCGCCGCGCGCGGGGCGAAGGGCTCGCCGTCCGGATGCTCGCTGCTTGCTGCATGCTCGTCGTGACTTCCGACAGGCAGCGGACCTTACTCAGGCGCCCGAGCACACGCAAACCGAGGCGTTGCGCCGCGCGCGCGACGCTTCGAGAGCTCAGGGCAACACCTCGATCCGCCCGACCCGCCTCCCGAGCGTCATCGGGTTGACGTGCCTGGTCTCAGCGCGGCGTAGCATTGCCGCCCGTGACGGGACTCGCATTCCTGATCGCGGTGTGCGCGCTGGCCCTCGTGCTCCGCCAACGCGTGCGCATCCGGGCGCTCGAATCGGCGGTCCGCATGCTGCGACTGCGCCCCAGCGACCTGACGGCGAGACGAACGCATGACGTCGATGAGGTCGCGCCCGCGGCGACCGAGCCGCCGCCGCCCCACGAACTTCCCCAAGCGCCGCTTCGAACAACTCCAGCGCCGCCGCCCCCCGCTCGCGACGGCTCGCTCGAAGCGAAGTTTGGCACCACGGTGTCGATCTGGATCGGCGCCGTCGCCTTCGCGCTCGCGGGGATCTTCCTCGTCAAGTACATGGCCGAGCATGGCCTGCTCGGCCCGCTCGCACGCGTGCTGCTGGCGACGGCCTTCGGCTTCGTCCTGCTCGGCGTCGCATGGCGCGTCCGGACGCGGCGCATTTCGATCGCACAGGGATTGGCGGGCGCAGGCGTCGTCGTGCTGTCCGGCTCGGTGTGGGCGTCGTCGGCGCTCTACGGCTTCCTCTCCCCTCTCGCGGCGATCGTCGCGCAGATCGTCGTCACCGCGATCGCGGTGCTCGCGAGCCTGCGCTTCGGCGCGCCGGTCGCGGTGCTCGGCTTCTCCGGCGGCTTCCTCGTGCCGGCGCTGGTCGGCGTCGCTTCGATCGGCCCGACGCCGATCTTCGCGTGGCTCGCCGTGCTCTTGTCGTGCTTCGCCGCGTTCGCCCGCCAGCGAGCCTGGTGGTGGGTCGCGCCGCTCGGCGGTGCATTTGCGTTCGCGTGGGTCATCGCGTGGCAGGCGATGCGTCCGGATGGCGGCGCATTGCTCGCGCCGTTCGCGCTCTTCGCTGTCGCGACGGTCCTCGGCGCACTGCCGCGCCCGCGCCGCGTGCTGACGGTGCAGAGCTTCGGCGACGATCCGACGGATTACCTGCGCGCGCTGCCCCTGCTCGCGACCGCGGGCGCGCTCTGGGTCCTTTTGCGCGAACTCGGCGACAGCGAGCACGCGGCATCGCAATGGGCCTGGCTCGCCGTGCTCGGTCTCGGTGCTTTGTTCCTCGCCACGCGCGCGCGCGAGCACGCGAGCCTCGTGTGGCTCGCTGCGATCGCGAGCGGGGCAAAGCTGATCGCCGCCTGTCCGCCGGTCACGGTTGCGCCGCCCGCGAACCTGCCCATTGCGATCGCCGGCCACTTCCTGCTCTTCGCGATCGGCGCCGACTTCGCGGGACGCCGCCCGCGCGCGGCGCAGAGCCTGATCGCGTTCGTGCCCTTCGCTTCGGCCGCGTTCGCCACGCGCGCGCTGGCCGCAGCCGATCTGCCGCTTGCGTGGCCCGCTGTCCTTGGCGCCCTCGCGCTGATCGCACTGGTCGTCGCGGTGCGGCCGCCGGCACGCGGCACTTCACCCCGGCTTCGCGAGACCGGACTGTGGCTCGCGATCGCGGTGCTCGCCGGCCATGCGATCCACGACGGACTGCCGCGCGACCTGCGCATGCTCGCGTTTGCACTTGGCACGCCGGCGCTCGCCGTCCTCGCGTGGCGACGGGGCCTGCCGCTGCTCGCGTGGGCCGCCGGCGCATTCACGCTCGCGCAGCTCGCGCTCCTCGTCGACGAGTTCGGCGATCGGCTCGTCGAAGCGGAGCCGCCGCTCGCGAACCTCGCCTTCACTGCGCTGCTCGTCACCATGCTCGCCGCCGCCGGCGCATCGCGCGCACTCGCCCGCGCCGAGCGCGGCATGCGCCACGCGCTCGTGCAGCAGGATCTCGCGATCGCGCTCGGCTGCGGTGCGATCCTCTGCGCGACCGCACAGGTCGACCACGCGCTCGCGATCGGCGACACCGTCTTCCTCGTCGTCGCGACGGTGGGCGCGTGCTGGCTCGCGTTCGCGTCTGCGCTGCTGCGCTTCGGCCCGCGCGTCGCGCTCTTGGGCACGACGCGCGTCGGCCACTTCGTCGCGACGCTCGCGCTGTTCGTCCTCGGCCCGGTCGCGATCCTGTTCGTGAACCCGCTGTGGATGCATGCGCGCGTCGGTGCAATGCCGGTGCTCAACGGCGTCACGCTCGCGTTCGGCGCCGGCAGTGCCATCACCGTGCTCGTCGCACGCCAGCTCGCGGCACGCGGCGCGAGCGTCCTCGCGCGAGCGGCCGCGTGCGTCGCATTCGCCGCGGGCTTCGCCGGCGTGTCGCTCACGGTCCGCCACGCATTCCACGGCACCTTCCTCGACGGACCAGCGCCGGAGCGCGGCGAGCTCTATGCCTATTCCGCGGTTTGGCTGCTCTATGGCGTCAGCCTTCTCGCCGCCGGCATCCGCAGGGGTTCGCACCCGATGCGCCAGGCAGCGCTGCTCGCGATCACCGCCGCGGTCGTCAAGGTCTTCGTCGTCGACGCCTCCCACCTCGACGGCCTCTGGCGCGTGCTGTCGTTCTTCGGCCTCGGCGTCTGCGGCATCGGCCTCGCGTGGGTCTATCAGCGCGTGGTGACGCCGGGCGGTCCACCCATCCAGTCGGCGGACGGCGGCGACCGATGAGCGGGGGCGGAGGTCACATGCCCAAGACTGTTGCGACCCTGGCCGTGCTCTGCGCAGCGGCACTCCCCGCCCAGGAACTCCTGCTCGACCTCGAGCCGATGCTCCACGCGTCCGTGCGGGAGTTGACAGCCGTCGGCTCGCGCGTGTTCTTCATCGCGAACTCGGCGGCCGACGGCGAGGACCTCTGGGTCACCGATGGCAGCCCCAGCGGCACCCGTCAGGTCGCCGAGCTGTCGCCTCGTGCGCTCGTGGGCGGGCTCTTCGGTCTCAAGGCCGTGGGGGCACGCATCGTGTTCGGCCGCTTCGAGAACGAAGGATTCGCCGAACTCTGGTCGAGCGACGGCACGGTCGCGGGCACGGTCCGGTTGCATGGCTATGTCGGCCGCAGAGAGGACCGCATAGACCTCGCAGTCGCCGCGAACGGTCTGATCTGGTTCGCCGGCGCGGACGGAAGACCCTGGATCAGCGACGGCACGGTCGCGGGCACGCGGCGCGCCGTCGCGAGCGACCGCTACGCGCCGCACTCGTTCACCGCCTTCGCGGGTGAGGTCTGGTTCTTCGTGGAGACCGGGACCCGACAGTACGAACTGCTGCGAGGCACGGGTCAGGGCGACGTCGACGTGATCGACTCGGTCGCTTATTCGGCCGCAATGCTCGGCGCGACGAGCACACACCTCTACGTGTGGAGTTCCTCGAACTACCCCGCCGTGGATCGCCGCGCGTACGGCGTGGACGGCACGCGGACATCCCTGCCCGGCACGGAGAGGCTCGGCAAACTCCAGTTCGAGGCATCGGACGCCGCCGTGTTCGTCGGCGGAACCTATCAACGGCCTGACCTCCTGGCGTACCGACCCGGTGCTGCCTTCGTTCTCCTCGCACCAGACGTCCTGATCCTCGGCACCGAGGCCAGGACACCGGCGGGCGCCGCGGTGGCGTTCGCGCTGGGGCAGTCGCGGGCCTGGTCGCTCTTGACCACCGACGGCACGACGGTCGGGACAACCCGGTCGCCGATCGCGTTCCCCTCGGGCAGTCCGTCCGGCGCGATCCTCCTCGCCGGCAATCTCGCGCGCAGCGTCTGGATCGACCCCGACCACCGCTCGTCGCTCCTCGCATTCCCACTCGACGGCAGCCGACCCGCCGTCGGAGACCCGCGATTCTCGTCGGTCTGGGCGATCCACGATGCACCCTTCGGCACGCTGATCGCCGGAAAGCTCGCGGCGGGCAACGCCGGACTCCATCTCGACGCGAACGGCACGCTGCTCACGCTCGCGGCCATCTCGCCACCGACTCTCGACTCGAATCCGCGCCTCATCACGCGCATCGGCGATCGAGTCTTCTTTCTCGCCACGGACGCTCGAGGCGTCTCGCGCTGGTGGTCGACGAGTGGCGATCCCGCCGACGTCGTTCCGCTCATCGAGTCGTATACATCCATTCCGCCGCAGGCGCTCGGCGACCGGGCGATCTTGAATGGTGGGCAGGCGACCTGGATCAGCGATGGCACGCGCGCCGGGACCGAGCGGCTCCGCTACACGCTCGAGGGGGGAGAGAACGGATTGAACATCGCTGCGCGCACCTTCGCGGTGTTGTTCGATGCACTGTGGGGCGGAGGCGGAAATGGCATCGTGACGACCGACGGCACGATCGAGGGCACCCGCGCTCTCCCGCATCCGACCTACGGGTCCCCGCTCGCCACGATCGGAGATCAGGTCCTGTTCCTGGGCCGCGATCCCGCGACCGGACTCGAGCTCTGGGTCACCGGTGGTCGCGAAGACACGACGCACCTGGTGGCGGACATCTGGCCGGGTCCGGAAGACGGTACTCGAGTGAGCTACTACGGTCGCCCGGACGCCGCGAACCTGGACGGTCTGGCGTACTTCACCGGAAACGACGGGATCCACGGCATGGAGCCGTGGTGTACGGACGGCACCCCGCAAGGCACCCGCATGCTGGTCGACCTGCAACCCGGCCCTCAGTCGAGCTATCCAGGCGGTTACATCCGCGTCGGCTCGCGGGTCGCGTTCTTCACCGGTTCGGGTGGTGGGCTGTTTGAGGGCGACACCATCTGGATCACGGACGGCGCGACCACGCGGCCACTCGCGCAGCGAACGGCGGAGTTCTGGTCGCTCACGGCGCTCGGCGACCGGCTCTTCCTCGCGGACCACGGTCGCCCCCTGGAGTGCATCTGGACCGCGCTCTCACCCCCACGCATCGAGACGATCCTCGCCACGAGTCTGGGCTCCTACGTGCTGCCGATCGGAGACCGGGCATTGATCGAGGAGGTGACGCCGAACCTGAGGCGCCTCCTGGTCACCGACGGCACCGCGGCGGGCACGACGTGGCTCGCGGACATGGGGCTGCCGTGGTACTTCGGCGGAAGCGTCGCAATCCTGGCACCGCGCAATCGCCCGTCGGTCGCGGTGTTCGGCGCGCGGCGCCGTGACGTCGGCAACGAGCTCTTCACGCTCGCGCTCGCATCTCTCCCTGGCAATACCGCCCTCGTCGGACTCGGCTCCGGATGCAGCCGTCCGGGAAAGGAACCGGCGACGCTCTGGGCGACCGCGCCGCCTCGACTCGGCGACCCGAACGGTCGGCTCGAACTCCACGGTGCGCCGTCGTCATCGGCCGGCGTGCTGCTCGTCAGCGATCGCCTCGACGCGATCGCGCTCCAACCCGACTGCGTCCTGCACGGCCGCGACCCGGTGTGGATCCCGATCGTCACCGCCGTCGACGGCAGCGCGCGCGTCGCGGCGCCCGTGCCTTCGTCACCGTCGTTCCTCGGACTCGAGCTGGTCGCACAATGCGTCGTCGCAGTCCCGTCCGGCGCCCTGCTCGGCATCGCCGACGTCAGCACCGCGCTACGCCTGATCGTGGGACGCTGAAACCGCCTTCATCCGCTCCGCGGCATAGGCCCGTTCGTCGACGATCCCCGCGATGTACAGCTCCTGCACCGCCGGTGAGGTGAGGTCGAGCAACAGGCCGGCCTCGGCGTTCACGGGCGACCCGTCTTGCGCGAAGAGGACCCACACGCGCGGGCGGCGCAGGTCTTCGGACTGCGCGACGACGCGGCCGATCGAGCCGTCGCTGAGGCGCACGACCTGGCCGGTCGGGAACAGACCGATCGCGACGATGAAGCGCAGCAGCAACTGCCGGTCGAGATGCTCGCCCATGCCGAGCATCACGCGGTAGGCGCGGGTCGGACTCATCGGGCGCTTGTAGGGACGCGCGGCGGTGAGCGCCTCGTACACGTCGCAGATCTTCACGACCTCGGTGACGAGCAGGTTGTGCATGTCGCGCGTGGTCGCCGGGTAGCCGCTGCCGTCGCACGAGCGGTGATGTCCGAACGCGACGGCGATCGACAACGGGTCGGCGTCGTCATGATCGAGCAGCACTTCGGCGCCGAGTTGCGCGTGCCGGCTCATCTCGCGGCGTTCGGCGGCGTCGAGCGGGCGGCGGGCATGGAGGAGTTCGAAGGGCACCAGCGCCTTGCCGCAGTCGTGGAGCAACGCCGCGGTGCCGATGCGCACGAGGAGGTCCCGGTCCTTCGTCAGCGTGCGCGCGAACGTCATCGCGAGGACGGCGACGCGGACCGAGTGGCCGAAGGTGAACGAGTCGTATTGCTCCTGTACGGCGAGGTTGATCAGCGGCTCGCGGCCGTCGTCGGCGCGATCGAAGATCGCCAGCGCGAGTTCGCTCACCGGTCCGAAGTCGATGGTCCCGCCGTGACAGATCGCGACGGTCACGTCCTGCAGCCGATCCATGCACGACTGGTAGAGGCGCACCGGCCGCGCGAGCGCATCGATCGCATCGGGATCGTCGACCAGGAACGGCGGCAGCAGACGGATCGTGCGGCGCTGTTCCTGCACGAAGGTCGCGTTCAACGCCTGCCAGTCGCCGCCGTCGCGCGAACGCGTCGCGAGCGCGACGAGCAGCGCCGCGACGTCGTCATCGCTCACCGTCGAGTCGATCTCGATCCCGCCGCCGCCGTGCGCGGTGATCGTCGCGATCAGGCGCGTCGCCGTGAGGCTCGCACCGACCAGCGGTTCGCCGCGGTGCACGACGAGATCGTCGGTCACCGACAGGCGCAGGCCGGACTCGCCGTCGACCAAGGGCAGGCGCGCGATCGCGGCCGAGACCGCGGCGACCGCCTCGACGACGCGCGGATGCTCCTTGCGATAGATGCGCAGCTTGACGAGCGCCGCCGCGAGTCCGTCGACGATCGAGAAGACCAGCGCGCGGACGTCCTGCATCGCGGGCGCCTCGGAGCCGGGCTCGCTCGCCGTCGCGACGGGATCCATCGGTTCGGCGGTCATGCCGTCCCTTGTCCTTGGGCGAGCAGGTCCGTGGCGACGCGCCGCACGGCCTTGCCCTCCTTGCCCGAACGCGCGAGTTCCTGCAGCAGGAGCGTGGTGTGCGCCGAGGGGAAGCGCGCGAGTGCCTGGATCACGCGGAGCCGTCGCTCCCCCATCGCGGGGTTCGAAGCGTGCGCGCGGACGAACGCCCTCAGCAGGGCGCCGCACTCGTCGCGCACGAGGGTCGCACTCGATCGATCGCCCGCGACCAGCCGGCAGAGCGCGACGAAGTGCGCGTCGGGCAGGTCCTCGGCGGGCAGCAGCCGGACCGCGGTGGCCTCGACCGCGAAGTCGCTCCAGCGCGGCACGAACTGCACGACGACCGGCCGCGCCGCGGCGTTGCCGCCCTCGATCAACGCGCCGAGCGCCGCGGCGGCATGGTCGCCGAGGAGGAACCCCAGGCGCGCAACCTGCCGCTCGTCGCGCAGTTCTTCCGTTTCCGCGAGCGTCACCAGCCCCGGCACGAAGCGCTCCGTGCCGATCGCGGCGACGACGCGCGCCATCGCGTCGCGGTCCGCTTCGGAAGACGGCTGCAGCGTCGCGAGCCAGCGGTCGAACCACTGCGGGAAGACCGCGGCGATGGCGTCGAGTCCGGCCGCGTTGCGCCCGAACACGAAGTCGACGTTGCCCGACTCGACGAACGCCGCGATCGCCTGCGCGCGATCGAAGACGGGGCCGCCCGGACGCGAGGATCCGAGGCACTCCTCCACCGCAGCGAAGTCGATCCCTTCCGGGCGCGCCGCAATGCCGACGATGCGACGCGCGGCGCGCGCGGGAGTCACGTCGCGCAGCGGCGACGCGATGAGTTCGACGAGCACCGCGACGATGTGCGAGGTCTCGGCCGCCCGGGCTTCGAACGCGCGCAGCGTCCGCGACCACTCCACGCTGCGGAGTTCCTCGACCAGCGTCGTGAGACTGTCGTCGACCGCCGCGTCCTCGGGTCGACCTGCCGGGAGTTCGTGCTGGTCGAGCTTCGGGCCGTCGCTGCGATCCGAGGTGAAGTAACGCCGTGCGACGCGCTCCGCCGCCTCGCGCACCGACTCGTCGATCGCCCCGCGCACGGGCACGACCTGGGTGATCTGCGCCTGGATGCCGTCGAGGAGATCGCAGACCAGGTCGACGACGCCCTCGGGGTCCTCCTCGACTTCGGCCTCGACGGCGTTCACGACGAACTGCAGCACGTCGAGGCTCGCCTTGCCGCCGCCGTCGGTCCCCATCCGCTGGATGGTCAGGCCGAGTCGCGCGAGCCGGTCCCGGACCTGCGGGTCCTTGGCGAGCTTCGCGCGCAGCGAGCGCGGATCCTCGTCGCTGCCCGCGTGATGACCCTCGACGACGAACGGCAAGGGGCGCAGCGCGGGCGAACGATCCGCCCAGCGCGGCACGAGCGGGGTCGGCACCGGATGAGCGCAGGCATGCAGCTCACGCGCGAAGTCCTCGAGCACCGCGATCGTGACCGGCGCGCGCAGTTCGACTCCCGCGAGCGACGTGCGGCGGAGCATCTCGGCGAGCCACGCCGCCGGCGCGGACTTCAGGCGCAGCTGCTCGACGCCGACCAGCACGTGCTCCTGGGCGAAGCGGATCGCCACGCTCTCGTCGACCGGCAGTCCCTTCTCGACGAGTTCGATCAGCTCGGCCGCGAGACCCATCACCCGCTGGTTGTTCGCGGGATAGATCGTCCTCGACCGCAAGAAGCTCGCGAAGCACTCCAACAGTCGCGCGTTGGCCGTGGTGCTGTGGTCGTGTCCGAGCATCCCCTCCTCGTCGAGCCCCTCTCCGGATCGATGTTCGACTCCGCCGCCGAGGGGACGTGCGGTCGGATCGCAAGCTCGGATGGCATCGGCGATTCCGGCGCGGACCGGGAGGCGCATCGATGCATCGAAACTCCCCGGCAGGTACCGTCCCGCCCCCCGCATGCCCCTCACCGACCTCGGCATCCTCCTCGCGTCGCTGCTCCTCCTGACCCTCGGTGCGGAGCTCCTCGTGCGCGGCTCGGTCGCACTCGCCGAGCGGCTCGGGATGTCGTCGTTCGTGATCGGTCTGACGATCGTCGGCTTCGGCACCTCGACGCCGGAGCTCGTGACGTCGCTCCGCGCCGCGCTCGGCGGTCAGGACGACATCGCGGTCGGCAACGTCGTCGGCTCCAACATCTTCAACATCGCGCTGATTCTCGGCGTGTCGGCCTTGATCTGCCCGATTCCCGTCCACCTGAAGTCGGTGCAGCGGGAGGTCTGGGTCGTGATCCTGGCGGGCGCCGCGCCGTGGCTCGCCTTCACGACCGGCGGGGAGGTCGGCCGCGTCGTCGGCGGAGTGTTCGTCGCGTTCTTCGTGTGGCAGATGTGGTCGAGCATCGTGCGCGGGCGGAGCGAGGGTCAGGACTTGCTGCCCGAGCTCGACACGGTCGGCGCGCCGGTGAAGACGGCCGGTATCGGCGCGTGGCTCCCGATCCTCCTGGTCGCGGTCGGGCTCGCACTGCTCGTGCTCGGCGCCAACCTCCTGATCGACTCGGCCTCGGCGATCGCGCGGAGCCTCGGCGTGTCCGAACTCGCGATCGCGCTCACGATCGTCGCGGGCGGCACCTCCGCGCCGGAACTCGTCACGTCGGTCGTCGCCGCGGTGCGCAAGCAGCCCGAGATCGCGGTCGGCAACATCCTCGGCTCGAACATCTTCAACATCTTCCTGATCCTCGGCCTGACCGGCGCGATCACGCCGCAAGCGGTCTCGCCGCAGGTGATGGCGCTCGACACGCCGGTGATGTTCGCGGTGAGTCTGGCATTGCTGCCGGTGATGGGCCGCGGCGCGCACATCTCGCGCACCGAAGGCGCCGTGCTGGTGATCGGCTACGTCGCGTACATCTGGGTGCTCTTCGCGTTCGCTCCCGGCTGGTTTCCGACCGTGAGGTGAGCGCGACGCTCAGCGCCAGCGCGGCCAGGATCGGGCGAGGACCTCTGCCGCCCACGCGCGGAGCTCGCGCTCGCGCGTCCCCGGGATCGCAGTGCGATCGCGAAGGCGAGTCAGTTGGTACTCGAGGTTCCCGGCGACGTGGCGGTCGTGGTACTCGAGGTCGCGCACGACGACGCCGGTGTTCGTGAATGCCGCCCAGGTGCGTCCGTCCCGGCTGATCTGCATCTGCGCCACCGGAGCCTCGTCGGGCGAGCCGGTGTGGCACGCGAGGCCGGAGTCGAGGTCCCAGAACGCCACGCCGTTCGCGCCGCCCGAGGAGATCAGGAGACCGGAGTCGACGGGCGAGAAGGTCAGACTCCAGATCACGCCCGAGTGCGCGCGGATCTCGCGCGTCGTGCCCGTGGCGAGTTCGCGGACGAACAGCCGGCCGTTCCGCATTCCGCACGCGACGCGCGCGCCGTCCGGCGACATCGCGAACGCGATCGGGGTCGCGGGGAAGGGATCGTCGACATGGGAGCCGTCGGCGAGGGAGATCCTCCGGACCGCAGCGAGCCGGCTCGCGAGCATCGCCAGCGTCCTGCCGTCGTGCGAGTAGCGGATGCGCAGGATGGCTCCGTCGTCGAAGCGATGCTCGCCGCGCAAGTCGCCCGTGACCGGATCGACACGCGAGATGAGGTCCCGCCCGGTGACGACCGCGAGTTCGCGTCCCTCCGGATGGAACGCGAAGCATTCGTTGAACGGCGCCCCCTCCGGCCCGTCGAGCCGACAGCGCACCGTGCGCGTCGCCACATCGACGACTTCGACGCGCAGCGGGTTGCCATGCATCACCGCGACCAGCGTGCCGTCGTGGTTGGTCGTCACCCATCCGCCGTGGGGATGGACCGGCGTCGGATCCAGCGACTCCGAACCGTCGACGGAGCGGACGACGATCGCTCCGCCGACGTCGATCGCGATCCGGCGGCCGTCGCCCGACAACCCGCAGTTGCTGCCCGCGAGGCGCTGCTCGCCGCGCGACGAGAGATCGAAGAGGCTGAGGCCGGTCACGGCATGGCTGGCCACCAGTCGTCGCGAAGTCCGGTCGAGGTCGAATTGCCACACGCCGCGCAACGCGACCGGCTCGACGCGCGAGCCGTCCGCGAAGTACCGGTCGATGCGCCACCAACCGCCGACCAGGATCGAGCCGTCGTCGTCGCGGAGCAGGTCGCGAACCGTTCCGTTCCGCGACGGGATCCGCCTCACGCGCCCCCACGGCGACGTCGTCATCACGTGGACGTTGTGATCCGCCGAACCGACCCACAGCTCGTCGACGCCCGGCGTGAACGACATGCCCATCGCGTTGTCGATGCCCACGCGCCATCGCGACGCCGCGCCCGACGCGAGGTCGAGGATCCCCACCCAGCCGAGTTCGTCGCCGCTGCCGAGCCGCTTGCCGTCGTGATCGAACGCAACCGTCCACACCGGCGCGTCGTGCCGCGCGACTTCGATGGCTTCCGCGGCCCCGTCGCGCCAGAGCAGCACGCGACCGTCGGCCCCGCCGGTGGCGAACGCCAGGTCGTCCGGAGCGAACGCGAGCGCACGAAGCCCGAGAGAGTGCGCCGGAACGCGACGCAACGTCGTCCCGGATGCCGGATCGACGATCGTGAGCGCGCCGTCGATCGAGCCGACCAGCATCCGGTCGCAGCTTCGACTGACCGCGAGCGACTGGATCGCCGGACCGCTCGTTCCGATGACGCGACGCGGAGCGAGCGTCGTCGCGTCGTGGACGTGGAGCCGGCCGTCGCCACCTCCGAAGACCACTTCCGCGGAGCTCGCGACGAAGACGATCGGGCCCTGCCCGCCGACCGGTTGCGGCACCGTCGCGAGGCACGGCGTGCGCGCATGCAGCCCGGCGAGCGCCCAGTGGGTCGCGCGCGGCGAGCGACCTTCGAAGTGTTGGCGCCAGAGCAGGTCCTCCGCGATGCCGGAGTCGTCGGTGCCGAGCGACAGGCGCGCGTTGCGGAACTCGCTGCGATCGAGTTCGGCGGTCAGCTGCGCCGCGGTCGCGTCGGCGGCCATCCACAGCCGCGTGCTCACGACGACACCGACGGCGAGCGCGAGGATCGCGACGCCGCTCGCCCACGAGAGCGCCTGGTTGCGCGCGATCCACTTGTGGAGCTCCGCGAACCGGCCGGTCGCGTACGCCTTGACGACGCGAAGCTCGAGGTAGGCGCGCAGGTCTTCGGCCAAGGCGTCGACGCTCGGGTAGCGCTGCGCGGGGTCGCGTGCCATCGCGCGCTCCTGGATCGCACGCAGCTCGGCGGGCACGTCGTCGCGGAGCGGCGGCGGCGGCGCTTCGCGCACCCTCTCGAGGATGTCGCGAGCCGTCGCGCGCGTACCGGGTGGCGCGTACGGCATGTGCCCCGCGCAGAGGTGGTAGAGGATCGCGCCGAGTGCGTACACGTCGAGTGCGGGACCGATCGGTGCGTCGCCGCCGATCGCCTGCTCGGGCGCCATGTACGCCGGCGTGCCGACGACGTCGCCGTGCTGGGTCAGCAAGGGAGACGCCTCGCTCTCCTCGGCGATCTGACCGCGCAGCGTGTCGATGTCGCTCGCGACGTCGCTCGCGTCATCGCGGCCCACGACCCGGGCGAGACCCCAGTCCATGACGTAGGTCTCGCCGAAGCGTCCGACCATCACGTTGCCGGGCTTGAGGTCGCGGTGCACGACCGACTTGTCGTGCGCGTAGGCCATCGCTTCGCACACGCGGAGCAGGACGTGCAACACGCGGGTGCGGGTCCAACCGTCGCGAGAGTCGCGCACGCACTCGAGCACCTCGGCGAGGTCGCGGCCTCGCACGAGACGCATCGCGAAGAACGGCATGCCGGACCCGTCGAGGCCCAGCTCGTGGATCGGGACGATGCCCGGATGGTCGAGCTGCCCGGTGATCTGCGCCTCTTCGAGGAAGCGACGTTGCAGGCGAGTGTCGCCGCCGGCCTCGCGCTGGATCTTGAGCGCGACCTCGCGACGGAGTTCCTCGTCCCAGGCCTGCACGACCCGCCCCATCGCCCCGCGAGCGAGTTCGCCGCCGATCGCGTAGCGCGCGAAGCGCCCGGGCGACGCTCGGAGGCGCGCCATCAGGGACTCGACCGTCGCCGACACCGCATCGACCGGCCCGCCGCCGGTCCGCGACAGCGCCGTGAACGCCTGCGTCAGCGCGAGCCAGCGCACGTACATCGCGCGAAGCGCCGCCGCGTGGGACTGGTGCTCCGCGCAGAGCGCGTCGAAGTCAGCGGGACTCCCGGCTTCGACCTGCTCGAGGAAGTCGGCGAACAGTTCCTCCGCGGCATGCGGGGCGTCTCGGTCGGTCGGGTTCACGAGCGGGGCGACAAAGTAGCCATCAGGACGACGCCGGGCGCGTGACGAGGGACCCGCGATATCGTCCGCGCGCCTTCGCGCATGCAACCGGACGCGGAACCGACCGAAGTCGAGATGCTCGTCACGCGCCACCTTCCGGCGCTGCGGGCTTTCGTGCGCCTGCGCATGGGGCGCGAACTCCGCGCGCGTGAGGAGAGTTGCGACCTCGTGCAGTCCGTCGCGCGCGAGGTGCTCCAGAACGCCGAGCGCTTCCGACACGGCGGCGAAGCCGGCTTCCGCGAGTGGCTGTTCACGACGGCGCACCGCAAGGTCGTGAATCGCCTCGAACACTGGCGCGCCGCGCGTCGCGACGGCGCCCGCGAGCGTCCGATGTCGCTCCCCGACGAGTTGCTCGGACTCGGCGGCACCCCGAGCCAACAGGCTTCCGCCCGCGAGGAACTCGCCAAGGTCGAAGCCGCGTTCGACCGGCTGAGCGAGGAGCAGCGCGACGTCGTGATGATGTCGCGCCTCCTCGGCCTGTCGCACGCGGAGATCGCCCAGCGCAGCGGCAAGTCGGAGGTCGCGGTGCGAAAGGCCCTTTCGCGCGCGCTCGCGCGACTCGCGGCCGTCCTCGCCGGCATGGATCGCTGACCCGCGGGTGACCGTACGACCCGCTCGACACACGACCGCGCGCCGGGCTCGACGACGTCCGGCGCGAGGTCGCTACCATGCGCGAGGTCATCGATGCGAGACGCGATGAAAGCCGTGATGAGCCAGATCCCCGAACACATCCTCGAGTGGCGCCGGCAGACGGACGCCGGGCGGAG
>JACRLW010000044.1 GCA_016235155.1 Planctomycetota bacterium
AAGGACTCTCCTGAGGCATGCCTGCAGCGCCGAGTTCACGACGCGCTCCGTGTCGCCGCAGCACCCGCTGAGCCCTCCAGAAGTGTTACCCATGTGCCCGGGCAAAAGTGTTACCCATGTGCCCGGTTGCACCGTAACGACACCCTGCCGGTGGTTTGCCTTCCAACGACGCGCGGCGTCGAATGCCGGTCAAGCTGCGCACTGCCCAACGCCACAGAGGTTGACCACACCACCCCACCGGAGCGCATGAGCGAACCAGATCTCGGGAAGCAACTCTTTGGTCTTCCACCGCGGACCAAGGTCATCGTGGGGGCGGTGATGGCCGTCGCGGGTGCTCTTGCTTGCGAGTGGCTCTGGGACCGTGGGTGGATTGCGGGCCTTCCGATCCTCTCGCTCGTGTTGGGGGCCTTGCTCACTTGGACCGGTCGACAGGAACTGGCTCGCGAGCGCGCGATCGAGGAGGAGACGACTCGTGCCCGCGCCGAGTGGGCGGCTCTCGAGGAGGGCGTTTCCGCGTGCAACCGCGATGGACGCAGTGTCGCTCGTTTCCTCCAAGAGCGTGGCTATCGGGAATACGGCGTGCGGCGTTGGATCGCCGAGGAACTCGCAGGGGACACCGAGGCTGGATGAGCGGGCCAGGGGCTCAGCTGCCGATCTGGATGCGCCCGTAGTTCGTCGTCGTGAGTCCCAAGGCGTTCCCCGCCGGATCGACGATCAGTCCCTGCACATAGAGAACGGCACCGAGGAGGGCGCTCGACGCCGGAATCCCGAGCGAGGAAAGCGCGATTCCGAAGGGGTTGGTCGAGGTCGGTGTCGCATCGAGCGGCGAGAAGTACATGCGGCAGCCGGTCATTCCGACCGAGCTCAGATCCATCGGGAAAGCTGCGCCGTTGTCGAGAACGCGCATGAGGTAGGTGCCGGTGGACGCCGGCGCGTTCGAGACCCAGATGTCGACCGTGCCGCCGAGGGTCGGCGAGCCGTCCAGGCCGAGGACGGGCACGAGTCCGCCGGTGCCGGGGCAGCCCTTGCCGAACCAATCCAACCCGGCGGCTGCCGAGCAGATCGCGAGCTTGGGGAACGAGGCGCTGCCGCCGCGATCGGGAACGAGCAAGGTGTCTGACCCGGTGGCGGCGTAGCCGACGTTCGGGGCGGCCCTCGCGAACGTGCGCTCGCCCGTGCCGCGCGGATCGGGTCTTGCACCCATGGCGATGACGTCGATGAGGAGATTGCCGCGCGCGGGGATGTAGAGGAACGGCCGCTGGAGACCGAGACGCATCCAGGTGTTCGCGATGCGAACGAAGCGATGGGTGCGGACGCGAAGGACCTCGACCTGGGGCTCGGTGATGTACGGCGCGAATTGATCCACCACCGTCGTCGCCGAGGTGTGACTCAGGCGGACGATCAACTCGTCACACTCGCTGATGTCCGTGCCGAGCGGTACGAAGGCGAGATCGTCGATCCATCGCGGCACATTGGCGAAGCGGATCGAGGGCACGACAATCAGCGACCGGTAGTTCGTTTGCATGACGAATGCAAGCGGCGCACTGCTGGCGTTGCCGGTCGCGCCGCCATAGTTCTCCGGAACAGGATCCGGGACGTAGAAGCAGGGCGACTGCGCGTCGAGGAGCGGGACGAGGAGCGAGATGGCGAGGATCGAGCGCATGGCGCGGTGCTATCCCCGGCCGGTGTACGCGTGTGGTTCGGGGAGGCTTGGCGACCCAGCCAGTCGCGTCTCAGCCCCCGCTCGTCTCTACGCAGCATCCGCCGACACCGCCCTCGCCGCGCAGGGTCAAGTCGCTCACCCCGCGCCACATCAGCATCGCGGCCGCGAGCACCATTGCGCTGCGCGCGACGATCCGCAGCCGTGCCGGTCCCAAGCGTCGTGCGAGCCAGCCCGCGTTCCACTGCGCGAGGAGCAAGAGCGGCACCGAGCCGAATGCGAAGGCTGCCATCGACGCCGCACCATGCAAGGGTCCGCCCGACGCGATCGCAGCCGCGCAGGCGGCGTAGAGCAATCCGCAGGGCAGTAGCGGGGTCACGCACCCGAGCACCGCGGCGCGGGTGTTCGGAGGCAGCGATCGGGCGCGGGACGTCACGCGATGGATCGTGCGGCCGAGGACCGGCAGGCCACCGAGCCAGCGCTCGAAGCCCAGGGCGAGCATCACCAACGACACGGCGAGCGCGATGGCGAACCAGGCGCCGCCCGCGGCCCAGTCCCCGGCGCCGAGCGCCAGGCCGATCGCGCCCGCGGCGGCGCCGACCAGCGAGTAGGACGTCGCGCGCGCGGCGTGGTAGGCGATCGACGCCGACGGCCGGTCGAGAAAGACGGCGGACAGCGGCCCGCACATGCCCGCACAGTGCAGGCTGTTCACGAACCCGAACGCGAAGCCCTCCGCGAGGAGGGTATGGACGTGGCCGCTGTCCGCCATGCGTGCCCGTGCAACGGCGACGATCGGGCGGACTTTCGCGGGGTTCCGACACCCGAGGTCCCCGAGGGCATTCCGGGACAACTCCGAAAGAAAGTTCAACGCAGTCTGTTGCGCGAGGGATGCCGTCCGTCGCCCCACGCGCCCTGGTGAGGGCCGAGATGCCCGCGCTGCCGAGCCGCGGGGCGGCCGAGACGAATCAGCCCGGATCCTGTGCCCATTGTGCTCTGCCCCTTCCGCCCGGCCGGCCCTTCGGGGCGTTCTGTTGTCCGGGCTGTGACGTGGTACACGGCCTGCTCGCCGATTCCGGCTTCGAGCGCTTCTACGAACTCGGTGGTGGGCGCGGGCGACCGGTCGGGGCGGCGCCGCGCACGGGCGACCTGGGCTGGCTCGCTCCGCTCGAGGAGCGGGCGCCGCGCATCGGCGACGGAGAGGTCGTCCAGCTGACCGTCGACGTGCAGGGGATCCACTGCGCCGCGTGCGTGTGGCTCCTGCAGGAGTTGTGGCGGCGGGTCCCAGGCGCGGTCCGCATCGACCTCGATCCGTCGCTCGGGCGCGCGACCGTCGCCTACCGGCACTCGCAGGGCTCGCTCGCTGAGTTCGCGCGACGCACAGCGAGCTTCGGCTACCGCGTCGGACCCGCGGGCAAGACGGCCGACCCCGCGGATCGCGCGCTGATGGTGCGCCTCGGCATCTGCGCCGCGTTGGCGATGAACGCGATGATGTTCGCGTTCGCGATCTACGGCGGGATGAGCGCGGCCGACGGCGCGAACTACTCGTTGTTCCACGGGGTCTCGTTCGGCCTCGCGACCGCCGCCGTGGTGATCGGCGGTCCGGTGTTCTTCCGCGCCGCATTCGCCGGCATCCGCCAGCGCGTGCTGCATCTCGACCTGCCGATCTCGATCGGCATCCTGCTGGCCTGGGCGTCGTCGACCGTCGTCTACCTGACTGGGCTCGCCGATCCGTACTTCGACACGGTCACGATCTTCGTCGCGCTGATGCTCGGCGGTCGCTTCGTGCAGCGCCGCGCCGTGCGCCGCAATCGCGACTACCTGCTCGCGAACGACGGCGCCGAACACCTGCGCGTGCGGCGGGTCGACGGCGCCACCATCGACTCGATCCCGGTGCGCGAGGTCGGCACCGGCGACGTGCTGTTGCTGGCGCCGGGCGAACTCGTCCCCGTCGACGCGGTGCTCGACGCCGAGGACGCGCAGCTCTCGCTCGACTGGATCCTCGGCGAGTCGCGCGCGCGCATCTTCCGGCGCGGCGACGAACTACCGGCCGGTGCGTTCGTCGCGAGTCGGCGGCCGGTGCGCGCGGTCGCGGTCCGGACCGCCGAGGACTCGGGATTGACGCGGCTGTTGGCCACGCCGCGGCGCAACCCGCAGGACGCATTGCGAGGACGCGATCGGTTCTGGGTCGTCCTCAATCGGACCTACGTCGTCGCGGTGCTGACGATCGCCGCGGTCGCCGCTGCCGCCTGGAGCCTGGTCGATCCGGTGCAGGCCGTGCAGGTCGCAACGGCGGTGCTCGTGATCACGTGCCCCTGCGCCGTCGGACTCGCCACGCCGTTGGCGTTCGACATGGCCGTTGCAGGGCTCCGCCGCCGCGGCATCTTCGTGCGCGATGGGGCGATGCTCGAGAAGGGCCGCCACGTTCGCACGGTCGTGTTCGACAAGACCGGCACCCTGACCTGGGGCGGCGTGCGAGTGCGCGCGGTGCGCGAGGTCGAACCCGGACTTCGCGACGCGCTGTTCACGATGGCGGTGTCGAGCAATCACCCGGTCAGCGACGCCATCCAGCGCTCGTTGCGCGCCGAGGGCGCCGTGCTCGATCCGTCGACCCAGGAGATCGAGGAGCGCGCCGGTCATGGCGTGAGCGCGTGCCGCGGTGCGGACGCACTTCGCCTCGGCAGCGCGAGCTTCACGCTCGGCGACGCTCGGAGGGATGACGACGAGGAGAGCCTGTGCTTCTTCACGCGCAATGACCATGTCGTGGCGGCGTTCGCGGTCGAAGAGGACTATCGCGCCGGCGCGGCGGACGAACTGGCTGCGCTGCGCGCCGCCGGCTATCGCGTCGTCCTGCTGAGCGGCGACCGCAAGGAGCGGGTGGCACGCGCGGCGGCGGATCTCGGCATCGCGCCCGCCGACGCACACGGCGCGATGCGGCCGGAGCAGAAGGCCGACTTCGTGCGCGATCTCGACCACGGCGACACGCTCGTGGTCGGCGACGGGCTCAATGACGCGCCGGCCTTCGAGGCCGCGTTCTGCGCCGGCACGCCCGCGCTCGACCGGCCGGTCATGCCCGAACGCGCCGACTTCTTCTACACGGGGGCCGGAACCGGCGCCGTCGCGCGCGTGCTCGCGACCGCGCGGGGGTTCCACCGCCTCGTGCGTCGCAATCTCTTGCTGGCGACGACCTACAACGTCGCCGCCGTGACGCTCGCCGTCGCCGGACTGATGACTCCGCTGCTCTGCGCGGTGCTGATGCCGGCGAGTTCCATCGCGCTCATCGCGCACACGGTCGCCGTTGCAAAGGCGTGGGGACGCGCATGAACGTCATCCCTCTACTCGTGCTGTTCAGCCTGGTCCTCGCGGCGACGAGCGTTCTGCTCTTCGCCTGGAGCGCGCGCAACCGCGACGCGGACCACGCGGACCGTCTTTCCCTCTTGCCGCTCGAGGACGACACGCCGTTGCCGCCCTCGGCTTCTTACCTTCCTGCCGAACCGAACGCCTCCGATCAGGTGATCGAATGACCGGACCCATCGCGGCCCGTACCTGCCGCATCCGTTACGACGACTCCGTCGTGCGCACTTTCATCTTCGCGTCCGTCGCGTGGGGGCTCGTCGGGCTCCTCGTCGGATTGCTGGCCGCGCTCCAGTTGAGCTTGCCGGCGCTGAACTTCGACCTGCCGTTCCTGACGTTCGGACGCATCCGACCGTTGCACACGAACGCGGTCATCTTCGCGCTGGTCGGCAACATGATGTTCGCCGGCGTCTACTACTCCACGCAGCGCTTGCTCAAAGCGCGCATGGCGTCGGACCTGCTGTCACGCATCCACCTCTGGGGCTGGCAGCTCGTGATCCTCGGCGCGGCCGTGACGCTGCCGCTGGGCATCACGCAGTCGAAGGAGTACGCCGAACTCGAATGGTTCCTCGACATCGCCGTGGCCCTGGTCTGGGTCGCGTTCGCGGTGAACTTCTTCTGGACGCTCGGCATCCGGAACGAGAAGAACCTCTACGTCGCGATCTGGTTCTACATCGCGACGGTCATCACGATCCCGGTCCTCTACATCGTCAACAACCTGGCGATGCCGGTCAGTGCGACGAAGAGCTACGGCATCTTCTCGGGAGCGCAGGACGCATTGACCCAGTGGTGGTACGGCCACAACGCGGTCGCGTTCTTCCTGACGACGCCGATCCTCGGGATCATGTACTACTTCCTCCCGAAAGCGGCTGATCGACCGGTGTTCAGTTACCGGCTCTCGATCATCCACTTCTGGGCGCTGGTCTTCCTCTACATCTGGGCCGGGCCGCACCACCTGCTCTACACGGCATTGCCCGACTGGACGCAGTCGCTGGGCATGGTGTTCAGCCTGATGCTCTGGGCGCCGTCGTGGGGCGGGATGCTCAATGGGCTCCTGACGCTGCGCGGGGCGTGGCACAAGGTGCGCACCGACCCGGTGCTGAAGTTCTTCGTCGCCGGCGTGACCTTCTACGGCATGTCGACCTTCGAAGGACCGCTCCTCTCGATCAAGAGCGTGAGCGCCCTCGGCCACTACACCGAGTGGATCATCGCGCACGTCCACGGCGGAGCACTCGGCTGGAACGGCTTCATGGCCGCGGGCTTGTTCTATTGGCTCGTGCCCCGGCTGTTCGGCACGAAGCTCCACTCGACAAAGGCCGCCGACCTCCACTTCTGGATCGGAACCGTCGGCATCCTGTTCTACGTCGTCTCCCTGTGGGTGGGCGGCATCACA
Source organism: Planctomycetota bacterium (assembly GCA_016235155.1). Classification (GTDB taxonomy): domain Bacteria; phylum Planctomycetota; class UBA1135; order UBA1135; family UBA2386; genus JACRLW01. The sequence continues at coordinate 6,405 of JACRLW010000044.1, forward strand.
CAGGGGCTGATGGCGCGCGCGCAGCTCGCGGACGGATCGCTGCAGTACGGGTGGGTCGAGATCGTCGAGAAGGTCCAGCCGATGTATTGGGGTCGCGCTCTGGGCGGCACCCTCTACATCGCGGGCTGGGTCATGATGATCTGGAACCTGCTCAAGACGGTGAAGTCCGGCCGCGCGGTCGAGACCGAGGTCGAAGTGCCGATGCTCGAGGCTCGGATGGTCGGTGCGCCGCCGGCGTGGCGCCTGATCCTCGGGGCGCCGACCTGGCTCACGCTCGCCGCGATGGGCGTGCTCTACCTGATGATGGATCCCGAGAAACCCGCGATGACGGTGATCGGGATCGCGGGCGTGCTCGTCATGACCGGGATCGTCGGGTTCAACCTCCTCGCGGCCAGTCGGTCGAAGTGGCGGTGGCATGACGTCGTCGAACAGCGACCGCTTGCGTTCAGCGTGCTGGTCCTGCTCGCGATCCTGGTCGGCGGGCTCGCGGAACTCGTGCCCGGCATCGTGATCGAGCGTCAGGCGCCGCGGACCGCGTCCGGCGAGTTCGCGGTCAAGCCGTATTCGGCGCTCCAGCTCCAGGGTCGAGACGTCTACGTGCGCGAGGGTTGCTATGTCTGCCACTCGCAGATGATCCGGCCCTTCGTCGACGAGGCGATCCGCTACGGACCGCCGAGCCACATCGCGGAGTCGGAGTGGGACCACCCGTTCCAGTGGGGCAGCAAACGCACGGGACCCGACCTCGCGCGCATCGGTCACTACAACGGCGCCGACAAGTACGACCACTTGTGGCACTACAACCACCTGATGGACCCGGCGGTCGGCACGCCGGGCTCGATCATGCCGCGCTATCCGTGGCTTGCGACCGACAAGGTCGACGTCACGGCGACCGCGGCGAAGATGCGCCTGCTCGAGGGTCTCGGCGTGCCGTACACCCAGGCCGAGATCGACGGCGCGGACGCCGCCTATCGCGCGGAAGCGCAGTCGGTGGTCGATGTCATCACGACCAAGAGTTCCGGCAGGACGCAGGTCGCTTGGGACAGCGAAATGGTCGCCCTGATCGGCTACCTGCAGCGACTCGGCGACAACGAGATCGAACCCAAGGTCTCGGGAGCGAAGTGAACCATGTTCAAGGACCTGTTCCGTAACGCGACGCTGCTCGACTTGCCTCTCTGGGCGATGTTCGGCTTCATCGCCGTCTTCGGCGGCGTGGTGTGCTGGACGATGAGCCGGCGCCGCACGACGCAGTTCGACACGCTTTCCAGGATGCCGCTCGACGACTGAGCGCTCAGTACCACACGAGGAACACGATGGAACATCACGACAAGACCGGCGGAACCGTCGAGCTGCGCGAACACGAGTTCGACGGCATCCGCGAGTACGACAACAAGCTTCCCAACTGGTGGCTCTGGACCTTCTACGGGGCCTGCATCTTCTCCTTGTTCTACTGGCTCTGGTACCACGGCTTCGCGTTCGGCGACTCGCCGAAGGCGGCGTTCGACAAGGAGTGGTCCGAACGGCAAGCGGTCGCGGTGGAGACGATGTTCACCGACGACGAATTGCGCGCGGCGAGCAAGGACGCCGGCGTCACGGCAGCGGGCAAGGCGATCTTCGACGCCAATTGCTTCGCGTGCCACTCCTCGAACGGCGGCGGCGTGCTCAACGGCGTGCCGTTGCCCGGACCCAACCTGACGGACAACACCTGGATCCACGGCGGCGCCCCGATGAACCTGTTCACCACGGTCTGGAAGGGCGTTCCGGAGAAGGGCATGGTGACCTGGGGTCCGACGCTCGGCAAAGACCGGATCCGAAGCGTCGTTGCCTACGTCCTGATCCACCGCCATCCCGACCTCGACAGCCTCTACTGCATCAATCCCGACGGCAGCCGCAACACGATCCACACCGCGGACGTGCACGGGCGGTTCCAGACGCGGAAGAAGATCGTCTGGTCGATCCTGATCGCGATCTGGGTCGTGCTGCCGTGGCTCGAGATCGGCGGGCGACCGGCGATCCTGATCGACATCGAACGGCGCAGCTTCTTCCTGTTCGGGGCGACGTTCAACGCGCAGGACTTCTACCTGGCGTTCTTCCTGCTCACCGGGATCGGCATCACGCTGTTCGTGGTCAGCACGGTCTTCGGCAGGGTCTGGTGCGGCTACTCCTGTCCGCACACGGTCTTCCTCGAAGGCGTGTTCCGCCGCATCGAGCGCTGGATCGACGGCACCGCCCAGCATCGCAAGCGGCTGAAGGAGATGCCGTGGAACGCGGAGAAGCTGCGCAAGCGTGGGCTGAAGTTCACGCTCTACCTCGCCGTCTCGCTGTTCCTCTCGCACAACCTGCTGAGCTACTTCCTCGGCGCGCACGACGTCCTCGCGGCGATCGTGGGGTCGCCGACCCGGCATCCCACGGCGTTCACGTTCGTCCTGATCGCGACGGCGATCATCTTCGTGAACTTCACGTGGTTCCGCGAACAGCTCTGCATCGTGATCTGCCCCTATGGGCGCCTGCAGGGCGTGCTCTATGACCGCGACACGATCAACGTCGCGTACGACGGCAAACGCGGCGAGCCGCGGGGTCGCTACACGGAGAGTGGTCGCGGCGACTGCATCGACTGCTTCCGTTGCGTCGCGGTCTGCCCGACGGGAATCGACATCCGCAACGGGACGCAGATGGAGTGCGTCGGCTGCGCAAACTGCGTCGACGCCTGCGACGAGGTGATGCAGAAGCTCGGGCGACCTCCCGGGCTCATCCGCTACGACTCGCAGAACGGCATCGAGACCGGGTTACGTCGGATCCTGCGTCCGCGCGTCTACCTGTATGCGTGCTTCGTCCTGGTCGGCATGGTCGTGTTCACGGTCGCCGCATTCCGCCGCACTCCCTTCGAGGCGAAGTTGCTGCGCCCGGCCGGGACGCCGTACGAGGTGTCGGAGACAAGGATCAAGAACGCGCTGCAGATCCACCTGGTCAACAAGCAGCCGTCTTCGCACGCCTTCCTGATCGAGCCGAAGGCGCAGCCGGGGATGCGGTTCACGCTTCCGATGTCGCGCGTCGAACTGCAGTCGCTGGGCGACGTCCGCATCCCGTTGTGGGTCGAGATCGACCGCGACGCCTGGCGCGCGGGCATCGTCGCGGAGTTCGTCGTCCGCACCGAGGACGGCGTGCTCACGCGCGAGATCGACATCGCAGTCGCCGGGCCGCGCTGAGTCGGAGCGACGTCAGCGATCGCTCCGCAGGGCGGCGACGACCGTGGCAGGGAGCCCGGCGGGATCGCGGAAGGTCGCGTAGCGCGCGGGAAGGACCTCGTCGAACGCGACGGCGATCCGCTTGGCGTCCAGCGGCTTCGCGTCGTCCTCGCGGATCAGCACGAGTGCGACCTGCCCGGGATGACGGCGGGCGACGTCGCCGTAGATCTCCGGATCGCTCTCGAGGGCGTCGCCGATCAACACGAAGCGACGCCGCGGGAATGCGCCGAGCAACTCGTCGAGGGCGCGTCGCTTGTGGGTGCTTGGATCGGCGAGGAGTCCGACGATGTTCGACGTGGTGAACGCGAGCGAGCGCATGCGGAGCGAACCGACCGGGAATCCGGCCTCGCGCAGGAAGCTCGCATAGGGCTCGTGGAGCGGCCAGGGCGCGGCGGTCAACCAATGGAAGGCGGCGCCGTCCGCGGCGAGCTCGCGGTAGGCGTCGGCCATCCCCGGTATCGCGCGGTATTCGGCGACGATCGCGTCGCGCACGCGCGACAGCGGGTCGCCGCCGCTGCCGAGTCGCACGGTGTCGTCGACGTCGGAGACGATCGACACGCCGTCCGGTTCGAGGCACGCGATGCGGGCGCCGAACTCGCGCAGATCGCCGTCGGGCAGCACGACGCGGACGGCGAGCGAGCCGTCGATGGTCGCCGCGTCGTCGCCTTCGACCACGACTTCCCCGGTGAACGAACCGTCTGCGCGCGAGCGGGGGAGTTCGACGCGCCGCGCGCCGATCGCGACGACGATCCGTTCGAAGCGATGGTCGTCGACGAGGAAGGGACGGAGTCGCGCGCTCGCGACCGGCCGTTCGGCGTCGCCGACGTCGAGTGCATCGAGCGCAGCGTCGAGGATCGCGGCGCGGATGCGCGAGTCCTCCTTGGGCTGGAAGACCTGGCCGCGGACGGCGGCGCGCCATGCATCCGGCCGATCCGCGATCCGACTCGCGAAGGAGGGGAAGAGAGCGACCCGCTCGTCGGGTGCGACCGAGGACACCTGCGCGGAGACCGCGACGGCGAGCGCGAACCCGGCGGCGAGCGAGAGCGGAGCGAGCCGCATCGCGCCATTGTGGCCAAGGGGAGGGACTCGCCGGTCGGGCCGGTCGCTGCGCGCGGGGAATTCACCGAAGATCGCGTCGCGAGCGGTTCCTCGACTTCGAGCGACGACATGCGGATCGAACGCGAGACCTTCGAGTGCCTGGTGCGCGACCATCACGCGGCGGTGTTCCGCTCGGCGCGGCGCATCGTGCGCGACGACGCCGACGCGGAGGACGTGACGCAGCAGGTCTTCCTCGCCGTCCTGCGCGGGCGATGCACGCCGCCGCCGACACCGCAAGAGGCCGAGCGCGTGCTGCGTTGGCTCGCGAGTCGCCTGGCTCTGACCCGGCTCCGCGCGGGTCGCCGCCGCCGCCGGCACGAGACCGAGACCGCGAAGATGAATCCCATCACGAGCCCGACCCAGATCCCGCCCGACGAAGTCGCCGCCGTTCGTGCGGCCGTCGCCGCTCTCGATGAAGCCCATCGCACCGCGATCGTGCTGCGCTATCAGGAGGGCATGACGCTCGCGGCGATCGCGGCGACGACCGGCTGCGCCGAGTCGACCGTGCACGAGCGCGTGCATCGGGCGATCGAAACGCTGCGCCATCGCCTTCGCGAACTCGGCTTCGCGATCACCGGCGTGAACCTCGACGCCCTGCTCCAGTCGAGCGGCGCCGCCGTCGCCGTGCCGCTCGGCTTGCAGGCGAAGCTGATCGCATTGCCGGCGAGCCTGGCCGCGAGCCCGGCGGTCGTGAAGGGCGTCGTCGCGGTGGTGCTCGTGCTCGCCGCGGGCGGCGCGGCGTGGGGGCTCGCGCGCGGTCCGGACGAAGTCCCGAGCGGTGAGGGGATCGTGACGGCGGCCGCGGTCGCCACCGATCCGATCGCGCGGGAACCGGATCCGATGCGCACGCCGATCGAAGCGCGCGGCGCGGGCGATCCGCTTCCGAGCGTTGCGGCTCAGGACCGCGAGCGGGCGGCGATCGCGGACGCGCCGCGCGCGCAGCTCGAAGGCGTCGTGCTCCAAGTCGACGGCGAACCGCTGGAAGGAGCGACCATCGTCGCCTGGTGCCGCGAGCTGAGCCGCAAGGCCGATCCGTTCGAAGTCACGACGCGCAGCGACGCGCGCGGCCGTTTCGAACTCGCCGTCCCGATCACGAATCCCGACGGCATGCAGTGGGTCCTGCGCGCGCGCCTCGACGACTGGCTCGGCGTCTTCGCGCCCGAGGTCGTGCACGTGCGTCCGAAGGAAGTGCGTCGCGGACTCGAGGCGCGCCTGCGGCGCTGGGCGCACGACGTCGCGGGCGAGTGGCGCGCGGACGTCGTCGTCACCGACGGTGCGGGGCGCGCGGTCGAGGGCGTGCACGTCACGGTGTTCCGCCGCCAGCGCGGCGACGACGGTGCCGAGAAGCTCACCAGCGAGACGGGAGGCACGAGCGGCGCGAACGGCACGGTCGCGCTCCTGGGTGATCACCTTGGCGAGAAGCTCGTGCGCTCGATCCCGTGGGGCAAGCCCTTCGCGCGCGGCGAACTCGCGCTCGCGATCCGCGACGCGGCCGCGGGACCGATCGCGGTGACGCTCCTCCCCGACACGCCGCTCGAGGTGTTCACCGTCGACGCCCGCAGCGGCGCGCCGCTCGCGAGGACCATGATCACGGCATCGCGCGGCGACGACAGCCTCGCCGTCGGGTCCACCGACGCCGGCGGGCGCACCGTTCTGCGCGGACTCGACGCCGGAGTCGTCACGCTCACGGGCGGGGACTTCCCGTGGTCGCGGTTTGCGCTCGACGACGTGCCACCCGGTGTGCCGGTGACGCTGCGGCTGAAGCGGCACGACGACCCGGAGTCGATCGGCCTGCACGGCGCGGAGATCCACGGGCGGATCGTCGATGCACTCACGGAAGAGCCGGTGGTTGCAGCCTTCGGCAGCGTGCAAACCTGGTGGTTGGCGGCCGACTCGACGCAGACGCGCGATGAACTGCTGCGCGAGGTGATCACGCCATCGCCCCACCAGACCGCGATGATGGGTGACCCGCCTCCGCCGTCCGCGTCGTTCCACTTCACGACGCTGAGCCCGGGTCGCTACGCATTGATCGCGGAGGTCGACGGCTACGCGCCCGCCGCGGCCGGCCCGATCGACGTGGCGGCCGGCGGACTGGTGAAGGACGTGACCATCGCGCTCGAACGCGGCACGCGCCTCGTCGTCGACGTGCGCGGCGAGGACGGCAAACCCGTCGAAGGTGCAAACGCATGGATCAGCGCGGGCGGCGCCGACGCGGCACGGGTCGCGCGCGCGGAGGAATCCGCGCGGGCGACGGCGTCGGGCCAGCCGGAACCGGTCGGTCGCGGCAGCACGACCGATGCGAACGGCCGCGTGGTGTTCGAGCACCTGCCGAGCGGCCTCGAGATCGCGGTCCATGTCGCCCATCGCTCGCGGCGACACGGTGCGAGCGCGGCGATCGTGCTCGACGGCACGAGCCGCGAGCGCGCGATCACCGTGACGATCGCGGCGCGTTGATTCGTGGCGCCGGACCTGCGCGCTCCGTAGCGTGCGCCGCCCCGCCGCACGACAGCGTTCCCGCACGCCGGCGTCTCCGCACGATGTTCGATTGGTTGTCCTCGGTGAGCTGGCCGGCCGTCGGCCAGATCATCCTCTTCGACGTGCTGCTGGGCGGCGACAACGCGGTGTTGATCGCGCTGGCGTGCCGGAAGCTGCCGCCGCGGCAGCGCCGCCTCGGCATCCTGTGGGGCGCCCTCGGCGCGATCGTGATGCGCGTGCTGCTCGTCACGGTCGCGATCGGGATGCTCGAGCAACCGGCGTTGAGCCTGATCGGCGGAGTGCTGCTCCTCTGGATCGGCGTGAAGCTGATCCTGCCCGACGACGGCAAGGAACATCAGGTCGACGGCAGCGAGAACCTGCTCGGCGCGATCAAGACGATCATCGTCGCGGACCTGGTGATGAGCTTCGACAACGTGCTCAGCATCGCGACGACGGCCGAGCGCCTGGCGCCGCCCGAGCAACGCACCGCGCTCGTCGCGTTCGGGCTCGCCGTCAGCGTGCCCTTGATCATCGGCGGCAGCCGATTGGTGCTCTGGCTGCTCGACCGGCTGCCGATCGTGATCTGGCTCGGCGCCGCGCTGCTCGGCTGGATCGCCGGCGAGACGATCGTCACCGACCCCCTGCTGCTCGGGAAGGACGCCGATCACTCCTGGCGCCTCGGCGCGGGACTGTCGTGCGCGGCGGTCGTCGTCGTGTTCGGCCGCATCCTCGGCCGACGCGCGAAACCCGACGACGCGGACGCCGAGGGATTGTGAACCTCAGGCCGCGCGCCGCGCGCGCGGGACCAGCGCGAGGACGAACCCGATGACCACGACGCCGATGCAGCCGATCGCGTTGTACCAGAGGAATCCGACCGGATAGGCCTCGCCGCCGTCGATCACGATCTTCTTCGCGTTGATGACGAAGTGCGTGAACATCGTGCACGCGAAGCCGCCGGCGAGCGCGAGCCAGCCGATCGCACCGCGCGCGATCGGGCAGAGCCAGCCGAGCAGGAAGACGCCGAACAACGAGCCGTAGAACATCGAGCCGATGATGTTGACGGCTTCGATCATCGGACCGAGCGACGCGACGTAGTACGCGCTCACGGTCGCGAACAGTCCCCAGAACAGCGTCGCCCAGCGGGTGAGGGTGACCACGCGCCGCGGGTCGACTTCCTGGTGGCGCCGTGCCCACAGGTCCATCACGCTCGACGTCGCCAGCGAGTTGAGCTGCGCATCCAGGCTCGACATCGCGGCGATGAAGATCGCGGCGACGACGAGCCCGAGCATCCCGATCGGGAACATGCGCAGGAAGAACCACGGGTAGATGAAGTCGCCGTCACCGCCGGCCGAACCGGTCACCGCCTGGTGCAGCTTCACCGCCTGGCTCTTGATGCCGGCGACCTGGGCGTTGCCCGCGCGCAGGGCCTCGACCGCTGCTTCACCGCCGGGGGTGCCGTCGTTCTTCACGAACCCGAGCGCCGCTTCGCGACGCTGCGCGTGTGCGTCGGCGAAGTCCGACTTCAGGTCCTCCCAGCGCGCGCGCGTCTCCGCCGGTGCGGTTGCGATCGCCGTCTCCATCGCCTCGGCGCGGAAGAAGATCGGCGTGTCCTCGAACATGCAGAACACGTAGATCAGGGCACCGAGCAGCAGGATCGCGAACTGCATCGGCACCTTCACGAATGCCGAGAGCAACAGGCTGCCGCGACTGTGGTCGACGTTCTTGCCGGCGAGATAGCGCTGGACCTGGCTCTGGTCGGCGCCGAAGTAGCCGAGGAAGAAGAACAGCCCGGCGAAGAGCGCCGTGACCAGGTTGTACTTGTCGGCGAGGGTGTGCTGGACGTCCGGCGCGACGTGGATCGCCTCGAGCCGATTCGACGCTCCCGCGATCGACAGGGCGTCGATCAGCCCGACGTCGGCGGGCAGGCGGGTGATCACGATCCACAGGCTCACGCCGATCGCGAGGAACATCACCGCCATCTGCTTGACGTCGGTGAAGATCACCGCCGCATTGCCGCCGAAAACCGTGTAGGCGACGGAGATGCCGCCCATCGCGAGGATCGCGACCGACTGTGGGATGCCTAGGACGACGTCCAGCACGATGCTCGGCGCGTAGAGCGCGGTGCCCACCGCGAGGCCGCGCGAGATCAGGAACAGGGCGCTCGCGAGGATGCGGGTCGTGCCGTCGAAGCGCCGTTCGAGGTACTCGTAGGCCGTGTAGACCCGCGCCCGCGTGAACCAGGGAACGATCGTCGCGCACAGGATCACCATCGCGAACGGCAGCGCCAGGTAGACGTGCAGCCAGCGCAGGCCGTGCTCGTAGCCGTGACCGGTGATCGAGATCATGGTCGTGGCGCTGGCCTGCGTGGCCATCACCGACAGACCGATCGCCCACCACTTCACGTTGCGCCCGGCGAGGAGGAAACCCTCGAGGTCCTTCGCTCCCGCGCCGCGGCGCACGCCGTCCCAGATCACCAGGGCCGGCAGGATCACGACGAGGACCCAGTCGATCGCGTGCATTCAGTACGCGAAGGCGGCGGTGAAGACCCAGAGGAGGGCGATGGTGAGGACGCCCCAGGCGACCGTGATCGCGTAGACCGGCGCCCAGCGGGTCGCGTTTGGTTCGGGTTCGATCGTCATGGTCGCGGGGCGGGAGGTTAGCCGCGGCGGTCCGCGATCGGGAACGATCCACGCCATCGTGATCGTTGCGCCGTCGAAGTCCCGCTCCGTAGACTCGCAATTCCCCTCGGGGGGCGGCGGTTTGGTTCGGACCTGTGCACGGGTCCGACCCGTGCCCCGTCCCACTCCCTCTCGTCCTGTCCACCGGGCGTCCAAGCGCCGGTCGTCCATGTCCGATCAGGTCCAACATCTCATCGATCGCATCCGCAAGGACGCCGTCTCGGCCGCCGAGCAGCAGGCCGGGACGATCCTCGCAGAGGCGCGCGCCCGCGCGGAGCGGATCGTCGCCGAAGCCGATGCGAAGGCCGCAGCGACCGTGCGGGCGGCCGAACAACAGGGCAAGGAGTTCGCCGAGCGCGGGGAGCGCGGCCTGCAGCACGCGGCTCGCGACCTCCTGATCGCGGTCGGACAGGCCGTCGAGCGGATCGTGAAGCAGCTCGTCACCGACCGCGCGCACGACGCGCTGAAGGTCGAAGTGGTCGAGCAGATGCTGATTCGTCTCGCCGACGGCTTCGCGCGCAACGGCGTTTCGGAGGGGCAGATCGACATCCTGATCAGCGCCGCGGACCGCGAGCCGCTGGTCCGCTTCGTGATGACCGAGCTGCGGAAGCGGCTCGAGCAGGGCGTCGACCTGAAGGTCGACCCGCGCCTGGATCGCGGCTTCCGCATCTCCTACGCGAAGGGTGCGATCCACCACGACTTCACTCCGAAGGCCGTGGCCGAGGCCCTGGCGCGGTTCGTCAGCCCGCAACTGGCGGACGTCGTGATGAAAGCGGCCCTCGATCCTCGCAGCGACGCGCGCAGTGACGCCCGCGGTGGCGGCAAGACGTGACGCGGTACTGGTACCTGGTCGCGAGCCTGCCGTCGATCGCTCCCGGTGCGCCGCCGCCAATGACGATGCAGCGGTTCCGCACGCTCTGTTCGGAGCACCTCGTGCCGAGGGACCTCCTCGAGTTCGACGCCGTGCTCGGCGGCGGCGGCAGGAGCGCGTTCGCGCGGGCTTGGGTCACGGCCGACGTCCAGATCCGCAACGCGATCGCACGTGCGCGCGCGGCGCGGCACGGCGTCGACGCCGAGCGGTTCGTGCGCCCCAGCGACGCCTTGGATCTCACCCTCGCGCGGCGGGTGCAGGACGCGCTCGGCGCGCCGGACCCGGGTGAACGCGAACGCCAGCTCGACGACCTGCGCTGCGACGTCGCGCGCGAACTGGCCCGCGCGGAGCCGTTCGGCCTCGAGACCGTGCTCGCGTACGCGATCGTGCTCGCCATCGTCGAGCGACGTGCCACGCGTGACGTCGTGCGCGGTCGCGCCGCGCTCGCAACGCAGCTCGCCGCACTCGTGTCCGCGCCTCGGAACTCTGCATGAACGTCCATCACGGTCGAGTCGTCGGCGTCAACGGCAACCTCGTCACGGCCGAGTTCGAGCAACCGGTCAAGCAGAACGAGGTCACCTACGTCTGCATCGGCGACCTGCGTCTGAAGTCCGAGTTGATCCGCATCCGCGGTCGCTACGCGGAGATGCAGGTCTTCGAGGACACGTCGGGTCTGCGCGCGGGGGACGCCGTCGAGTTCACCGGCGAGCTGCTCAGCGCGGAGCTCGGCCCCGGGCTGCTCGGGCAGGTGTACGACGGCCTCCAGAACCCGCTGCCGCAGCTCGCGGAGGAGTGCGGCTTCTTTCTCCAGCGCGGTCGTTATCTGCCGGCGCTCGACCGGACGCGGAAGTGGTCGTTCACGCCCGTGGCGACCAACGGTGCGACCGTGCGATCGGGCGACACGCTCGGCACGATCCCCGAAGGCATCTTCCAGCACCGCGTCATGGTGCCGTTCGGACTCGCGGGTCCGCTCACGGTGGCGTCCATCGCGCACGCGGGCGAGGTCACCGTCGAGTCGGTCGTCGCGCGCCTGCGCGACGCAGCGGGCGAGGAGCGCGACGTGCGCGTCATGCAGCGCTGGCCGGTGAAGGTGCCGATCCGCGCCTACCAGGAGCGCCTGCGACCCAGCGAACCGTTGATCACGAAGGTGCGCATCGTCGACACCTTCTTCCCGGTCGCGCGCGGGGGCACCTACTGCATCCCGGGTCCGTTCGGCGCCGGCAAGACGGTGCTCCAACAGATCACGAGCCGCAACGCGGACGTCGACATCGTGATCGTCGCCGCATGCGGCGAGCGAGCGGGCGAGGTGGTGGAGACGCTCCGCGAGTTCCCCGAACTCACCGATCCGCGCACCGGCCGCAGCCTGATGGAGCGCACGCTCATCATCTGCAACACGAGCTCGATGCCGGTCGCGGCGCGCGAGGCGTCGGTCTACCTCGGCGTCACGGTCGCGGAGTACTACCGGCAGATGGGACTCAACGTTCTTCTGCTCGCCGACTCGACCTCGCGCTGGGCGCAGGCGCTGCGCGAGGTGTCCGGTCGACTCGAGGAGATCCCCGGCGAAGAGGCTTTCCCCGCCTATCTCGAGTCGGTGATCGCCGCGTTCTACGAGCGCGGCGGTGTCGTGCGCCTGCGCGACGGCGCCACCGGCTCGGTCACGATCGGCGGCACGGTCAGTCCCGCGGGCGCCAAGTTCGAGGAGCCCGTGACGCAGGCGACGCTCAAGGTCGTCGGTGCGTTCCATGGACTCTCGCGCGAGCGATCGGATGCGAGGCGTTACCCCGCGATCCATCCGCTCGAGAGCTGGAGCAAGTACGCGTCGGTCGTGCCGTCCGCGGACGTCGAACACGGCCGGCGCATGCTGCGGCGCGGCAACGACGTCGGGCAGATGATGAAGGTCGTCGGCGAGGAGGGCACCTCGCTCGACGATTTCGTCGTGTTCCTCGCCGCGGAGTACCTCGACGCGAGCTACCTCCAGCAGGACGCCTACCACGACGTCGACGCGGCGACGCCGGCCGAGCGGCAGGCGCACGTCTACGCGCGGATCCACGGCATCCTGCGCACGCCGATGAAGTTCCCCGACAAGGACGCCGCGCGGCGTTTCTTCCAGCGCCTGACGCAGGCGACCAACGACTGGAACCGCACGCCGTGGGCGAGCCCCGAGTTCGCGGCGGCGGAGCGGAAGATCGACGCGATGGTCGGCGAGGTCGCGGCCGTGCAGGTGAAGCAGTGACGCAGGAGACGAAGTGAACACCGTCTACACCAAGGTCGAGCAGATCGTCGGCAACGTCATCACGGTCAACGCGAGCGACGTCGGCTACCGCGAGCTCGCGCAGGTGACGTCAACGCTGGGCACCTCGCTCGCCCAGGTGATCCGGCTCGAAGGCGGCCGAGTCTTCCTCCAGGTCTTCGCCGGTTCGCGCGGCATCGCGACCGACGCGCAGGTGCGTTTCCTCGGTCACCCGATGCAGGTGCCGTTCTCCGAAGCGCTGCTCGGCCGCATCTTCACCGGCAGCGGCGTTCCGCGTGACGCGGGCCCGACGCTCGACCACGGCATGATCGAGATCGCGGGGCCGTCGGTGAATCCGAGCAAGCGCATCATCCCGCGGCGGATGGTCCGCACCGGCATCCCGATGATCGACGTGTTCAACACGCTGGTCGAATCGCAGAAGCTGCCGATCTTCTCGGTCGCGGGCGAGCCGTACAACCCGCTGCTCGCGCGGATCGCGCTGCAGGCCGAGGTCGACGTGATCGTGCTCGGCGGAATGGGTCTCAAGCACGACGACTACCTGTTCTTCCGCGACACGCTGGAGCAACAGGGTTCGTTGAGCCGCACGGTGATGTTCGTCCACACGGCGTCGGATCCCGTCGTCGAGTGCCTGATGGTGCCCGACCTCGCGCTCGCCGTGGCCGAGAAGTTCGCCCTCGAGAAGAAGCGCGTGCTGGTCCTGTTGACCGACATGACGAACTTCTCGGACGCGCTGAAGGAGATCGCCATCACGATGGAGCAGATCCCGAGCAATCGCGGCTACCCGGGCGACCTCTACAGCCAGCTCGCCGCGCGCTACGAGAAGGCGGTCGACTTCGACGCGGCGGGTTCGATCACGATCCTCGCCGTCACCACGATGCCGGGCGACGACGTCACGCACCCGGTGCCGGACAACACCGGCTACATCACCGAAGGGCAGTTCTACCTGCGCAACGGGCGCATCGAGCCGTTCGGGTCGCTGTCGCGCCTCAAGCAGTTCGTCAACGGTCGCACGCGCGACGACCACCGCACGCTGATGAACGTGATGATCCAGATCTACGCGGCGTGCAAGGAGTCGCGCGAGAAGCGTTCGATGGGCTTCCGCATGAGCGCGTGGGACAAGAAGCTCCTCGACTACGGCGACAAGTTCGAGAGCGGGATGATGGACCTGACGGTCAACATCCCGCTCGAGCAGGCGCTCGAGCTGGGCTGGCGGATCCTCGCCGACTGCTTCGAACCGGCGGAGACCGGGATCTCGACCAAGCTGATCGACAAGTTCTGGCCGAAGGGGGATCGCACCCAGGCGCCGGCCGCGACGCCGGCGCCGGTTCCAGTGGCGGCGGCGACGCGCTGACCGCGGACCGCGGCGAACCCGGCGATGGCGAAGTTCAAGAACACGAAGAACGAACTCAAGGCGCAGCGCGACTCGCTGCGCCGCTACGAGCGCTACTTGCCGACGCTGCAGTTGAAGAAGCAGCAGTTGCAGCTCGAGGTGCGGCAGGTCGAACACCGACTCGACGAATGCCGGCGTCGCGAAGAGCAACTCCTCGCCGGACTCTCCAGTTGGGTCGCGTTGTTCGGGGACGGGACCGACTTCGCCGGCTGGATCGCGATCCAACGCATCGAGCGCGACGAGACCAACGTCGCAGGCGTCAACATTCCCGTCCTGCGGGAGGTCGTCTTCGAGCGGCATGTGCCCGACCTGTTCACGACCTCGCCCTGGGTCGACGACGGCATCGAGTGCCTCGCCGAGCTCGCGAAGCTACGCATCGAGCTGCTCGTCCTCGAGGAACAGAAGGCGTTGCTGGTCGACGAGCTGCGCACCACCAACCAGCGGGTGAACCTCTTCGAACGCGTGAAGATCCCCGAGTGCAAGGACGTGATCCGGCGCGTCCGCATCTACCTCGGCGACATGCAGGTGCTCGACGTCGGCCGCGGCAAGATCGCGAAGCAGAAGACCCTCGAACGGGAGACCGCCACGTGATCGTGCCGATGAAGCGCGTGACGGTGCTCTGCGTCGCCGACGACCGGACGAACGCCGTGGAGCGACTGCGGGAGCTCGGCGTGCTGCACGTCGTCGCCGAGCGCGTGACGGCGACGGGCGAGGTCGAAGACGCCCGCAAGCGGTTGGAGCGCGCGCATGCCGCGATGGCGGACTTGCCCCCGGCCGACGGCGAGCCGGCGCCGGCGCGCGATCCGATCGCGGCGAACGACCTCGTCGAGACCGTGCACCGGCTGGTCGGCGAGCGTCGCGAACTCGACGCCGCGATCACGCAGCTCGACTCCGAGCGCAACCTGATCGCGCCGTTCGGCGACTTCGATCCTGAGCAGGCCAGGGCGCTCGCCGCGCACGGCCTCGCACTGCGCCTCTACCAGTTCCCCGCGAAGGGCGCAGCGCCGGCCGTACCCGTCGGCGCATCGTTGCACGTGACCGGATCGAGCGGCGGCACTCGTGCCGCGGTCCTGATCGGCCCGCCCTCGGCCGTGCTCGCCGCACGTGAGATCCCATTGCCGGAACGGGCACTGGGCGCGTGCGAGCGGGAGCTCGCCGCACGGCGGGCGCGTCGCGCCGAGATCGAGCGCGCTCTCGCCGCGTTGGCGCCGCGGCGCGCCGTGATCGCCGGACACGTGCGCGCGCTCGAGGACGAGACGCACTTCGTCGAAGCGCATGCCGCGATGGGTTCGCACGACGGCATCGCGTGGCTCGCCGGGTTCGTCCCGGTCGACGCCGTCGATCGCGTGCTCGCCGCGGCGCGCGACGCGGGATGGGCGGTCTCGATCAGCGATCCGCGCGCGGGCGACATCGTGCCGACCCTCCTCGAGAGCCGGCCCTGGATCCGTCAGATCCATGCCGTGCTCGAGATGATCGGCATCACGCCCGGCTACGCGGAGCCGGACGTCAGCCCGGCGTTCCTGGTCTTCCTCGTGCTGTTCGCGGCGATGTTGATCGGCGACGCCGGCTACGGCCTGCTGATCCTCGCCGGCGTGCTGCTCGCCCGGCGCAAGTGGCCCGCGGCGCCCTCGCAACCCTTCCGCCTGCTGCGCACCGTGGCGATCGCCACGATGGTCTGGGGCGCGATCACCGGGACCTGGTTCGCGATCCCGTCGCTGCCCGCGGCACTCGACTCCCTCCGCATCGAATGGCTCGCCGGCTCCGACAAGCTCGCGACGACGCGGCACGTGATGCTGCTGTGCTTCCTCCTCGGCGCGGCGCATCTGACGATCGCCCACGTCTGGGCCGCACTCCGGCTCGGCCGCAGTCTCGCGGCGCTCGCGCAGTTCGGCTGGATCGCCACGACGTGGTGCATGTTCTTCGTCGCGCGCACGATGGTCCTCGGCGAGCCGTTCCCGGGCGTCATGCTGCCGATCACGATCGGAGGGATCGTCGCGATCGTGCTGTTCATGACGCCGCTGAAGCAGCTCAAGGACGAGTGGTTCAACCACGTCATGCTGCCGCTGAGCCTCGTGTCGAACTTTGTCGACGTCGTGTCGTACCTGCGGCTGTTCGCGGTCGGCACCGCCGGCGTCGCCGTCGCGAGCTCGTTCAACGACATGGCGGCGCGCATCGGCGCCGGCGGCGGGATGAACCTCTTCCTCGCGGTGCTCGTCGCGATCTTCGGGCACACCCTGAACCTCCTGTTGTGCGCGATGGGCGTGCTGGTGCACGGCGTCCGCCTCAACACCCTCGAGTTCTCGGCGCACCTCGGCATGCAGTGGAGCGGCGTTCCGTACCGCCCGTTGCGCAAGCGAGGCGATCCGAGCGCGAGCGCTGCGTCGGATCCGGAACGCCCGGCGCAAGACCTCTCCTGACCCTTCATCACCTCACGCAACTTCAACAGACTCGGAAGGACGACACACGTGGACGTCGAAACGATGGCATCGTTGGGCAAGCTCGGCGGAGCGATGGCGCTCTCGTTCGGCGCACTGGGCTCGAGCCTGGGCGTCGGCGCCGCGGGGCCGGCCGCAGTCGGAAGCTGGAAGAAGTGCTTCGCACAGAACAAGGCCGCGCCGTTCGTCCTCGTGACGTTCGTCGGCGCGCCGCTCTCGCAGACCATCTACGGGATGATCCTGATGAACCAGATGGCCGCGAAGGTCACGGTTCAGGCCGGCGGCAAGCTCGAGGACATCGCGGCTGCCGCGGCGAACTGGCCTGCGATGCTCGGCATCGGCCTGTTCGGCGGCATGGCGATCGGGCTCTCGGCGTGGTACCAGGGCAAGATCGGCGCGTCGGCCTCCGACGCGATGGCGGAGACCGGCAAGGGCTTCGGCAACTACCTGATGGCGCTCGGCATCGTCGAGACCGTCGCGCTGTTCGTGATGGTCTTCATCGGCGGACTGCTCTGACGCGGTCGCCCGTCACGGCAGACGGCGGACGAGCGAAGCGAGCGCCGGACGCGGCGGCGTCGCCGGGACGCTCGCCGGAACACCGACCTGGACGAAGCCGACGATCTCCTCGCGCGCCGGGTCGATGCCGAGCAGCGCATGGGTCGCGGCGTCGCGCGTGATCCTGCCCGTGCCCCACTTCGCGCCGATGCCGCACGCCCACAGCGCGAGCGACAGGTTGCCGATGGCGCACGCCGCGCTCGCGTAGTCCTCCCGCGCGATCGCCGCGTCGTCGTTCTTCACGATCGACACGACGATCAGGTCGTGCGGGTCGAGGAGCTTGCGCCGCGTGTCGTCGGCCTTCGCCGGATCGTGGGGCAGACCGGGCTTGCTCGCGATCCGCACCGCGATCTCCGCGAGTTGCGCGCGCGTCTCGCGTCCGACGCGGACGAAACGCCACGGCGCGGTCATGCGGTGGTTCGGCGCGTGGACCGCGGCGAGCAGGGCGTCTTCGATCGTGCGGTCGTCGACCGGGTCGCGGCGGAAGGAGTGGATGGTCCGCCGTCCGAGCAGGTTGGCGAGGACGGCGGATCGAGCGTCGGACGGGTCGGACATGGGAGGTGGGTCGGCGGGGAGCATGGAGCCGGCGTCGCCATGCGTGAAGTGCGTTGCCCGCCTCGCCATGATCGCCCGCGATGCCAACCGCGGCGCCGCGCCTCGTGATCTCCGCGCCCTTCGGCAACTACGTCCAGCCCAAGGGCGCGGTCGCGACGCTCGGCACCTTCACCGCCGCGCGCCGCGCGGGTCGCCTCTGGCGCATCCTCGCGACGGTTCGCTACTACCCGCGGTTGAAGGCCTGGGTGAACAAGATCGGGTTGCGTAATCCGGGGATCGACTGGCTCGCCGCGCGCGTGGCGTCCTCACGCATCGATCCGCGCGACAAGCTGGTGAGCATCCACGGCTTCGTCCCCGACGACTGGTGGCGACTGCTCGACACGATCGCGCGCATCCGCCCGCTCGGTGTCGAGCTCAACATGAGCTGTCCGAACGTCGGCGAGATCGACTGGCCGCGGGAGCTGTTCGTCCGTGCGCGAGCGACCGGCCTGCCGGTCGTCGTGAAACTCCCGCCGGTGCAGTTCGAACTGCTGCTCGAGGAAGCGATCGCGGCCGGGATCCGTCGCTTCCACTGCTGCAACACCCTCCCGATCCCCGCGGGAGGCCTGAGCGGCAAGCCGCTCAAGCCGGTCGCATTGCAGTGCATCCGGCGCGTCCTCGATCTCGTGCCTTCCGGATGCCGATCCGAACTCCGCATCGTCGGCGGCGGCGGCGTTCGCGAAGCGCAAGACGTCGACGACTTTGCGAAGGCAGGTGTCCACGCGATCGCCGTCGGCACCAAGATCATGAACCCGCGCTACCTCGTCTCGCACGTCGGACTCGAACCGGTGCGCGAGCGTGCCGAAGCCCTGCTCGCGGGGCGCGCGGATTGGATCACGAGCTCGGGCGGGAGCTGAGCGTCACAACGACGGCACCGGGAACGACGCAAGGTCGGCCTTCGCGACGATGGCCGGCGTCGTCGCCGGCTCCTCGGTCAGTGCCTCTGCGATCGCGCGATGCGGATGCGATTGCGGAGCGCTCAGGTCGATCGTCACCGCGGATTCGTCCGGGAGCGCGTGCCCGGCAGGGTCGGTCTCGAGCTTCACCTTGGGGAAGACGATGCGCTGCGTCTGCGCGACGACCCGCGCGCGCTCGCCCGTCGTGAGCAGGACGAGCTGGCCGACCGGGAA
Source organism: Planctomycetota bacterium (assembly GCA_016235155.1). Lineage (GTDB taxonomy): Bacteria > Planctomycetota > UBA1135 > UBA1135 > UBA2386 > JACRLW01. The sequence goes on from JACRLW010000044.1 coordinate 25,124, forward strand.
GATGCCGTTGGTCTCGATGAAGCGGCGCAGGAGCTTGCGATCGAGGTGGTCGCCCATCGACATCATCACGCGGTAGGCGCGTACCGGGCTCATCGGGCGCTTGTAGGGTCGCGCGGCCGTCAAGGCCTCGTAGACGTCGCAGACCTTGACGATCTCGGTGACGAGCAGGTTGTGATGCTCGTGCAGGGTCGCCGGGTAGCCCTTGCCGTCGCACGAGCGGTGGTGGCCGAACGCGGCCGCGATCGTCAGCGGGTCGGCGCGATCGTGATCGAGCAGGATCTCCGCGCCGTACGACGGGTGCTTGCTCATCTCGCGCTTCTCGTCGGGACCGAGCGGCTTGCGCGAGTGCAGGATCTCGAACGGCACGAGCGACTTGCCGCAGTCGTGCAGCAACGCCGCTGTCCCGATGCGGACCAGCAACTCGTGGTCGCTGGTCAAGGTGCGCGCGAAGTTCATCGCGAGGACCGCGACGCGCACCGAGTGGCCGAACGTGAACGCGTCGTACTGGTCCTGGCGCGCGAGGTTCATCAACGGGCCGTCGTCACCCTCGAGACGCTTCAGCACCGCTTCGGCATGCGATTGGACGTCCGCGAACTCGATCTTTCCGCCGTTGCAGATCGAGATGGTCACGTCCTGCAGGACGTCGATGCACGACTGGTAGAAGCGCACCGGCGTGATGATCGTCGTGCGACCGGTCACCGGCGACTGGTTGGAGCCCACCACGAACGGCGGCAGCATCCGCACGCTGCGCGAGCCCGTCGACTCCAACCTCGCGTTGAGCGCCTGCCAGTCGTCGCCCTCGCCCATCGCGGCCGAGGCCGCAACCGAAGGTTGAGCGTCGTCGCTGCCGCGCCGACCAGGAAGGCCTCGGCCGCTCTCTTGGCTGGGCCCCTCCGGCCTTCGAATCGTCGCGGGGCGCGACGATTCTCCGGCCTGCGGGCCCACGCGACCGGCGAGCTCGGCGAGCAGGCGGGCGATGGCAGTACCGTCCGCCTCGACGTCGATCTCGAGTCCGCCGGCGCGGCGCGCCGCGATCGCCTGGATGAGCCGCGACGCCGCGATGCTCGCGCCGACCAACGGATGGCCGCGATGCACCAGCAGCTCGTTCGCCACCGAGACGCGCAGGCCGCGCTCGCCGTCGATCAGCCGTAGGTCCTTCAGGGATCGCGCCGTCGTCGCAGCGGACTCGAGCACGCGCGGATGGTCGGCGCGGTAGATGCGTGCGTTGACGAGAGCGGCCGCCAGGTCGTCGACGATCTCGACGACGAGATCCTGATCGGTGCGGATCGTGTCCACGGGTTCCTGCGGCGCCGGGCTCATGTCCTGCCCCGCTCGGAGGCCCGCTGGTCCATCTCGCGGAGGGCGTCGGTCGCCGCTCGTCGCACGTCCTTGCGCTCACCGCTGCCGAACGGCCAACCGCGGGCGAGATCGCCGAGCAGGGCGCGCGACTGCGGCGAGGGAATGTGGGAGAGCGCACGGATCGCGCGGAGACGGTGTTCCGCCACGCCCGCGTCGCCTTCGCTTTCCTGCACGAAGCGCCGGACGAGCGTTGCCGAGTCCGCGCGCAGTCGTTCCGCGACCGTCGCGTCGCCGCCGGCGAGACGGCACAAGGTCACGACGTGCTCCTTGGGCAGGAACTGCGGCGGCAGCACCCGAAGCGCGAGCGCTTCGATCGCGGGCAGGTCGGTGCCCCGGAGGAGTTCGAAGGCCGCGCGCGTCGCCTCGTTCAGCCCCGCGGTGCAAAGGATCGCGAGCATTCGCCCGGCCTGTCGACCGCCCAGCGCCGCGATCCGGCGGATGCGCGACGGATCGGACAACTCGCGCGAGCGCACGAGTTCCCGACAACCGGCTTCGAGCCGATCGGGCGCCACGGCGTCGAGGAAGCGGCGGAGCGTCGCGCCGTCCTCCGCGTCCTGCGGGTCGAGCGAGTCGAGCCACGCCCCGAACCACTGCGGGAAGATCCCCGCGACGGTGACGGCGTCGAGGCAGCGCCGCTGGAACAACACCTGGACCTGTCCGGCGTCATGGAAGGCGCGCAGCACGCGTGCGCGATCGACCGCGGTCTCCTCGCGCGCACTCGCGAGCACGAGATCGAGCGGTCGTGCGTCCAGCGACGGTCTCGCTGCGAGCAGCGAACCGATCCGCGCTGCGGCGTGGGTCGGCGTCGCGTCGAGCATCGGCGTCGCGAGCAGATCGGTGCAGACGAGGAGCTCGTGCGAAGCGACCTCGACGTCGCTCTCGAAGCGCGGCGGCCCCTGGTCGGAGGGCAAGCGCTGTACGTCCGAGACGAGCTCCGCGAGGTCGTCCTTGATCGGTTCGTCCTCGGGCCGTCCGACGGGCTTCTCGCCGGACGGTTGCTCCGGCATGGCGTCCGGCCGCGCGAAGTAGCGGTCCGCGACACTCCGCGCGACGGCGGCGATCGCCGGGTCGATCGCCTCGGCCGAGTTCGAGAGGGCACCGACCACGCGTTGGTCGAAGCCGTCGAGGACCTGGTCGATGAGCTGGGGGACCCGCGAGGGGTCGAGTTGCTCGTCCTCGCCCACGAGTTGGACGATTCGATCGAGGAGATCGATCTCCTCGCGTTGACCGTCGGTGCCGAACTGCGCGTCGATCGACGACTGGAGCTTCGTGATGCGATCGCGGATCCGCGGATCCTCGGCGACGCGCGACAGGATTTCCCCGACCCGGCCGGCGGCGGCGCCATCCTCGCTCGCGGTCGCCGGCATCGGCTTGCCGTACGAACCGGCGAGGTGATGGCCGCGGATCACGAGCGGGATCGGTCGCAGCATCGGGCGATCGGCCGGCCAGCGCGCTGCAAGCGGTTGCGGCGAGCCGGTCGAGCATCGCTGGAGTTCGACCGCGAACCGGTCGAGCGTGGCGCCGTCGATCCCGCCGAGCACATCGATCCCCTCGAGCGAGACCTTGCGCAGCGTCTCCGCGACCCAGCGCATGATCGGGCGGTCGAGAGCGATCGGAATGTCGTCGATCGTGGCGCGATCCGGCGCGACCCGGATGCGCAACAGTTGCGACTCGGCGACCCTCTCGTCGACGAGTTCCGCGAACTCGCGCGCCGTCGCCTGCACGCGCTGGTTGTTCGCCGGGTAGATCGCACGAAGCCGCAGGAAGTCGGCGAGACGGCCGAGCAACAGGGAGGCGCCGGCCTTGCGATCCGAGGAATGAGTCATCGAGGCGGCGCGAGCGGGGCGCCGGCTCGTCGGTGATCGACGCCTGGGGATTCCCGGCCGTCGGGAGGGGTCGATCAACCCTTGCCAGCGGGGGATCCTGATCCACTTCGTTGCGCCCGCCCGCCGGCGGCACCGCCTGCCAGGCAGTCTCGCGACCGGAATCGTCCTGCGAGCCCCCTCTTTGCCGGGAAGCCGGTTCCTGGGCCGGCTTCCAGGTCGCCGAGCACAGGCAAGTGGATCAGGGACCCTTCAGGCCACCGCGTGCTCGCGCTTCCAGGTGGACACCACCTCCTGCGCGATCGACTGAACTTCCCGCCCCGACGTGTCCACGATCACGTGCGCCTGCCGGTACAGCCGTTCCCGGTCGCGGAGGATGGCGACGAGCGCGTCGAAGGCGGAGTCGTGGCCGCGCATCGGGCGCGTGTCGCCCTGCGCGACGACGCGGGACCAGTGATCCTCCGGGCGGGCGCGCAGCCAGACGCTCCAAGTCTTGAGCTGGAGGAGGGCCAGCGTTTCGGGTTCCGTCACGATGCCGCCGCCGGTGGCGATCACGCAGGACGATGGGCCGGCGTCGAGGATCTTGCGCAGCGTCTCGCGCTCGAGGCGGCGGAAGTAGCTCTCGCCGTTGAGCTCGAAGATCTGCGGGAGCTTCATCCCGGCGTTGCGCTCGATCTCCGCGTCGAGTTCGACGACCGGCCATCCGAGCGAGGAGGCCAGCGCCTTGGCGACGCTGCTCTTGCCGGCGCCGCGAAGGCCGAGCAGGGCGATGCGTTGACTGTTGGTCGTCGCGTCGAATCGCGCTCCCAGCAGTTCGGTCGAGTCGAGGTCGAAGGCCGAAGCCAGGTCGCAGAGCGTGCCGACCGATGGGTTGGCCTTGCCGGACTCGACGTCGGCGAGGAATCGCTCGGAGATGCCCGTGCGCTCGGCGAGGACCCGTCGGGACCAACCGAGCTGCTTGCGTCGAGATCGGACCTCGACGCCGAGCCTGCTGAGTACTGTGCGAGCGTCGCGCATGGCAAGAAGGATGGTGCGAGCAACGTCGGGTGCCCGTGCAAGATTACGCACCAAGGCACCGGACTTGGAAGTCCACAGAACACATGAAGTATGCAACAGGCAACGCCGCCTTCTACCCCTTACTTCATGCTTTATGATGCTTGCCTCTCCGCGGGCCCGCCGCTACCGTGCTCGCCTCGCAAAGTCGCGGAGCCCCCGATGATCGAGTTCAACACGCACCCGGACCGGTATCGCCACTGGTCGCTGAGGGTCGACGGTCCCGCCGCCCGGCTCGAACTGAGGGTCGATCCCGAGCATCCCTTCCGCCCCGGCTACGAGCTCAAGCTCAACAGCTACGACCTCAGCGTGGACATCGAACTGCAGGACGCGATCAACCGCGTCCGCTTCGAGCATCCGCAGGTCAAGGTCCTGGTCGTGAGCTCGGCGATCGACCGCGTGTTCTGCGCCGGGGCGAACATCGGGATGCTCGCGTCGTCGACGCACCCTTTCAAAGTGAACTTCTGCAAGTTCACCAACGAGACCCGGCTCTCGATCGAGGATGCGAGCCGTCGTTCGGGTCTGCGATCCCTCGCGGCGGTCAACGGTCCGTGCGCAGGTGGCGGGTACGAACTCGCGCTCGCCTGCGACGAGATCCACCTGGTCGACGACAACAGCTCCGCGGTCTCGCTGCCGGAAGTCGCCCTGCTCGGCGTCCTCCCGGGCACCGGCGGCCTCACCCGGCTCGTCGACAAACGGAAGGTGCGCCGCGACCTCGCCGATGTGTTCTCGACGCTGGCCGAAGGCGTGCGCGGCAAGAAGGCGAAGAAGTGGGGACTCGTCGACGCGAGCTGGGCGCGCAGCCAGTTCGCGGACAAGGTCGCGCAGCGGGTCAAGGAGATCGCGGCCGCCGGCGAGGACCGCAGCGGTCGCGAGGGCATCGCGTGGAAACCGGTCGAACGCAGGGTGACGCAGGAGGGGTCGACGACCACCTACGCCTACGGCTACGTCGAACTCGCGATCGAGTCCGAGACTCGCGCGGCGGCCCTCACCGTGCGGGCGCCGGATTCGCCGCAACCGAAGACCTCCGACGAGTTCCATCGCGCCGGCGCGCAGGCGTGGGTCGTGCGCGCGTTCCGCGAACTCGACGACGCGCTGTGTCAGCTCCGATTCGAACACGAGGACGTTTCGCTGGTGCTGGTGCACACGCGCGGGAGCCTCGACGCCGTGCTCGCCGCGGAGCGCGCCCTGGCGGACTGCGCGACGATCGATTCGGCGAAGGGGGACTGGCTCGCGCGCGAGATCATCGCGCTGACCGCGCGCGTCCTGCGCCGCTTCGAACTCACCGCGCGCAGCTTCTTCGCCGTCGTCGACCGCGGTTCCGCGTTCGGCGGCGTGTTGTTCGAACTCGCTTTGGCCTGCGACCGCATCTACGCGCTCGAGGATCCCGAGGTGGAGGTCGCGGTCGGCCCGCTCGCCGCGGGCGGCTTGCCGATGGCGCACGGACTGACGCGTCTCCAGAGCCGATTCCTCGCCGAACCCGACCGCGCGCGGCGCCTGGCGCAGGAACAGCCTCGCATGGCGATCGCGGATGCCGACGCCGAGGGACTCGTGACCTTCCTCGTCGACGCCGTCGACTGGGAGGACGATCTCCGCATCGCGGTGGAGGAGAGGGCGTCGCTGAGCCCCGACGCGCTGACCGGCATGGAAGCCAACCTCCGGTTCGGCGGCGCCGAGACCTGCGACTCCAAGATCTTCGGGCGTCTGAGCGCGTGGCAGAACTGGATCTTCACGCGGCCGAACGCCACCGGCGAGCGCGGCGCGCTCGTCTCTTACGGCAAACCTGAGTCCGCATCCTTCGACTGGAGGAGAACGTGAGCATCGTCGACCTCGAAGCCAAGATCCCGAACAACGTCGGCCTGCGCGACAACAAGCGGCTGCTCCTCGCCCTCGAGAAGTGGCAGCCCGCGTTCTTGCAGTGGTGGAAGGACCTCGGACCGAGCGACTTCAACATGCACGACGTCTACCTCCGCACGGCGGTCGGCGTCGGGAAGGGCGGTTGGGCTCACTTCGACTACGTGAAGATGCCCGATTACCGCTGGGGCATCTTCCTCGCCGACGGACCCGAGGACCGGAAGATCCACTTCGGTGATCACATCGGCGCACCGGTGTGGAGCGAGGTGCCCGGTGAGCATCGCAACCGGCTGCGCCGCTTGATCGTCACGCAAGGCGACACCGAGCCGGCGTCCGTCGAACAGCAGCGCAAGCTCGGCCACATCGCACCGTCGCTCTACGACATGCGAAGCCTGTTCCAGGTGAACGTCGAGGAGGGCCGTCACCTCTGGGCGATGGTCTATCTCCTCCACACGCACTTCGGCGCCGACGGTCGCGACGAGGCCGACGCGATGCTCCAGCGACACAGCGGCGACCCTGACAGCCCGCGCATCCTCGAGGCCTTCAACGAGCCGATCGAGACCTGGCTCGACTTCTTCTGCTTCACGACTTTCACCGACCGCGACGGCAAGTACCAGCTCGCGTCACTCGCCGAGTCCGGCTTCGACCCGCTGGCACGTTCCACGCAGTTCATGCTGACGGAGGAGGCGTACCACATGCAGACCGGCGAGAACGGGATCGGTCGCATCCTCCATCGCACGGCGCAACTCGTGCGCGAAGGCAAGGACCCGCGGATGGTCGGCGCGATGCCGTTCGAGGTCGTGCAGCGCTACATCAACTTCTGGGCGTCGCGGAGCATGGACCTGTTCGGCGGCGAGGACTCGACCAACGCGTCGGAGTCGTTCGCGTCGGGTCTGAAGGGTCGCTACCGCGAGGGTGACGGCATCTACAAGGATCCGCGCGCCATGGACGCGACCTATCGCATCTCGGTGCCGGACGGCGACAAGCTCGTCGACAAGGACATCCCGCTGCGCCGCGCGATGAACGCCGTGCTGCTCGATGCGTACGTCGCCGACTGCACCCGGATCGTCAGCCGCTGGAACCGTGATCTCGAGGCGCTCGGCGTCGAGTTCCGCGTGAGGTTCCCCGACAAGCGCTTCCACCGGAACCAGGGTGTGTACGCGCACTACAAGTTCGCGCCCGACGGGCAGTTGATCGGCGAAGGCGAATGGACGCGCCGCCACACGGACTGGCTGCCGACCCAGGCGGATCGCGACTACGTCAAGTCGTGCATGAAGGCCTGCTACGAGCCGGGGAAGTTCGCGAACTACATCGCGCCGCCGGCGATGGGCGTGAACGAGCGACCCATCGACTTCAAGTACGTGCAGTTCCACTGATGTCCGATCCACAGCTGCCGGGCGCCAAGCTCGTCTACGTCTGCGAGGGTGGCGACTGCACGGAGCGCGGTTCGGGCGATCTGTACGACTCGCTGCAGGAACTGGTGAAGGCGCGCGATCCCGAGGAAGCCCGGGTCCGCGTGCGACGCTACCCGTGCTTCGGCGCGTGCGAGTGCGGCATCAACGTCACGGTCTGGCCCGATCGGCTGTTCTACAGCCACGTCAAACGCGCGGACCTGCCCGAACTCGTCGACAACCTGCTCGACGGCGGTTGCCCCGTGAAGCGTCTGCGGGGCCACGCGAAACCCGACGTCGAGGACATGGTCTGGTCGCTCCTCGACTCCCCGTACTGATCGCGTTACCAGGCTGAGCCGCGCCGTCGCCACCAGGTGACGGCGCCGAGCGACGCCAGCGCGATCGCGAGGACCTGGTACCAACTCAGGCCCGCGATCACGCGCGGGTGCGGTCGCCAGGACTCGAGACCGAAGCGGAGCGCGGCGTATCCCGTGACGTAGATCGCGAGCCGACGCCCGCGCGCCGAGCCCCGCCTCGCCGCGACGAACAGGACCCCGGCGGCGAGCCCATGGAACAGGATTTCGATCGCCTGCACCGGCACGCGGGGCGTGCCGCGTGCGTCGTGCCACGCGAGCGCCGACGGAGCGCACTCGACTCCCGCGCAACATCCCGCGAGCAGGCAGCCGGTGCGACCGAACGCGAGCGCGATCGCGAGCGGCAACGCGAAGGCGTCGCCGGTGGGGAAGCGGATGGCCAGTCGCGGCTTGATCGCCTCCACGCCGAGCCAGCCGCCGAGGATGCCGCCGAGGACCGTACGCCCGCCGAGCGGGGCGTCGTCGCCAAGTGCGCCGGCCGGCGCCGGCGCCGACCAACCGAGCAGGTCCGCGGGTAGTTCGAGGAGGTATGCGCCGAGGATCGCGCCGCCGACCGCGGCGAGCGTCAGGCGGAAGCGTTGGTCGCGGGTCATCGTGCGTTCGTCGCGCTGCCGGCGCGCGACGACGCCCGCGGCCGCGATGCCGAGCACGACGCACGCCGTGTACGCGATCAGAATGCCTCCGCCCGGCGGCGCAGCGGTTCGAGGATCTCGCGCTCGAGGCCGTCGCGGTAGAGCACGTTGAAGGTGTCGAAGGGCACGATGCGCCGAGAGTCGGGATGCGCGATGTGCACGCACGAGCGGCGCGCGTTCGCGACGTCGAGATCGTGCCGGTCGAGGAAGCGCATGATCACGATGCGGAAGACGTCGCGGTAGTCGAGGTTCGAACCGGCGAGCGACACGCCCGGCAGGCAGCAGAGGAGCTGCGCGAGCGCGCCGGCAGCCGACTCGGGTCCGTGCCCGGTGCTGAAGGCCTTGAACACCGCGTCGCGCAGCGTGTCGTCGCGTTCGATCGCGATCGTGTTGCGCGCGCCCTGCACGAACACCTCGGTGGGCACGAGTCCGGTCAACGGCGTGAGCGGCGAGTCACCCTGCTGCTTGCGCAGCGCATAGGCCATCGCGAGGCAATCGGGATGGCACGGCACCGGGATGACGTCGGCCGGCCGGAACCACGCGCATTGTTCGAGGATGCGCCGGCGAACCTCGGTGAGGGTGAGGCGATGCATCGCGGGGTCGAAGTCCTCACAGCGGCCCGCGTCCTGGATCGGTTGGAAGGTGACGCCTCGCACGCACGGGCGCGAAACCGCGAAGCGGATCACGTCGCCGATCTCGTCGTCGTTCAGTCCCGCCTTCAACGTGACGACCAGCGTCGTCGACAGTCCCGCCGCATCGAGGTGGTCGAGGGCGCGCATGCGAACGTCGCGCAAGTCCGCGCCGCGGAGCGCGCGATGCGTGGCTTCGCGCAGGCCGTCGAACTGGAGGTAGACCTCGAAGCCCGGTGCGTAGCCCGCGAGCCGCGCCGCGAAGGCGCGGTCGCGCGCGATCCGCACGCCGTTCGTGTTCAGCATCAGGTGGCGGATCGGACGTCGCTTGCAGGCGTCGAGGATCGCGAAGAACTCCGGGTGCTCGGTCGGCTCGCCGCCGGACACCTGCACCACGTCGGGCTCGACCTCGTTGGCGACGATGCGATCGAGCATGCGCTCGATCGTGGCGAGATCGCGGTGCGTCGTGCGCTCGGGACCGCTGTCCGCGTAGCAGGTCGGACAGCGCAGGTTGCAGTGGTCGGTGACCTCGAGAATGGTCAGGCAACCGTGCTGCTCGTGTTCGGTGCAGATGCCGCAGTCGTAGGGGCAGCCCCAGCGATGCGGGGTGTTCGCGTGCGCGACCTGCTCGCCGGGCTTTCGGAAGCGCGCGCGGGCGTCGAGCCAGTACGCAGCGTCGTCCGCGATCAGTACGCGTTGTTCGCCGTGCTCGGGGCAGAGCTTGAGGAGGAACGCCTTGCCGTCGGCGAGGATCTCTTTCGCCGCGACGCGCCGCAGGCAGATCGAACAGAGCGCGGCCGTCTCGGCGTGGAAGGTCCAGGGGCGGACGCGATGCGGCATGGCGGGAGCATGCCGGTCGCGGCACGGGTGCGGCAACGACTGCGCACGTTGTCGTGACTCCTCGTTACCATCCCGCGGCGTCGACGCTCCCCTTCATGTCGGACCAACTCGGAATGATGTTGCTCGTCTTCGGACCGGCCGTGCTGGGCGTCCTCGCGTTGCTCGGCGCGTTCTTCCTGTTCGTGAAGAAGTCGGACGAGCCGGGTCCTCACGTCGCACGCATCGTGGCGATCGGGCTCCTCTTGTGCGTCGCGTTCGGCATCGGCACCTGCTACGCCGTGATGATGTTGGGCGGCAGGTGGTGAGCGGATTCAGCGACGGACTTCGACCGCGAGGTTGGCGTCGGCCGAGCTGATGACGATCGCGCCGTCGCGCGCGGCTCGCTCCAGAGGCGCGAGCGTGAACGGGTCGAGGAGGCCGAGCGGGGGCTCGCCTGCGGCGGCGGCGATCACTTCGCGCAGCACCCGGATTGCGGCCAGTCCCTCGCGCATCGCGTGATCGGCGTGGTCCGAGCGCGTGGTCAGGAGTGCATGGGTCTTCGTGGCGGCGAGCGCGTCGATCGCTGCGTACTCCGCTCGGGCCTGTGGCCAGGGCAACGCAGCGGCTGCCTTCGCGCGCCCTTCGCGCTCGAGTGCGAGCTCCCACCAGGACGCGACCGCGGCGTTCGTCGAGAAGCCGTGGCGCCACAGCGCGAGGATCGGGATGCCGAGATCGCTCGGGGTCACCGGCGCCGCCGAAGTCGCGGCGACGAGACCGAGGCGCGTCGCGGTCCAGTCGTGTTCCGCCGCGAGCACGAGGCAGCTCGAGGGCCACGACTCGTCGAGAACCCGCGCGGCGGATCCGATCCGCGCTCGGATTGCTCCGTCGAGCGGCTGCGTGGCCGCCAGTCGGGCCAGCGTGCGTGCTCCGGCGACGACCGCTTGCATGCCGATTGCCGCGGCGAGGGTCGGCCCCTGATCGGCGAGGTCGCGACCGAACTGAGCCGCGGCGAGGGCGAGGTCGATCCCGTCGGCGTCGCTTTGTGCCATGCGTCGTTCGGCGGCTCGCGCCGCGAGTCGACCGAGCGCCAGGGGACGGAACGCGTCGTCGAGCACCGCGGTCTGTCGGGGGTCGTCGATGGGGAAGCGACCGGTCGCACGTCGTGCTCCACGCACGAGGGCATCGAGAGCGCTGACATGGTGGGCGATCGCTTCGTCGAGCCGTCCGAGTTCGAGGGGAGAGGTTGCGCGCGCTCCCGGCTCGTCGGCGAGCGCGGACTCCAGGGCGTCCAACTCGGTCATGTCGATCGCCGCGATCGCAGGGATCCAGTCGGACCAGGCGGCGCCGGGGAGCGCCGCGCCGAACACGTCGGGTCGCGTCGCGGTCGCCGCGCTCCGTCGCGCGGCGAAACGCGCCTCGGCCTGGGCGCGGGCGGTCGCGAGTCGTCGCGCCGTGTGCATCGAGAAGCCCGTGACCGCGATGCCGAGCAGGAGCAGCACGATCGATGCTGCGACCGCTCCGCGAACTGGAATGGACCTGCGTGCGTCGGTCATGGGCCGGCTTCGACGGCGATCCTGGCGAAGCCTTCCGCTCCGAGTAGCCTCGTCGCCGGTGGACGTCCAGCACCGCGGATCGATGACCGACCTGGCCGGGCGCGCGAACGCGCCCGGGGAGTTCCTCACGCTCGCCACGACGCATTACGAGAACTTCCCGGTGGGGTCGTGTCTCGTGCCGCGGGCGCTGCGACGACACGTGCATCGGATCTACGCGTTCGCGCGCGTGGCCGACGATCTCGCCGACGAGCGACGCGATGCGGGCGCCCTTGGGGCGTTCCGCGCGGCGTTCCTCGCGCATCGCGCCGGCAGCGCGCGGGACGTCCCCCTGTTCGAGGACCTGTGCACGACGATCCGCGAGCTCGCGTTGCCCGAGCGCCTCTTCCTCGACCTGCTCGACGCGTTCGAGCAGGACCTGCGCGTGAACCGCTACGCGGACGACGTCGGGTTGCTGGACTACTGCCGCAGGTCCGCGGACCCGGTCGGGCGCCTCGTGCTGCGCGTATTCGGCCACGACGATGCCGCGCTCGACACGCTCTCCGACCGAATCTGCACCGCGCTCCAACTCCTCAATCACCTGCAGGACCTCGGTGACGACCTGCGCACGCGTGACCGCATCTACTTCCCGCGGACCGATCTTTTGCGTTTCGGCGTCCGGGAGGACGACCTGCGCGCCCCGCGCGCGAATGCCGCCGTGAAGGCATTGGTCGCGCACTGGCTCGATCGCACCGCAACGCTCCTGCGCGAGGGATGGCCGCTGACCCGACGCGTGCGCGGCCGCCTCCGCTGGGAACTGCGCGCAATCGTCGGCGGCGCGGCCGGCTGCGTGCGCGCGATCCGCCGCGCGGACCACGACGTCCTGGCCGTCGACACGAAGCTGCGCGGCTTCGCTCGCGTGCGCGCGGTCACGGGCGCGTTGTTCGGCCCGGGCGTGCCCGCTCCGCTGCGCTGAGCTACCGTCCCGCGCGTGCTTCGGACTCCTGCTCGTCGCGCGGCATGCGCTCTCGCGTTCCTCGTCGCGGTCCTGACAGGCTGCGTCGTGCCGGCCGGCTCCGATCGAGGACTGCCCGTCGGCCGCTTCGCCGTCACGCTCGACTTCGACGGCACCGCGCTCGAGGTCTTCACCTACAAGCCGACCGGGTGGCGCGGCGAGCGCATGTTGTTCGTGATGCACGGCACGCTGCGCAACGCGAGCGAGTACCGCGACGACGCCGTCGCGATGGCCGAGCGCTTCGGCATGCTGGTTGTCGCGCCCTACTTCGACAAGGACCGCTTCCCGTCGCGCCGCTACCAGTTCGGCGGCCTTCGCGACGAGTCCGGCACGGCGCTGCCGCAAGAGCAGTGGACCTACGCCTTCGTGCCGCGCATCGCGACCCGCGTGCGAGAACTCGAAGCTCGTCCCGCGCTGCCGTACTGGATCATCGGTCACTCGGCGGGCGGGCAGTTCGTGGCGCGGATGAGCGCGTTCCAGGACACCGGCGCCGTGCGGCTCATCGCCGCGAACGCGGGCTCGCACCTCTTCCCGTCGGACGATTTGCCCTTCGGCTACGGCTTCGGCGACCTACCCGATGCGCTACGCGGCGACGCGCGCCTCCAGCGCTACCTCTCGCAGCCGTTGACGATCTACCTCGGCACGGCCGACGACCATCCCGACGAGTACTTCGACGGCAGCGCGACCGCGATGAAGCAGGGCGGCGGCCGGCTCCAGCGCGGCCGCGAGTGCTTCGCGCGCGCGGAGGCGCTCGCGCGAGAACGCAACTGGACGTTCGGCTGGACCCTCGTCGAGGCCGAGGGGGTCGAACACGATCACACCAAGATGTTCGACCACCCCGCCTGCGAGCGCGCGCTGTTCGGCGCGCGCATCGCGGCTCCGGCCGACGTCGCTCAGTTGAACTCGACCGGCAGGCCGTAGCCCAGGGTCGAGGTCGTGAAGACCAGACCGTCCGTCGAGGTGGTCGTGCCCGAGCTGTCGAACATGCGGCTGACTTGTGCGACCCTCGTCGTGTTCGCGGCCGGCACGGCGGACGTAACACCGTTCGCGATGAGGAAGGTGAGGTCCGTGTGGGAATTGGCACAGAGGCCGGGGATCGGCAGGTTCGGGTTGCTGAAGCCGATCGCCGAGTAGACCTGGGAGCTCGGCGTGCCGTTCGTCGTGCCGATCGCGAAGCCGAGGTAGCCCTGCATGTCGGCGACGGAGATGCTCGCGGTCTGCGCGGTGGTTCGGCCGGTGCAGACGCAGCCCGTGCCGACGGTGGTCGCGCTCGCCGTCGTGATGCTGCCGGCGTCGAGCACGGCGAAGGTGCCGGTAGCCGGGTTGCCGAAGATGCGCGCCTCCCAGGTAAGGGTCGGGCTGATCGGGATCCACAGGTACGGTGCGTCGAGCGTGATGTCCATGTTCGTCGCGAACGACTGCGGCCCCGGGCTCACCGAGGTCCCCTGGGGACCCCAGTTCACGATGCGCCGCGCGACCACCGTCGTGATCGGTCCGCTGAAGTTGTTGGACATCGTGCGCGAGTAGTCCGCGTAGCTCGCCGGGCCGTTGCCCATATCCATCTCCATGTCGATGGCACGCGTGCCGGTGTACGTCGTCACTGCGGTCGGCGTGTTGAAGCGGAACGCGAGCCGCGAGACGCTGAGAATCGTCTGGGGCAGGTCACCATGGATCTGCTGGTAGCGGCGGATCGTGGTGTTCGCGAACGGGAAGATGTTGTTGCTCGAGGCCTCGGCGCCGTTCGCCGTGGTCGGCGAGATGAACGGGAGTTGGGCAGCGGCGGCGGACGCGAGGAAGGGGATGGCGAGAGCGGAACGCACGTGACGCCTCCGATTGGAAGGTGGGGAGAGAGACGCGCGGCGAAGGTCAGCTCGCCTCGATGCCTCTGCCGACTGGTCGAGCCCGTGCGGAGGACCGGATCGGAACTCATGTGCACGACGTGCCGCGTCCAGGGACTTCGCCGCAACGGTTGCACGGCGCACCGTGTCCGAGGACAACCCGCGGTCATGGCTGCGTCCATCGCCCTGGCGGACCCGCCGAGCCCCATGCGGGAGGACCTCGTCGCCTACCGCGCGGTGGGCGGCTACGAAGGCTTGAAAGCCGCGTTGATCCGCGGCGGCGCCTCGGTCCTCGCCGCGATCGAGGACTCGGGTCTGCGTGGGCATGGCGGCGCGGCGTTCCCCGCGGGTCGCAAGTGGCGGCTCGCCGCCGAGCGCGCGGCGACTTGCCGGCACGTCGTCGCGAACGGCGGCGAGCACGAGCCGGGTAGCGAGAAGGACAAGCACCTGGTCGAGCGACACCCGCACCGCGTGCTCGAAGGGATGTTGCTCTGCGGACTCGCGACCGGCGCGACGCGCGGCTGGCTCTACCTCATCGAGGACATGGCGCCGCAGATCGCGTCGGCCGAGCGCGCGATCGCCGAAGCGCGCGCGGCAGGGCTGCTCGGCGGGACGATCCTCGGCAGCGAGTTCGCATTCGACGTCGCCATCCACCGAGCACCACCGACCTACGTTGCGGGCGAGGAGACGGCCGCAATCGACTCGATCGAGGGCGGACCCGGCAAGCCGCGGAAGAAGCCGCCGTATCCCGGCGAGTACGGGCTGCGCGGCGAGCCGACGACGGTCAACAACGTGGAGACGCTCACCCATGTGCCGTGGATCGTGCGTCACGGTGCTGGGGCCTACCGCGCGATCGGCACGCGCGAATCGCCCGGCACGATGCTCGTCACGCTGCCCGCCGAGCTGCGGCGACCCGGCGTGGTCGAGATCCCCTTCGGCACGAGCTGGCGCACGCTGATCGAACAACACGGCGGGGGCGTGCGAGACGGCCGTCGCATCCGCGCGATCCATCCCGCGCTGTCGTGCGGCTTCCTCGCCGGCAAGCACCTCGACGTCGGCATCGCGCACGAGACCCTGCGCCCGCTCGGCACCGCTCCCGGCTGCGGCGGGTTGCGGCTCGTCCTCGACGGCGACGACGTGCTCGCGCGCCTGCTCGAGATCGCGCGCTTCTTCATGAAGGAACAGTGCGGGCAGTGTCCGCCCTGCCGCATGGAGACCAATCAGTTCGCGCACGTGCTCGGCGCGCTGCAGGCCGGCAAGGGAGGCAACTTCGCCGACCCGATCAGGAAGGTCGCCGACTTCGCGCGGAAGAAAGGCTTCTGCTCGCTGATCGAGATGGCCGCGGCGCCGATCCTCAGCGCGCTGGACCTGTTCGGTGACGAACTCGGCACGGCGTCGAGCGCGTCGGGCTAGTACGGGTCAGTCCGTCGCGGGCCGACCGCGCGCGAGCAGCACCGCGCACGCGCCGACGACGAGCATCCCGACCAGACTGGTGGGGGAGGGCACGGTCCCGAACAGGGCGAGTCCGAAGAGCACGCCGAACACGGGGCCGGTCATCGTCGCGGCTGTGCCGCGCGCCGCGTCGACGCGGGCGAGCCCGCGCGTCAGCGTGATCTGTCCGGCGAGCGCCGTCGCCGCGACGCCGAGATGCGCCGCGACTTCGCCGGCATGGCGCGGAAGCGACTCGGCGCCGGCGAAGAGCGAAGCGGTGAGCGATCCGGGGACCGTCAGCAGCGGGAACCAGACCATGATCGTCAGCGGGTGTTCGGTCCTCGACAGCTTGCGGATCGCGAGGTAGGCGAGGCCGGAGCACAAGGCACCGCAGAGCGCGATCGCGGCGGCTCCGCGCAACTCCCCGCTCGGCCCGACGACCAGCGCAACGCCGCCGAGCGCGAGCGACACCAGCACCCAATGCCCGCGGCTCGTGCGCTCGGCAAGGACGATCGGCGCGAGCGCCGCGACGAAGATCGGGTGCGCGTACTGGAGCAGTACGGCGTCGCCGAGCGGGAGCTGCTGCACCGACCAGAAGTAGCACGACAGCGCCGCGTAGCCGAGCAGGCCACGCACGACGAGCATCCTGACCTGCCGGCCGACGATCGGAACGCGGCGCCCGCGCGCGATCGCGACCAGGACGACGGACATCAGGATCCCGCGCGAGAGGACGATCGCCTGCGCCGGCGTGTCGGGCAGCCAGCGCTTCGCGATCGCCGCCATCCCCGCGAACCACGCCGCCGACGCGACCATCAGCAGCACGCCGGATCGGGCGTCCTGTGCCGGGGGGATGTGAGGCCGGCGCGCCGCGACGGACATGCAGGGTGCGCACGGTAGCGGTGCGCCGTTGCGCGCGCGCGTCACAGCGGCGACAACGCGAGCGTGAGCCGCCGTTACTTCGCCGCCTGCACGCTCGGACTCGAAGAGGTCCTGCAGAACGAACTCGTCGCGTTGGGCGCGACGGACTGCGAACCCGGGCGCGGCGGTGTGCGCTTCGCCGGCGAACCACACATCGGGATGGCGGCGTGCCTGTGGCTGCGCTCCGCGATCCGCGTGCAGGAGGAGATCACGAGCGACGAGGTGCGCGAGGAGAGCCACCTCTACGAGTTGGTGCGCGCCGTGCGGTGGGAGCGCTTCATCGGCTGCGACGACACGCTCGCCGTCGACGTCGCGCTGCGCGACTCCTTCCTCTCGCATTCGCGCTACGCCGCGCAGCTCGTGAAGGACGCGATCGTCGACCGCTTCCGCGATCGCGAGGGGCGGCGGCCGAGCGTCGACACGGCGTCGCCGGTGCTGCCGGTCTTCGTCCACCTGGCGCAGGACCGCGCCACGCTCTACGTCGACCTCGCGGGCGAGTCGTTGCACAAGCGCGGCTACCACGACGTGCAGGTGAAGAGCCCGCTCAACGAGTCGATCGCCGCCGGCCTCCTGCTCGCGAGCGACTGGGATCGACGGAGCGTCCTGTGCGATCCGATGTGCGGATCGGCGACGTTCCTCATCGAAGCCGCATGGCTCGCCGGCGATCGCGCGCCGGGCCTGCGGCGGCGCTTCGCCTTCGAACGGTGGCAGGATCACGACGCCGCCGCATGGCGTGCGCTCGTCGACGACGCGAAGGCGCGCGCGGTGCGCGGCGCATCGGCCATCCCGCCACTGGAGGGCGCCGATCGGCACGGCGGCGCGATCGCGATCGCGCGCCGCAGCGTGCGTGCCGCGAGCGTGGATCGGCACGTCCGGCTCGTCGAGAGCGACGTCGCGCAGTGGGTTCCCGGTCACGCGCCGCGCTTCTGCGTGGTCAATCCGCCGTACGGCGAGCGCATCGGCGAGGGCGAGGACCTGGTCGAGAGCTGGCGCGCTCTCGGCGATTTCTTCCGGCGCTGGCCGGGGCTCGTCGCCTGGGTGCTCTCGGGCAACCCGGAGCTCACGCGGCACCTGCGGCTGTCGACGAGCCGGAAGCTCCCCGTGCGCAACGGTCCGATCGACTGTCGCTTCCTTCGCTACACCATCGACGCCGACCGCGAGCCGGGAGCGCCCCCCGCGAAGAAGAAGCTGCCGGGGAGTTGAGGCTCGCGCCTCACGCCGCTTGCGCGAGGCCGAGCACGAGTCCCCACCAGAACCCCGGCGCGCCGAGTCCGAACTCGAACGCGAGCACGAGTCCGAGCGGGATGCCCGCGACCCAGAAGCCGAACACGTTGACGTAGAACGGCGTGCGCGTGTCGCCGAGCCCGCGCAGCACGCCGACGCAGACGACCTGGATGCCGTCGAAGATCTGGAACACGCCGGCGATCATCGTCAAGGTCGCGGCTGCGACGACGACCGCCTGGACGTCGGTGACGGTGCGGGCAAGGACCGCCGGCATCACGAGGAAGGTCAGCCCGAACCCGGCCATCAGCACGGCGCCGGTCGCGATCGCGGTGCGCGCGCTGCGCCGGGCAGCGGCGTGGTCGCCCCGGCCCATCGCGTGACCGACGCGCACCGCGGCGGCGAGCGACACGGCGAGCGGCACCATGAACGATGCCGTCGCGAGCTTCAGCGCGACCGTGTGCGCCGCCTGCGCCTCGCTGCCGATCCAGCCGAGGAAGACGGTCGAGCCCGAGAACGCGCCGAGTTCGAGCGCGTACTGGCAGCCCACCGGCAGTCCGGCGAGGAACAGCGGGGCGAGAGCGCGCGAGCGGAGCGACGAGCGCGCGAACGGGCGCACGAGCGGACGGAGCAACGGCCACGCGAACCAAGCCAGGAGGACGGTCATCGCGATGCGGCTCGCGAGAGTTGCGATCGCGGCGCCTTCGACGCCCATCGCCGGCAGTCCGAAATCGCCGAAGATCAGCACGCGATCGAGAGCGAAGTTCAGAAGGTTGGTCAGGAGCACGGCGGCGACGATCGGCCGGATCGTGGTCATCGCCTGCAGGCTCTGCCGCAGCGCGACGAACATCAGCGCGGGCAACAGGCTCGGCACCGCCCAGGTCGCGTAGTCGACGGCGAGCGGCACGACGTCGGCCGGTTGGTCGAGGGCGCGGAACAAGGGCCCGGCGAAGGCGCCGATCGCCATCAGCGGGAGCGCGACGAGGACCGAGAGCACGAGGCCCATCTGCACGTGCGCGCGCACGTCGTCGCCGTCGCCCCGTCCGATCGCGTGCGCGACCCGCGAGTCGAGGACGGCGAGCACGCCCTGCCCGAAGACGAACAGTCCCCACACGAGCAGGTTGCCGAGCGCGACGGCCGCGAGCGCTTCCTTCGAGACGCGGCCGACCATCGCGGCGTCGACGAAGGCCATCGCGAACTGACCGAGCTGCACGAGCAGGATCGGCGCCGCGAGGCGGACGAGACTGCGGAGTTCGGAGCCCGCGGGCGCCTCGCCCGTGACCGGTGCGGCGGTCACGAGTCGGCGGTGTAGACGAAGCGGATCGGAGCGTCGATCTCGGCCTTGATGCTCTGGTGCACCGGGCAGGTGTGCGCCGCGCGCTCGAGCTTCTTCTTGGTCGCGTCGTCGAGCTTGCCGGGGATCGTCACGACGACCGGCAGGCGGCCGATCCGCCGGATCGGGTCGGCGACCATGTGCTTCTCGACGACCGCGGTCATCCCGCGCAGGTCGATGCCGTCGCGCCGCGCGATGATCCCGAGGATGCTCATGATGCAAGTCGCCAGACCGGTCGCCACGAGGTCGGTCGGCGAGAACGACTGACCGAGGCCTTCGTTGTCCCGCGGCGCGTCCGTCGTCAGGGTTGCGCCCGACGGCTCGTGCGTCGCGACGCAGCGGAGTTCGCCCTCGTAGCGGGCGCTGATCTTGATCATGTCGCGCACCATAGCGGCGAGGTTGTCCGGACCGCTCCGCCGCTCTTGAATGCGCGATCCACGCGAATGTCCGCGCCCGCCGAACACCTCGAGTACGAAGACGACCCCGACTTCCCGTCGGGTCCGTGGACCGGTTACTGGCTCGAAGGTGGCTGCCGCTTCCGACAGGACCTCGGCCTGAAGTTCCTGCACGGCATGGTCGAGGGCGAAGGGATCGACACCGTCGGCCGCTTCCGGATCGCGGGCACCTACGACGTCGAGTCGCACGAGGTCGCGTGGGAGAAGACCTACTTCGGCGCGTACGCGGTCGGCTATCGCGGCTACCGCGAGATCAACGGCATCTGGGGCGTGTGGGAGAACGAGGGCAAGCGCGGCGGCTTCCACGTCTGGCCGCGCCCGGAGAAGCAGCCCGATCCGCCGCCGCAGAAGGAACGGTTCGAAGACGACGACGAAGCGGTCGCGGCGATCGAGCCGGGGATCATCTACGGGTGAGGATCCGCATCACGAGTCGAGCAGCGCTTCGTATGCCTTCTGGATCCGCCGGAACCGCTCGGTTGCCGCCGCCAGTTCCGTCGGAGCGAGGTGCTGGTTCGCGTCCGGATGGTGCTGCTTCACGAGCTCGCGATGGCGCTTCTTGATCTCCTCGTCGCTCGCGGCCGCATCGAGGCCGAGGACGCCGAGCGCTTCGCCGCGGCGGTCGAAGCCCGGACGTCCAGGTGAACCGTCGCGCGCGTTCCCGCCCGACGCACGCTCGGCGAGGATCCGGCCCTTCTCGTCGTGGAAGAGATGCCGTGCCACCTCCGGGGTCAGACCGAGTTCGACGGCGATGGTCTGGAGGATGTCGTGTTCTCCGGGGCTGAAGCGGTCGTCCGCGAACGCGACGCGCGCGCACCAGCGGAAGAAGCGCATGCGGCCGTGGGTGTCGAGGGCGCGCCGGATGGCGCGAACGAGATCGCGCAGCGCGGCGGCGTCCACCCGTTCGAACTGCCAGCGGTTCATCGCGTCGGCGAGCGACGGCTCCTCGAGGTTGTCGACGACCAGGCGGATCGCGACGACCCGTTCCGCGGCGCCGGCCGGGCCGTCGATCTCGGCGATGCCGAACAACACGCGCGCGATCGCCTCGGCGATCGACGGCGGCACGCGGTCGCTGCTGCCGAGCTCGCTCGACGGCCCCCGCTGACCGCGCTGGAGTTCCTGCACGCGCAACAGCCGGGCGACCTCGTTGATCGCGCGCATCATCCCGAAGAAGGCGAGCGGCACGCCGATCAGGGCTCCGAAGCCGCGCGACAGCCAGAAGCCGGCCGTCATCAGGCCGATCGCGGCGAGGAGCCGGGCGAGAAGGACGAGCTTCGTGACGTGCAGCGGATCCACGGCGACTGGTTGCGGCGCGATTCTGCGCGACCGCGCGCGGCGCGGCCAGGATCGCGCCGCGGTTGTCACCGCTGCAGGACGAGCGCGGCGTGCGCGCCGGAGACTTCGCGACGCGCGGTGAACTGCGCGCGCGGATGCGTGACGGCGAACTCGACCGAGCCGCGCGGCAGCCGGCCGAGTTCGATCTTGCCGTCGGCGTCGACGAACCGGCCGAGCACGACCGCCGGGATCCAGGGACCGCCGTCGAAGCGCACGCTCACCGACGCGCCGCGGAGCGGGGCGCCGGTCTCGTCGAGCAGCGTCAGCGAGGTCGTCGTGCCGAGCGTCAGACCGACGTGGAACTCGGCGCGTCCGTCGGCGGCGAGCGTCTGGACCTCCGAGGCACCCGGCGCGAACTCCGGCGACCAAGCGACGATGCGCGCCGGTCCGGCGGGGAGCCCGGCGAGTTCCGCGACGCCGTCACGGTCCGTGACGGCAAACGGCAGCGATCCGAGGGGTTCGCCATCGGGGCCCACCGCGAGCGCACGCGCATGGGGAACCGGTACGCCGCTCTCGTCGGCGACCACGATGCGGATGCCCGCACCGCGCCGCGCGCGCAGCTCGAGTCCGCGGCGCTCCTCGCCGGCGGCGAGCCGGATGGCGTCGATGCGGCCGGTGACCT
Source organism: Planctomycetota bacterium (assembly GCA_016235155.1). Lineage (GTDB taxonomy): Bacteria > Planctomycetota > UBA1135 > UBA1135 > UBA2386 > JACRLW01. Next base: position 46,752 of record JACRLW010000044.1, read on the forward strand.
CGTCGCGGCCGAGCGGCATCAGCATGTCGTCGGCGAGCACGGTGAACGAACCCTCGCCGAGGCCGCGGAACGCGAAGGCGCCGTCGGCGCCGGTCAGCGAGAAGCCGAGGTCGCGGCCGCGGCCCTCGCGGCCCGCTTCCGCGGAGACCAGGCGCACGACGGCGCCGCTGATCGGGTCACCGCGCTCGGCGTCGACGACGCGACCGGTGATCGCGCCGCCCGGCAGGCTCCAGGTCCGCCGCTGCGGACCACCGCTCGCGTCGAGCTCGAAGCTGAGCGGGTCGCCGAGCGGGTCGAAGGTCATGCCCGCGCGCACCTGGAGTCGCACCAGTCCCGAGCGCAAGCCGCGGAACGTCGCCTCGCCGGTGACGACGACGCCGATCTTCACGCCCTCGACGCGATCGCCGTCGAGCTGGGTGAGCTCGACCATCCCGTCCGCGAGGGGCTTTCCGCCGACGTCGATCACGACGGTGAGCTCGCCTTCACCGGTGTCGAGTTCGGCCGCGTCGAGCACGAGTTCGGTCGTCTCGCCGTCACGCACCTGCGCGCGCGCGGTGACGACGTGCTCCTGCATGTCCTTGATCAACTTGCCGAAGTCGAACGACTTGCCGCTGCGGAGTTCGTCGCGCGAGCCGGACTGCATCGCCTCGATCGCCGTCGTCTCCATCGCCTGCACGTCGTAGCGGCCCGGGTCGAGGTGCTCGAGGTGGAAGCGACCGTCGGCGTCGAGCGACGTCCCGTAGGTCGCGGCTTGCATCTCGAGGGTCGCGATGATCTGCCAGTGACGGAAGTCCTGACCAGCGGCGAGCACGACCTGTCCGGCGATTGCGCCACCGTTCGAAAGCACGATCTCGACGCCGTCGACCTGCTGTCCCGCGCCGAGTTCGATCCGCTTGCTCTTGGCGCTGGCGTACGAACCGTGCCGCGCCTTCAGTTCGACGCGGCCGGGCGCGAGGCCGACGAGTTCGAAGCTGCCGTCCGTCGCGGTCACGGCGTGAACGTCGTCGGTGAACGCCGCGAGAACCGGGTTGTCCGCGAGGCCGCGGCGACTCGGCGCGACGCGAGCTCGCGCGACCCCGCGGCCATCCGGATCCACGACGCGCCCGCGCACGAGTGCGGCGGCGTCGATCGCGAGATCCCCCAGGTCCAGTTCCTCGCCGATCGGGACGTCGACCGATCGCTCGAAGCGCGCGAAGCTCTCGGCGTCGATGCGGAGCGTCGTGCGTCCGGGCGGGAGGGCCGAGAGGACGAAGCGGCCGTCGCTCTCCTTCGTCACGCGGGCGAGGGCGGTCGGACGCTCCATGACCATCGCCATCGTCGTGACGGTGCGGACCTCGAACTCGGAGAGCGGTGCGCGGTCGTTCGCCGCGATCGCACGACCGCGCACGACGCCCGGTCGATCGAGCACGATCTCGAGGTTGTTCGTCCCCGGTCGGACGCCCGGCGCGACGGCCCCGACGAAGTCGGGATGCCACACGGCGATCGACGCCTCCGCTGCTTGCGTGAGCCCGCTGATCGAGAAGCGGCCGTCGGTGTCGGTGCGCACCGGCGAGTTCTCCGCGACGCGTGCCGCGAGCGACGGACCGGTCATCTCGCTCACCCGACCGATCACCGGCATGGTGAAGTCGGGAAACAGGGCGATGCGGGCGTCGGCGACCGGCGCCTTCGCCCGATCGACGACGCGGCCGCTCACCGATGCACCGCGGAGCAGCCGCAGTTGCACGTGGGTGGTCTTGTCGCCCTCGATCTCCACCTGGGTCTTCGCGAACAGGAACCCGACCGGCTCGGCGGTGATCGACCAGGTCCCGTCACGGAGACCGTGGAGGGTCGCGATGCCGTCGTCGCCGGTCGTCGCGTGGAGGTCCTGACGCGCGCGCGCGAAGTCGCCCTGGACGTCGTCCGGCGAGGCGCCCACCTTCGTCTTGGTGACGGGCGCGTCGCTCTCGTCGACGACGTGCACCATGAGCGTGGCGCAACGGCGCGCGACGACGACCACCTCGTGCGTCTCGCCCTTGCCGAGCGCGAGTCGCTGTTCGCTCGCGACGTGATCCGGCGCGTGCAGGACGAGCGTCGTGCGGGGCGACGGCGGCACGGCTCGGAGGCTGAATCGCCCCTCGCCGTCGACCACCTGCCGGCTGCCGCCGCCGCGCATGACGCGGGACATGAAGCCCTGCGGGTCGCGCAGGACCTCCATCGGGTCGGGATCGGAGGCGACGTCGATCTCGCAGCCGGAGAAGTCGCTCATCCCCAGCACGCGGCCGATGACCAGCGCGCCGCACATGCTCGGCAGGGTGCCGGCGTCGACGAGCGTCGCGTCGAACGGTGCATGGACCGGCGTGACCTGCGCGAGCGCGTAGTGGTCGTCGTCGACGCTCAGGCGCAGGTCGCGGATGGCGATTCCCTCGATGCGGAAGCTGCCGTCCGCCGCGATCGCGGTCGAGGCGAGCGGTTCGTTCTCGACCGCGAGCGTGAGGTCGCGGGTCGTCGGTTGTTGACCGGGGACGGTGACGTCCATGATCCGCGCGAAGCTGACCGTGCGGTCGGCGGCGCGCCCGCGATGTACGAGCAGGCGCGCGCGCGTCACGGTCGCCGCGGGATCCGGTTCGATGCGCCCGACCAGGGTCCAGCGCTGGGCGGTCGGACGCTCGGGGATCGCGGGTGCCGGCGCGACGCTCGTGCGTGTCGCGCTGTCGCCGGCGACCGGCGACTCGGCCGTGCGCATCGCCGCGCCGGTCGCCGCAGGGTTCTCCGCCGGAGCCGCCGCAGGCGCCTGCGGCGGCTCACCGCCGCGGATCATGAACCAGACGCCGATCACGGCGAGCAGGACGGCGAGAGCGGTGAGCGTTCGTGTCATGGTGACCGAGCCCTCAGGTGGCCGTCCGGCCGCCGCGCGTTGTCACTTCGCGGCGATCGGCGCGTCGAGGAACGCGTTCCAGTTCGCGGTCCTGCGACCGGCGGAGGCCTTCCTGTGGTACGCGTAGCCCGCGACGAGCGGCATCACGACGGTCGCTTCGCCGAAGACCATCTGCTCGTGCGTCGTCGCGACCTTGCCCCACGAACTCGCTTCCTTGAGGGTCGAGCCGGAGAGAGCGCCGTCGCGTTCGTCGGCGACGGTGATCTGGACCGCGTACTTGTGCATGTCCGCTTCGAAGCCGAGCAGTTCGGCCGCGACGACGGTGTCCTGCGCGAAGTTCTTCGGCACGCCACCGCCGATCATGAACAGACCGGTGGTGCCGGCCTCGATCTTGACGCGCGTCAACTCGAGGAAGTCCTTCGCGGAGTCGAGGCTCATCGTCTCGCCGCCCCGAAGGCCGCGATCCCACTGGTGCTTGACCAGGCCGAAGCCGGCACTGCAGTCGGAGAAGGCCGGGCAGAAGATCGGCACGCCGCGCTCGAAGCAGGTCAGCACGATCGAGTCCCGGTTCTTCGCGTTGGTCGTCAGCCAGCGACCCATCTCGCGGATGAACTCGCGCGAGCTGTGCGGCCTGGTCGGCAGCGAGTCGGCGATCTGCGCCATCGTGTCGTCGCAGATGCGGAGCTCCTTCTCGTCGATGTAGGTGTCGTAGATGCGGTCGATCATCGCTTCGCGGAGCTCGTTGTCGTCCGCGAACTGGCTGCCTTGCCAGTGACGGAAGCCGAGCGCCTCGAAGAAGTCCTGATCGACGATGTTGGCGCCGGTCGACACGATCGCGTCGATCATGTTGGCACGCAGCATGTCGACGATGACCCGCTTGAGTCCGGCGCTCACGAGCGAACCGGCGAGGCAGAGCCACACGCTGCAATCGCGGTCGCGCACCATCATGTCGACGATGTGCGCGGCGCGAGCGGTGTTGCGCGCCTGGAACGCCATCTTGTCCATGGCGTCGATCAGCGCGACCGGGTCGAAGGTCTCGAGCGAGATGTGCTCGATCGGGCGTTGTCGCCAGTTCTTGGGCACGGTCACTTGATGTTCACCTCGATGCGGAGGCCCTCGACGTTCTTCGCGAGGCTGACATCGACCGCGTCCGGCGCGTCGTCGCTCGGCGCGCCGCCCATCTGCTCGGCGATGAAGCCCATGAATCGCCCGACGTCGATGTGGGCGGTCATCAGCTTGCCGAGGGGGGCGCGCGCGAGCTTGCCGTCGAGTGCGAGGTCGATCAGCGACTTGATGCCGGCATCGGCGTCGCCGAAGGACGTCATCAGCATCGCACCGCCAGAGATGGCGGCCATCGTCACGGTCTTGCCGTCCTTCGCGAACGGGTTGTTGCCCGGGTCGTCGAGTTCGATGACGGTCTTCGTCACCGCGACGTCGCGGTGCGTCACCGCGTTCGACGTCACGTCGGCGACGCCGCCCGCCATCTCGCTGGCGACCTTGCCGTACTCGAGATACACGGGGTCGGCCATCACCTGCGCGACCGCATCCGGATCGCAGAGCTCCATCAGGAACTGCATGCCGTTCTCGAAGTCGAACGACATGCTCCCCGGACCGGAGACGCCCTTGTAGAAGCGGTCGAGCATCGGTCCGACCTTCGCGCGCAGAGCTTCGTCGCGGACCATGAAGGTCGTGAACCTCGCGACCATCGGTTCGAGCGAGGGGTAGATCGCCGCGAAGTCGACGTCGATGTCGGCCGTCATCATCGCGTCGTGGCCATGCAGACGACGCAGACCCTGATCGTGGGGCTTCAACGCCGCGACCAGACCCGCGAACCAGGTCTCGGCCTTCGGCGCGAGTCCGACTGCGATCGCCATGCTCTCGTTGGGCTCGTACTTGCGCGGGATCGTGACGGTCAACGTCTCGACCTGGTTGGGGAACTCGAAGAGGGCGTCCATCACCTCGTCGATCGCCTCGGCCTCGATGCCCGCCTGCGCGAGCGCCATGCCGCCCATCATCCCGGCGGTCATGCGCGCCTGGCGGACCTGCTTGCTGAAGGTCTTCATCAGGAAGGCGGGCTTCGCCTCGATGACGAGCCAGGCGTCGCCGGCCGCTTCACGCGTGGCGAGCTTGCCGCCGTCGTCGAGGCTCAACACGAGGGCCTTGCCTTCCCCGATCGCCGCCGGCGCGCCGGCGGCGCCGCCGAACATGCGTTGCACGCCGGACGCGACGCGGGAATCCGTCGACGTGATCACGAGCTGCGAAGAGGTCGTCGTCGGCGCGGCCTGGTCCTGGGCGAGGACCGCGCCGCACGCGACGGCAAGCGCGAGAGAACTGCGGGAGAAGACGGATGCGAGGCGCATGGTGTCGAGGGGGAAGGGGCGGAGGAGATGTCGCCGCCGCGAGAGGGTTGGTCGCCGGTCCCGGGGACCGGAAAGGGGCGCGAGGGTGGCCGGTCGGATCCGCGATCCGTTGCTCGCCGTGCCGAAGGCGCGCGCGTAGGACTGGCGGCCGCGCATTATTCCCGCGCTCCCCGCTCGCGCCATGGGCACCTTCCCGAAGTCTGTCGCTCTCGTCCTCCTCCTCGCCGCTTCCGCGATCACCCAGGATCGACCGATCCGCATGCCGCTCGACTCGCGGATCACTCCCGACGGGAAGTCCGTGCTGTTCGCGTGGCAGTCCGACGTGTGGATCGCGCCGCTCGACGGTCCGAGCGTGGCGCGTCGTCTGACGACGCACGTCGCCGACGACTCGTCGCCGATCCCGTCGCCCGACGGCCGGAGCGTGCTGTTCCGCAGCGACCGCGGCGGCGGCAACCATCTCTTCCTGATGGCGATCGACGGCGGCGCCGCGCGCCAGATCACCTTCGACGGATTCGATCGCACGCCGCTCGCGTTTGCGCCCGACGGCCGCGCGGTGCTCGTGCTCCGCAGCACGGATCGATCGCCGTTCGGCAGCGAATCGCGCCGTCTGTTCCTGCTCCCGATCGCCGGCGAGGGCACGGCTCCCGAACGCGCCGGTGCGGAGACCATGCTCTTCGACGCCGCCGCGGCGGATGCAGCGATCGCACCGGACGGCAAGCGCGTGCTCTTCACGCGCCTCGGCATGGATCCGTGGCGAAAGGGCTACAGCGGCTCCGCGGCGAGTCAGCTCTGGCTCGCGGATCTCGGCGCCGGCAAGGCGCGCCTGACGCGACTCTCCGCGGATCGCCCGGAGTTCCAGAACATCGCGGAGCGCGAGCCGATGTGGTCGCCCGACGGGAGCGGCTACTGGTTCGTCAGCGATCCCGACGGCGTGGGCGATCTGTATTGGCGCTCGCTCGCCGGCGGCGACGCGAAGCGCGTCACGGACCTGGGACGGGACGGAAGCGACGACGGCGTCCTCTTTCCGAGCGTCGCGGCCGGCGGCCGTCGCCTGCTCTTCCTGCGGCGATTCGACCTGATGCTCGCGGACCTCGCGGACGGGACGACGCGATCGATCGCACTGACCGCGGACGCGGATGCCCTCGGCGATCCCGTCGAGCGCCGCCGCCTGCAGGGCGCGGACGACGTCGCGTTCACGAGCGACGGCAAGCAGTTCGCGTTCGTCGCCGGGCACGACGTGTTCGTGATGGACCGCATCCTGAAGGAACCGGTGCAGGTCACCGACACGCCGGCGATCGAGGGCGACCTGTGCTTCGCCAAGGACGGCAAGCGTCTGTGGTTCGTCAGCGAACACGGCGGCGAAGTCGACGTGTGGGAAGCGACGTGCTCCCGCGACGACGGCGCGTGGTGGCGTGCGGCGCCGCTCTCGTTCGCGCTGCGCAAGCTCACCGACGACGCGGCGGTGGAAGCGCGGCTCGTCGTCGATCCCACCGGAGCGAAGATCGCGTACACGCGCGGCGGAAACCTGTTCACGATGAGCGCCGACGGGACGGAACCGCACCTGGTCGTCGCCGGTTGGGACGCGCCGTCCTTCGATTGGTCGCCCGACGGCAAGTGGCTGTGCTATTCGCGCGAGGACGACGACTTCAACGACGACGTCTGGATCGTTCCGCTCGACGGATCGCGCGCGCCCTTCAACCTCTCGCGACATCCGGACGACGACTCGCGCCCGGCATGGTCGGGCGATGGCAAGCGGATCGCGTGGGTCGGCCGCCGCGACGGCGAGGAGCAGGACATCTACTGGGTCACGCTCAGCAAGGAAGCCGCGGAAGAGACCGACCGCGACCGCCGGCTCGAGAAGGCGATCGAGGCGATGAAGAAGGGTGGCCCGAAGAAGCCCGGCGACGGCAAGGAGGCCGGTCGGTCCGAACCGAAGGAACCGGCCAAGGAGGAAGCGGCCAAGGACGAGGCGGCGAAGGAACCGAAACCGGCCGAGGAGCCCAAGCCGAAAGAGGAGCCGAAGCCGGTCGTCGTGGACCTCGACGGGATCCACGAGCGCATCCAGCGCCTCTCCGTCCCCGACTCGAGCGAAGGCGGGCTGATCTGGTCGCCCGACGGCAAGCGCCTCGCTTTCAGCGCGCGCATCGCGAACGAGTCCGGCCTGTTCACCGTGACCTTCCCCGACGAGTTGACGCCCAAGAAGCTCGCGAGCGCTCCGATCGCGGATGCCCGGTGGCTCGAAACGGGCGACCAGATCGTCGGCCGGTCGTCCGGAGCTCCGCCGTCGCCGGCGCCCGGCGGCCCCGGTCCCGGACCGCGCGGCGGCTTCGGTCGCGGCGGCGGCGGCAACAGCGCGCCCGCGTCGCTCGACGCGAAGTCCGGCAAGCTCGAGACCTTCGGCTTCACCGTTCTCGAGATGCGTGACTGGCGCGAGATCCGCAAGCTCGCCTTCGACCAGGGCTGGCGCGCGATGCGCGACCGGTTCTACGACGGCGCCCTCAACGGCCGCGATTGGGCCGCGGTGCGCGCCAAGTACCGCGACGTCGCCGCCGACCTGCTCGGCCGCACCGAGTTCTCGCGCCTGATGAATCTCATGCTCGGCGAACTCAACGCGTCGCACATGGGACACAGCGGCGGCAGCGATCCGATGCCGCGCGTGCGCGACGACGACGCGTGGACGATGCAGACCTTCCACACCGGCCTGCGCTTTGACGAAGCTGCCGGGGGACCGGGGCTCCTCGTCGCGAGCGTCATCCCGGGCAGTCCCTGCGCGCAGAAGCGGAGCAGCGTGATCGCGGGCGAGCGCGTGACCGGCGTCGACGGCAAGGCGATCGAGAATGCGAGCCAGTTCTGGCTCGCGCTGACCATGCCCGAGGCGCGAGACGTCGAACTCGCGGTCCGCGCCGCGGACGGCACGGAGCGCAAGGTCGTCTTCCGGCCGATCGCCTCGGTCGCCGGCCTCCTCTACGACGAGTGGGTCGACGCCACGCGCAAGCGGGTCGACGAACTCTCGGACGGCAAGCTCGGCTATCTGCATATCCGCGGCATGGACATGTCGAGCTTCCGGCGTTTCGAGGAAGACCTCTATCACGCGGGTGCCGGCAAGGACGGCCTGATCGTCGACGTGCGATGGAACGGCGGCGGCAGCACGGCCGACCACGTGCTCACCGCGCTCACCCAACCGCGTCACGCCATCGCCGTGCCGCGCGGCGGCGGGCCGGGGTATCCGCAGGATCGCAAGGTCTACGCGACCTGGTTCAAGCCGGTCACGGTGATGTGCAACGAGCGATCGTTCAGCAACGCCGAGATCCTCAGCCACGCGGTCAAGACGCTGAAGCTAGGCCCCGTCGTCGGCATGCGCACGGCGGGTGGCGTGATCAGCACGGGTGCCGTCGGGCTGCTCGACGGAAGCTCGGTCCGCATGCCGTTCCGCGGCTGGTACATCGCCGGTTCCGGCTCCGACATGGAACTCAACGGTTGCCTGCCCGACGTCACGTCGTGGAACGAGCCGGACGGCGAGGACGCCCAACTCGCCGCGGCCGTCACGGCGCTGCGGAAGACGATCGAATCAGCGCCGAAGGACCCGACGCCCGTTCCGGCAGCGGAGCTGCGACGTCGCTGATCGCGATCGCCGGCGCTTCGAGGACCTGCACGGTTCCGGACGCGATCCCGGCGCGGATCAACGCCTCGCGATGGGCGAGGAACACCGGCACGAGGTCCGGATCGAAGTGTCGCCCGGCTTCGCGCTCGAGGAACGCGACGACCGCGGCCTGCGGCCAGGCGGACTTGTAGACGCGATCGAAGCTGAGGGCGTCCCAGACGTCGACGATCGCGAACACCCGCGCCGCGAACGGGATCTCCATGCCGCGCAGCCCCCGCGGATACCCGCGGCCGTCCCACTTCTCGTGGTGGCAGTACGGGATGTCGAGGCAGGGCGCGAGGAAATCGATCTCGCGCAGGAGTTCGAAGGCGATGGTCGGGTGGCGTTCGATGATCCGTCGTTCCTCCGCATCGAGAGGACCGCGCTTGGTGAGGATCGCGTCGGGGACGCCGACCTTGCCGATGTCGTGAAGGAGCGCTCCGCGCTCGATCTGCACGAGTTCGTCGTCGCCAACGCGGAGCAGGCGCGCCATCGCGACCGTCATCCGCGAGACCCGCAGCGTGTGGTCTTTCGCCTCGTGGTGGTGCAGGTCGAGGACGTGGACCCACGCCCGGATCGTCTGCTCGTAGCTCTCGACCACCGCGGCGTGCGCGCGCTCGAGTCGGCGGACGCGCCGCCCGATCATGATGAGCAGGAGCAGCGCGGTGATCAGGACGTACCCGATCCCCTCGATCGACCGTGCCCACGTGAGCCGTGGGGTCTCGCCGAACAGCGCGCGGACAGCGGCGTCCGACAGTCCGATCCACAGGGCGCCGATCGCGACGTAGACGAGGACGATCTGATGGGAGGGGCGGAGCCGCATCGAGGGAGGAGGGTCCGCCCGCTCATCGGCGTGTCGCCGACCGCGCAGCGAGTCCGTCGGCGATGCTGCGCCGCGACCGCCGGTACGGATCGTGGCGTGTCGTCCGACTTCACGCCGGCGAACGCGTCGTTCACGCGGGTGCGTGGGGCTTGGAACTTCCTCCCACGAGCCCTTGCAACGCGTCGATCGACGGCTAGCCTTCCCGACCCCTCGCGAGGGGGCGTAGCTCAATTGGTTAGAGTACCGGACTGTCGATCCGGTGGTTGCGGGTTCGAGTCCCGTCGCCCTCGCCACAGCGCGGCGCGCACTGCGAAGTGTGCGCCGCGCGTCGTTTCAGGGTCATCCGAGCGGCGACTTGCGCGGAGCGCTCACCCGGCGCCGCGGTTCGGGCTTCGACTCGGGGATCGTCTGCACCTCGACCGGCGACTCGGGCGCCTGATCGCCGCTGCCGTCGCCGCGGCGTCGCGCCGCCGCCTGTCGCAGCGACTCCTGGCTGTCGTAGGGCTCCTCACCCGGGGGCACGGGGACCGAACCGTAGCCGCCGTCGCTCAGGATCTCGCGCGCCTTGTGGTTGTCGCGCAGGCTCGCTTCCAGGATCTCGATCGCCTTCGCGCGGGCGTTGCGGTCGAGGATCGGCACCGCCTGTTCCACGCGTCGATCGAGGTTGCGCGGCATCCAGTCGGCCGACGAGAGCCAGATCAGAGGTTCGCCGCCCGCGTTCTCGAACCAGCAGATGCGGGAGTGTTCGAGGAAGCGGCCGACGATCGAGGTGACGCGGATGTTGTCGGACATCCCGGGCACCCCGGGACGGAGGCAGCAGATGCCGCGCACGCAGAGGCGGATCTCGACTCCCGCCCGGCTCGCGTCGTACAGGGCCCGGATCACGTTGGAGTCGACGATCGCGTTCATCTTCGCGCGGATCCGCGCCGGCTTGCCGGCGGCGGCGTTCTGCGTCTCGGTCCGGATGAGTTCGAGCAGTCGGTCGCGCATGGCGTGCGGCGCGACGACCAGGTGCTCCATCGCCGGAGCTTCCGCGTAGCCGGTGATCATGTTGAACATCGCCGCGACCTCCTTGCCGATCCCCTCGTGCGCCGTGAGCAGCCCGACGTCGGTGTAGACCTTCGCCGTCGTCGGGTTGTAGTTGCCGGAGCCGAGGTGGCAGTAGTGACGGATGCCGCCGTCGTCACGCCGAACGACCAGGGTCGCCTTCGCGTGGGTCTTGAGGCCGACGATTCCGTAGACGACGTGGATGCCGGCGTGCTCCATGCGCTTGGCCCATCGGATGTTGGCCTCTTCGTCGAAACGCGCCTTGAGTTCGACGACCACCGTCACCTGCTTGCGGGCTTCGGACGCGGCGATCAGGCTGCGGACGATCGCCGAGGTCTCGCCGGCGCGGTAGATCGTGTGCTTGATCGCGAGCACGTTCGGATCGTTGGCCGCGTGTTGCACGAAGAGCTCGACGGTTCCGAACGACTCGTACGGGTGGTGGAGCAGCAGGTCCTCGGCCCGCAACTTGGCGAACATCTCGTCCGGCGTTTCCCAACGCGCGAGGACGCACGGGAGGAACGGCGCGTCCTTCAGTTCGCGACGGTCCTCGGTGCGGTACAGCTCCATGAGTCGTCCCAGGTTGACCGGGCCGTCGCACTCGTAGACGTCGTCGATCTCGAGTTCGAACGCTTCGAGGAAGCGCGCGACGATCTCGGGTGCGGCGCCGGAACTGATCTCGAGTCGCACCGGTTCGCCGCGCCGGCGCCGATCGAGCTCCTGTTCCAGCGCCTCCATGAGGTCGGTGCTTGCTTCCTCGACGAGATCGAGGTTGCTGTCGCGCGTGACGCGGAACGAGCAGGCGTGCAGGACGGTCAGACCCGGGAACAAGGTGTCGAGGTGCTCCTCGACGATGTCGACCATGAATGCGTAGTCGTGTCCGGGGCCCGCGGGGGTCTCGGGCAATCGGACCAGACGCGGCAGCACGCGCGGCACCTGGACCACCGCCATGCGGTGCACCGGGCGTTCGGCGCGGGGGTCGAGGAGCACCACGCGCGCCGCCCTGGATCGAGGCTGGGGATCGCCGGAAAGCGGATGCCGGCACCCGCCAGTTCCGGCACGAGGGTTTCCTGCCAGCAGAGGTGCATGTCGCGCGTGAAGTCACGCGCCGCGGCACGGACGGCCTGCAACTCCGCGCGCGGATGCAGGCGGTCCGGGTTCTCACCGTGGGCCAGGCCCGCGTCGACGAGTTCCATCGTCCCGGCCACGCGGATCTCGAAGAACTCGTCGAGGTTCGTGCTCGCGATCGCGAGGAACTTGACGCGCTCGAGAAGCGGGTTGCGACCGTCACGCGCTTCGTCGAGCACGCGGCGATTGAACTGGAGCCACGACAGTTCGCGGTTCGTGAAGAGGGTCGCGTCGGACATCGTGATCGCGGAACCGGCCGCCGCGCCGACGATAGCACCACGAGTGCGGACGAACGGCCGGCGCGGACGATGAAGAGATCGACAATCGGGCCGCGGTTCTGCATCGCACACGCGCGGCTCGACTTGGGTCGGCCCGCCGTCCGTCCCATCCCGGCCGCAGCCGACCGCAACGACTCGACCATGATCGCCTTCATCCACCACGCTCCGACCGGGGGAGCCGTCCCGAGACTGGTCCGAGTCCTGCGCTGGGCCGCCGAGCACGGGATCGATGGGGTCGTCCTCGCCGTCGGCGCCGAGACCGCCGCCGCCACCGTCGCCGCACTCGCCGATGACGCCGATCCAGGCGTCCCGAATCGATCGTCGCCGCGCATCCTCGCGGTCTTCGACGCGCCGGCACAGTGCGACCTCGGCGGCGCGTTCGTGGACGCCCGCGCGTGGCTGACCGAAGGAGCGGTCGTCGTCCTCGACGCGGGTGCGCCGCTCGGCTTCGACCTGCGCGCCCTGCTCGTCGAGCATCATCAGAGCCCGGCGATCGTCACGATCGCGCTCGTGCCGGCCGAGTGCGGCGAGCCTGGCGCACCGCGTGCGGACGTCGACCGCTCGGGTCGCGTGCTCGGACTGTGCAGCGAGGGAGCGGCGCAAGACGACCAGCCGGCTGTCGACGGTTGCCTGGTCGTCGAGACCGGGCTCTTGTCGGGGCTCGCGGGACAACCGCGACCTCTGCACGTGTGGCGCGACCTGGTGCCGTACGTGCTCGGACGGGGTGGAGTGGTAGGCGGCTATCGCGTGAGTCCGGTTCCGGCGACCGCGTGATCGGACCAGCGGACGCCGGCGAGAAGCCAGGCCACGCCGACCCAATGGAGCATCAATCGATCGAGGCTCGACCGGACGTGATGAGCGAGGTCCGTCTCCGGTGACGCGAGGAACGGGAGTGCGAGACTCGCGAGGCCGACGAGCAGCAGTGCGCCGAGCACCCGGCCGCGATGGCGGTCGCCTCGACCCCAGAGCATCAGCGCGACGAGCAATGGCGCGATGAAACCGAAGTACTTCGGCGCGAACGCGTACGCAGCGAGCCAGCCGAGGATGCGCGGGAGTTCGACGAGTCGCGCGCGCGCGCGCATGTCGCCGTCGAGGTAGACGCCGAGCACGCCCGCGCGCGAGCCGAGACCGCCGAGCACCTCGGTGAGCCAGTACGCCCCGGCGAGCGCGACGCCGGCCCCGGTCACGAGGACCGCGATGCGCATCCCGTAGCGCGGGCGTCGCGCGCGCACCCAGGCACCGCTCACGACGATCGGCACGGCGATCGCGACGAGTCGGACCGCGAGGTCGGCGACGTCGACGTGTTGGCCGACGAGACCGAGATAGAGGGGCAGCCAGAGCAACGCGCCGGCGATCGCACCGAGCAACGCGGCGCACAGGATGCGCAGTTCGCCGGCGAGCCACGCGATCACGACGACGATCATCGCGTGCAGGAGTCCCTCCGGTTTGACGACGACGCAGAGCAGGACCGCCGCGGCGGTGAGCCAGTGGTCGCGGGTGACGAGGCCCGCCGCCGCGGCGGTGAGCGCGAGCAATGCGAAGACGTCCGCGAAGCCTGAGTCGACCCCTCCCATGGTGGGATCGACGAGCATCGGCGTCAGACCGAACCCCACCAGCAGGCCCGTGCGCAGGAGCAGCGTCGCGCCGAGACGCCGCCAGGTCCCCGCGCACAGCGCGAGGAGCGTGAGCCAGAGCGTCGGAAACACCGCGCGCGCGCCGTCGATGCCGGCGCCGAGACGTGCCACGCACGCGAGCAGCATCGGCTGCAGGACGGGGTACTCGCGTGTGTGGCCGTACACCGCGGGGTCGCGGAACAACGGCTGATCGAGGGTCGGCGCCGCGGCGAACGCGCGCGCGCGCAACTCCCAGGACGTCGCGCCGTCCCACGATCGTGCTGGGGTTGCAATCGCTCCGTAGGCGAGCATCGCGCCGGCGAAGGCGAGCAGCATCAGGGCGACCCAGGCGACGAGCCGTCGTCGCGGAGTCGGCGTTGCTTCGTCGGGGACACCGATCGGCGAGGGCAGGACGACCGCGAGGATCGCGCCGATCACGAATGCCGCCGGCAACGACCACGCCGGCACGGCGATCCGCGATTGCAGCAACGCATGGACGACGACGGCGAACGTCGTCGTTCCGAACAGCACCGTGCGTGCGAGGCCATCGGCGAGGCGAGTCATCGCAGCTCGAGTTCCAGGCTCGTGCCGCGGCCGACGAGGACGATGCGTGCGCGACGGCCGTCGCGTTCGGCGTGCGCGATCGGGCGGCCCCCGTGTTCCGTCGCGCCGCTCGGGACGGCGTTCGCGTCGACCAGGAGACGCGGGAAGAGCAGGAACGGCGCGAACTCCATCGAGCCCTTGCGATCGCCGTCGAAGAGGATGGCGGCGTCGGTGGTCGTGTTCGAGCGCACCCACGCGACGGCGTCGGCGCCGGAGAGATGCTCGCCGTCGAGGTAGAACGCGCAGTCGCCGCTCGTCTCGAACGCTCGCACCTCGGCGATTCGCTTGGCGGTGACGGCGTGCGGGACGCGGCCGGCGACCCAGGCGAGATGGATGCCGAGAAGGACCGCGAGCAGGAGTCGAGGGCGGGGACGTGCCAAGGCGGTGCCGCGGAGTATCCCGAGAGCGGCGCCTCGGCGGAACGGCGTGCGGCCGGCGCTTGAGTTCGCGGCGCGTGCGGGCAGTCTCCATGCACATGGTCGCCGGTCCGGACCCCCGCATCACGCTCGTCGTCCCGTGTTGGAACGCGGGCAGCCATCTGCGGCCACTGGTCGAATCGTTGTTGGCGCAGACCGAGACCTCGGCGCGTCTCGTCCTCGTCGATGACGGTTCCGACGATGGCTCGGCGGCGCTCGCGCGGGAATGTGGGCGCGGGCGCATGGAAGTGCTCGTGAACGAACGCCGGCTCGGCCTCGCGGCGAACTGGAATCGCTGCGCGGAACTCGTGGACACGCGCTTCTTCGCGCTGGCTCACATGGATGACGTCTACGAGCCCGACTTTGCGGCGACGCTGGCCGACGTGCTCGACGAGCGACCTGCGGGGGCCGCAGCGCACTGCATGGCTCGCGGGATCGATTCCCACGGCGCGGCGATCGACGCGCCGCAGGAGCGCATGAAGCGGCGTGCGTGGTCCGGGCTCGACCGAGCCGATCGCGCGACGGTGTACCGTCGACTGCTGCGGTCGAACTTCATCGCCGCGCCTGGCGTCGTCTGGCGCACGGCGGTGTTCCGGGAGTTCGGCGGCTTCGATCCGCGGTTGCGTTTCGCACTGGACTGGGATGCGTCGTTCCGCGCTCTGCTCGCGGGTTACGAACTGATCGGGGTCCCCCGCGCCCTGGTTCACTACCGGCGGCACGATGCCAGCGCGACCGCGGCTCTCGGCGGCGGCGTCGAGCGCTACCGCGAGGAGGCGGAGGTCGCGGCCGCGGCGCACGCGCGAGGCGCGGCGGCGGGATTGATCTCTGCGGCCACGAAGCCCTCACGCGCCGCCCTCGATCACCTGCTCTACGACGTCTTGCTCGACCTGGAGGGTGGACGCGCCGATGCGGCGCGGACGAAGCTGTTCTTCGCGCGGACGTCGTTGCCTGGTGGCGCTCGAGATCCGCGACGCGCATGCGTCGCGGCGGCTGCTCGCTGCGGGCGATTCGGTTGCGCGGCGCTGCGCGCCGGATTCGAACTGTTCCTCGCGCTACGTGCGCCGCGTGTTCATTCAGCCTGACGTCGTCGATGGGTTCGCAGGACCTGCGAACCAAGTTGCCAGCAGGCCGAGAGGCCCGAACGCTGGAGCCACCAGATCCTCAACGGATTGCCGCGGCGAGCGGATCGCAACCGCCGGCGTCCGCTCGAAATCGTCCGCCATTCGGAGAACGTCCGCAGTCGCCCGCGCACGAGGGCGCGAGCGAGATCGAGTCGACCGAGCAGAAGCGCGAAGAGCGGCGCGAGAGTCCAGCTGAGGATCAACCACGGGGCGTTCAATGCGATCACCGTGCGCGGCATGTTGATCCAGTAGGCGACCGAGAGGTTGCGCACCGAGCGGACGTCGAAAGCGGCGTCGCGGACCCTGGCGATCGATGCATTGAGCCGGTGCCGCACGACGGCACCCGGCACGAAACGGGTGAATCGTCCGGCCGCGGCCGCGCGGAGCGACAGATCGACGTCCTCGAAGTTCGCGAAGAAGTCGTCGCGGAACGTGCCGAGTTCGCGGAGCAGATCCGCGCGATAGAGCACCGCACCGCCGCACGCGCCGAGCAGCGTGGCCGATCGAGCGAACGCCGCGCGAGGTTGGCCGCGGCCGCGCGGCATGGCGTCGCCGGACGTGAGGATCAGAGTGCCGGCGTTCTCCGTCCGCTCCGGGTCCGTGACGAAGACCATGTGCGACGCGAAGAGTCCAGCGTCCGGATCGTCCTGGGCGGCACGCACGAGTCGCGCCAACCACTCGGGTTCCGCGAAGGCGTCGTTGTTGAGGAGTGCGACGTAGCGAGCCCGACCTTCCGCCACGGCGAGTTGCATCGGTGGGTTGTTCCCTCCGGTGAAGCCGAGGTTTCCGGCGTTACGGAACAGCCGCACGCGGTCACCGAACTCGCGTTCGATCGTGTCGGCTTCGCCGTTCGCAGAACCGTTGTCGACGACCATGATCTCGACGTTGGGCCAGGTCTGCGCGAAGAGCGAACGAAGGCACTCGCGCGTGTCGTCGAGGCCGTTCCAGTTGACGACGACGACGGCGACCAGCGGCGTGTCGTCGGTCGGGGTGCTGCGGAGTTCGGAGGTCAGGCGCGCGAGTGAAGCATGAACGGTCGCGGTGAGCCACGGTGCGGCGTGGCCGGCGAAGCCCGCCGCGCGCGACGCTCCCGGCTGGCCCGAGCCGAAGTCGCGGCTATCGTGCCCGGGCAATCCATGACGACGCACACCAAGGTCCCGTTGCTCGACCTGACCCGTACCGAACCATTGCTCCAGGCGGAACTACGCGAAGCGTTCGAACGCGTGCTGCGCAGCGGGCAGTACATCATGGGACCGGAACTCACGGCGTTCGAATCGGAGTGCGCCGCATTCATCAGCGCGAAGCACGCCCTCGGAGTGTCTTCGGGCACGGATGCCTTGATCCTCGCCCTGATGGCGCTGGGCATCGGACCCGGCGACGAAGTGATCTGTCCGACCTACACGTTCTTCGCCACCGCCGGCGCGATCTGGCGAGTCGGCGCTCGGCCGGTCTTCGTCGACATCGAGCCGTCGACCTACAACTGCGACCCCGCCGCGATCCGCGCGAAGATCGGCTCCCGCACGCGGGCCATCATCCCCGTGCATCTCTACGGCCAGTCGGCCGACATGGACGCCATTCTCGCCGCGGCCGGCGACATCCCGGTGATCGAAGACGCGGCGCAGGCGATCGGCACGAAGTGCGGATCGACGCAGGTCGGTGCCCTCGGCACGTTCGGCTGCTTCTCGTTCTTCCCCTCGAAGAACCTGGGTTGCCTCGGCGACGGCGGGCTGCTGACGACCGACGACGGGAGCCTGGCGGAGAAAGCCCGCATCCTCCGCGTGCACGGCGCCGAACCGAAGTACCACCATCACGTCGTCGGCGGAAACTTCCGGCTCGACGCGCTCCAGGCGGCGTTCCTCCGCGCAAAGCTGCCGAGGTTGCCGGCGGGCACGGCCGCGAGGCGCAGGAATGCGGCGAAGTACCGGGAGTGCTTCGAGGAGGCCGGCGTGGTCGCGGAATCACCGATCGACGTCGGAGCCGGCGAGATCGGCCTTCCCTTCGCCCGGCGCGACCACACGTACAACCAGTTCGTCGTGCGGGTCCGGTGCCGGGACGAACTCCGCAAGTGGTTGGCGTCGCGAGGAATCGGTACGGAGGTCTACTACCCCGTTCCGCTCCATGAGCAAGAATGCTTCGCATCCCTCCAGCATCGCGCTGGCGAGTTCCCCCACGCCGAACGTGCCGCCCGCGAGACTCTGGCATTGCCGATCTTTCCGGAGCTCAGCGACGGCGAGTTGCGTCACGTCGCGGACAGCGCGATCGAGTTCTGCCGTCGTAGCGCGCGCGGCTGAGCGCACGCCGGAGACTCAGCGCGGCTCGAGACGACCGGGCGCCGGCTGGACATCACGCCACCAGCGGACCGTGCGTGCGAGACCCTCTCGCAGGTCGACGTGCGCGGAGAAGCCGAAGCGTTCCTTCGCGCGAGTCGTGTCGAGACAGCGCCGTGGTTGGCCGTCGGGCTTGGTCAGGTCCCAGTCCACGTGCCCGTTCCAACCGCACGCCGCGCAGATCTCGGCGACGAGGTCGCGGATCGTGATCTCGGCTCCGGTGCCGAGGTTCACCGGATCGGGGCCGTCGTAGCGTTCGGCTGCCAGCACGATCCCCTCGGCGCAGTCATCGACGTAGAGGAACTCGCGAGATGCCGAGCCCGAACCCCACACGACGACTTCGTCGCGGCGATCGACGCGCGCCTGCTCGATCTTCCGGATGAGCGCGGGGATGACATGGCTCGTGTCCGGGTGGAAGTTGTCGCCGGGTCCGTACAGGTTCACCGGAAGCAGGTAGATCCCGTCGAGGCCGTACTGTTGCCGGTAGGCCTGGAGCATCACGAGGAGCGCCTTCTTCGCGATGCCGTAGGGCGCGTTGGTCTCCTCGGGGTAGCCGTCCCAGAGTTGCTCCTCCCGGAACGGCACGGGCGTGTGTTTCGGGTAGGCGCAGATCGTGCCGACCTGCACGAACTTCGCGACGCCTCGCCGACGCCCGTGCTCGATGAGATGCAACCCCATCGCCATGTTGGCCCAGAAGTACCGCCCCGGGTTGGCGCGGTTGGCACCGATGCCGCCGACTTCCGCGGCGAGATGCAGGATGATGTCGGGTCGCGTCCGGGAGAGGAGGCGCTCGACCTCGTCTTCGCGCGTCAGGTCGCAGTCCACCCGCCGCGGAACGACGATCCGTCGCGCTCCCCGGTCTCGGAGTTTCTGCGTGACGACCCGCCCGAGGAATCCGGCTCCTCCGGTCACCAGGACGGTCTGCTCCGACCAATCGAACCTGCTCATGGCCTCCAAGCTGCGGTGGGAACGAGTGTTGGGACATCGGCGGTGACGGTGTCGGGCCTTGAGGGCGGTGGAAACCCACCCCATCGAACCGGTCCCCTGTCAGGAAACCGACCCGCCAGGGTCGTGGCGCCGGACTCGGAGAGGGAGGTCCGGATTCGGAGGAAGACGAGGCGACGACCGCGCCGACGATCCGGCGCGTGAAGGGAAGGTGGGGACCTAACCCCGCTAGTCACAGGCGGTTGTGCCTCACCGGCGCTCTACCCATCGAAGAAGGTGTACCCCGCGCTTGCGTTGAGGGTTTTGGTCGCTAGGATTCCCCGCCCCTCGCGGTTGCGGCTGCGGGGCCGCGGCCATGAGCGAGGTACGAGCGCGAGTTCGGATCGAGCGAGTGGTGAGCGGGATCTTTGGTACGAGCGCTGAGCGTTCGAGCCGTGCTGAGGAGCGACCGATGAGATGCCTGGATGGCCCGACACGAGTGAACAACAAGTGAAGGGTTTGATCCTGGCTCAGAACGAACGTTGGCGGCGTGGATGAGGCATGCAAGTCGCGCGAGAAAGCGCCTTCGGGTGCGAGTACAGCGGCGGACGGGTGAGTAACACGTGACCGACCTGCCCTTGATTCCGGGACAACAGCGGGAAACTGCTGCTAATACCGGATGGTCCATCTGGACTGCATGGTTTGGATGGTAAAGGTGGGGATCCTGCGGGACCTACTGATCGAGGAGGGGGTTGCGGCCTATCAGCTAGTTGGCGGGGTAACGGCCCACCAAGGCGACGACGGGTAGCAGGCCTGAGAGGGTGGTCTGCCACACTGGGACTGAGACACTGCCCAGACTCCTACGGGAGGCTGCAGTCGAGGATCTTCCGCAATGGGCGCAAGCCTGACGGAGCGACGCCGCGTGGAGGACGAAGGCCTTAGGGTTGTAAACTCCTGTCGAGGGTTATGAATTGCGTTGTACGAACAGTGCGACGAGTGACGTAAGCCCTGGAGGAAGCACCGGCTAACTCTGTGCCAGCAGCCGCGGTAATACAGAGGGTGCAAGCGTTGTTCGGAATTATTGGGCGTAAAGCGCGTGTAGGCGGCTTGGCAAGTCGGGTGTGAAAGCCCTCAGCTCAACTGAGGAAGGGCGCCC
>JACRLW010000078.1 GCA_016235155.1 Planctomycetota bacterium
ACGCGATGCGCTGGCAGGCGTGGGAGAACGTGCGGGCCAAACTGCGCGCCGAGTTCGGCGACGACCCGGAACTCCGCGACCTCGACATCCTGGACGAGATGCTGCGCCTGGTGCTCGCGAGCGACGTGGAGGGCCGCGTGCCCGGGCGCAAGCCGGTCGAGGGTGGGCCGTTCCGCGTGCTGGTGCGCGAGGCGACGGTGCTGACCGAGGACGGCGAGGAGCCGATCGCGCCGCAGGTCGCGGAGGCCGTCAACAGTGACGGCGCCACGCCGCCGTCGATGCGGGCCAGGGTCTTCGCGCGCGACGGCCAGGCCTGCGCCAACTGCAAGAGCCGCCGCGGACTGCACGCGCATCACGTCCACTGGCGGAGCAAGGGCGGACCGACGACACCGGGCAACCTCGTCACGCTCTGCGCGCGGTGCCATTCGCTCGTGCACGAGAACTTCCTGGACGTCGAGGTGGCGCAATGCGCCAGCCCTGGTGCTGCGCCGGCCTTCGTCTTCCGCGACGCCGACGGACGACGCATCGAGCGACGCGCGATCGTCGGCGTGCGACCGCTGGCGCAGTGCGCCACTGCGACCAAAGCAGCGCCGCCCTTCGACGCCGCCTGGCTGGCCGCGCACCTCGACTGGTTCGACGACCGCGGTGGACGGCTCACGCTGCGCTCGAGGTTCCGATCGCGGTTCGCCGCGGTGTTCGGCCCGCAGCCGGAGTTCGTTGCCCGCACGTGATCGCGTTGCCGAGCCGATCGGCTCAGTACCCGAGCGTCAGCAGCAGTCCGTTGCTGAGGTCGGCGCCCAAGGTCGCGTTCGTCGGACCCGCGACGAACTGCAAGACGACCTCGTAGCCGCGCAGCGCGGGATCGGCGGGGATCGACAGCGTCGTGCGGAACTCGCCGTTCGCGAGCGCATGGCTGCCCTGGATGGCGAACGCCGCAGGATCGACTTGGAAGCGGCACGGCGTCCCACCCAGCAGCGGCGGCGGCGAGAGCGGCGCCGGGCTCAGCAGGAGGAACGCGATCGCGCCCGCGCGGCTGTGACCGCGCAACGGCACCGTCGAGCCCAGGATCGGATCGGCCAGGGCGTCGAGCCCCGGCGAACGCGTGGCGCCGCAGCCCTCGTCGATACGCGTGACGGTCGCGCCCGGGTCGCTCCAGTGCGGTTCGACTCCGGCGACCGGATCGAAGGCCGGGGCGAAGATGCGGCCGCGGGAGAGGACGGGGGTCGACCAGAAGCCGGGCATCGCGAGCGGTCGCGTTCCGGCGGCGCTGCCGTCGGTGATCCAGTTCACGTAGCTCGATGGGCCGAGAGGTCCTTGGTTCCGCACGCGCAGCAACGCGCGGTCGCGGCCCAGGATGCAGGGCGGCTCTCCGCCGAAGTTCGGCACGGCGAGCGGTTCTGCCGTGCCGCGCGCGGCGTCGACTGCGACGACCGTGTGTCCCTGGTCGCCGGGCCAGACGATCAACACGCGATTGCCCATCGCGTAGATCGAGGTCGTGCTCCAGCCTCGATTGGCCCGGAAGGGCACGGCGCGCGGCGCGGTGATCCCGTCGCAGATCCAAGCGGTCGTTTCGTCGACGAGCACGATCGCGTCATCGAGCGCGGCGATCGCGAGAACGCCGTTGTCCGACACGCCGGGTCGCAGCATCGCGTGGAACGCGAGTCCGCCCGCTCGAGAGTCGGTCGACGCGAGCTGCTCTGAGCCGTCGCCGTCGAGCGCGAGGAACCACGCCCGGTCGCGGAACACGACGAACGGCAGGTAGCACGCCGACACCGACTGTTCGAACTTCCCGAGCATGGTGGTCCCGGCGGAGGTGCCGTCGCTGAGCAGCAGGCCGCGCATCTGTCGATACCGGTCGGGGGACGTCACGATGAAGGAGGGCGTGACGACCAGGAGGCGTTCGCCCAGCCGGACGACTTGGTGCGACGGGTAATTGGTGACCCAACTGGTCGCTCCGGAGACGTCGACTCGCATCACACCGGAAGCACCCGCGGTCCAACTGTGGACCGCGACGAAGAACGCATCGCCGAGCGTCGCTCGCGATCGGAAGTAGCGCTCCATGCTCGGCGGGCCCGGGACGAAAACCTCGGTGAACGTCGAGGCTCCCTGGCTTCGAAGGAGACGTTGGCGATGCGAGTACGCCCACTCGACGAGGTAATCGACCCCCTGCTCGGCAAAGTACTCCGCGAAGGCCCCGCCGCTCGAAGTGTGCGCGGTGGTCGTTCCGTGAGGTGTGCCGTCGCTGCGCCAGAGCGTGGAGGTGCTGTTGGAGTGCTGCTCGAACAAGGCGCCGTTCGCCCTCGTTGTGTACCCCCGCGTATCGGAGCTGGTGTTGGCGCGGCTGTCGTCGCGCGCGACGTTCACTATCAGTTGCGTGCCGGTCGGAGTGCCGTCGCTTGCGCCCAGCTCGACACCCACCGTGGGGTCCGAGTATGGGAAGTACGCGCGTCCCTGGGTCGAGACGAGATCGAGAGGGGCACGGCCCGCGCTTGTGCCAAGGCTCGTGCTGGTCGACGTCACTGGATCGAAGCTCCGCAGTTCACCCAGGTGCTCCCAATACACGATGCGGTGACCGACGATCGCGATCGGACTCCCGCCGTCGCCGAGGATCGGCCCGATCCGATTCGGCAGATTGACGGGGCCCGCGATCCATTGACCCGGGGAGAACCGCACGAGCTGGCCCCCGGCCACCCAGCTCCAGAGTTCCCCGTTCGCGACGCCGAGGAACTGCTGGAATGGCTGCGTGCCGCTCTGCGCCGATGAGATGACGCGCGTGCCGGCCGGCGTGCCGTCGGTCGCGATGGCCGGCGCGTCGTACGCCGGGAAGAACGCGCGGCCGTCGAACACGAACGGCTGTGCGAAGGGGATCCGGGCGGTCACTGTGGCGAATGGCGCAGAGCCGGCCGCGGTCCCGTCGCTCGCCCAAGCGCTCAGCGAGTTGACGCCGGAGGCGCCTGTCCAGAACACGCTGCGACCGTCCGGAAGAACGGCGAGCGCGCTCGTCCCCACGCGCGCACCGAGGACCGTCACGAGTCGCGTGCCCGCTGTCGTGCCGTCGCTGCGCCAGAGGCCTGTCGTGCCCCCGCTGGTCGCCGCGAACTCGATGCACGCGCGACCGTCGACTTCGCGGGCGACATGCCCCCAGAAGCTGCTGCCCGGCCGGCCAGGCTCGATGTCCGCGATCATCCGTGTTCCGGCGACCGTGCCGTCGCTGACCCACGGTTCTGAGCCGTGGACGCCATCTTCGACGAAGAACACGATGGATGAACCGAACGCAAAGGCCCGGGTCACGATCGACGACGCGGATCCATACGCGAAGTCGCGCAGCATCATCGTTCCGCCGGAAGTGCCGTCGCTGCAGTGCGGCTCGTGGCCGCGTCCGCCGTCGTCGGCGAGGAAGAAGACACCGCGGGCGAACGGAGTGATCTGCCTGGGGTACGACCCGAGCACGCCCGGTTGCAGATCAGCGACCAAGACCGTGCTCTGAGGCGTGCCGAGCGAGCGGAAGAGCTCCTTCCCGTGCACCCCGTCATCGGCCGCGAACCAAAGCAAAGCGCCCTCGGCGGCGAACTTCTCGGGCGCCGAACTCAGCGGCGGCAACGGCCGGGTGTCGAGGTCGCGAATGAGGCGCGGAGGCGAGGGATCACGCTGGGCGCTCAGCGCCGAGGCCGACAGGAGGAGGACGAGAACGCGGGCGAGCGAAGTTCCGTGCATGGCGGGCGGACCGGCCCGATAGCCCCGCCGCGCGCGGGCGTCACGTGCTCACACTCTCAGTTTCCGAGCGTGAGGTAGACCCCGTTCGAGGCGCTCGGGGTGAGCGAGCCGTCGGTCGGGAAGTACCAGGCCTGGATCGCGATCAGGGCACCCGCGAGAGACGGATCGCTCGGGATCGCGAGGTCGCCCTGCGAGGTCGGGATCGCCAGCGGCACCCACGCGAGGGGAGTGCCGACCAAGACGGTGCAACCGAGGATGCCGATCGGCGCGCCGTCGCGCAGGCCGAGGATGAGGAAGCCGGCGGTCGCCGCGGGGCCGTTCGTCGCCGTGATGCGCGTGCTGCCGCCGAGCACCGGATCGGTTGCGCCGAGGCGCGGTGCGACACCGCCGCGCGTGCAGCGGAGTCCGATCGACTGCGACGTCGCGCCCGGTTCGATCACCCAGGGCTCCTGGCCGTGCATGCCGTCGTCCGCGAAGAAGATCACGCGACCGGCGGAGAGGACGAAGGACCCGGGCAGGCTCCCGTGGTGATCGGGTCGGATGTCGAACGCGAGCGTGCCCACTGCGCTGCCGTCGCTGACGAGGAGCTCGGGGCCGGTCGAGGGACTGCCCGCGCGAAACAACACGCGGCGAGTGCCGACGGCCGCGAAGTTCATCGGCGCACTGCTGCCGTAGCCGGGCACGAGGTCTCCGACCATGCGCGTGCCGCCCGCCGTGCCGTCACTGACGAAGGGCTCGACGCCGAGGGCCGGGTCCTGCGCTGCGAACCACAGCACGCCGGCGCCGGTCGCGAGGAACTCGGGCCAACTCGAGGTCGCGCCGGGTGCGATGTCGGCGACCAATCGCGTGCCGCTGATCGTGCCGTCGCTGCTCCACAGCTCGACGCCGTGCACGCCGTCGTCGGCGACGAACCACGCGCGACCCTCGGCGGACACCAGCTCGGGACCGTCATAGCGGCGATCGATGCCGAGGTCGGCGAGCCAGAAGGTGTTCGCGGGCGTGCCGTCGCTGACCCACAGCTCGCGGTTGGAGTAGGTCCCGGCGGTGAACACGATGCGCGAGCCGATCGCGACCATCTGCAACCCACCGCCCTCGACGACCGGTCCGTTTGCGAAGTCGCGCACGAGCGTCGTGCCTGCGGCGGTGCCGTCGGACCGCCACAGTTCGTCCTCGGGTCCGCCCTGCGCGTCGGCGAAGAAGAACAACGTGCCGGACGCGTTCCTCAGGGAGTGCACGTAGGAGTTCTCGCCGCCGGGGCGGAGGTCGGCGACGAGGCGCGTGTTCGCCGTGCTGCCGTCGGTGACCCAGAGCTCTTCGCCGGCGATGCCGTCGCTTGCGGTGAAGAACAGGCGCGCGCCGATCGCGCATGCCGACCACGGCACGCTGCTCGACGCACCGGGCCGGATGTCGGCGACCATCGCGAGCGAGCTTCCGTTCGCGCGCCAGAGTTCCTGGCCGTGGATGCCGTCGTCCGCGGCGAAATACACCGTGTCACCGATCGCGGCGAGAACGCGCGGCGGAAGACTCGGCGTCGGATCGGGATCGAGGTCGGCGACGAGTGCCGTGCCGGCATTCGTGCCGTCGCTCTTCCACAACTCGGGCCCGTGCACGCCGTCGTCGGCGACGAAGTACGCAGTGCCGGCGGCGTCGACGAGTCCGTATGGAGCCGAACCGAGCGTGGCGCCGGGGCGGCGCGGATTGACGTTGCTCAGGAGCCGCGTGTTGCCCGGCGTGCCGTCGCTCGTCCACGGCTCACGGCCGATCGGGGGGTCGGTCGCCGCGAAGACCATCCGGTTGGTGCCGGGGAACGGGGCGAAACCGCCAGGCTGGGAATCGAGCACGCCCGGCCGGACGTCCGCGACCATCGCTCCGACGCCCGATCGCGCGGTCCACGGTTCCTCGCCGTGCACGGGGTCCGTTCCCGCGAACCAGAGCACGTCGCCGTTGACGGCCAGTTGACGCGCGGCCGTGTGGTTCGCGCCGCTGATGGGGGCCGTACCTCCGGTCGTGCCGTCGCTCGACCAGACGCGCGTCGAGAGACCGTTCACGACGGGGAAGTAGACGCGGCTGCCCGTCGAACGGAACTGATCGGGATCCGCCCCCGTGATGCCGCTCACGAGAGCGACGCCCTGCGCGTCGGCGCGCCACAACTCCATGAGCGGGCCGTCGTAGGCCGCGAAGACGACGGCATTGCCGAGCGCGCAGAACGAAGTCGGGCGCGAACTCGCGGCACCGGGCCGCAGATCGGTGAGCATCGCGATGCTCGTAGGGGTCCCGTCCGTCGTCCACGGCTCGGAGCCGGAGATGCCGTCGTCGGCGCGGAACCAGACGCGACCGTTGATGACCGTGAGCGAGCCGGGCGACGACGACGCCGGGCCCGCGGCGATGTCGAGCAGGAGCGTCGTGCCGGCGAGAGTTCCGTCGCTGTACCAGGGTTCGGTGCCGTTCACGCCGTCGTCGCCCGCGAACACGACTCCGCCGCTGAGACCGACCACCTCGCTGAGGACGCCGTGACCGGGTCCAGGCAGCAGATCGGTGACGAGCCAGGTGCCGGCAACGCTCCCGTCGCTCCGCCAGAGTTCGAAGCCGTGCACGCCGTCGTCGGCGAGGAAGAACAAAGTCGAGCCGACGGCGGTGAGTTCGCGCAGGTTCGAGCCGCCCGCGCCGGGCGCGACGTCGAGGACGAGACGCGTGCCTGCCCTCGTGCCGTCGGTGCACCACAACTCGGCGCCGCGGATGCCGTCGTCGGCCGCGAAGAACGCGAGCGGACCGGCGACGACGATCGGACCCCAATAGCCGTCCGCCGTGCCGGGACGGACTTCGGCGACGAGGCGCGTGCCGCTGGTCGTGCCGTCGCTGAACCACAGCTCCTCGCCGACGTCCTCACGGGTCGCGGCGAAGAGCACGCCCGCCCCGAACGGGGTGAGGTCGCGCGGGTAGGACCAGGGCTCGAGCTCCGGCGTGACCTGCACGTCGGCGAGCAACTGCGGTCCCTGCGCGAGCGAGTGCGCGGGCAGGAGAAGCGCGAGGGCGAGCGGAAGAACGGCGCAAGTCGAGGTCATGACGCCTCCGGTCCAGGTCAGGTCGGGACGACAGGGTATGCGTCTTGGGAAGACGCGTGTTACAGGTCCGACTTGCAGGGCGCGGTCACGGCACGGTGACGACCAGCGGCGTTCCGAGCGCCGCCAGTCCAAACGCGTTGAGCGCGGCCGGGGTCAGACGGTACGTCGCGCCGCGCCGCAGGCCGAGCAGTGCGCTTCGATGCAGCTTGCCGACCGGGTCGGGCGAGGCGAGATCGAGCGTCAATCCCGGCACGCCGACCTCCTCGACCAGCAGTGCCGCGAGCGGGCAATGGGAGTCGGTCGAAAAGGCCGCGACGACGACGCGCGAGCTGAGCGCTTCGATGTCGAGCGCGCCGAGCTGTGGGTTGGCGTCGACGAAGACGACGTGCTGCGCCGCGAGACCGGGAGCGAGCACGGCGTGGATGGTCGCGCGTCCGAGGCCGAGCGCCCGCACCGCGCCCTGGCGTCCGACGCTCGCGACCGACGGATGAGCCGAGCTCCATTGCACGATGCCGGTGACGTCGCGCTCGGCGCCGTTCTGGTCGACGGCGATCGCGCGCAATCCGATGCGCAAGCGGCCGAGGCTCAGGGTGCTGGTGTCGTCCGCGTCGATGCGCAGCGCGACGAGCGACGGAACGGCACCGAGCGAGGACGTGCCGGTCGAGAAGCCGTTGGCATAGACCGCCTGGTTGCGCCGCAGGTCGCGCACGACGACGACCTGGGCGACGCTCGTACCCGCCGGCAGGACACCGGGTGGGATGGGCAGCAAGGCACCGGGGAATCCGTTGAACGACTGCGCGACGCCGCGCGGGTCGAGCATCTCGGACACGCCGGGTTCGAAGGCGTAGTCGACGCGCTGGCCAGAGGACGGATTGAGCGCCGACATCGCGAACAGTCCGCTCGGCGACGAGCCGGCGAAGCCGTCGGTCGGAAGCGCGACAACGGTGCCTCGCACCGCGGTGGACCAGGTCGTGAGCGAATGGTTGAGCTTCACTTCGAGCCCGCTCGCGTTGCGAAGCACGAGGCGTGGCCGCACGAGATCCATCCCCGCAGCGACGGCCTCGTCGAGGGTGCGTTCGACGCCGGTGCCGTCCTCGTAGCGGACTTCGTGCGGCGGATCGCGACGCAATGCCGCGCTGAGCCCGTGCGCGAGGAAGTGGCTCCGCAGCGTGTCACGCCAGTTCCAGTAGTTGTTGGTGACGTCGCCGTTGGTGCTGAAGTACGGCGCGTGTCCGTAGGAGAGCAGCGTCGTGTGCCAGCCGTCGCTCCACGACTGCGGCACGGGGTACGCGCTGCCCGCGAAGTGGTACTCCCAGCCCATCCCGAACCAGGCGGCCGACTGGCGCAGCACGACGCCGAGCTCGTAGTCGGGCACGACCAGGTAGTCGCGGTTCGTCGCGTCGGGCGGACCCTGCGCCGGGCTCCAGTGGATCGGGATCTTGCGGCTCGTGCCGTCGAGCACGCCGGCCGCGAACGATTCGAAGGCGCGGTAGCGCCAATGGGAGTTCTCGCCGTGCAGCGGACCCTGCATCGCGTCCTTGAGCGTCTGGAAGGCGACTTCGCGCCAGACGAGGTTCTGCGCGATCGTCTTGCTCGCGGGCGAACCGCGGACCTGGTCGATCTCGATCCAGGCAGGGACGTCGGTCTGCGCATCGACGTGCGCGCCGCCGACCAGGAAGCCGCCGGGGCCCGCGATCCCCTGCGCGATCGAAGCGAACTTCGCCGCAAACGTGTGCGGCGCCTGCACGTCGACGAGATGGCCCTGTCCGGCGAGGTTGGTGTTCGCGAGATTGAGGTTGGTGTCCCAGCCCTTCTTCAGCGCACCGTTCGCGTCGCGCGTGCAGAGGCTCTGGTCGTATGCCGGGTTCGCGCCGAGCACGATCGAGCCGGGCACGCTGCCCGGGACTTGCAGCACGAGGTTCGGATAGCCCGGGTCCATCATGTTCGCGGCGAGGTACGGCGCGAGTCCCCAGCCGCCGTCGGCGTTGGCCTGCGCGAACGCGAGCCAGTCGGAGGCCGTGCCCCAGATGGTTCCGAACGGCGGCGCGGGCAGGGCCGGCAGGTAGTCGGGGTCGTTCAGGTTGAACGGCCACTTGTGCCAGTCCCACTTGATGTGCTGCATGTCGTCGATCCCGCACCCGCGCGCGCGCACGACCCAGTCACGCGCCTTGTCGTAGCGGTTGCCGGGACCGTTCTGCGAGACGTCCCGCTCCGCGCAGAGCAGGCGGTACTCCGAGCGCGGGCGATCGATCACCGGCAGCGTGTCGAGGATGCGCGGCGCGACGACGACCCACGCCGTCTCGCGTATCGGCGCGACGAGCCGGTTGGTGCCGTCGCGGTAGTAGGCCGAACCCGTCTCGCCGCGGAATGACGATCCGGTGACCGAGGGGACGACCGAGGGCGTCTCGCTCGCGTTGCTCGCATACCAGTCGAGGAATCGCGCGACGGCGAAGCGCTGCCCGCTCGGCGCCGAGGCGACGAACACCGGAATCATGTCCGCGTACGGCACGTGCAGGGCGACGCCGCCGGCGGGCAGAGCGGTGCCGTCGCCGAAGACGAAACCGGCGTGGTTGAACGCGGCGAGATCGCGCACGGTCTCGTCGCTCGACGCCTCGATCCGCAACGCGCGGCCGAAGAGCCGCAACGCGTAGCGCTTCTCGCAGACGACCGGAGTTCCACCGCTCAGGTACGAGTCGCGGACGTGAAGCGTCACCGTCCGTGCCGCCGCGTCGAGCGAGTGCGACAGCAGCGTCCCGGTGTGGAGTGGGTCGTGCTGCGCGGAGTACGCGAGGTCGTAGGGCGAGATCAGGGCACCGAGCGCCGCGGCCGGCGGATTGGCCGTGCGGTAGCTCAGTCCGCCGGCGTCGATCGGCGCGACGCCGGTGGTCGTCTCCTCGACGCGCAGCACGCCGCGCTGCAGATGCGGGTGGCCGATCGGCAGGCGGTACTCGACGACGACCGCGCCGCTCGCGTCGCGCAGCGAAAAGAGATACGCGCTCTGCGCGGGGACCCAGCGCACGGCGCTGATCCCGGTGGCGCGGGCGGCGGCCGGGAAGAGATGGGGGAGATCGACGCTCGACTGCGCGCCGGCGGGGGCGGTCGCGACGAGGGCGGACGCGACAAGGGTCGCGGCCAGCGCCAAGAACTTCATGGGACTCGGGGGCGGGTCGGCAGGACGCGCGAGGATACCGCGCGATCGACGGCACCCGAGTCCCCGGTCTCAGCGCTTGGTGCCGAGCGCGGCGTCGAGCGCTTCCCGTCCGCCGACGACCGGCAGTTCGAGCGCGGTGCCGTCGAGGTCGACGGTGAGCTTGGTTCCGGCCTTCGGCCAGAGCGTGAAGTCGCGATCGCTGGCGAAGACCATCAGGCCGATGCGCTCGCCCGCGGCGATGACCTGGTCGTCGGGTTGGAGGTCGAAGGCGAGATCGACGAAGGTCCCGGGCTTCAGCGGCTCGCTCTTCTCGAGCGAGGTCCGGTTCTGGGGATCGGCCCAGCCGCGCGTGATCACGTTGTCGGTGATGGTCGCGCCGTCCGTCCAGGGGAGCGAGACGATCCAGATCGACAGGTTGGTCGCCGGCTTGCTGCACGCCATGCGGATGCGCAGCCGCGCGGTGCCCGAGAGGTGCAGCGGGGCGACCAGCGGCGGCGTCGCATAGAGGAGGCGATGTTCGCTCTTTGCGGCCTGCGCGAGTTTGGCTCCGTCGAACGCGACGTCGTCGACCAGGGTCTCCTTGCCCTGCTCCGGCAGACGGTCCGCGCCCAGTCCGCCGACGGCCGCGCCGCCCTTGCCCGGATGCAGCTCCGTGGCGACGGCATCGGGATGCGGGTAGTCGGGATAGGCGGTCGGGTTCGAGCGACGATCGTCCTCGCGGACGATCCAGCTCCTGGGTCCGCTCTCGACGCCGTTCTCGACGCCGCACAAGAAGCGCGTGAACCAGCGATTGACGAGCGCGAGCGGCGGCGGTCCGCCATGACTCTCCTGGTGGAAGAACGCGATGCACGGCACGCCCTTCTGCTTGAGCGCCGCATAGATGCGCACGCTGTGCTCGGGCATCACGTTCCAGTCGTTGAACGCGTGCGACATCAGCGTCGCCGCCTTCATCGGCCCGAGGTCGAGCAGGTAGTCGCGACCCGCCCAGAACCCGTTCCAGTCGCCGGTGATCCGGTCCTGGTGTTTCTGCAGTTCCTGTTCGCGCACCTTCTCGTTGCAGTAGTCGCGCTTGCTCGGGTCGCCGCTGTTGATGAAGTCGTAGAGGACGTCGATGTCCTCGCCCATGTAGCCGCCGGGATGCCGGACGAGGCCGTTGCTCCGGTAGTAGTGGTAGTAGGACGTGTTCGGCGCGATGGGGACGATCGCCTCGAGTCCCTCGACGCCGGTCGTCGCCGCGGCGAGCGGCAACGTGCCGTTGTAGGACGTGCCGATCATTCCGACCTTGCCCGTGCACCAGGCCGCCGTCACCGGCTCGCCGCCGGCGGGCGCGGTGAATCCCGGCGCGCGGCCATTGAGCCAGTCGATCACCGCCTTCGGCGCCAGCGACTCGTTGTCGCCGCCGACGGTCGGACAACCCTGCGAGAGACCCGTGCCCGGCGACGACGAATGCACGACCGCGAAGCCGCGCGGCACCCAGGTCTGCACTTCGCTGTTGGCGATCATCCCGCGCCCCTTGCGGAACGCGATCGGCGGCATCGGCGGGCGCTTGGGCGGCTTCGCGCCGAGTTCGTGTTCGGGGTTCCAGAAGAACTCCTTGGCGAGGCCGCCGGTGCCCGCGAAGTACGGACTCGTCTCGTAGATCACCGGCACCTTCAGCCCCTCGGTGTCGGTCTGCGCCGGCCGCGTGACGTCGACATGCATGCGGTCCTTCTTGCCGTCGCCGTCGCTGTCGAAGTCCGTCTCGACCCAGAGCTGATGGCGGATCCAATCGCGCGGATTGGAGAAGGCGTCGACGACCTGCGCCTGCCCGTCGGTGAAGACCTGCTTCGCGGGCTCGGGCTGTTGCGCGCGCGCGGCGAAGGACGCGGCGAGGAGGACGAGGGCGGAACGGACGACCTGATGATGCACGGCGATCACGCGCGCAGGTTAGCCAACGGATCTCAGCGCAGGACGATGGTTTCCGCGTTGGTCAGCCGCGCGCCGAGCGGATGCGACGGATCGCCCACGCCGCCTTGGAGCGCGATCGCGATGCCGGGCGGGAGCGAGGCGGGGAAGATCACCGTGACCTGCGCTTCGCCGGAGGCGTCGGTCGTCCCCGTTCCGAGCGGGACGAGCGCCGTCGCGTCGAGATTGAGGATGCCGAACGCCGTGTTCGGACCGGGCGCGAGCGCGAGTCCGGCGAGCAGCCCGAAGGGCTGGACGCTCGCCCCGGCGATGCCGACGAAGCACCGGAGATCGCGGGTGACGTCGTGACCGGCGCGACCACCGAAGCCCGCATTGCTCGCGCGCGCGTCGACGCGCAGGCTCGCGGCGCAGTTCGAAGCCTGCACCCCCGGCAGCGCGGGCGTGGTCTGGCGGAACAGCAAGACGACGTCCGCGAGTTCGTCGATGCCGAGGACGTCGAGATCGCCGTCGCGGTCGTCGTCGACCAACAGCGCGCACGAACCGGCGCGTGGCGCGGCCAGGGTGAACGAACTCGCGAAGCCGCCGAAGCCGTCGTTCCAGCGCACGGTGAACGACGAGCCCGAGTAGTTCGACACGACGAGATCGAGCGCGCCGTCGCCGTCGAGGTCGCCGAGGTCGATCGCGAGCGGGAACGAGCCGGTCGTGTATTCCGCGACGGGCAACAGGCCGCCGAGGCCGTCGCCGCGCGCGATCGTCACGCGCGGCGACGACGAGTTGCAGGTCACAGCATCGACGATGCCGTCGCGGTCGACGTCGCCTGCCGTGATCATCCAGGGCTGTCCCGTCACGCCGCGCGATCCCACGAGCGTGAAGTTGCCGGCCCCGTCGCCTCGGAGCGACGTGATCGTGCGCGAACCGTGATTGCCGACGTAGAGGTCGGCGATGCCGTCGCCGTTGGCATCCGCGGCGACGACCGCGGTCTCGCCCGCGCCGCCGCCGTCGAAGAACGTTGCGGGGTCGAAGGTCCCGTCGCCGCGATTGCGATGCAGTGCCAGGTTCGACGACACGCGGTTCGCGGTCACGACGTCGGGGTCGCCGTCGCCGTCGCAATCCAGCACGGCGAGGCCACGCGTGCCGCGACCGCTGGGGTAGTGCACGGCGGCGCGATAGCCGCCGGCGCGATCGCCGATCAGGATCGAGAGCGAACCGATCGCGATGTCGCCGACGGCGAGGTCGAGCCAGCCGTCGCCGTCGAAGTCGGCCGCCTCGTTGGTGCTCGGCGCGCCGCCCGTCTGCAGGGCGTGGGGCACGACGCCGGAGTAGTTGCCGCAGCCGTCGTTGCGCATCACGCGCACGTCGGCCGCGAGTTCGTCGGGCAGGCTGAGGTCGGGCGCGCCGTCGCGGTCGAGGTCGGCGGCGTGGGCACCGTAGGTCTGGATCCAGGTCTCGCCCGGCAGGCGCACGGGGAGAGTCGCGGCGAGCGCGAAGCTGCGCGAGCCACGCACCGGCCGCGTCCAGAAGCTCCACGAATGACCCCCGACGAGACGGCGACCCGAGACGGCGGTGATCGCCGACGACAGCGAGACCGTCACGAGCTCGCCCGCGAAGAACGGCCGCTGCGCGGCGAACTCGATGCGGAACCCGCCATTCGCGAGCGAGAGCGTGCCGTCGCAGACTCCGCTCCACCGGCCGTGTACGTGGAAGCTCGCTGCGGTCACGCTCGCGATGGTGATCGGTTCGGCGAAGTCGATCGTCACGAGCGGCGCCGTCGTCGCGGAGCTCGCGTTCCGCGGCGGAGCCACGGCCGTCACCTGGATCTGGGCGTGAGACGGCGAAACGAGAGCGGCGAGGAGGAGGAACGACGCTGCGGACTTCTTGCTCATGGTGCCTGGACGCGAGCGCGCGCGGTCCGGGCAGGCGCGCGCACGATAGCGAGTCCGCGTGCTCAGACGCGGCGGCGCGTCCATGCGCCATTGCGGAAGCGGAGCCAGGCCCACAACGTGCGGCCGGCGGCGGTCACGTCGATCGTCAGCCAGACGCCGGGGAGTCCGAGCCCTGCGGCGACCGCGAACAGGTACGAGAGCGGCACGCGGAGGATGTTCATCGCGCTCGTGCTGACCATCACCGGCAGCGTGACGCCCGCGCCGACGAGGCACTGGTCGAAGGTGATCTGCAGCGCCTG
Source organism: Planctomycetota bacterium (assembly GCA_016235155.1). GTDB lineage: Bacteria > Planctomycetota > UBA1135 > UBA1135 > UBA2386 > JACRLW01. Next base: position 14,015 of record JACRLW010000078.1, read on the forward strand.
CAGCGGTTGAGCCGGCGCCATCCAATGCAGGTAGGTGAGGCATGCCTCGACGGCGCGCGGGTCGTCGGCGAACAGTGCGACCATCCAAGGACCCGCGATCCAGAACATCACGCCGGCGAAGACGGCGACGACCACGCCGACTCGCGCCGCGGCGCGGCCGATCGCGAGCGCTCGATCGGGCCGTCCTTGACCCAAGGCATGGCCGCAGAGGCTGCCGGCCGCATAGGCGATGCCGAAGTAGGCGTAGTAGAAGGTGACCTCGATGCCGAAGCCGGGGCCGAGCGCGGCGCGGCCTTCCGGACCGAAGTGGCGGAACGTCACCGCGAGCATCGCCTGATAGACGCCCGAGTAGAGCAGGACGCTGATGCACGCCGGCAAGCCGATGCGCACCGTGTTCTTTGCGATCGCGAGGTCGAAGCCGCCGCGCAGCGGTCGCTCGACGCCGCTCTTGCCGAGCAGCGCCACGCCGATCGCGAGCGACGGGGCGCGCGACAGCGCCGTCGCCATGCCCGCGCCGGCGACGCCGAAGCGCGGCACGAGCGCCGCGGCGAGCACGACGTTGACGAGCACGCTGAGGCTCTCGAGCAGGAGCTGCGTGCGCGGGCGTCGCAGCGCGAGGAATGCGCTGCCGAGCACGGGCAGGGGCACGAGCAGCACCTGTCCGATGCCGAGCCAGGTGACGAACGCGACGAGCTGCTCGCGTTCGTGCACGCTGCCGCCGCCCGGCACGAGCAGGGCGCCGAGCGAGTCGCCGGCCCCCAGCGTCGCGACCGCCTGCACCGCGCCGAGCACGAGCGCGAGCCGCAACCCGGTGCGGATCGCGGCCTGCGCCCGCGTCGCGTCGCCCTCGCCGAAGCGTCGCGCCGCGATCGCGAGCGTGCCCACGCCGACGAGTTCGCCGAACGCCGCGAAGAAGATGCCCACCATCGACCCGACCGCGACCGCCGCCTGCGCCTCGACCCCGAGGTCGGCGACGAAGTACTGGTCGACGAGCCGGTAGAAGCTGCGCACGACCGAGGCGAGCGCCGCGGGCCAGGCGAGGCGGAGCAGTTCGCGCAGCGCGAAGGGGGCGTCGTGCGGCGGATGACTCGTGCTCACGTCGCGCGGAAGCTACCCGCGGCGAGCGACCGGCGGCATCCTGCGATTCGTGCTCGTCCTGGCCCGGACGACCCGGACCTCTGCGCCAGGCGATGGTCAGTTCCCGATCAGGATGCTCGCGCCGTTCGAGAAGCTGATGCCGTTCGCGTAGGCGGCGCCGGCGACCGCGGCCTGGAGATAGACGCGTCCGCCGGCGATCCGCGGGTCGTTCGGCAGCGTGACCGACGCGATCGAGCTGGAGGCGAACGCGATGACCACGTCCGGCGATACGAGCAGGTTGCAGTTCGGGAAGCCGAGCGGCGTGAGGTCGAAAGGCAGCGGCACACCGTTGGTCACGGTGTCGGAGAAGCCCCACAGCCAGTAGGTCGTCGAAGCCGGAACGACGTTCCGCGCGTAGATCCGGAAGCTCCCGCCCGGCCGCAGGGTGTTGAGCAAGGCGAGGGTGTAGAGCGACGGCGCGTTGGACTGCCCCGAGCAGCTCGTGCCGAAGAAGCCGATGATGCCAGTGATTCGCAGGCCGTGCACACTGACGCGGCCGACCGGGGCTCCGTTCTGGACGTGGTCCGGCGCGCCGACGGCGAAGTCGTCGCGGCCGTCACCGTCGAAGTCGCCGTACCACGCGATCGAGGCGCCGAAGTGCGAACCGGCGTCCCCGTCGATGGTGGCGATCGCCACCTGCGTGCGACCCGAGTAGACGACGACGCGTCCCGCACCGCCGTTGTAGTCGGGCACGCCGACGGCGAAGTCGTCGCCGCCGTCCCCGTCGAAGTCGCCGATGCCGGCCGTCGCCTTGCCGAAGGACGCTTCGATCGTCGCACCGAAGGTCGCCGTGCCGAGCTGGGACCCGGTCCGGCCCGAGAACACCGTGACGCGCGGCGTCAGTTGCCCCGCCGACCAGGTGTCGCGGTAGCTGACCAGGATGTCGTCCGCGCCGTCGGCGTCGACGTCACCCGCGTTCGCGACGAACTGTCCGGCGGCGCTGTCGAAAGGAAACGAGACCAGCTCGTGGACGATTCGCGCCGTCGCCAGGTCGATCACGCGGACCCGACCGGATCGGCCGCTGCGCACGTAGCCCGGCTCGCCGATCGCGACCTCCGGGATGCCGTCGTTGGTCAGGTCGGAGAGCTCCGCGACGCTGATCCCGCAGTCCGAGCCGGACGCGCCGACCGCGGGGGTCGCCAGCACCGCACCGAAGCTGTTCAGGCGATGCGCGCTCGGCATGCCGTTGGGGTTACCCGGAGCGCCGACGACGACGTCCGCCCGGCCGTCGTTGGACAGGTCGGGGATCACGAGAGCCGCTGTTCCGAACTGCCGGAGGTTGGATCCGGTGACATCGCGCGTCCAGAGCAAGGCTCCCGTGGCGCCGCTGTGAGCGGTGACGGCGCCGAAGCCGCCGTTGTAGTTCGGCGCTCCCACGACGAAGTCCGGGTAGCCGTCGTGGTTGATGTCGCGGCCGGCCGCCACCGCCGCGCCAGCGAAGGCCTGTGCCGAGGGCAGTGGACCGATCTGGTAGCGGAAAGCGCCGGTGCGCCCGTCGATCACCGTCGCCGCGCCCATGTTCACGGCGTTCGGATTCGGACTGAAGTTCGGGGAGCCGATGACCAACTCGGGCCGGCCGTCGCCGTCGAGGTCGCCGACGCGGGCGAGCGCGGCGCCGAAGTGCGCTCCGGCGCCGTTGCCGAACGACTGCATCAGCGTGCGCTGGGTGACGGTCGGGGCGGCGAGGAGT
>JACRLW010000079.1 GCA_016235155.1 Planctomycetota bacterium
GACGAGCGAGTCGACCTGGCGCTCGAACGCGAGCGGATCGTCGCGACCGATGATCTTGCCGATCTGCACCCAGATCTCCTCGCGCGCGAGTGCGCGGACGATCTCGTCCTCGGCGCGGCGTCTCTCCTGCGGCGTGAGCTCGTGGCCCGCCTGCGCGGTTTGCGCGGCGAGTTCGCGCCGCATCGTGCTCTCGAGGATCACGCGGTCGCCGACGACGGCGCGCACCCGGTCGAAGGTGCGGCGTCCGCCCGGCACCGCGCTCTGCGCTGCCGCGTGGTCCACGAGCGGAGCGAGGTGCATCAGGACGGCGGCGAGCGCCGCGACGCAACGATGGGCCGACCGCATGCGGCGATCTTCACGAGCTGCGGATCGCCGCACAAGGTTTCGAGCAGGAGCTGCAGGGTCTCCTCCGGAGTCCAGTCCGCGTGCCGGTGCCCGCGGCGCAGCGGGAAGACGAGGTGCGTCTTGCCGGCTTCGACGCGGCGCACGTCGGTGAAGCGATCGAGCCACGCTCCGCCGAGCGGCCGGTTCGGTGCGTGACGGACGACGACCCGATCCGGCCCGGTCCGTTGCACGGCGAGCACGTCCTGGTCGAGCAGCAGGTGCTTGAGCAGGAACACCCGCAGCAGGTTCTCGACCGGGTGGGGCAGCTTGCCGTGGCGGTCGATCAGGTCGGCGCGGATGCGCGCCGCCTCGGTGGGCGTCGTGGCGCCGTCCATCTCGCGGAGCAGTTCGAGCCGGGCCTTGCTGTCCGCGACGAACTCCTCGGGGACGTACGCCGAGACACCGAGATCGACGTCGACCTCGCGGATCTCCGCGGCGATCGGCGCACCGAGTTCCTTCGCCTGCTCGACGGCGGTCCGAAGGAGATGGCAGTACATCTCGTAGCCGACCGCCGCGATGTGTCCCGACTGCTGCGGTCCGAGCAGGTTGCCGGCGCCGCGGATCTCGAGGTCCTTCATCGCGATCGCGAAGCCGGCGCCGAGGTGCGAGAACTCGGCGAGCGCGGCGAGCCGCAGGCGGGCGGACTCCGGCGGCGGCGCGAAGCGGTCCATCAGGAGCCAGCACGCGGCGCGGACGTCGCTGCGCCCGACGCGGCCGCGGAGCTGGTGGAGCTCCGCGAGGCCGAAGTGGTCGGCGCGGTCGACGAGGATCGTGTTCGCGCGGGGGATGTCGAGGCCGTTCTCGACGATCGACGTGCACACGAGCACGTCGACGTCGCCGCCGACGAACGCGCGCAGCGTGCGCTCGAGCTCGCGCTCGGGGAGTTCGCCGTGACCGATCGCCACGCGCGCGGTCGGCGCGAGGCGCTCGACGAGGTCCTTCAGCGCGCGCAGTCCGGCGATGCGGTCGTGCAGCAGGAAGACCTGTCCGCCCCGCGCGAGTTCGTGCTGGATGGCGTCGCGGAGGACGGCGTCGTCGCGCCACACGACCTTCGTGTCCACGTCCTGACGGCCGGGCGGCGGCGTCGACAGCGTCGAGATGCGACGGATGCCCAGCAGCGAGGCGTGGAGCGTGCGCGGGATCGGCGTCGCGCTGAGCGCGAGCACGTCGACGCCCGCGCGCAGCTTCTTCATGTGCTCCTTCTGCCGCACGCCGAAGCGCTGCTCCTCGTCGACGATGACGAGCCCGAGGTCGCTAAAGGCGACGTCGCCGCCGAGAAGGCGATGCGTGCCGAGCAGGAGGTCGACGCGTCCGGCCGCGCAGTCGGCGAGGATCCGCTTGCTCTGCTTCGGAGCGACGAAGCGCGAGACGACCTCGACGCGCAGACCGTGCGGCGCCATCCGCGCCGTGAAGTTGCGATGGTGCTGTTCCGCGAGCACGGTGGTGGGGACGAGCATCGCGACCTGGCGGCCCGTGATCGCGACCTTGAACGCCGCGCGCATCGCGAGTTCGGTCTTGCCGAAGCCGACGTCGCCGCAGAGCAACCGATCCATCGGCCGATCGGCTTCGAGGTCGGCGCGGATCTCGTCCCAGCAGGTCGACTGGTCCGGCGTGTCCGCGAACGGGAAGCCGTCGAGGAAGTCGCTTTCGAGCGGATCGCGGGGGTACGGCGGGCGGCGCACGCGCTCGCGTTCGGCTTCGACCTCGAGAAGGTCGGCGCAGAGGTCGAAGAGCGCCGCCTGCACCTCGTCCTTGCGGCGCTGGAATCCCTTGCCGCCGAGCTTGTCGAGCGAGGGACGCGCCGCGCCGCCCGCGACGACGTACTTCTGGACGAGGTGGATCTTCGAGCCCGGGACGAGGAGCCGGACCTCGTCCTTGAACTGGAGCCGGAGACAGTCTTCCTCCGCCTCGCCGCGCTTGATCCGTTCGATGCCCTCGAACAGCGCGATGCCGTGCACGGCGTGCACGACGAGGTCGCCGGGACCGAGCTCGAAGAAGGTCTTCACCGCGCGCGTCGGGACCTTCGGCCGCGCCCGCACGCGCGCGCTCGCGGGCAGGCCGGCGAATTCGACGTTGGACAACACCGTCCACCGCAGTTCCGGCACCCGGAAGCCGCGGCTCACGGCACCGGTCCGCAGCGCGACGTGCTCGCGCGCGAGGTCGACGCCCTTGTGCGCGAACACCTCGGTGAGACGACGCTGCTCGGCGTCGGTCCGGCACACGACTTCGACCACGCCGCCGTCGATGCCGCGCAGCGCGCGCAGCCGACCGAGCGGATCCGTCTCGCCCGACGCGGCGCCGCCGCCCGCGGACTGGATGCGGAAGTCGATGTCGCGGCTCGGCAGCGACGAGAGTTCGACCCAACCGAACGGGCCGAGCGTCTCCTGCAGCGCGACGATCGCGGTGCGCAGTTCCGCGCCGCCGAGCGTGGCGAGCGACTGGCGGCGCTCGTCGATGCGGAGCGGCTCGTACCAGAACACGAGCAGGTCGCGTCGCACGACGTATGCGAGCACGGATGCTCGCGACGCGCCGCCACCCGCCACTTCTGGTCCGCCGATCCGCAGCGCGACGTGGTCGAGGACCTGGAGCGAACGCTGCGAGTCGGGATCGAAGGTCCGGATCGACTCGATCTCGTCGTCGAGGAACTCGATGCGCACGGCATCGGTCCCGGCGAGCGGATAGACGTCGAGGACGTCGCCGCGCCGACTGACTTCGCCGGGCGCGACGACCAGCGCGACCGGGCGCAGGCCCGCGCCGGTGAACCGCGCGAGCAGTCCGCTCTGGTCGACGCGTTCGCCGCGCTTCAACTCGAGCCAGCCCTCGCGCAACGCCGCGACGTCGGGCGCCGGCTGCAACAGCGCCTCGAGGCTCGCGCAGAGCAGGATGGGTCCGCGCGCGGCGTCGTCGTGGTCGACGAGCGCAGCGAGACAACGTGCGCGTGCACCCGCGGTGATCGGCTCGGGCCGGCCGTCCTCGTCGACGTCCTGTCGCGGCAGCCTCGAGGCCACGTCGGTCCCGAACGCGCCGAGGTCGTCGGCGAAGCTCGTGGTGTCGCCGTCGTCGGCGGTGACGATCAGCACCGGTCGCCCGAGCGCGTTCCGGAGCCCCGCGACCAGCAGCGCCGCGCTCGCGCCCCACAGTCCGCCGACCGCGAGATGCCGGCCCTCGTGGCGGATCGCCTCGAGCACGCGCTCGGCCGGGGCGAGGCGGAGGAAGGCGACGGCCGACGTCATGCGCCGGCCGGGCTGCCGCCGCGGCGCCGCAGCGCCTCGACCGCGAGTTCGGCGGCGGCGTGCTGAGCCGCGCGCTTGCTGGGTCCGCTCGCGCGGGCGAGTTCGACGTCGTTGAGTTCGACCGCGACGAGGAACGTGCGCGCGTGATCCGGTCCCTTCGACTCGATCACCCGATACGCGGGTTGGCCGAGCCCTTCGGCCTGCGCCGCGTGGAGGAGCCGCGACTTCGGATCGCGTGGCGTTGCCGGCACCGCTGCGTGCTTGCCGGCGCCGGCGAGCACGTGTTGTTTCACGAAGCGCCGCGCGGCGCGCACGCCGCCGTCGAGGTAGACGGCGGCGAGCACCGCCTCGACCAGGTTGGCGAGGATGCGCCCGGAGTCGAGGTCGGCCGCGGTCATGCCGCGCCCGGCGAGCACGCACTTCGGCAGTTCGAGCCGCCGCGCGACGGCGGCGAGCGGCGCCTGGCTCACGATCGCCGAGCGCATCCGCGTGAGTTCGCCCTCGGCGCGATCCGGCAGCGCCGCGAAGAAGTACTCCGCGACGAACAGGCCGAGCACGGCGTCGCCGAGGAACTCGAGCCGCTCGTAGCTGTCCTTCCTCTCGTTGCCCATCGACGGGTGGACGAGCGCCTCCGCGAGCAACTCGGGGCGGCGGAACTCGTGCCCGATCCGCTCGGCCAGTTCGGCGAGCAGCTTCGCGCGGAATACGTCGCGGGACGTCACGGCCGATCCAGGGCGCGGCAGGATAGCCCGCCGCGACGGGGTCGACCAGGAGAGCGCGTCGCGGCGCGCGCCGTCAATCCGCCGCGCTGCGCGCTGCGCGATCGAGACGCTTCCGATCCGTCTCCTTCAGGAGGATCTTCCGCAGGCGCACGCTCTTCGGCGTCATCTCCGCGTACTCGTCCTCGCCGACGTACTCGAGCGCTTCCTCGACGCCGAACACGCGCGGCGGGGTCAGCTTCACGAAGGCTTCCTTCGTGCTCGACCGCACGTTGGTGAGCTTCTTCTCGCGCGAGAGGTTCACCACGAGGTCGTTCTCGCGGCAGTGTTCGCCGACGATCATGCCCTCGTAGACGTCGGTCTGCGGCGGGACGAAGAACGAGCCGCGGTCGCGCAGGGCGTCGATGCTGTAGGGCGTCGACTTGCCGGACGCCATCGAGACCAGCACCCCCGCGCTGCGCTCCTGGATCGGGCCGCGCCACGGGCCGTACTCGGAGAAGACGTGGTGCATCGTCGCCTGGCCGCCGGACGCGTTGAGGATCCGGTTCCGCACGCCGATCAGGCCGCGCGACGGGATCGTGAACTCGATCCGCTGGAACGTGCCCTTGCGGTCCATGCGGACCATCTCCGCGCGGCGCTCACCGAGGATCTCGATGATGCGGCCGGTCGTGGAATCGGGGCAGTCGATCGTGAGCTGCTCGATCGGCTCGAGTCGTTGGCCGTCCTCTTCGCGGAGGATCACGCGCGGCTTGCCGACCGAGAACTCGTAGCCCTCGCGACGCATCGTCTCGAAGAGGAAGCCGAGGTGCATCACTCCGCGTCCCGAGACGATGAACGTGTCGGCCGTGTCGCCCGTCTCGACGCGCAACGCGACGTTCACGCGCAGTTCGCGATCGAGACGCTCTTGCAGGTGACGGCTCGTGACGAAACGCCCCTCCTTGCCGGCGAAGGGCGAGTCGTTGATCCGCAGCACGACGCTCATCGTCGGCTGGTCGATCGAGACGACCGGCATCGGCTCGACGACGTCGATGTCCGTCAGCGACTCGCCGATCAGGAGTTCCTCGATTCCCCACACCGCGCACAGGTCGCCGGCTTCGACCACGTCGACCTCCTTGCGCGCGAGGCCTTCGAACGTCGCCAGACCGCGGACCGTCTGCTGCGAACGGCGTCCGTCGGCGGCGACCCGGCACACCCGATCGCCGACCTTCAGGCGGCCGCGGTGGATTCGTCCGATCGCGATGCGCCCGACGTAGTCGGACCAGTCCAGCGTCGTGACGCGGAAGCGGAGCGGGCCGGCCGGGTCGTCCTTGGGCGCCGGGATGTGCTCGACGATCGCATCGAGCAGCGGGCGCAAGTCGGTGCCGGTCTTGCCGTCGTCGAGGTAGGTCTTCGACATCCAGCCGGCGCGCCCGGTCCCGAACAGGACCGGGAACTCGAGCTGCGCGTCGTCGGCATCGAGATCGATGAAGAGGTCGAAGACTTCGTTCAGCACCTCGCGGCAGCGAGCATCGGGCCGATCGACCTTGTTCACGACGACGATCGGGACCAGCCCGTGCCCGAAGGCCTTGCCGAGGACGAAGCGCGTCTGCGGCATCGGGCCTTCCGAGGCGTCGACGAGCAGGAGCACGCCGTCGGCCATCGAGAGGACCCGCTCGACCTCGCCGCCGAAGTCCGCGTGGCCCGGCGTGTCGATCAGGTTGATCTTGGTGTCGGCGAACCACACCACCGTGTTCTTCGCCAGGATCGTGATCCCGCGTTCGCGCTCGAGGTCGTTGCTGTCCAGCACGCAGTCGTTCACCTGCTGGTTCGCCCGGAACGTGCCGGTTTGCTTGAGCAGACCGTCGACCAGCGTCGTCTTGCCGTGGTCGACGTGCGCGATGATCGCGACGTTTCGGATGCGAAGGCTCATGCAGGACTGTTGGGCCCGTGGACCGGAGGATCGCCGCGCCCGGCGGCGATTCGAAGGTTGGAGGGCCCCGGCGCGCGCGGCGCAAAAGACCGACCGGTCGGCGCGGCAGCGACGACGTTCGAGCGAGGTTGGCGGCCTCGGCCGCGATGGGGGGCGAGCATTCTGGTGCGATCCGGCGCGGCGTCAACGGCCCACTCGACCGGAGTGAGCTCAAAACCTCGCGCGGCTCTCGCAACCCTGCCGGGATTTCCCACGACCGCGGAGGAAACTTTCGACGCTGCGCGTCATAGAACCGGCCAGAGTGAAGCGGCTGCGGGTCTCACCGGCCTGCGGCCTCTGACGAGACCAGGTCGGCTTGCGAGCCGGGTTCGCCCGGAAGCGCGGCCGGCCGGGTGAGAGAACGAGCAAGAGAAGAGAGCGAGCAGGAGACCGGAGGGCCTTGGCCTTCCGGTCTCCTTTTTTTTGCCCCGCGCGAGCGGAGCGCTGGCCCGGGCCCGGCCGCATCGGACGCGCGGTGCCGCAGCTCGACCGCTACCCTGCGCCGCGTGTCGCCCTCGCCGCGATCGGAATCGCCCCGCCGCATGGCGTCCTCCGCCGGGCCTGACCAGCCGCGCATCGGCCGTGAACTGCAGGAGAAGGCCGCGCGCATCCAGGCGGTGCTCGACCAGCACTATCCATCGCCGGCGATCCCGCTCGACCATCGCGACCCGTTCACCCTCCTGGTCGCGGTCCTGCTCTCGGCCCAGACCACCGACGTCCGCGTGAACCTGGTCACCCCGGGACTCTTCCGTCTCGGCGCAACCCCGGCCGCGATGGCGGGGCTCGAGGAGGCGACGATTCTCGAAGCGATCCGAACCTGCGGCCTCGCGCCGAGCAAGGCGCGCCACCTCCGTGCCCTGGCGCGCGCACTCTGCGAGCGTCACGACGGCCGCGTTCCCGCCGACCTCGACGAGCTGGAAGCACTGCCCGGAGTCGGTCACAAGACCGCGAGCGTCGTGATGGCGCAGGCGTTCGGCGTGCCGTCCTTCCCCGTCGACACGCACATCCACCGCTGCGCGCTGCGGTGGGGACTGTCCGACGGCAGTTCCGTCGAACACACCGAGCGAGACCTGAAGGCGCTGTTCCCGCGCGAGAGCTGGAACCGGCTCCATCTGCAGATCATCTGGTTCGGTCGCCAGCTCTGCCCGGCGCGGGGACACGAGGCGTCGCGCTGTCCGATCTGCTCGTTCGCGGCGGTCGACTGATCAAGCGAGCGCGGTCGCGGCGCGGTGCATCCCCGCGTACACGCCGCCGGCCGTGACGAGATCGGCATGACGACCGGTCTCCACGACGCGACCCTGCTCGATCACGACGATCCGATCGGCGTCGCGAACCGTCGCGAGGCGGTGCGCGACGACCAGACACGTACGGCCGGCGCGCAACGCCGCGAGCGCAGCCTGCAGTCGCCCTTCGGTCGCGCTGTCGACGCTCGCAGTCGCCTCGTCCAGCACGAGTACTTCGGGTCGGGCGAGCAGCGCGCGCGCGAACGCGACGAGTTGACGTTCGCCGCGCGACAGGAGCTGGCCGCGTTCGCCGACCTGCGCGGTGAGTCCGCCTCGCGCGTCGAACACGCCGCGCGCTCCGATCGCGTCGATCGTCCGCTCGACCGTCGCCGCGTCGATCGCCTCGTCGAACAGCCGCACGTTGTCGAGCACGGAGCCGTCGAACAGCAGCGGCTCCTGCGGCACGACCGCGACGCGCTGCCGCAATTCACGGAGCGGGAGCCGATCGACGGGCACGCCGTCGAGCAGGATGCGACCGTGATCCGGGTCGTGGAGGCGCGAGAGGAGCGCGAGCAGAGTCGACTTGCCGGCGCCGGTCGGTCCGACGATTGCCACGGTTGCGCCGGGATCGATCGAGAGGTCGACGCCGCGCAGGACGGGCCTTCCGGGTTCGTACGCGAACTCGACGCTCTCGAAGCGAACCCCTCCGCCGCCGCGCGGGGCGATCGGATCCGCGGGTTCGGACGGTCCGTCGGGCTCGTCGAGGATCGCGAGGATCCGTTCGGCGCTGCTCAACGCCGACTGCAACACGTGCCAGCGCTCGCCGAGCTCGCGGATCGGTTCCTGCAGCTTGCCGAAGTAGAGCCAGGCCTGGACCAGGGCACCCGGGGTGGAGGAGCCGAGCGCGACGGCCCGACCGCCGACCAAGAGGAGCGCGGCCTGCGCGGCGCGCATCACGAAGTCGACCGAGGCGAAGAAGGCGGCGAAGCAGCGCACCGTGCGTTGCCACGCCACGCGGGTCGCACGGTTGAGTCCGTCGTAACGCGCGTCGACCAGGTCCTCGCGGCCGTAGACGCGGACCGTCCGGATACCGAGGGCGAACTCCGCGGTGAACGCGGCCTGGTCCGCGACTCGCGTCCGCACCTCTCCGTACGCGGCGCGCGCCGCGCGGCGGAACACGAGGCTGATCACGGCGGCGAACGGCACGGCGATCAGTCCGAGCACGAACACCTCAGGCTGCACGAACGCGAGCACGACGACGAACCCGCCGAGCTTCATCAGGTCGAAGACCGCGTGGAGCCCGCCGCTGGAGACGAGTTCGTCCAGGTTCTCGAGATCGGTCGTCATGCGCGTGACGACGCGTCCGCTCGGGTTCCTGTCGTGCCAGCGTGCGTCGACGCGGACGAGCTTGCCCCACAACGCGACGCGCAGGTCACGGACGACGCTGCGGCCGACGCGCGCCGCCGTTCGCGCAAAGGTCAATCCGAGCGCCGCGCCGGCGAGGATGCAGGCGAGGTAGCCCGCCGCGAGCCAGGACAGGCGTGCGAGCTCCGCATCCATGTCGCCGCCGCGCGCGGTCGCCATCAGCGGGCCGTCGATCGCGGAGCGGATCAGCACGGGGCCGATCAGTTCGATCGCGAACGACGCGGCCAGGAGTCCGAGCGCGAGCGTCACCCTCGCTCGGTAGGGTCGCAAGTACGACCACAAGCGCACGAGCTGCGCGCGATCGGTGAGCCGCTTGCGATCCTGCCGGTCGGTCACGGTGCGCCCTCCGGCCCGGACTCGAGTGCGTCGTGCTCGCGTTGGCGGCGCCAGGTCGTCGCGTAGGTCGGGCAGGACGCGACGAGCTCGGCGTGCGTGCCGAAACCGGCGACGCGCCCGCCGTCGAGCACCAGGATCCGGTCGGCATCGCGCGCGGCGGACAAGCGGTGCGTCACGACGACCGCCGTGCGGTCCGCGAGGTGACGCGCACGGAGGTTCGCGAGGATCCGGCTCTCGGTGGCGTGATCGACGGCCGACATCGTGTCGTCGAGGACCAGCACCGGGCGCCCGCTCGCGAGCGCTCGCGCGAGGGCGACGCGCTGCCGTTGACCGCCGCTGAGCGTGACGCCGCGCTCGCCGACCACGGTCGCGAGGCCGTCGGGCATCGCGAGGAGGTCGGGCGCAAGGCCGGCGTCCGCGCTCGCCGCAGCGACGTCCGCGTCGTCGGCACCGAGGCGGACGTTCGCGGCGATCGAATCGCTGAACAGGAACGGGTCCTGGAGCGCGACGGCGAACCGCGCGCGCAGCGCCTTGGGTGCGATTCCGAGCACGTCTGCCCCGTCGAGGAAGATCGTGCCGGGCGGGGGTTCGCGGAGCCGGAGGATCAGGTCGAGCAGCGTGCTCTTCCCGCTGCCGACGGCGCCGACGATCGCGAGCGTCGTGCCCGGCTCGAGTTCGAACGAGACGCGCGTGAGCACCGGCGTCGATCCGCCGGCGTGCGACCACGACAGGTCGCGCACGCTCAGTCGACCGTGGCCTTGCGGCAGAACCGAGCCGCGGATCGTCTCGGCGGGCCAGTCGAACATCTCCTCGACGCGCCGTCCCGCCGCGAATGCACGCGGCAGGCCGCCGAACACGAAGCCGAGCGTCATCAACGGGCCGAGCTGCACGCCGAGCAGGGCCCAGTACTCGAGCAACGCGCCGGGCGTGCTCCTCCCGTGCGCGACTTCGACCGCGCCCACCGCGAGACCGAGCAACACCACGAGTTCGACCGACACGTGGATGAGGAGATCGACGAGCGATTGGAGCTTCGCGACGGCGTAGCCCCGCTCCGCGAGATCGGCGGCGCGGGCCTTCATCGCGCGATCCTCGGCGGCGAAGCGATGGAACGCCTGCACGACGCGGATCGCGACGGCACGCTCGGCCGCGTGCTCGGCGATCTTCGCGAGCGCGGCCTGCGCGGCATCGGCGCGCCGTTCGATGCGTGGCGCCAGCCAGCGCAGTCCGAATGCCATCACCGCGAACAGCAGTCCGGCGCCGATCGCCACCGCCGTCGAGCTGCGGAAGACGAGGACCAGGCCGCCCGGAACGACGACGAGCGCCTGCGCGCCGTAGAGCAGCAGCGGTCCGGTGACGAAGCGCAGCAGCTCGACGTCCTGCGACATGCGACTGAGGAGGTCGCCGGTGCGCGCGGCGTCGATCGTCGTCACCGGAAGGCGGACGACGTGGCGTTCGATCGCGCGCTTGAGTTCCTCCTCCGCGCGTCGCGACTCGCCGATCAACAGCCGTCTCGCGGTCCACCGCAGCGTGCCTTCGACCGCGGCCGCGACCAGGAACGCGATCGCACACCACTCGACGAGCGCGGCGTCCCCGGTGCGCGCGGCGTCGAGTGCTTGGCCCGCGAGCACCGGCATCGACAGCAGCGCGAGTGCCCCGGCGACCGTCGCGAGAACGCCGCCGGCGACGTGTGCCCGGCGCGCGAAGAACGCCGCGAGGATGCGCCGCACCGGGCGGAGGCGTTCAGCGGGAGCGGGCGCGAGGGCCACGGGGGGCGGGGACTATCGGATCCTGGCCCGCGCGGAACAAGGCGCAGTGACATCGGCCGGGCCTCGAATCGGGCTCGCGGTTCGCCGCAGCGCGGCGTCCTGAACCGGGACGACCGTCCAACCTCGCCACAGTCGCGGGCTGGAGTCGGCCGATCTCCCGCTCCGACCCTGGGGGGTCCGCATCGACCTGCGACATCGATCGAGCACCTGATCGATGCGAGACGACGCGCGAGGAGGCTGGAACATGACACGTCATCGACAGGCACATGCGCCGGACGGCTTCACCCTGGTGGAGTTGCTCATGGGCGTCGTGATCTTCCTGGTCGCCGCGGTGGTGTTGGGGAACCACATCAGCTCGAACTACCGCTCGACGCAGGCGCAGAAGGACAAGGTCTTCGCCTACACGAAGGCGCAGGCGATCCTCGCAGAGATCCACTCGTCGCTCGACCGGGGCGAGTTCGCCGCTGCGATCGACCTCGACGTCCTCGACGACGGCATCGTGCCGCGGCCGACGCTGTCGATCGCGCGCGACCAGTTCGGCGCGCTGATCGCGCCGGACCACCCGCTGTCGGGCAACATCGACCGCGAGGGACAATGGGTCTGGTCGCGGCGCATCAGCGTGCGGCCGTTCACCGGTTTGATGAACCGCACGGTGCGTTACGTGTCGGTACGCATCCTCAAGCAGGCGCGCTCGGGCGAGGTGCACGAGATCGCGAGCCTGTCGTCCGTCGTGAACTCGGTCGGTTCCGCGTTCCCGACCACGCAGGTCTTCGACGTCTACCTCCTCGCCTGCGAGAACATCCCCGGTTGGTGGGTGTTCATGGAGGCGATCGTGCCCTTCGTCGAGTCCGCGATCACCGACCTCGAGAACCGCAACCCGGGTCTCTCGGTCCGCACGCACTGGATCACGAAGGCCGGTTACGGGCGTGACCCGCTCTACCGCCCGTACATCAACGACACCGTCGACAGCCGTCAAACGGTGAACGACATCTACTACTACCCCGGCGCGATGCCGGCCGGCAGCGCGTCGACCTTCTACTACGTGCCCGACCTGATCGCGGCGAAGGTCTCGCTCGACGGCGTGGACAAGAACGGCTGGGATCCGGTCACCAATCCGTACCCGTACACGCTCGCGGACCACTGGAACCACGCGATGCGTTACCCGCGCGCGAAGGCGTTGTGGGACACGCGCACGAAGGCGATCGAGGACCGCGAGGACGCGATCCGTCAGGCGCAGCAGCTCGGCGTCCAGGCGCCGCCGCCGCTGATCGACATGTCGAAGGAGCCGCCATTGCAGGTCCTCGTCGAGGACATGGCGCAACGTCCCGACCACTACCGGCACTCGCTGCTGATCAATCTGCACGGCGAACTCCTGCCGACGCCGGCGCTGCGCAATTTCTCGGACGCCGCGAAGCTCCCGACGGAGCTGCCGTACGTCCGCGTCGTCACGCACCCGGAGGAACTCCGCACGCAGAGCCCGCCGGGTGTGACGGGTGACGTCACCGACGTCTACCTCCGCGTCTACGCCTACGTCGCGGATCCGACCCGCTACACGGGCCCCGACGTGATGGACTCGGCCCACCCGATCCTGCTCGAAGTCATGGACATGGACCTGACCGACGGCACGGGCTCCGGCGCCGCGGCGCCGGGTCTGACGGTGCAATGCCTGCAAGGCGGCGTGATGGTCGCGGGCAACAACGCGTACACCCCGTTCGCCAATGCGCCGAACTACAACTTCGACGCCTTCACGTTCCCGGCGATGACCTGGTCCTGCTGGTTCTTCGATCCGGGTCCGGGCAAGCGGAAGTCGACGTTGTTCGTGCTCTACAACACGCCGCTCCGCACGCCGTACGTGAGCACGAAGGGCCTGAACACGAACCTGCGCTCGCGCCTCTACGGGCTCGAGTACGTCCCGGGTCCGATCGGCACCGGCAACCAGTTCACGAAGAACCTCGACACCGTCGGCGACGGGCCGAAGAACACCGCGCGCTGGCGCATCAAGATCCCCGGCGTCCTGTGGGATCAGCAGCGCTTCACGACGCTCGACTCGCCGCCGATGTACTTCGATCCGCGGACGACGACGTCGCAGGACGTGATGCTCACAGTGCGCACGCGCATCTGGTCGCCGCTCGCCACGCCCGACTTCACCTTGCTCGGGTCCTCGCCGTACGGCGCCGACGGTTCCTTCGTCGAGCCTTACGACTTCTCCGAGACCTACACGTGGTGGGCGCGGACGCGCGACGCCGTGCCGTTCACGGAGCGCGCGCAGTACCGCGGTGACCCGCGTCACAACCCGTACCGCGACCTGCTGAACGGGGATCCCGACTTCCCCAACGGCTACAACTGGTTCCACGACTCGCTGACCAACACGCAGAACGCGAAGACGGACCACCAGGGGATCGCCAACGCGTTCAACCGCTACAACAGCGGTCCGACCTTCGACGTGCCGCGCGTGATGCAAGTCCTGCGCAACGCGCTGATCCAGAGCCGCTCGATCTACACGACGCTGTCGGGGTACTCGTACTACTACGTCGGTTGCGGCAACGAGATCGGCTACGACTCGGCGAACGGCTACCCGAGCTCGATCCCGGTCAATCTCAGGCCGTGGGGCGGCACCCTCACGTCGACCGGCTACATCAACAACATCACCGGCGCCCGTCACCTCGCGCGCAGCAGCGACACCAACTACTGGTGGGGCATGACCTGGCTCGGCGAGTTGTTCCCGGACTGGGCATACACGTCCGACTGGTTCGCGCTCGACGCGGCCGGCAAGCCGCGCGGCAACCTGACCGCCGGCACCGCCACGACCCAGTTCAAGATGGACGTCGCGCAGACCGTCTACAACGGCCGCGCGGCCTTCAAGGCCCAGGGCACCGCCTTCAACTCGGGGCACCACTCCACCAGCACGGTCGGTTGCGTCAGCTTCTTCAACAACGGCACGACGACCGCGCACTTCAACCACCACTTCCTGACCGCGAGCGGTCCGCCGGTGGGAGCGGGGTTGTCGCTCCAGAACGACTTCGGCTTCCCCGTGCCGACCTCGATCACGACGACGCGTCCGTTCACGGTGAACACCGGCAGCAACAACCCGCCGGAGTTCGCGCTCTCGCCGTACACCACCGAGCGCTGCACGGCGACGATCCTGCGCGAGTACGTGCGTCACACGACGACCTACATGGGGTCCGGTCTCGTGCGGCTCGCAAACACCTCCAACACCAACGCCGGCTTCATCGTGGTCAACGGCATCGCGCAGACCACCGAGACCGGCTCGTCGTTCCTCGCCAAGTGGTGTCTGCTGTCGCTGTTCCAGAGCTACTTCGAGCTCGGGGACCTGACGCTCGCGCATCGCATCCCGCAGCCGCCGCGCGTCGAGATCGTCGCGCCGACGGAGATCAGCGAGATCCTGAACCCGGCGACCATCGACATCTCGTACCAGGTGGAGTGGCGGCGTTGGGATCGCCTGCCCTACACGCGGACCACGCCGTCGACCTTCACGGAAGACGAAACGCAGATCGACTACGTCATCTGCTACTCGCCGGACAACGGCGCGACCTGGCGCCACATCCAGGACGACGACCTGGCGACCATCGGCGAGAAGCCGGAGGACCCCGCCTACATCATCCGTGACGCGGGCACCGGCCCGGACGTCTACTCGTGGGACACGCCGCGCGCGACGTTCCCGGACGGCAGCTACGTCATCCGCATCGAGGCGTATCGGCGCAACATGGCGCTGCACTACTCGGTGCACCAGATGAAGATCTACATCGAGCGCTGAAGGAGGCTCCGATGGAACGGCAACGTTTCGACTCGCGCGACCACTCGCGCACCGACGGCGGCTTCTCGCTGCTCGAGCTCACCATCGCCTCGATGATGGTCCTGATGCTGGCGTGGCTCGTCACCACGCTCAGCCTCGACGGCATGCGCGCCCAGAAGTACACGGAGCGCACCGCGCGCGTCACCGAGATCGCGCAGGACGTCCTCGACGAGATCCAGCGCGGACTCGGTTCCGCGGTGGGCATGTTCGGAGCGGGCGCGATCGGTCAGGGCTATGTCGACGCGCTCGACATGTCCAGCATGCCGCGGCCGTTGCTCTCGTCGCGGATTCCGACCTTCGACGTCAGCGGGCGCATCGAGCGCGATCCCTCGAACGCGATCCGCACCGGCAACGAGCTCTTCTACGCGCGGTATGCCTGGACCGACGAGTTCCAGACCTCTTCGGGCGCGATCTACCGGACCGACGTCTACCGGTTCGAGCGCTTCTACCTGACGCCTGTCCGCGGCGGTCCGGCACAGTCGCGCCCCGACGGCCTGAACCTCTGCCACTGGGTCAGCGAGTCGCTCGCCGACGGCAACCAGCTCGATCGCATCTCGCTCGCCTCGGTCCGGACCGAGAGCTGCGCGCACCTCGTCAATCGCACGCCGGATCGCACCGGCGTCGTCCGAGACGCCGTGAAGCTCCTGTGGATCGGCGCGATGGCGATCAACGCGCCGGGAACGCTGCGCGAGATCGACGTGGACGGGGACCTCTCCCTCACGCCGCTGCCCAGCCGAGGCGGGTTGACCTGGCGCATCCTGCCGGAGATCCGACTCTGCGATCCGGACATCCTGATCTACCGGCACCACTCGGTCGCGACGAACTTCGCCCAGACCAACACCGGCGTGAGCCGCTTCTCGCCGCAACTCACCGCGAACGAGGGCTTCCCGCACGGCTTCGAGATCCAGGTGATCGGACCCCCGTCGGCCCGGCAGGTCCTGGTGCACCTGACCCTCGTGAGCACGAACGGGGACGGGCGCCGCGCCTTCGCCGACATGCAGACGGTCGTCGACGTC
Source organism: Planctomycetota bacterium (assembly GCA_016235155.1). GTDB lineage: Bacteria > Planctomycetota > UBA1135 > UBA1135 > UBA2386 > JACRLW01. The sequence continues at coordinate 15,865 of JACRLW010000079.1, forward strand.
CGGGACCCCTGAGGACGACTCTCGCGGGGCCCCGGCGCGAGCCGGCGGCCTTGCGGGAGACCGCGGGCGCCGCTAGCCTTCCCGCCCCTTCGGCTCGCGCGCGCCCATGGAAGACACCCTCCCGCAGAAGCTCGTCCGTCAGGTCAGCGGCTCGTTCCGCCTGACCTCCCTGCTCCAGAAGCGCGTCCGTGAGTTGGTCCGCGGCGGCAAACCGCTGTACGAGACCCGCGAGCGGAACTTCATCCGCATCGCGTCCGAGGAACTCGAGCGCCGGCTGATCGAACTCGTGCCGGACGAAGAGGACAAGACGCCGAAGCTCTGAGCCGGCGTTCCGGAGATCCGCGGGGCGTCCAGGCAGCCGACGCGGAGGGCCGATATCCGAGGGCGTGTCGACGCCTTCGGTCCCGCCGCTCCGCCGTCTCGGCGAGTTCCTGATCCGCGAGGAGATCGGGCGCGGCGGCATGGGGGTCGTCTATCGGGCGGAGCAACCCTCACTCGGCCGGATCGTCGCGCTGAAGGTCCTCCCTTCCCTGGTCGGGCTCGACGCTTCGTCCGTCGCGCGCTTCCGTCGCGAGGCCGAGACCGCGGGCCGCATCTCCCACCCGGGGATCGCACCGGTCTACGCCGTCGGCGAGGAGAGCGGCGTGCACTGGTTCGCGATGGAGTACGTCGACGGTCCGCCGCTCGACAAGCTCCTCGCGACGGTGCAGTCGCGACCGCCCGAGCGATTGCTCGGCACGCTGTTCGAGGAGACCGGCTTCGACGAGGCCTACCCGGTCGCGGGATCGGTCGATCGCCGCGGCAGCGGTTCCGGATCACGGTGGGCGAGATCCTGCGCACAACTCGTCGCCGACGTCGCGTCGGCGCTCGCTGCGGCGCATCGGGAAGGGGTCGTCCATCGCGACGTCAAGCCGAGCAACATCCTCGTCCGCGGCAATCGCCAGCCGGTGATCGTCGACTTCGGTCTCGCGCGCGACGAGCGGACACTGGGACTCACCAAGACCGGCGATGCGATTGGAACGCCGAACTACATGGCGCCCGAGCAGGCCTGCGGTCAGAGCCGCGTCGACGGCCGCGTCGACGTGTGGGGCCTCGGCGCGACGTTGTTCGAACTGCTGACCCTGCGCCCTCCGTTCGTCGGCGGGAACGCCGCGGAGATCATGCGGCGGATCGTGGAGGAAGAGCCGCCGCCGATCCGCGCGCTCAATCCGCGCGTTCCCGAGGACCTCGCCCGCATCGTCGAGACCTGCCTCCGCAAGGACCCCGACGCGCGCTATGCGGCGATCGAGGCCGTCGAACTCGACCTCCGCAACTTCCTCGACAACCGTCCGATCGTGGCGCGGAAGGTCGGACGCGTACGTCGCGCCGCCCAGTTCGTGCGCCGCAACCGCGTCTCGACGGTGGTGGGCGTCGTGGTGTCCGTCGTGGCCCTGGCCTCGTTTGCGCTGATGGGCGTGGTCTCCGACCGCGAAGCCGAAGCGGTCGGACGCCTCGCGCTGAAGGAGGCCGCGGCGGCGATCGAAGAGGGCTTGCAGGTGCAGTCCGCGCAACGCGCGTACGGGCGCGCGGAGGCGTTGCTCGGACCCGACGCCGTCGCGCGGGCGCGTCGCGAGCATCTCGGCGGCGCGTTCGAATCGCTGTACGTCCAACAGCTCTGGACCGGGCTCGCCGCGTACCTCGACGACTGGCCCGAGTCGGCACGCGACGCGCAGTGGCGCAGGTGGCGCGAGCGCGTCGCCGGCCGCGGCACGCTCGCGTTCGACGAACTCCAGGACGGCACGCGCGTGCGATTCCGCCCCGCCGACGAGCCCGCCGCGGAGTTCCGCGAGTGGCAGTCGGGTGGATCGCTCGAACTGGGCACGTGGCTCGTCGAGTTCGAGGCCCCCGGTCGCGCGCGCGTCGTGCAGCGCGTGGTCGTCGGGCGCGATCTCACGACGCGCGTGACGCCGCTGCTCGTCGACCAACGTGCCCTCGATCCATCGTTCGACGGCGTCGTCGTGCCCGAAGAGTCCCCGCAGTCCGCGGTGCTGGTCGCGCGCACCGAACTGTCGAACCAGCGTCTCGCGGCGATCCTCGCGAGCGCGCCGACCGCGCGCATCGCCGAGGATGTCCTGCCGAGCGACTGGATCGGCGGGTCGTCGTCGGGCGCCGGCGCGTTGCCGGTCCGCGGGCTGTCGTGGCGCGCCGCGCGTGCGATCGCGATCCTCGCCGACGCGCACGTCATGTCCGCCGGCGAGTACCGCGCCGCGGCGACCGCCGGGGTGCCGCGCCGCGCACGGCCGTTCGGCAATGTCATGGACTGGACTCGCGTCGCGGCGTCGCAACGCGGTGGGCTCGCCGCGCCGCTGCCGGTCGACAGCCTCGCGAGCGGTGCATCGGTGCACGGTGTCGTCCATCTCGTCGGCAACGTCCGCGAACTGCTCGCGCCGACCGGCGACGGACCTGTGCTCGCGATCGGCGGCGACTTCAGTTGCGACGACGAAGACGAACTCCGCATCGATGGCCCGCGCGCGACGCTCGCCCTCGCCGCCGACCAGGCGGATCCGCGCGTCGGGTTGCGCCTCGTGCGATTCCTGCCGCTGCAGCAGCGCGAGGTCGATCGCCAACGCGCGATGCGCGCCGTGACCGAAGCACGCGCGACGGCGGCGACCGTCTGGGACTGGAGCATCGACCGCGGCGGCGAAGTCGTCCTGCGGCTCGAACTGACCGGCAACCACGCGGTCGCGCGCGACGTCCTCGACGTCGCTCTGGTCACACCCGGCTTCGCGCACGACCAGCGTCCGGTCGCCTACGACGGCTTCGGTCACGAACTCACCGTCGAAGTCGTCGGGCGGCGACTCGACGCGAGCGAACTCCGCGTCCGATTGCGCGAACCGGGCCGCGCGGGACAGGCCTACCAACTCGATCTCGTCGCGCGCCTGGTCCCGCTCGACGGGCTGTTCGCGTGCGGCGCCGAGCATCGCCTCTCGATTCCGCTGCGGATCGGCGGCGGCTCCCACGGCGGTTGTTCGTTGCGCATGCCGTCCGGCGTGCGCATCGACTCGGTGGAACCGGCGCCGACCTGGCGCTTCGTCGAGGATGGCCGCGAAGTGCTGTGGTGGGGGGGCGGCGAGTCCAAGACCCCGACTCACGCGATCCTCGGCTGCGTGGAGATCCGCTTCCGGACCGACGGTGCCCTGTGCGCCGAGTGGCCGTCGTTCCGCGCCGGCTCGGACGCGTTGCGCTTGCTGTGCGCGACGTTCGGGGATCCGGTCGCCGCCGCACGGGACCGTCTCGCGGCGTTGCTCGACGAGACCTTCGTGCTGCGCCCCCACGGTCTGCCGCGATCGAAGCTGATCGCCGCCGGCGAAGCGCCGCGCGACCGCTTCGAGCTCCAGCGCGTCGTCGACGTGACCTCGATCGGGTCCATCGTCGCCGTGACGGCGAGGGTGCGCTGGAGCGCGCCGCCGCCGTCGTGGCGCGCACCGGTCTCCGGCGACGCTCTCGAGACCGTGATCGACGACTGGCCGGTCGTCGCGTTCTTCCGCCGACACGAGCGCGGTCTGCTCGCGTTGTCGCTCGGTCCCGAACCGCGCGGCGACGGCGGGGAGTACCAGGACGGACGCTACCGGTACGACCCGCTCGGCGTCCGCATCGAGGTCCCACCGGGCGTCGATCTCGTCCGCGATCGTGGACAGTCAGCGGAGATGCAGGTCCTGCTCACGCCGAGCACGCGCGATCTCGGCGCGGTGCACGTGCAGATCCTCGGCTACCGCGCCGAAGCAGGCGAACTCGCGGGCGATCCCGTCGATCGCCTCACGCTCGGACAGGCGTTCGCGCCCGATGCCCGTCGACTCGACTCCGGGCCGCGCTCGGCGAGCGGAGCCTTGGTGACGGACTGGGTCTTCGGTCAGAAGTCGCAGCGCGTGCGACGCGAACGCTGGGAGCGCTTCGACGTCGGCCGCTGGAAGGTGCTGGTCCGTTACGCGGCGACCGCGGAGTCGGAGTCCGCAGCGCGAGTGCGGTTCGACGCGCCCGAGGTCCAAGGCTTCTTCCAGCGCGTGCGCGCGGCGATGTCGATCGAGAGCCGGTGAGGACCGGCGTGGCGTCCCGCTCCGGGACGGGACGACATCTTGGCCCCGTCGATTGCCGATATGGACCACGGTCCTCCCCCGGAACCGGAAGCCGAACGATGCGACGAACCTGGATCGCGGGCGCGCTGTGCGCGCTGTCCATCACTGCGGTCCTGCCTGCGCAGGGCGGGCAGGAGTCGTCCGAGCACATCCGTCGCGAGATCGACGAGCGCCAGCAGGCGATGCGCGAGGGGCGCGTCGTGCGCAGCAACGTCCGCATCACGCTCCGGCTGCGCAACGGCAGTCGGCTCAAGGGAGTCGTCAAGGACGGTCGCTTCGTCGAGCGGCCGCAGGGACTCGAGTTCCTCCCGACCGAGATGACCGAGGACGACGCGGGCATCCGCCTCTGGTACTACAACGACACCAACAGCTTCATCTTCCTGCCCTACACGACGATCGCGTACCACAAGATCGGCGACCGTCTCACCGACGACGAAGTGCGGCGCATCGCGGCCGAACTCGACAAGAAGGCCGAGGAGCGCTCGCGCCTGAAGGTCGACCCCGACCAGACCGGCGAAGCGACGGGGGACGGAACGAACGGCGAAGCCCAGTCCGACCTGCCGGTGCTCGCCGACGAACAGAAGGCGTTGCTCGCGGAGTTCCCGCCCGAACAGGGCTGGGGCTACGACCGCATGCGCGAACTCGAAGCGCGCAAGATCCGCATCGGCGTCTACCCGAACGAGAAGGAGCAGAAGTTCCTCGACTCGTTCGAGGCGTGGAACCAAGCCTTCCAACTCTGGCAGCAGATCGAGGAACTGAAGCGGAACGCGGCGCCGTCGGGCGAGGTCGCTCCGACCGGTGAAGCCGGCACGGAGGGCGCGGGCACGCCGCCGCCGATCGGCGCGTTGCCGGGCACGCCGGGTGGACTGCCGACCGCGCAGAAGGGCGCGACGAAGACGGGGGCCAAGGACGGGAAGAAGACCGGAACCCAGAAGTCCACGACGCCGGCGAAGAGCGGTTCGTCGTCGCCGGCGGGTTCGCCGCAAAAGGGGACGAGCACCGCGCGGACGGGATCGTCCGGCACCGGCACGTCGCAGCGTTGACCCGCCCATCGCGGCCGATGCCGCACCCAGGGGTCGAGCGCCGGCGCTACCGCGGCGACCGGAAGGCCTCGCCCGCTCGCCTGTGCGGCGACCTTTCCGCTTGACCACCGCGGGCTCGCGCGGATCCTTCGCGCGATGCCGACGGCGTACGTCTTCACCGGCCAGGGTTCGCAGTTCGCGGGCATGGGCAAGGCCCTGGCCGCGGCGTTTCCCGCGGCGCGGGCCGTCTTCGCCGAGGCGGACGAGACCCTGGGCGAGCCGCTGTCGCAGTTGTGCTTTCAGGGTCCGGACGACCGTCTCGCGCTCACCGAGAACACGCAGCCGGCGACTCTCACCGTGTCGATCGCGGC
>JACRLW010000080.1:0-17359 GCA_016235155.1 Planctomycetota bacterium
CGGCGCGAACCCAGCTCGAAGACGGCCTGCGCGTCGACGTCGGCGAAGTGAAGCTCGGCCCCGGCGCAGAACTCGCCGGCATCGTCCTCGACGAACACGACTCACCGATCGCGAACGCCACCGTCACCGCGAGCCTCTTCCGCCAACCCGGTGCGAACGACGGCACGAACGAGAACGGCCGCGGACGGGGCGATGGTGAGGGAGGGGGTCGTCGCGGGCGCGGCGGTCCACCCGGCGCGAACGAGTTCGGTCGTGGCGGCGATCGCCAGACCGCGACGACCCACACCGACGCCAAGGGGCGCTTCCTCCTCGATCGCGTTCCCGCCGCCGAGTTGAGCATCTCGGTCCGACACGAACGCTTCGTCGACGCGAAGCAGGAGCCGATCGACCCACGCCAACAGCCGCGCGTGGAGATGCGGATGGCGCACCGGCCAGCCGTGGTCGGAACAGTCGTCGATGCTGCGACCGGCGAACCGGTCGAACTGTTCGGCATCCGATGGCGTCGTGAACCGGGCGGCGAGTTCCGCCGCGGCGCGCAGATGCTGGGTGGTCGACTCCAAGAGATGCTCACGGATCCGGCGCGCGCCGAGGAGGCGCAGCGCTTCCAGGATCTGGCGACACAGTTCGATGCCCAGTTGCGCCGCGCGCAGGACGACCGCCGCGCGCGACTCGGCGGCGCCGGCATCGTTCCGGGGTCGACGCCGAAGCCGACGACCCACGCGAACGGCAGCTTCCGTCTCGAGGACATCGAGCCCGGTGAGTTCGTCCTCGATGTCGACGCGCCCGGCTACGTGAAAGTCGCGGGAGGTCCGTTCCAGGTCGGCACCGAGGCGGTGTCCGCTCCGCTCGTCGTGCGCGTCGAACGCGGTTCCGCCTTGCGCGGGAAGGTCGTCTCGTCGCACACGGGACAATCCGTCGCAGGTGCGCGCGTCACGCTCGCGCTGCCTGAAGTGCAAGGCGGCGATTTCGGCGCGATCGACGGACTCGCAGGGATGATGCGCGGACAGCGCGGCCAAGGTGGCGGTCCGGGCGGCGGCGGTCCCTTCGGCGCTCGCGGAGGACGTGAAGTCCTCGCCCAGGCTCGGACCGATCGCGACGGCCGTTTCGAACTCCCGACCCTGCGCGCCGGCACCTACTCGCTCACCATCCGTGCCGAGGGCTTCCCCGAATTCCGCGACCCGGAACTCATGATCGGTGCGAACCCCGGCGAGACGGTGCTTCGCATCGATCCCGGTGCACACCTGTTCGGAACGGTGATCGGGCTGGAGCCCGGCACGCGCGCCACGCTCGAACTCAGCCACATCGAGAATCGCGATCGCCGCACGGTGCGCGTCGACGAAGAGACGCACGAGTACTCGGTCGAAGGACTCGCCGCAGGCGGCTGGACCATCCAGATCGTCGGCGAAGGCGATCGCGGCAGCTTCCGTCAACGCCTCGGCGCACTCCTCGGCGCGAACAACGGAGCCGCTCCCGACGTGGTCGTCGCCGCGGGCTCGGAGCAACGGCACGACATCGATGCGTCCCTGGCGCAACCTGCGGTCGTCGAGGGTCAGGTGTTCCGCAACGGTTCACCGGGCTCTGGCCTCGAGGTCCGACTCGTCGCGGAGATCGCGGGCGCCGCGACCGAAGCGACCGAGTCGCCCTTCGGACGCATGGGCCGCGGCGGCGGTCGCATGCTCCGCGCGAACGTCGGCGGCGCCGATGGTCGGTATCGCATCGACTCGGTGCCGCCGGGTGCCTATCGCCTCGAAGTATGGGAACGCGGCGGCGGCGGCGGTCGGGGCCAGGGCGGCGGCGGCGGTCCACGGATGCGAAGCGACAAGGCTCTCAGCCAGATGTCGATCGAAGTCCGCAAAGGTCAATCGACGACGTTCAACCTCACGGTCGCCACCGGCCTCGTGCATCTCGCCGTCAACCGCAGCGACGGTACCGCGATCACTCGCGTGACGGTGTCCTTCGCGCTCGCCGGCGAGGCCGGGGAACTCCCGCCCGAGCAATGGTCGAAGCTCGTGTCGTTCCGCTCGGTTTCGGTCCGCGGCGGCGACGTCGACCTCGGCGAGATCCCGGCCGGCATCTGGTCGTACGCCGTCACTGCGAACGGCGCACAGCCGCTTCGCGGCACGCTGTCGGTCACTGCCGGCGGCGCATCTCGCATCGACGGATCTCTCGCGCCGGCGACGGAGAACACCGCCGCGAACGGCGGGCGCTGACGCCAAGCGCAGCGCTCGTCACCGCTTGCCGGCCGGCGGCGCCGCGATGTCCTTCGGCGCGCGCGACGCGGTGATCTCGCGGTTCGTCGCCTCCTGACCGTCGAAGCTCAAGAGTCGGGCCTTGCCGCCCTCGCGCGTCTCGATGTGCACGGGCCGCTGCCAGAGGTCGAAGAGGTAGCGCAGCGTCTGTTGCGCATAGTCGAGTTGGAGATCCGCGCCCGCCCAGTCGTGCACGAGGTACAGCTCGCCGCGGTTCTGATGGTTCGCGTCGACGACCTGGATGATCGGGTTGCCGAAGTTGGTCAGCGCATCGAGAAGGCTGCGCTTCACCTTCTGCCAGTCGCGGCTCACGATCTCGTACTGGTTGGTCGACTGGTTGTAACCCCAGACGAAGAGCTTCTGCGCGTTCGCGAACTCCTCGTGCACGAACTCGTCGATGAACGAGATGTCGTTGTGCACGCGACGCACCTGGAAGATCTTCGCCCGCCCTTCGTCCGTCGCCCGGTTCCAGCGCCGTTTCTCGTCGGGATCCTCGCAGCGATCCCACTCGAGCCCGAACTTGCCGCGGTTCCAGCGGTCCTCGATGTCGCGGAACAGTTCGACGCCGATCTTGTACGGGTTGATCTGTCCGGGACGGGTCGCGAGCGTCCCCGAGTGCGCGTCGGCGTAGTTCACGACCTCCGAAGCGTCGAGCACGTGTCGAGTCATGATCGTGGAGTGCCAGTAGACGGCCCATCCCTCGTTCATGATCTTGGTCATGCCCTGCGGCGCGAAGTAGTAGGCCTCGTCGCGGAGCATTGCGAGGATGTCCTGCTGCCAGGGCTCGAGCGGAGCGTGCTCGAGGAGGAAGCGCAGGACGTCGCGAGCCGGACGATCCGGAACTCCTCGGCGTTGGCGCTGTCGGTCCTCGATGTCCTTGCGTTTGCGGGCGAGGACGTCCGGAGGGTTGATGTACCGCTCCATGTAGTCCTTGGCCTGGATCCTGGGCACGTCGACCACCGGTTCCTGCGCGCGCTCCCGCGGACCGGTCCCGCGCTTGATGTAGGGCGAGTGGATGTCGATCAGATTGTCGAGCGAGAGCACGCGATCGACGAACGCCTCGACGCGCTCGACTCCCCAGCGATCCATGTAGCGGCGGATGCGCGCGCCGTGGTTCGCCGCGATGTCCATCATCTTGCGCGGCGTGTGGGCGAACCACAGGTTGTTCTTGAAGAAGTCGCAATGCCCGTAGACGTGGGCCATGACGAGCTTCTGGTCCGTCAACGAGTTGCTGCGCATCAGGTACGCGTAGCAGGGGTCGTTGTTGATCACGAGCTCGTAGATCTTCGAGAGTCCGTAGCGATAGCTCTTGCTGAGCTGCTCGTACTCCATCCCGAAGCGCCAGTGCGGGTAGCGGGTCGGGAAGCCGCCGTAGGCGGCGATCATGTTGAGCTCGTCGTGGTCGACCAGCTCGAAGAACACCTCGTAGAAGTCGAGCCCGTATCCGGCCGCGACCTCGCGGATCTCGTCCCGATAGCGCGCGAGTTCCGGCGTGAGTTCGCCCATCTCAGCGTCCCTTGCCGAGGAAGGTCTTGATCGACGGGAGGATGCCGTCACGATCCTGGATGTCGCTCGTCACGACCTTCTCGTCGCCGCGGAACGCCTGGTCGAGGTCGCGCTTGAACTGACCCGAGCCGTACGCGCTCTTCACCTGCCCGTAGGCGAACTGGTTGACCTGCGGCAGGATCGACGCGCGCAGCAACTCGACGCAGCGCTCGGTGTCCCGCGACGACCAGTTGTCCCCATCGCTGAAGTGGAACGGGTAGATGTTCCACTCCGCCGACGGGTACTTCTCCGCGATCACGCGCAGGCAGAGCTCATAGGCGGAACTGATCTTCGTCCCGCCGGACTCGCGCAGGTGGAAGAACGTGTGTTGATCGACGACGTGCGCGGCGGCGTCGTGCACGACGTAGACGACTTCGAGGTTCTCGTATTGGCTCCGCAACCACGTGTCGATCCAGAACGCCTCGATACGGACGATCTCCTTCTGCTCACGGCCCATGCTGCCGGAGACGTCCATCATGTAGATGACGACCGCGCTCGCCTGCGGCTCCTCGCGCGTGGAGAGGAAGCGATAGCGGTGGTCCTCCTTCAACGGGATCACGATCGGATCGTCCGGATCGTAGGTGCCGCTCGCGATCTGACGCTTCAACGCCTCCTTGAAGGTCCGTTTGAAGTGCCGCAGGCTCTGCGGTCCTGATCGGCTGATGCCCGTGAACTGCCCGGAGCGCGTGCGGATCGCGCGTTTGCCCCGCGGCTCGATGTTCGGCAACTCGAGTTCCTCGCCGATGATCCGCGCGAGTTCCTCGAGCGTCACGTCGACCTCGAGCGAGTGCTTGCCCTCGGACTCCCCCGCCTCGCCGTCGCCGTCCTGTCCGGGCACCGGCTGGCCGGTCTGCCCCTCGCCCTGCCCCACGCCGCCGCCCTGGTTCTTGCCGAAGCGGAACCGCGGCAGCTCGATCTGCGGCAGCGGGATGCTGACCAGCCGCTTGCCCTGCCGTCCGATCATCTCGCCGGTCGAGACGTACTTCTTCAGGTCCTGCTTGATCTTCCCGCGCACGATGTCGCGGAAGCGGGAGTGGTCGGTGTCGATCTTCCGCGTCATCGCTGCCGGACCTGGTTCTTCGATCGGCTCACGATTCGTGCTTCGTGTCGCCGCGCGCGAAGATCGACGCGACGTAGTTCAGCACGTCCGTCGCGGAGATCTCGTCGTAGCCGAAGTCGCGGATGAGGCGGCTCTTGACGACCTCGATCTTCTCCTGGGTGTCGCGGTCGACGACCGTCGAGACCAGGCTCGTGATCTTGATCGTGTCCTTCTGATCCTCGAACAGCTTGAGTTCGAGGGCGCGGTGCAGCCGCTCGTTGGTCTTGTAGTTGAAGGTCTTCCCCTCGACCGCCAGCGCGCCGATGTAGTTCATGATCTCGCGGCGGAAGTCGTCCTTGCGGGAATCGGGGATGTCGATCTTCTCCTCGATGGAGCGCATCAGACGCTCGTCCGGCTCCTCGTCGCGCCCGGTGTACGGGTTGCGGACCTTCTCGTTCTGCGTGTAGGCCTTGATGTTGTCGATGTAGTTGCCGCAGAGCCGGGCGATCGCCTCTTCGTCGGCGGAGATCGCGCGCTGGACCTCGTTCTTGATGATCTCCTCGTACTCCTCCCGGACGACGTTCAGCAGCTCGCGGTAGCGCTTCTTGGTCTCCGGGTCGGAGATCAGCGAGTGGTGGTCGAGCCCCGCCTCCAACTCGTTCATGACCATGAACGGGTTGATGCACGGCAGGTCGTTCACCAGCGTGTTGCTGATCTTGTCCTGGATGTAGCGCGGGCTGATGCCGTCCATGCCTTCGTGCGGCGACTCCTCCCGCAGCTCGCGGATGTTGTCGCGCGTGTAGCCGGGCAGCGACTTGCCGTTGTAGAGCTTGAGCTTCTGCAACAGCGTGAGGTTGGCCTTCTTGGGCTCCTCCAGTCGCGTCAGGATCGCCCACATCGCCGCGGTCGACAGCGTGTGCGGCGCGATGTGCTTCCCGGGCACGGTCTTCCGGTTGAAGTCGCGCTCGTAGATCCGGATCTCGTTCGCGAGCTTCAGGTTGTACGGGATGTCGATCTTGATGGTGCGGTCGCGGAATGCCTCCATCAGTTCGTTGTTCTGGAGGCGCGCGTACTCGGGCTCGTTGGTGTGACCGATGATGACTTCGTCGATGTCGGTCTGCGCGAACTTCTTCGGCTTGATCTTGTGCTCCTGGCTCGCCGTCAGCAGGTCGTAGAGGAACGCCACGTCGAGCTTGAGGACTTCGATGAACTCGATGATGCCGCGGTTCGCGACGCAGAACTCGCCGTCGAAGTTGAACGCGCGCGGATCGCTGTCGGTGCCGAGCTCCGCGATCTTCCGATAGTTGATGTCGCCGGTGAGTTCGGTGGAGTCCTGGTTCTTCTCGTCCTTCGGCTGGAAGGTCCCGACGCCGCAGCGGTCCTTCTCGGAGATCAGGACGCGGCGCACCTGGACGTGGTCGAGGACCTTCATCCAGTCGCCGTCGTACCGCTCGAGAAGCGACTCCTGGTAGTAGCGCGACACCGGGCAGAGGTCGAGGTCGAGCCGCAGCCGGTAGCCCGAGCGCACCCGCTTGTTGAGGCTCTGGAGGATCCGGTCGCGCGCCGCCACCGGCACGAGCAGGAGCGGCTCCTCGTTCATCGGCGACGGGACCAGTTCGCCGTCGAGCTTCCACGAGAAGGTGTAGAGCGCGCCCTCGGCGCTGCGCGAGTAGTGCTCGAGCCCCTTCTTCAACAGGCGGGCAATCGTCGACTTCGCCGAGCCGACCGGACCGTGGAGCAAGAGGACGCGCTTCTCGGGACCGAAGCCGTGCGCCGCCGCCTTGAACACGCTCATGAGGTTCATGAGCGGCCGCTCGAGGCCGAACAGCGCGTCTTCGCCGGCGTCGAACGGGTCGTCGAAGAAGCGGTAACGGAGCCGCTTCTCCTTGTTCTCCTCGACCTCCACCGTGCCGTGCGACAACACCATGTCGTACAGGCGCTGGTGCGCGGTCCGGATCACGAAGGGGTTCTCCTCCACGAGCTTCACGTAGTCGGAGAACGAACCGTGCCAGTGCTCGTCGCGGAACTTCGCGACGTCGAGCGACTCGCGGATCAGTCCGAGGATGTCCACCTGCTCCGCCATGATTCCTCTGTCGAGCGTTGGACGCCGGTCGCGCACGGTGCGCGCGCACGGCGACGTGGTGTCATCGACACTTTAGGGCCAAGAACTCGTCTGGTAGCCGTTCGCGCTCGCGATTCCTCCGCGACCGCGTGCGCCGCCCGGCCCGATCACCGCCCCGACGACCGCCGTCCTTCCGCACCATGCGCGCGCAGCGTAGGCTCCTCCGCTCGATGGCCAGTCCCGCCGCGTCCTGTCCGCATCGCCGCGTCGCGTCGCGCTGCGCCTCGCTGCTCGTCCTCGCGGCGACGGTCGCCTGTTCCGATGATCGCGGCCCGTTCGACGGCGAACGCGCGCGCGCCCTCACCCAGCGGATCGTCGAGATCGGCCCCCGCCCGCCCGGCTCGGCGAACCTGCGCAAGGTCGCCGATCTGATCGCATCGGAGTTGAAGGCGATCGCTCCGGCGCTCGAACTCCAGCGGCAGACCTTCCGCTGGCCCGAGCCGACGAGCCCCGTCGAGTACCAGAATCTCTGGATCGAGATCCCCGGTCGAGCCGCGACCCCGACCGGCCCGATCGTGGTCCTCGCCGCCCACTACGACAGCAAGATCACCCACGAAGGGAAGCAGGACTTCGCGTTCGTCGGCGCGCTCGACGCCGCGGCATCCTGCGCGGCGCTGGTCGAACTCGCCCGGCATCTCACGGGCGATCGCCGCCTCGACCACGACGTCTGGCTCGTGTTCTTCGACGGCGAGGAGTCGATCGACTGGGACTGGAACGACGCGCGCGCCCTGGTCGGCAGCCGCCACTTCGCCAAGACCATGGCCGCCGACACGGCCAGGTTCCCCGGCGGACTCGCTTGACTTCGTCGTCCTCGGCGCCCACCACGACACGAAGGTCACGGAGGGCCACGAAGATCCCGATCACAACTTCCCGTTCGTCGGCGCGAACGAGATGGGATGCCCGAGGACGCCAAGCGCTACTTCCCGTTCTGGCACACCAAGGACGACGACATGAGCCGCGTCTCCGCGGACTCGCTCGCCATCGCCGGCAACCTCGTGCTCGAGGCGCTGCCGGCGATCGAGAAGGACCTGCTGAAGTGAGCGCCGGCCGCGGCCCCCTCGCGCTGGTCTTCCTGCTCACGGCCACCGCAGGTTGCCGCGACGGCGCAGGACCGCGTTCCCTCGAACCACCGCCGGTCGAGGTTCCGCCCTTGCCGAAGCCACAGGACCTCCCGCCCGATCTGGGCACGCGCGCGTTCGCGCACGTGCGCGCGCTGGTCGGCTTCGGCGCCCGGAACCCCGGCTCGCCGGGTTGGCGCCGCGGACTCGACTACGTCGCCGGGCAGTTCGAAGCCCTCGGCCTACCGGTCCGACGCGACCGCTTCACCGACGCGAAGGAAGGGCAGACCTTCGAGAACCTCGTCGTACGCATCCCCGGGGGCACGCGTGACTTCGTCGTCCTCGGCGCCCACCACGACACGAAGGTCACGGAGGGCCACGAAGATCCCGATCACAACTTCCCGTTCGTCGGCGCGAACGACAGTGCCAGCGGCGTCGGCCTCCTGCTCGCGCTCGCCGCGCATTGGGCCAGCCACGCTCCGCCCGTCACGCTCGAACTGGTCCTGTTCGACGGCGAAGAGAGCATCCCTTTCAAGTGGAAGCTCGACCGCGCCCTGTTCGGATCGCGTCGTTGGGTCGCCGAGTACCGCCGCCTGATCCAGAAGGACGACGCCGCTCCCCGCCTCCGCGCGATGATCCTCCTCGACATGGTCGCGGCCGCCGACCTGCAACTCGACGACGACTCGAACTCCGACCGCGACCTCAAGTCGATCGTCCTCGCCGCGGCGAAGGCCTGCGGCCACGAGCGCTACTTCTTCCGCCGGACGCTGGCCGTCACCGACGACCATCTGCCCTTCCGCGAGGCCGGCATCCCGGTCGTCGACCTGATCGACCTCGCGGACAACCCGCAGTGGCACACGCGCGACGACACGCTCGAACACCTGGCGCCGTCGAGCTTGCAGGTCGTCGGCGAGGTCGTGCTCACTGCGCTGCCCGCGGTGGCGCGTCGCTACCTGGAAGCGGAACCAGCCGCACCGGACCGCACCGAACCGCGCGGCCGATGATCGACGGCCCCGCCCCGCGCTTCGCCGCGAGCGGTGCGCGTCGCATCCACTGGTCGGACGAGGGCGCCGGCGAGCCGCTCGTCCTCCTGCCGGGTCTCGGCGGCGGCCTGCGCGCTTTCGGCACGCTGCCGCGGCGCTTCGCGCGCTCCGGCTTCCGCGCGCTCACCTACGACCCGGCGGGGATTCCGCCGTCGAGCGGGCTGGACGACGAGTTCCGCTTCGACGACGCCGCCCGCGACGTCATCGCGGTGCTCGACGCGGCCGGCATCGAGCGGGCCGACCTGGTCGGCACCTCGCTCGGCGGGAAGGTCGCGATCGCCGTCGCGAAGCTCGCCCCGTCCCGCGTGCGCAAGCTCGCGCTCCTCGCCACGAGTGCATCGATCACGCCGCGCGCGCGGCGGGTCCATCGCTACTTCGCCGTGATCGCGGAGTGCGTCCCGGCAGATCGCTTCGGCGACGCAATCGCACCGTTCCTCTTCGGCGCGAGCTTCCTCCGCGACCGCCCGCAGGTGGTCGACGACATCCTGCGCGCGACGCGACCGCCCGAATCGACCCGCGCCCTGATGGTCGCTCAGACCCGCGCGCTGCTCGACGAGAGCCCCGCGTTCGATCCGCGTTCGATCGAAGCGCCGGCGCTCTGCATCGCGGGTGCGGAGGACACGCTCACGCCGCAGGACGAAGTCGCGGACACGGCGTCACGGATCGCCGGCGCGCGCTTCCTCGTCGTGCCGCGGGCCGGTCACTCGCTTCTGTTGGAGAACGCGGCCGCCTTCGACGCGGTGGTCGCCTTCCTCAGTGAATCCACGAAGCAGTGAATCCACAAGGCAGTGAATCCACGAGACAGTGTGTCGACGACTACCTGACGTTCGCGCGCGCCACGGGCGCGAGGAACGCCGAGCGCCCTGCAGCGATCGTGCATGCCGCGCTGCGGCCGTCGGGGAGAACCACGCGGTAGGTCCCCGGGAGCAGGCCCTCGGCCCGATACCCGTTGGTCGGATCGAGGGAGCGCCAGAAGCGCTGGCCGGCACAGGGTCCGTCCATGAGCTCGAAGACGCAGAGGCCCTGTCCGGCGACACGCAGCGCGTCGGGAGCCTCGGCCGAGCCGTGACCCGCGACTTCGATCGCCGTGTTCCCGGCGTCGAACGCCGTGGACTCGAGCACGCCGACCGAACCGTCGTTGCCGACCGCGAAGACGCGGAACGGCCGATCGGCGGGCGGATCGAACGCGAGGACCGAGCGACCGTCCCATTCGCCGACGAACTCGACGCTGCCGTCGGCCCGCTCGACGAAGACCCGCGTCGCGCCCGACACCGGCCGGCCATCTTCGCGCAGGTCGAGGAACGCCGCGTCCTTCGACGGCGGAACCGCGCGGCTCCTCTCGAAGCGCGTCCCGCGCGTCGCCATCGCGACGCCGGCCGCCGACGAGTCGATTCCCTGCGCCAGCGATCGAAGCCGCTTCATCTGGTGGAGCAGTCGGCCCGGCGCAGCCTCGGCGGAAGCGACGAACGCGCGGTCACCATCCGCCGCGAGGGAACGCAACCGTTCGCCGTTCTCGCCCTCGACCAGCCAGAGGCTGCCCGTTCCAACACCGCGCAGTTCGGCGCTCCCGCTCGGATCGCTGCGCACGTCGAACGCGTCGGCCACCGCCGCCAGCGGCAGGCCCGGGACCTCCTGGAGCACTCGCAGCGAACGGTCCGCGGGCAAGCCGCTCAGCGCGACGACGCGGGCGTCCGCGAGCGCGATGCGCAGCGTGCCGGTTGCGTCCGGACCGCGTTGCGGGATCCGCGCGACACGCGGCCGACCGCGCGCCTCGACCAGAACCGCCAGCACCTGCCGTGCGTCGAGCGACGCCGGCAGTCCGCGCAGTGCGAACGAGCCGTCCGCGCCGGTCGAGACCGACGCGTCCTCGAGCCGATCGACGAGCGCGAACAGTTCGTCGACGACGCAGGGCGTCACCCGGGCATTCGCGACTCCCGCGCCACGGTCGTCGACGATCACGCCGCGAAGCGGCAGATCGGGATCGAGCGCGATGCGCAGTGAGCGGTCCTCCGGCGATCCGTTGCGAAGCGGCAGCGGCGCCGGACCGAAGGCGGCGTACTCGACGTCGCCGCCGTGGGGCGCGGCGACGCGCACGGTGACGTAGGCCTCGCGCGCGTCTGTGATCGAGAAGCGGAACCAGCCGTCGGCGTCGCTCGCGAGCGGCCCGATCCGCGCCGTCCTCGTCACCAGTTCGACGGACGCCGCCGCGATGCCGTGACCGCTCGACGAATCCACGATGCGACCGGTCCAGCTCGTCGTGCCGTCGAGCGTCGACTGCGCCGCATCGGCGACGAGATCTCGCGTCCCGATCCGCGGGTGGCGCGCGAGCAGTTCGGCGCTCGGCGCATCCTCGACCTCGACGTCCGCGCCGGCGACGTGCAAGACCTTCCCCGCGCCGATGCGCAGCGGCTCGAGGCCGCCGCGGTGCAACTCGGCGACGCCTTCCGCCACCTCGATGCGGAGCCTGCTCGACGCCGCGCCGATCAGCGCGTCGAAACGGCGGACATGGCGCGCGGCGACGTCGTAGCTCCCCGGACCGAGGGCGAGCACCGTCGGACCGGGAAGGGTCAGCGTGAAGCGGTCGGCGACGGCGATGCGCGGCGCGCCGTCGATGAGTTCGAGTCCGCCGCGCGCCAGCGCACGCACGTGATCGCCGCCGGTCAGGAGGATCCGCGCGCGGTCCTTTTGCGTGAGCCCATCGCCGTCGCCGTCGGCGAGGATCAGGCGGGCCGAGCCGGTCTCGTCGAGCACGAGTTCGTGGTCGGGCGGCAGGATGGTCGTGCCGCCGTCCGCCACGGTCGTCGACACGCCGCCGGCGACGACCACGGCCCCTCGCGCCTCGCGGACGACGAAGCCCGGATCGCGAACCGCGTCATCTTCCGTGCTCGCGCGGCCGAGCACGAACGCCGCAGCGACGAGCACCGCGGCGACGAGCACCGCTCGGAACGCGCCGAAGCGCACGAGCGCGCGACGCCACGAGGGGACGCGGTGCCACTCGAGCCGCACGCGCTCCATGACCCGACCGGTGAACTGGGGCGGCGTCTCCTGCTCCTCGAGCATGATCGCCGACACCTCGGCGAGTACCCGGCGCCGGAAGGTCTGGGCGAGCGTGTCTTCACCCGCCCCATCCGCCGTCATGTCGGCTGCCGCCGCGCGGTCTTCGTCGAACGCACGGTCGACGAGCAGCCGCTCGCGCTCGCAGCGGGCGAGCGCGAGGGCGCAGCCGCGGCACGCGTGCGCGTGCTCCTCCACCTGCCGGCGGTCGAGCGCTTCGAGTTCACCGTCGCAGTAGTCGCGGAGGAGACCGCGCGCCAAGGCGCAGCGCGACGAGTCCGGCTGGTGCCGGGCGAGGTCGCTGGGATCGGGCGGCTGGTGCTCCCGCCCGTGGCTCTGGTCGAATGCGAAGTCGCCTTCGCCGAAGGAACTCGGGGGATCGTGGTCGGGTCGGTTCACGTCAGTTCTTCCCCGGCACCGGCGGCGCCGTTCTCCTCGACGGTTCGACGGCCCTCGCCGTCGTCCTCGGACTCCAAGCGGCTGGAAAGCAGATCCTTGGCGCGGGCCATCCGCACCTTGACGTTGCTCACCGAGATACCGAGCACGTCCGCCACCTGGCGGTTCGTGAGGCCGTTCACGTAGCGCAGCACGAGCGGCAAACGGAGCTTGTCCGAGAGCCGGCCGAGCTCGTGGCGGACGGCGAGCCGCCCGGCCTCGAGCGGGTCGCGACCGTCGTAGCGCGGATCCGGCACGATCTCGGCGAGTTCCGGCGACATCGGCATCGCGCGAGGCACCCGCTCGGCGCGGCGCCGCCGCAGCAGGTCGCGGCACGTGTTTCCCGCGATGCGCAACAGCCAGGGCTCGAGCCGCCGGCCGTCCTCGAAGAGGCCGCGCGACTTGAACAACTTGACGAAGGTGTCCTGCGCGGCTTCCTCCGCGTCTTCCCGCGAGCGGAGCATCCCGTAGGCGAGGCCGTAGACGGCGGCCTTGTAGCGGTCGACGAGCGTCTCGAAGGCGGCGACGTCGCCGTCCTTCACGTCGGTCATCAGATCTTCGTCGCTCGGGCTGTGCACGGTTCTGGGGCGGCGGGACGTCGGCTGGATACGTCGGGACACCGGCCGGGCGGCTCGACAATGTCGCGCGCCTGGACAGTGTCGCGTCCCGCATCATGGAGGATTTCCGCGGACTTCAAGAGTCCTGGCGCCGCAACCGATGCACGTCGCGGATCGAAACCGGCGATGGCACTGAGAGAACTGACGGCCCAAGCGGTCTTCTTCGAACTGGACGGCGTGCTCGTCGAGCGCGCCCGGCTCGACCCCGATGGGCGCGTGCCGTGGCTGTCGGGCGCGATCGAGGCCCTGCGCTCGATCGACCCCCGTCACTTCCTCACCTTCGTCGGGACGTCGCGCAGCGACATCGCCTTCGGCGAACTCCGCGAGCGCGACTTCCAGCGCTTCTGCGAGCGCTTCGTGGCGGATTGCGACGAGCACGAGATTCCGCTCCGCAAGATCTACTCCTGCCCCTACCACCCGCGCGGGCGGCAGCGCTTCCGCAAGGAGTCGGTGTTCCGCAAGCCGGCGCCGGGGATCTACAAGATGGCGCAGCAGGAGTTCGACCTGAACCTCGCGCGCTCGTGGGTCGTCGGCCACACGACGACCGACATCCTCGCCGGCAACCGCGCCGGGATGGGGACCTGCCTCGTGCTCACCGGTCAGGCCGGGCGCGACGGCGCCTACCACGTCGAGCCCCACCGGATCGTCGTCGACATCCGACACGCCGTCGCCGAGATCCGGCGCTTCGAACTCGCCGCGCGGTCTTGAGCGCTGGGCCGGCCCTCAGCCCAACGCCGCGGCGCCCGCGATGACCGCGCGTGCCCCGGCCGCCCGCAGCGCCGCGGCGCAGGCTCGAGCCGTGGCGCCGGAGGTCACGACGTCGTCGACGAGCAGGATCATCCTGCCGCGGACGATTGCCGGCCGCGCCACGACGAAGGCCCGGCGACATTCTGCTCGCGCGAGGTCACCCGCGGATCGGTCTGGGAGAGCGTCGCCCGCGAACGGCGAAGGACTCCGCCCCCAAAGCTCAGGCCGAGTTCGTGCGCGACGCCGATCGCCAGTCGTTCGGCCTGGTCGAAGCCGCGAGCGCGGCGGGCCCGCCGGTGCATCGGCACCGGGACAACCAACGCGCGCCGCACGACCCCGGTCGCAGCCCCGCGTAGGGCGTCCGCGAGTCCGCGGACCAGCGCATCGCCGGCCGCCGCGTCGCCTTCGAATTTGAAGCGCCTCACGATCGCTCCCGCCGCGCCGCGGTACCGCCACGGCGCGTGCAGCGCGGCGATGCCTCGCAACCAATCGTGATCGGCGGGGCAAGCGGCGCCCGGCGCGAGGACCGCTTCGCCGCAGCGCGGGCAGGCGGGTCGCGGGCGCCGCTCGAGGACCGACTCGCAGGCCCCGCACAGCGCCGAGGTCGCGAGAGCGCCGCACGCCGCGCAGGTTCTTTGCGCGATCAGGTCGAGGACGGCGACCGCGAGCTCACGGGTGGCGCGACGGAGAACGATGAGTCCGGGATGCGGCATCGCCGCTGCCGTGTGTCCGGACTGGCACCCGGTCACCCGCGTCGGTGATGCGCCCGGCCGCCCGCGATCAGCGCCCGGGGAGCGGTTGGAAGTCGTCGCGCAGGCGCCGGCCGCGCTCGCCGAGGGTCGGACCCTTGATCGGCTGCTTCTCCACCTCGGCCGGCAGCCCGAGGGCCACGCGCACGCGGCGTACGTAGTCCTCGACCGTCGTCTCCGCGCCGTGCCGCACGCCGAGCAGACCGCCGATCTCGCGGGTGAGGGCCATGTCCTTGCGGAAGTCCCAGGGATGGCGCCCGAAGAACTCGCGCAGGTGGCGCCGGAAGTTGCGCCGCGAGTAGGTGGCGCCGATCAGGTAGACCAGGCCGGCGATCGCGACGATCCCGAGACAGACCAGCACCGTCGCGATCCGCTCCCCGAGCTTGTCGAGGACCGCGAAGCCCTGGAGCAGGAAGCCGGTGTTCAGGAAGAGGAAGCCGATGACCACCTGGATCTTGTTCAGGCTGTAGTCACGGATCGACCCGATGCTCCCGGCGTCGACCGCGAAGAACTCCTCGATGACCCTCCGCGTGCGCCGGAAGATGATCGAGTTGGCGAGGAAGAAGACCCCCACCAGGTTGCAGGTGAGGCCGATCACGGCCAGCTCCGCGGAATCCATGAGGTCTTTGCGACGGGCGCCTTCCACCCGGGGTGCCGGGTCGGGCGGGGGGCAGAGTCTAGCGACGGACCCCGTCGATCGCGCGCGTCGGTTCGAAGTCGGGCCGGTTCGGATCGGAACCCGCCGCAGCAAGGAACCCTGGTCCGGGCCGGACAGCCGTGACATCCTCCCGCTCCCGCCGGCCACGGCGGCCGCCCTCTCACCCATGCAGCACGCCGTCACCCTCGATCAGGTCACGAAGCGCTTCGGCGCCCACACGGCCGTCTCCGACCTGACCCTGCGCGTCCCGACCGGCTCGATCTACGGCTTCATCGGCCAGAACGGCGCCGGCAAGACGACGACGATCCGGATGATCATGAGCATCTTCTACCCGGACGCCGGACGGCTGACGGTGCTCGGCGAGGACCACCCCGAGTCGGTGAAGGACCGGCTCGGCTACCTGCCCGAGGAGAAGGGTCTCTACAAGACCATGCGCGTGCAGGAGATCGTCGCCTACTTCGGCAGGCTGAAGGGGTTGGACGGCCCCACCGCGACCCAGCGCGCCGGCGAACTGCTCGACCGCTACGGGCTCGGCGACTGGAAGAAGAAGAAGTGCCAGACCCTGAGCAAGGGCATGGGTCAGAAGGTGCAGATCCTGAGCACGATCATCCACGGCCCGGAACTCGTCATCCTCGACGAGCCCTTCAGCGGCCTCGACCCGCTCAACATGGAGACGATGCGGGACACCATCCGGGACATGAAGCGCGAGGGCCGCACGGTGATCTTCAGCACGCACGAGATGGAGCGCGCCGAGGACCTCTGCGACTACGTGTTCATGATCCACCGCAGCAAGAAGGTCTTCGACGGCCCGCTGTCGGAGGTCCGCAAGGGCGCCGGCGAGGGCATCCACCTCGCGTACGACGGGGACGGCCGGGTCCTCGACGAACTGCGGAGCCAGGGTCTCCTCACCCGCGTGAACGACGCCGGCAAGGAGGCCGAGCTGTACGCGGCGCCGGGCGTCGATCCGCAGGACGTGCTCGCGCGGCTCGTCGGCCGCATCAAGGTGCGCAAGTTCGACCTGCGCGAACCCTCGCTGCACGAGATCTTCGTGCGGCGCGCGACGGAGTCGGAAGCGGTCTACCAGGCGCAACGGAGTCCGGAGCTCGCCCGATGAGCAAGACCCTCATCGTCGCCCAGCGCGAGTTCGTCGAGAACCTCCGCACCAAGACCTTCTGGGTCGGCATCTTCGCGCTGCCGGTGATCTTCGCGCTGTCGATCTTCGTCGCGCGATTCATGGAGGAGAACAAGGACGTCCGGACCTACGCGATCCTCGACCGCTCCACGGATGAGTGGCTGTCCAGGGCGGTGGACGAGCGCGCCGCCGTCACCGACCTCGTCGCGATCGGCCAAGCGCAGGCGTCGGGAAGTGCGGAAGCGAAGGCCGAAGCGCGCACGCGCATCGGGAACTGGTTCGCTTCGCTGCCCACCGACCACCCGATCCACGATCTCTTGCAGCGGCTGGCTCCGATCGTCGGCGAATTGGGCGCGGCCGACCTGCTCGATCCGGAACTGGCGACCGACGAGATGGCGGCGAAACTGCGGTCGCCGGAAGCGATGAAGGTCATCACGGGTTGGGTCTTCGAAGCCGCGAAGGACCCGAAGCGGGCCGGCCTGCTGAGGAGTCTTGCGTCGGGGATCGCGTTGGCTCGATACCGTCGCGTCCCGCTCGACGAACTCGGCGTGGCTTCGGATGCCGCACCGGAAGCGGTCGAGAAGGCGCTGAACGACGCGATCAACGCCGGCAAGCTGTTCGCCTACTTCATCGTGCCCGCCGAGCCGGTCCAGTCCGGCAAGGGTTCGTACGTCTCGAACAACCTGACGGACAACGACCTGCGCGAGTGGTTCGGGGGTCATGCGACGGAGATCGTCCGCAAGCAGCGCATCGCCGCGCTCGAGGGGGTCACCGAGGAGCAGGCCCGCTCACTGCTCACGACCTTCGACTTCGCCAAGCAGAAGGTTTCGGCGACGGGTCAGACCGAGACCGTGGGCAAGAGCGAGGTGGCGTCGGGTCTCGCCCCGATGGCCTTCGTCTATCTGCTCTGG
>JACRLW010000080.1:17506-41901 GCA_016235155.1 Planctomycetota bacterium
CGGCTCGAAGTTGATCCCAACGGGCTCGAAGCTCGCCGAGTTCAAGCTGGCGGAGGTCATCGGCGACCCGCTCTACCTCACTTCGTTCGTCGCCTACTTCCTCGCGGGCTACCTGCTCTACGCCGCGATCCTTGTGGCACTCGGCTCCGTCTGCGACTCGCTGAAGGAGGCGCAGAACCTGCTGCAGCCGGTCTTCATCCTGCTGATCGTGCCGCTCCTGGCGATGTTCCCGGTCGTGCAGGACCCCAACGGGATGATCGCGCGCGTGATGACCTACATCCCGATCTACACGCCGTTCCTGATGATGAACCGCGCGGGCGGGCCGCCGCCTGCCTGGGAGTACCTCGCGAGCACCGTGGTGATCGTCGTCTCTTTGGTCATCGCGTTCTGGGCCGCGGGCAAGATCTTCCGCGTCGGCATCCTGATGACCGGCAAGCCGCCGCGCATCCGCGAGATCCTCGGCTGGTTGCGTGCTCCGGTCGGCGCCGTGCACGCCCGGCACGTCGAGGCGCAGCCGCCGTCGTCACCGTCCTGAGAACCGCGGGGACGCGCGCGCGCCGCAACACCGCATCGCCCTTCGCTCGGCCGCATCGAAGCCTCGCGGATCCTCGATCGGGACTTCGGCATCGCAAGGTCGGCGGCGCGATCGCGTCGTGCGAGCGCTGAGCAGGCCCTTCGCGACACGACCGCACTCGGAGTATCCTCCTCCGGACTGCCTCACTCCCTTCCCTGCCGAGAAGTCCCGTACATGCGTCCATTCGTCGCGTCGTTGTCCCTCTTGCTGGGGATGACGCTCACCGCCCTTCCCGCCACCCAGGAACCCGCGTCGGTCCCGACCGAGCAGAGCTTCGTCCCGGGTAGCCACATCGTCCGCTTCAAGACGCGCTCGTTCGAACTCGACGAGTTCGCCGAGGCGATCCGCGGCGGCAAGTCCGCAACCGAGGTCGCACGCATCGTCGCCGACATGGAAGCCGCGGTCCGTTCGGACCAGGTGCGCTTCGTACACGACGTCGAAGCGCTCGGCGGTCGCGTCGCGGAACAGTGGTGGATCATCAACGGCGCTTGCGTGCACGGCATCGCCGATGCGCAGGTTGGTGCACTCGCCGCCCTGGAAGGCGTCGAGGTCGTCGAGCCGAACAAGCTCCACTACGCGATCAACAACACGGCGCGCAACGCGACGCACCACAACGCGGTCACCGCGAACACGCGCGTGAACGGACTCGGACAGGTCGTGACGGGCACCGGCCTCTCGGTCGCGGTGATCGACACCGGCATCGACGCCCTCTTCCAGGCGACGGGCAAGCCGAACCCCGCCTTCTACCCGGGCGCGAACCAGGCCAACGCCACCGGCGGCGGCATCCAGGGCAGCCGCGTCAAGGCCGTCTTCGACGCCAGCGGCAACGGCACCGAGGACTTCCACGGCCACGGCTCGCACGTCGCGGGCTCGGTCGCCAGTGACCATGCGAGCTACCGCGGCATGGCGCCGAACGCGTGGATCGTCGGCATCCGCATCACCGGTGCGGGGGCATCCGGTTCCGCATCGTCGGCAGCGCTGGTCTCCGCCTGGCAGACCGTCGCCGCGCAGCGCACCGCGCACAACATCAAGGTCGCGAACAACTCGTTCTCCGGATCGCCGAGCCTCACGGACTCGATCCAGATGGCGCTCGACAACACCGCGTTCACCGCGGACATCCTCGCCTGCTGTGCGGCGGGCAACTTCGGCGCCGACACGACCAGCAGCCAGAACACCTGGAACGGTCTCGCGGTCGGGTCGATCAACAAGACCACGCTGGCTATCTCGTCGTTCTCCGCCCTCGGCCCGCTCGACGGTCCGGTCGCGCGCACCTTCCCGGACATCACGGCGGTCGGCGCAAGCGTCGTCTCCGTGCTCATCGAGTCGACGGCGGGCGCGAGCAGCAGCGGCACGTCGATGGCGTCGCCGATGGCCGCCGGCGGCGGTGCACTCGTGCGCCATGCCGTCCCCGCGATCACCGCGCTCCAGGCGAAGGCCGTGATGCTCAACTCGACGAAGCACACGCAAACGGCGCGCAACAGCTACGGACTCGGCGTGCTCGATTGCGACGGCGCCGTGCAGCTCGCCCTCTCCGGCCAGTACTACACGCTGCGGATGAGCTCCGGCACGCGCGTCGTCTCCCGCAACTTCTCGTTCGGGACGACGGCGTCGCGCCGCCTCACCGCGACCTGGATGCACCCGGCCGGCGCGACTTTCGACAACGTCGATCTTCGCGTCTACAACGGCGCCACGCTCGTCGCGTCGGACCTCAACACGTTGAGCAGCTACGAGAAGGTCGAGTTCACCGCGACCGCGAACGTCACGTACCGCCTGGAGCTGACCTGGGTCGGCACCGCGGTGCGCCCGACGCTCGACGTGGCGATCGCCGGCCTCTCGGACACGCCGCCGACCCTGCCGAGCCTCAGCGCGCGCTCGCCCAGCCAGTCGACCAACGGCTCCGGCGCCTTGATCACGCTGACCGGCGTGTTCGATCGCATCGACCGCGTGAACCTCGGCGCGACGCAGATCACCAACTTCACGGCGGTGAACGCGACCACGCTGACCTTCAACCTGCCGAACCCGACCGTGATCGGCGCGGCGATCCCGATCTCCGTCACCAACACCACCGGCACCAGCAACGCCTTGTCGATCCGGATCGACGGCACGCATCCGGCACGCATCACGGCGCCGCCGTTCACCGTCCGCCCGACGCCCTTCAACGTGTCGCTCATCGGCGACGCCGGCTGGGACGTGCTCCTCATGCTCTCGCCGAGCAACCTGCCGTCCAACCTGCCGGGCATCGTCAGCCTCGGCATCGCCGACAACTTCACGTCGCTGTTCGTCCTCGGCGCGACCACGCTGAACCCGTCGGGCTTCGGGACCTATCCGTTCTTCTTCCCGACGACGGTCTCGGCAGGCCAGTACCACTTCCAGGCGCTCCACTACAACCCGGCGAACCTGGTCCTGCCCTTCGAGGCCAGCAACGTGTCCTCGACGACGCTCTTCTGAGCGTTGCGCGGCTCGAGCGCGCGCCGCAAGCTCTTCGCGATGAGCCTCTGCGTTGCGGCCGCGCTCGCCGCCGTCCTCTCCCCGCTTCCCCAGGACGTTCCGTCCGGCAGGCAAGAGCCCGCCCCCGTGCGCATGCTCGGGGAACCGGTGCGGCACCACGCGAACGTCGTCCGCTCGGTCGAACTCGCTCCGGACGGCAAGCGCTGCGTCACCGCATCGTGGGACGGCACCGCAGCGATCTGGGATCTCGCGCGTACGACTCCGATCCGGATCCTCGAAGCGGGCAGCGGGATGGCGACGTTCGCGTGCTTCGCGCGCGACGGGGAGATCGTGATCGCCGGCGCCGGCGACAAGTCGCTGCACGCATGGTCAGCGGCGAACGGCGACGAACTCGCGCGCACCGACTCGCCCTTCCCCCACGCGACCGGCGCGGTCTCACCCGACGGCAAGCTCCTCGCCACGCAACCCGCCGGCGACGGACAGGACGTCGAGCTGCGTGACGTCGCGACGCTGGAGGTGAAGGAGCGGATCTCGTGGAAGGGTGCCCTGCTCTTCGAAGTCGCGTGGAGCCCGGATTCGCGCTACGTGGCGCTCGGCTCGGCGCTGCCGTCGCGCGTCGTGGTCTTCGACCGCGAGACCAAGACGATCGTCTCCGATCTCGCGGTCAGCAAGCACCTCTCGGGACTCGCCGTGAGGCCCGACGGCAAGGCGATCGGCCTCCTCGTCTTCCCCGACCTGCTCGTCCACTCCTTCCCGGATCTCGGCAGCACCCCGATCGCGACCTGTCGCGGCAGCAGCGAGGCGATGCACGACTTCGCGTGGCGTGACGACCGCTCGGTGATCGTCGCCGACAGCGAGGGCGCGATCCTCTGCATCGACGTCGAATCGGCGAAGGTCGTGTGGGGCGTGACCGAGCACCGCGACGCCGTCTACGACGTCGACCTCTCGCACGACGGCAAGCTCGTCGCGAGCGCGTCGGGAGACGGCACGGTCCGCTTCTGGAGTACGGCGGACGGCGTCGAACAGCATCGTCCGTCCGGCAACCGCGACATGGTGCTCTGCCTCGCGTGGAACCAGGACGGCACGACGCTCGCCGCCGGCGACTACGGCAACGTGGTCGCGCGGTACGACGTCGCGAGCGGTGCCGTGCGCAGCGAACTCGTCCACGAGCTCGCGATTGCCGCGCTCGCGATCCTCGACGACGGCTCGACCCTCTCGCTCTCGCACGCGCAGCAATTCCAGACCATGCCGGCGGGCGCCGCGCCGGCGACGGCTCTCGTCGACTGCGCGGACCGCAAGGAGCTGCCGTCGATCGCCGCGGCCGCCTTCTCCGGCGAGCGCGCCCTGGTTCTCGGCGCGGATTCGATGCTCCGCGCGTTCTCGCGCGTCGACGGCACGCTGATCGACGAGGTCTCGATCCACGTCGAGCGCGGCATCGACCTCGCGCTCTCGCTCGACGGCACGCGCATCGTCACCGCCGCCCACGACGGCACGGTGCGCCTGTCCCTGGCCGAGGGCAGGGAACTCGCGGTCCTGGGCGAGGAACTCGAAGGCATCGAGCACCTCGCATTCCTGGGCAACGACCGCGCGGCGGCTCTCGACGCCACCGGCGCGCTTCGCATCTGGACCCTGGGCGACGATCCCAAGCTCGCGGCCTCCGTGCCGTCGCTGAGCGGAGGCGACGGCGAGCAGTTCCTCGACCTCTGCGCGACGCAAGACGGCCGCCACCTCGCGGTGCTCGGCGCGAACCGGCTCTGGCTCCTCGCCGGCGACGACGGCCGCACACTCGGCTCGACCACGAACTACACGAGCATCCCGCGTTGCGGCGCGTTCACGCGCGACGGCAAGCGCCTCGCCACCGGCATGGTCGACGGCACCGTGTTGCTCTGGGACGTCGCGACCCTGCTCGCGAAGTGAGCCGACCGGCCCGTCACTCCCACTCGATCGTCGCGGGCGGCTTGCTCGAGATGTCGAGGCAGACGCGGTTGAGTCCGCGCACCTCGTTGATGATGCGGTTGCTGATCTTGCGCAGCACCTCGACCGGCAGGAGTTCCCAGTCGGCGGTCATCCCGTCTCTGCTCGACACCACGCGGATCGCGCAGACGTTCTCGTAGGTCCGCTGGTCGCCCATCACCCCGACCGCGCGCACCGGCAGCGAGACCGCGAAGTACTGCCACAGCCCGACGTGCAGGCCGCGCGACTCGATCTCCTCGCGCACGATCGCGTCGGCTTCGCGCAGGGGTCCCAACCGCTCCTCGGTGATCTCGCCGAGGCAGCGCACCGCGAGCCCTGGCCCGGGGAACGGCTGGCGCTCGACCAGCGCCGCCGGCAGGCCGAGTTCACGCCCGATCGCGCGCACCTCGTCCTTGAAGAGATCGCGCAGCGGCTCGACGAGCACGAGGTCGAGGTCCTCGGGCAGTCCGCCGACGTTGTGGTGACTCTTGATCGTCGCGGTCGCTCCGCCGTGCGCGGCGACCGATTCGATCACGTCGGGGTAGAGCGTGCCTTGTCCGAGGAAACGCGGCCCGAGGAAACGCGGCCCGAGGGAACGCGGTCCCGGAGAACGCGCGTCGCGCAGCGCCATGGCCTTGTCGCGGAACACGTCGACGAAGACCTTGCCGATGATCTTGCGCTTTTGCTCCGGCTCGCTCACCCCGCGCAGCGCATCGAGGAAGCGCGCGCGCGCGTCGACGACGTGCAGATCCATCCGGTGTTCGTCGCGGAACAGGACCTCGACGCCCTCGCGCTCGCCCTTGCGCAACAACCCGTTGTCGACGAACACGCAGTGCAGGCGCTCACCGATCGCGCGGTGGATGAGCACCGCCGCCACCGAGCTGTCCACGCCGCCCGACAGCCCCATCACGACCTCGCCGTCGTCGCCGACGAGTTCACGGACGCGGCGCACCTTCTCGTCGACGATGTTGCCGGGGTGCCAGTCGTCGCGGCACCTGGCGATGCGGAGCACGAAGTTGCGCAGGATGCGCTCGCCCTGCGCGCTGTGCGTGACCTCGGGGTGGAACTGGAGGCCGTAGATGCGACGCGCCGGATCCGCCGCCGCCGCGATCGGACACGGCTCGCTGCTTGCGAGCACCGAGAAGCCCTCGGGCAGGCGCGCGACCTGGTCGCCGTGCGACATCCAGACCACCGTGCGCGGGTCGACGCCGTCCAGGAGCACCCCCGCCTCGGTCACCTCCATCTCGGTGCGCCCGTACTCGCCCCCCGCCACTCCCGGTTCGACCTTCCCGCCGAGCGCCTGCGTCAGCCACTGCAAGCCGTAGCAGATGCCGAGCACCGGCACGCCGCGCATGAGGATGGCCGGGTCGAGGTACGGCGCGTCGTGCTCGTAGACCGAGCGCGGTCCGCCCGACAGGATGATCGCGGCGGGCTGCATCGCCTCGAGCATCGTGCCGACGCGGTCCGGCACCGTGATCCGCGAGTAGACGCCCATCTCGCGCACGCGCCGCGCGATGAGCTGGCAGTACTGGGTGCCGAAGTCGACGATCAACACGCCGCCGTGGTGATGCGGCTCCGCCGGCGGAAGGGCGTTCGGTTTCATTCGGACTCCCCGCTGTAGTTCGGCGATTCCTTGGTGATCGTGATGTCGTGCGGGTGCGACTCGCGCACGCCCGCGGTCGTCACGCGCACGAAGCGCGCCCGCGCGCGGAACGCGGCGAGGTCGTGCGCGCCGAGGTAGCCCATGCTCGACCGCACGCCGCCGACGAGTTGGTAGACGAAGTCCTTCAGGCGGCCCTTGTAGGGCACCATGCCCTCGACGCCTTCCGGCACGAACTTCAGCTTGTCCTTGATCTCGCCCTGTGCGTAGCGATCGGCGCTGCCGGCCTCCATCGCGCCGAGCGAACCCATGCCGCGCACCGCTTTGAAGCTGCGACCGCGGTAGAGGATCGTCTCGCCGGGACTCTCGTCGAGGCCCGCGAGCAGGCTGCCGAGCATCACGCAGGACGCCCCGCCCGCGAGCGCCTTGGCGATGTCGCCCGAGGTGCGGATGCCGCCGTCCGCGATCACCGGCACGCCGCTGTCCTTCGCCGCGCGCGCCGCGTCGCAGACCGCGGTGAACTGCGGCACGCCGATGCCGGTGACGACCCGCGTCGTGCAGATCGATCCCGGGCCGATGCCGACCTTGATGCCGTCCGCGCCGGCGGCGATCAGCGCCTTCGTCGCTTCGGCCGTCGCGACGTTGCCCGCGACGACCGGCACCGCGTGGCGCTGCTTGATCGCCTTCACCGTCTCGATCACGTTGCGGGTGTGACCGTGCGCGGTGTCGACGACGATCACGTCGCAACCGGCTTCGACGAGCCGTCCGACGCGCTCGATGTCGTGCACGCCGACCGCGGCGCCGACCTTGAGCCGACCGCGGCGGTCGCGCGCTGCGTGCGGGTACTCCTCGAGCAGGTTGATGTCCTTGATCGTGATCAGTCCGGCGAGACGTCCGTCGGGATGGAGCAGGATCAGCTTCTCCACCTTCGCGCGCTGCAGGATCGCGCGCGCCAGTTGCAGCGTCGTCTCGGGGCCGGCGGTGACGAGGTTCTGCTTCGTCATCACGTCGCGCACCAGCGTGGTCCGGCTCTCGACGAAGCGCAGGTCGCGGTTGGTCAGGATGCCGAGTACTTCGTTGTGCGCCCCGACGATCGGCATCCCCGAGCAGGAGTGCTTCTTCATCAGGTCCTTCGCCTCGCCGACCGTCGCGTCGGGTTTCAACGTGACCGGATCGAGGATCACCCCGTTCGCGGTGCGTTTGACCTTGTCGACCTCGGTGACCTGCCGTTCGACGCCGAGGTTCTTGTGGATGATGCCGATGCCGCCCTCCTGGGCGAGCGCGACCGCCATCCTCGATTCGGTGACGGTGTCCATCGCCGCCGACGCGATGGGGATCTGGAGTTCGACGCCGCGGCAGAACTCGGTTCGCGTGGACGCGTCCTTGGGCAGCACTTCGGAGTACTGCGGCACGAGGAGGACGTCGTCGTAGGCCAGGCCCTCGCTCAGAGGGTGTTCCATGGGGCAACCTTAGCTTCGCGACGAGAGCGGGCCAAGCCGGCGTTTCCCGCGACTTCTCGCACGCAGGCTGCGCTCCCTGCACGATGTCCGCCCGCGATTCCGCGCCGCACCGTCCCACTCCCGAGATCCACCCGTGTTCCTGTTCCGCAAGATCGGCTCCATCCTCCGCGGCAAGGCGACGCTGCCGCAGATCCTCGCCGCCTGCGTGCTCGGCGGCATGCTCGGCTTCGTCCCCGGTTTCTTCCTGCCGGGCGACCTCGGCGGCGGCTTCATGCAGGCGCCGGGCTTGATCCTCGCCTTGTTCGCGCTGGTGCTCGTCATCGACGCGAACCTCGCGATCTTCGGCCTGGTCACGCTGGTCGCGAAGCTGCTGTCCTTTCTCTTGCTGCCGGTCTCGTTTGCCGCCGGACGCTGGCTGCTCGACGGCCCGGCCGAGGGCATCTTCCGCGTGCTCGTGAACGCGCCGGTCACCGCGTGGTTCGGGCTCGAGCGCTACGCGACCAGCGGCGGCGTCGCGGTCGGGCTCGCGTTCGGCCTCGTCCTCGGCTTCGTCACCTGGAAGGCGCTGCACGCGCTGCGCCTGAAGATGGCGAGCCTCGAAGAGGGCTCCGAGCGCTTCCAGGCCTTCACTGCGAAGCGATCGACGAAGGTCCTGACCTGGGTCTTTTGCGGCAAGGGCAAGGGCAAGGCGAGCTGGCGCGAGGTCGCCGAGCGCGACAAGCGCGGCAAGGGTGTGCGCATCCTCGGACTCGTCGTCGTGCTCGTGCTCGGCGCCGGGTTGTGGTTCGTCCAGGCCCGCTTCGGCGGGGCCTGGCTGCACCAGCAGGCGCAACACGCCCTCACGTACTGGAACGGCGCGACCGTCGACCTCGCCGGCGCGACCCTCGACCTCGCCGGCGGCAAGGTCGCCTTCGACGGCCTCGCGATCAGCGACAAGGAGCGCCTCGACCACGACGTCTTCCGGGCGCGCGGGATGGAGTTCGACCTCGCGACGACCGACCTGCTCGCCGGGCGCTTCGTCATCGACAAGCTCGCCTCCGGCGAACCGAAGAGCGGCGAGGTACGCGCGACGCCCGGCAAGCGCATCGCCCCGGTGGAACCGCCGCCGCCGCCCGTCGAGGGCCCCGGCAAGTCGATCGACGAGTACCTCGAGGATGCGCTGGTCTGGAAGGAGCGCCTCGAACAGGTCGCGGGATGGATCGAGAAGTTCGGCGGCTCCGGCGCGACTTCGCCCGCGGGCGAGAGCGACGCCGCGCGCGACGAGCGCGTCGTCCACGACCAGGAGACCCTCGGTCTCGTGAACGTGATCGCCTCGCATCTCGTCGGCAAGCACCCGAAGGTCACGATCCGCGAACTCGCCTTCGACGGCCTCACGATCGCGGGCGTCGCCGGCGAGACCTTCGACGTCGTCGGCGCCAACCTCTCGTCGAACCCAAGCCTCGGCGAGGGGCCCGCGGTGCTGAAGGTCGCGTCGCGCAGCGGTGCCTTCGGTCTGGAACTGCGCTACGACCAGACGGCCGCCGGTCGCGCGGGCCTGGCACTCAGCTACAAGGGCCTGCCGGTCGAATCGCTCGCCGGCGCCTTGAAGGACTCGCCGGTGCGCGGCGGCACCGTCGACCTAGTGCTCGACGGCGCGATCGAACTCGGTCGCGACGGCGGCGCCTGGATCGACCTCCCGCTGGTCGCCACGCTGCGCGGCACGACGATGGCCGTCGGCGGCAAGTCCGCGGCGATCGAGACGCTGGTGGTCCCGCTCGGACTCCGCGGTCCATTGCGGAGCCCGAAGGTCTCGATCGACGCGAAGCAGCTCGGCGATGCCCTGGTCGCCGCCGGCCGCGCCGAACTCGCGACCGAGGTCCGCGCCCGGGCCGACGCCCTCCTCGGCGTGCCCGGGGTCGGCGAAGCGCTCGGCGGCGTGATCGACGGTTCGAAGACGCCCGCCCAGCTTCTCGAAGAGGCGAAGCAGAAGGCGGAGGCCGAAGCGAAGAAGCGGCTCGAAGAGGAAGCGAAGAAGCAGGCCGAGGAGGCGCTGAAGAAGCGCCTGCCGGGCGGCATCGGCGACATCCTCAAGCGCCGCTGAACAGGGATGGACCGGACGACGGCGCTGGTGCTGACGCTGTGCGGCTACGCCGTAGCACTGCTCGTGCTGGCCGTCGTCGCGCAACGCCGCACCAGCACGCAGTCCGACTTCCTGCTCGGCGGGCGCCGCTTCGGCCCCTTCCTCGCCGCGATCTCGGCATCCGCGAGTTCGTCGTCGGTCTGGACGCTGCTCGGCGTGTCGGGCTTCGCGTACGCGAACGGCCTGCTCGCCCTGTGGTTGTTCCCGGCCTGCGTCGGCGGCTTCTGCCTCAACTGGTTCCTCGTCGCGCCGCGCATCCGGCGCCTGTCCCTCGCGGACGGTTCCCTGACGGCGATCCAGTTCCTCGTCGGCCGCCAACGCGGACACGGCTTCGCGCTCCCGCGCGTCGTCGCCGTCGCGATCGTCGCCGTCTCGCTGACCTGCTACGTCGCGGCACAGTTCCGCGGCGCGGGCAAGAGCTTCGCCGCGTCGTTCGACGGCCTCGACGAGACCGCCGCGATCCTGATCGGCGCGGCGATCGTGCTGCTCTACACCGTCGTCGGCGGACTCTGGGCCGTCAGCCTCACCGACACCGTGCAGGGCTCCTTGATGGCGATCGCCGCGATCGCGCTGCCGGTCACGGCGTTGGTCGCGGTCGGCGGTCCCACGGCCCTCGCCGATGGGATCGCGAGGGTCGACGCCGCCGGTTGGACGAGCGCGTTCCACACGCACGAGGGCTGGGCGGCCGCGCTCGCGGTGCTCACGTTGCTCGGCATCGGACTCGGCTATCCCGGGCAGCCGCACGTCGTGAACTTCTTCATGGCGATCCGCGGCGAGAGCGAACTGCGTCGCGCGCGCGTGATCGCGCTCGGTTGGGCGACCTGCGTCTACGCCGGGATGATCCTGCTCGGCCTGTGCGGGCGCGTGCTGCACACTGACGCGATCGCCGACCAGGAGACGATCTTCTTCGTGCTTGCGGACGAACGGCTGAGTCCGGTCGCCGCGGGGCTGATGCTCGCCGCGGTGTTGTCCGCGATCATGTCGACCGCCGACAGCCAACTCCTCGTCGTCGGCGCCGCCTTCGCGCACGACCTGCCGCGCGACGGCGCCGCGAACGGAGTCCGCAACTCGCGCCTCGTCGTGGCGGGCGTCGCGGTGGTCGCCGTGCTGCTCGCTCTCGCCGTCGAGGAGTCGTTGTTCAAGAGCGTGCTGTTCGCATGGACCGCGCTGGGCGCCGCGTTCGGACCGCTGCTGCTCGTCACGCTCTGGCGCGGACGCGTCGGCCCGCGCCGTTCGCTGTGCGCGATGCTCGTCGGCTTCGCGCTGGCGGTCTCCGCCTACGCGATCCCGTCGACCCGCGCGTCGGCCGCCGAACGCGTGCTGCCCTTCGTCGCGGCGTTCGCCTGCCTGCTGGTCCCGATCCGCTCACGAGCACGACCATGAGCGCCCGCCTGCTCGGTCTCCACGTCCGGCTTCCCGCGCGCGATCTGCGCGCGCAGACGCGGTTCTACGTCGACGGCTTCGACTTCCTGGTCGCGTCGCTGTGGCCGTCGGCCGACGCCCCGCAGTTCCTCGCACTGCAACGCGACGGTGTCGTGCTCGAGTTCTACGTCCCCCATCCCGATCACCCGCCGCTGCGCGGCTGCTTCGTGCTCCGCACCGACGACGCTCTGGCGATCTTCGCGCAGGCCAAGGCACACGGGCCGATCCGCTGGGGCCCCGAGACGTATTCCTACGGCGCGCGCGAGTTCTGCCTGGAGGACCCGGACGGTCATCAGGTGATCGTCAGCGAGATCGTCGAGTCGCAGGACCAGGCGCAGCCGTGACACTCACTCGAGGATCTTGACCGTCAGAGCCAGCGTGTCGGGGGTCTTGTCCGCGCCGTCGTACATCCGCACGAAGCGTTTGCACTCCTCGGTGTCGACGCCGCGCATCGCCGCGACCCACGCCGGCGGGACGGGTTGGTAGAGGAACCACGCGACGATCGACACCGTGCCCTCGCCGGCGCCGACCTTCACGCGGTACCGCACGACGTCCTGCCCTGCTTCGAAGTCGACGTCGTCGCCCAGTCCGACCGGCGCGGTGTCCGCCGCGTCGGGTCCGTCCTCACGCCAACCGTGGGGCAGGAGCCGGTTGTCCTTGGCCCGCACCGCCATGCGCGTCAGTTCGGTCGTCGGCGCGCCCGCGGCGTCGTGGGCGATCAGTTCGTAGACCTGCACCTGGGAGGGGTCCTCGATCACGTCGTGGTGCGGGAATCCCAATTCGTCCGTGGCACCCGCCAGTCGACCGTCCTCGCCGAACGCGCCCGACGAGAACAGCACGTCCGCGCCGCGACGGACGAGCACGCGGAGCCACGCGCGACGGGCCGGGAGTCCCGTCGGCAGCTTGTGCCCGGTCTCGTTGGTCACGCGCACCCCGAACGCGAGCGTGCCTTCGACGAACTCGGCGTCCTCGATCGCGAGCGTCGCGGTCTTCGTCGCGAGGAACTGCCGCGATGCGCGCGCCGCTCGCTTGAGCAGTTCACCCGGCGCCTTCATGCCGAGTTCCTTGTGGTTCCTCCGCATCAGGTCGAGCATGAACGCGTTGCCGCCGACGAAGGCATGCCCGCGCGGATCGTCACGCTGCGGGATGTTGAAGTCGAAGCCGCCCGGGTTGCGCGCGATCTTCATCGGCGGCTGCGCGGGCATGTGGCACTCCTGGCAGGTCTTCGCGGCTCCGCTCACCGGATCGGAGTAGCGGCTGTTGCGCCATTCGAGGAAGGGGGTCTGCTCGGGGAACGCCGCCTGACCGGGCGCATGGCTGGTCTTCAGCACGTGGCAGGACCCGCAGAGTCCGGCGTCGCGTACGTGCGGACCGTGCAGCGGCGTGTAGCCGGTCTGACCGATCATCGGCCCGCCGGACGGATCGGCGAACGGGCCCCAGATCACACCGTCGGGGCGGACGTCGAGGGCCCCGCCGTAGGTCGCCGGCGTGCCGAGTCCGTCGGGCCGCGCCTGGTGGCAGACCGTGCACGACACGCCTTCCTGCGCGAGTTCGTCGCCGAGCAGGGCCTCGATCGAGTCGGCGCGCGCACCCGCGTGCCGCGCACGGTGGTGAGCGATCGGCGCGTGGCAGGTGATGCAGAGTCCCTCGATCTCGGCGCGACGATCGGGCTGCGTGTGCACCTCGAAGCTGACCTGCGCGCGCCAGAACGGATCGCGGAACGCGTTGGCCTTCAGCGACGCACGCCACAGGGTGTACGGCGACACGTCGTCGCCGGTCCCGTTCCAGAGCGCATTCGCGCTCTCCGCCGCGGAGTGGCAGTCGCCGCAGCGCACCGCCGAGAGGAAGTCAGGGTGGTTCGCGCCCGTTTGTGCGGTCGCGAACGAGACCAAAGCCAGGGCGAGGACGAGGGGACGGATCATCAGTCGGTGTGAGGTCACTGTTTGCAGTACCGATCGAGCCAGTCGAAGAACAAGCGCTGCCACAGCACGCCGTTCTGCGGGCCAAGAACCCAGTGGCTCTCGTTCGGGAAGTAGACGAAGCGGGAGGGACAGCCCTGCAGACGCGCCGCGGTGAAGGCCTGCAGGCCCTGCTCCATCGGCACGCGGAAGTCCTGCTGACCGTGGATCACGAGCAGAGGCGTGCGCCACGCGCCGACGAAGCGGTGCGGCGAGAAGCGTTCGTAGGCGGCGCGGCTCGAGTCGTCGCGCCAGAACGGCCCGCCGAGGTCCCAGTCGACGAAGAACAGTTCCTCGGTCGACAGGTACATCGACTCGAGGTTGAAGACGCCGCAGTGCGCGATCATCGCGCAGAATCGCTGCGGCTGGTCGTGCCCCATCAACCAGTAGACGGTGTAGCCGCCGAAGCTCGCGCCGACCGCGGCGGTGCGCGCGCGGTCGATGTACGGCTCGCGTTGCATCGCGTCCGTCGCCGCGAGCAGATCCTGCATGCACTGCCCGCCCCAGTCGCCGCTGATCTGCTCGTTCCACGTGCTGCCGAAACCCGGCAGGCCGCGACGGTTGACCGCGAGCACGACGTAGCCCTTGCTCGCCATCAGGTGGAAGTTCCAGCGCGTGCTGAACCACTGACCGACCTGGCTCTGCGGGCCGCCCTGGCAGAACAGGAGCATGGGCCACTTCTTCTTCGGGTCGAAGTCGGGCGGCAGCACGACCCAGGCGTGGATGCGTTCGCCGTCCGTCGCGTCGAACCAGCGCTCCTCGACCTTCGGGATCGCGAGCGTGCCGAACAACGCCCCGTTGTGATCGGTGATCGCGACGCCGTCCTGCGGCTCCCCGCCCAGCGGGATGCGCACGAGTTCCGCGGGTCGTTCGGTCTGCTGCCGCAGCGCGAAGACGTTGTCGCCGCCGGGCCCGGCGACCGGCAGCGTGAACTGCCAGCGCCCCGCGGTGATCCGCTGCGGTTCGCCGCCGCCGCGGCCGACGCGGAACAAGGGCGTCGTGCCGCGCCAGTCCGCCGCGAAGATCAGCGTGCGCGAGTCGTGCGACCAGGTGAACTCGGTGACGGTGCCGTCCCACTCGTCCGCGCGCCGCGCAGCCCCGAGCGTGCGCGTCGCAAGATCCCAGTCCGCGACCATCAGGCGGTTGACGTCCGACTCGTAGCCGTCGCGCGCCATGCTCGACCACGCGAAGTGCAGGCCATCGGGAGAGAAGGCGGGGTTCTGGTCGTAGCCGGCGAAGCCCGCCGTGAGATTCGTGTGCTCGCTGCCGTCGAGCGGGGCGAGCCACAGATCGCTGTTGGTGGTCTTCGCCTCGAGCAGGCGCTGGTCGTCGGGCACGCGCCGCGCGGCATACACGAGGCCGAGCGAATCCGGGGTCCAGGTGATGTGCTCGCCGCCGCCGAAGGGCGGCAGCGGCGTGTCGCTGCGCATCCCCGCCATCAGGTCGCGCGCTTCGCCGCCCGCGCTCGGCACGACGAAGAGGTGGCTGTAGGTCCCGTCGCGCCAGGTGTCCCAGTGACGGACCATCAGGTCGTCGT
Source organism: Planctomycetota bacterium (assembly GCA_016235155.1). Classification (GTDB taxonomy): domain Bacteria; phylum Planctomycetota; class UBA1135; order UBA1135; family UBA2386; genus JACRLW01. The sequence goes on from JACRLW010000080.1 coordinate 32,578, forward strand.
GGATCTGCGCGTCGGCCTTCGGCAGGTCGGGATGCAGGTCGTGCACGTCGGGGTCGAGCTTCACGCGCGCCGTGAACGAGAACCACCGGCCGTCGGGCGACCACGCGAGGTTGTCCACGCCGGGAACGTGCGCGGTCACCCGCTGCGCCTCGCCGCCGTCGAGCGCGATGACCTGGATCTGCGGCGAACCGTCGCGCGTCGACACGAAGGCGACGCGCCGGCCGTCGGGCGAGAAGCGCGCGTTGCGATTGCTGCCGGTCGAGGTCAACGCGCGCGCGCCGCCGCGCTCGGCATCGATCCACATCACCTGGCTCGTGCCCTTGTTCGCCGCGAGGTCGTAGGTCCGCAGTTCGTAGAGCAACCCCGCGCCGTCGCGCGAGACCTGCGGATCGTTCACGCGCGCGAGCTGCCAGAGCAGTTCCGGCGTGAGGCGGTCCTGCGCGCGCGCGATCGCCGAGGCGATGAGAAGTGCGACGACGGAGACGACGACACGGCGCGGGCTTCGCATGCTCGGATTCGCGGGCGCGGCATGGTAGCCGCGTGCCGTTCACGGCCGGAGCAGCACTTTCGTGCAAGCGTCGCGACGCTCGTCGAACATGCGGTACGCGTCGGGTCCGGCGTCGAGCGGCAAGTGGTGCGAGAACAACGCGCCGAGACCGCGGTCGCCGTGCGCGAGTTGCGCGAGCAGTGCGGGCAGGAAGCGCCGCGCCGGACAGCGTCCCGCGCGGTAGGCGAGGTTCTTGTCGTAGATCTCGCCCGGCGTGACCGCGAGCGAGCTTTCGGTGTGCACGCCGACCGCCGCGATCGTGCCGCCGGGACGCACGAGGTCGTAGGCGAGACGCGTCGCCTCGGGACGGCCGACGCACTCGAGCACGGCGTCCGCGCCGCGCCCGTCGCTACTGCGTCGCACGCGCGCGACGGCGTCGTCGCCGACGGCCATCGGCTCCGCGCCGAACCGCGCCGCGAGTCCCAGACGTGCCTCGTCGCGATCCAGCGCGATCACCCGCCGCGCGCCGCGCGCGAGCGCCGCGACGACGGCGCACACGCCGACCGGACCACAACCGACGACCGCGACGACGTCGTCCTGCGCGACCGCCGCGAGCTCCGCCGCGAAGGTCCCGGTCGCGTAGACGTCCCCGGCGAGAAGCGCCGCTTCGTCGGTGACTCCGTCCGGGATCGGCACGAGCGTCGTCGCCGCGAGCGGCACGCGCACGCGTTCGCACTGACCGCCGTGGAGTCCGCGGCCCGCCGCGACCCAACCGAACAGTTCTCCGCGCTCGCAGCGGCAGGGCAGTCCGTGCGTGCACGAAAAGCAGGTCCCGCACGCGGTCGAGAACGGACTTGCGACGCGCTGGCCGAGCTCCAACCCAAGCACCGCGGAACCGCGCGCCGCGACGACGCCGACGAACTCGTGGCCGAGCACGGTGCCGCGGTCGAGTCCGCGCTCGTCGCCGCGGTACGGATGCAGGTCCGAGCCGCAGATCGCGCAGGCGCTCACGGCGACGATCACGTCGGTCGGCGCGAGCAGCGTGGGCTCGCGGACCGAGGTGACGCGCACGTCGAAGACGTCGTGGAAGCTGATCGCCCCGATGCACGCGATCAGGAGTTCGTCGCGCGATTCCGGGTCGCGTTCGTCGCCCAGGGGATCGGCGTCGACCAGGCTCGCGATCAGCCCGTGCAGCTCGGGATCGACCCGCATCAGTTCGAAGCGCGTGTGGCCGTGCGTCGCCTCGGCGGCCGGACGCTTGCACAGCGCGACGAACGCCTCGACGCCCTGCCCGAAGTACTCCGCCCAATTGCTCGCCGCGTAGTAGTCGAGGGCATGACCCGACGCGACGGCGCGGCGATGGAGTTCCTTGATCTGCGCGAAGGCCGGCTCGTCGCGCAGCGCGTGGAGGTGGACCTGGTGCGCGACCTCGTGCGCGAGCGTGTCGAAGCCGGCGGAGCCCGCCTCGTCGAGCGCTTCGACGCCGGTCGCCGCGCGCAGTCCGCCGACGCCGCGGACGTCGTCCCAGACGCGACCGTCGAAGGTGCGCCGCGCGCGCAGCGCAGCGCGCGACGGGTCGTCGGTCGTGCGTTCGTCCTCGGCCAGCAGATCGTGTCGCGCACCCTTCCGCACCAATTGCGGCAGATGGCGATGGAACAGCGCGAGCGTCCGCAGCGCGACCGCGCGCCGCGGACCGCTGAGCGCCGCGAACTGCGGCATGAACTCGCCGGCGAGGTCCTCGTCGACGGCGCCGACGTTCGCGAGCCGCATCACCGCGGCGAAGTGGTTGGAGTTGCTCGCCAGCGCCCGCGCGGTGCGCACCGCGAACAGGGTCTCGCCGATGAGGCGATGCGCGACGGGGTTGGTCGGGTCGGCGTCGAGTTCGCCCCGGAACGCGAGCAGCGCGTCCGCATGGCGGCCGTCGCGCAAGGCGCCGATCCCGGCGCGCAACAGGGCACTCGGCGTGAAGGTCCGCGGTGCGGTCAGCCCCGAGCCGAGGCGGACGTGCGCTTCTTCGTGAAGCGGATCGAGTTCGAGGACCTGCGCGTAGACGGCCGCCGCTTCGTCGTTGCGCTGCACGCGGTAGAGCGCGGACGCGTGCGCGGCGAGCGTCTCGACCCCGGCGATCTCGCGCGCGACGGCGTCGCCGCCGGTCCGCACCGCGTCCGTGAAGCGGCGGTCGCGGATCAGGGCGCGCACCATCAGCGCGAGCGCCGCATCGTGGCCCTTCTCGAGCGCGAGCACGGTCTCCGCCCGCCTGCGGGCGCGCTCCGCGAAGCCGATCGAGAGTTCGGCGCGGCCCGAGCCGACGATCGCGTCGACGTCGTCGGGGATCAGTTCGCGCGCCGCGGCGAAGGCCTGCACCGCCGCGAGCGGGTCCTCCCGGTCGAGCGCCTCGAGACCGAGCGCGACGAAACGCCGGACGCCGGCACGCAGCGAACCGGCGGCATCGCCCGAGGGCGCCGGTGCCTGCGCCTGGCCGGAGCCGGCGACGCAGAGTGCGGCGAACAGGGCGTGGACGGCGCGGCGCGGGACGATCGTGAACCTCCCCCGTGAGGGTGGAGAAGGATAGCCCGCGATCGCGCGGCGGGACCGCCGCGCAACCGAGGTGCTCGTCGTCCTGGATCGGCAAGCGCGACGCTCCTCGGCGTCAACGCGCGATGGCAGCGCGCGATGACGGCGCGCCCGCGATCGCCCTGCCGCAGTCTCTCAGCGGCGCGCGCGCCCGAGCACTTCGAGACGGGTCACGTCGAGCATGCGCAGGCTCTCGGCGTCGGCACGCATCGCGTTGCCGTGCACGGCGACCTCCATGCCGTCGAAGACCTCGAGCGGATAGCGGCCGGTGCTGCAGGTGAGTTGGAACAGCACCTGCCCGCCCTTCTCGATCGCGATGCTCGGCGATCCGAACAACGGACGGCTCACGCGCAGCCAGCCGGTCTGCGCGCCGCCGAGCGGATCTCGCTCCGGACCCGGCGCGGCGACGAGCGGCGCCGTCGGCTTCGCCGGCTCGTTCACGATCCTCATCATCTCGAGCGCGCGGAGCTGGCGGTCGATCTCCGCGAGCATGCGCTCGGCGTCGCGGCGCTCGGCGGCTTCCGCCGGCAGTCCGTCCGCGAGCTTCTGCAGATCGGCGCGCAACGCGGCGAAGTCCTGCTCCTGGTTCGGCTGCAGCATCTCCGCCTTCAGCGACTCGCCGAGTGCCGCGAGGCGCGTGCGCGTCGCTTCGAGTTCGGCGACCGCCGCGATCTTCGCCTTGCGCGACGTCGCCGCAGCTTCGACCGCATCGCCTTGCCGCTTCGCGAAGCTCTGCCACGCCGCTTCGACGGTCTCGTTGCCCGAGAACGCGAGCACGGCATCGCCGGGCACCCACGCGACCTGCTGCGACGCCCTCACGCGCAACCAGTCGCCGTCTTCCGCGAGCAGACGGAACTCGGTGCCCTCGTCGACGAAGCGCACCGGCGCCTCCTTGCTCGTCGCGCGGTAGCGGAACGCGACGCGCGCGCCCTTGCTGCGCACCATGCCGTCGTCGGCGATCGTCGCGAAGTCCTTGTGGACGAAGCCCGCGACGCCGAGCGGCAGGCGCACCGCGCGGAACCCGCTCTGCTCCTCCCCGGTGAGTTCGACGACGTCGCCCTCACCCAGGGTCTCGTCGTAGGCGGGCGAGTGCGCGGTCGGGAAACAGCGCAGCGTCGTGCCGGCGCGCTCCACGCGGCCGAGGGAACGCGTGCCCTGCACCGTCGCCGACGGATCGGCCGCGGGTTGCGGGGTCGAAGTGGGCGTCGGGTCCTGCGTGACCGGCGGGGTCACGTCCTGCGCCGGCAAGAGCCACGCGAGGAACAGGGCCGCGATCGCGGCCCGCTGAGCGTCGAACATGGAACCTCCCAAGAGCTGCCCCGGCATGGAGCGCCGCTGACCACGGACGACTCGGCACCGGTCTGTTGCGGCGGAATCCTAGTCATCGCCACCGCCCGACGGCAACGGTCGTGTCCGGTCGCCCCGGTCTCCACCTCGCTTGTCCCGGGCAGCGGGGATGCCGATACCATCCGCACGATGCAGCGCGCCGCCCTCTCGTCGTCCGCACTCGTACTCGCGAGCCTGCTCGGCGCCTGCACCTGGTTCGGCGGGGATCCGCACGTGTTGGTGACCAGCCAGCCCGCGGGCGCGGAGATCCTGATCGACGGCGAAGCGTCCGGTTCGACGACGCCGACCAAGCTCGACCTCGGCGGACTGATGGGCAGCGACCACCTGATCACGCTGCGCAAGCGCGGCTTCGACGAGGAATCCCGCCGCGTCATCCACCACGCGCACACCTACACCTCGCGCTGGGTCGACGGCTCGGACGTGCGCGCGATCGACTTCCCGTTCTGGTGGACCCTCGGCGATTGGTTCACCCCCTTCGCGGTCGGGTGGACCTACGTGCCCCACTCGCTCCACGTCGTCCTCCACCCGGCGGGGCAGTCGCCCGTCGACGGCGACGCGGCCCCGGGTGGTTCGCGTTGACGCAGCGGGCGGTGTTCCTCGACCGCGACGGCACGCTGCACGTCGAGCGTGACTTCTGCAGGACCCCGTCGGAGGTCGCCGTCTTCCCGGCCGTTCCCGCCGCCCTGCGCTCCCTGCGGGACGCCGGCTACCGCATCGTCGTCGTGACCAACCAGTCCGGTGTCGCGCGCGGCTTCCTCGACGAGACGGCGCTCGCACGCATCCACGACGAGATCCAGCGCCAGGTCGGCGGCGTGATCGACGCCTTCTTCCACTGCCCGCACCTGCCCGAGGGCAGTGCCGGTCCGGTCGTCGGCGCTTACGTCCGCCGCTGCCCCTGCCGCAAGCCGGGGAACGGGCTCCTCCGCGACGCGATCGACCTGCTCGACCTCGCGACGCGGGGCTCGTGGGTCGTCGGCGACTCCGCGCGCGACCTGCTCGCCGCGCGGGATTTCCCGATCGGCCGCGTGCTGGTGCGCAGCGGCAAGCCCGTCGAGCCGTCGCTCGAGGAACTGAGCGCCGCGCACTGCGAACCGGACGCCGTCGTCGACGACCTGGAGGCCGCGGTTCGTTTCGTGCTCGGCTCGGGACCGACCCCGCGCCAGGACGACGCGCGCGCGATCAGCGCTCCGCGCGCATGACGCCGAGGTAGTGCCAGGTCGCGAACGCGGCGATGGCCGCGACGACCGCCGCGACCCACGCGAGCGGCGCGAGCGTCGCGATGTCGGCGAAGACGATCCAGATCACCGCGGCGACCGAGACGGCGACGCCGAAGACGGTGCACGACGCGTAGAAGCCGATCAGGCCGCGCTCGGTGCGCTCGCGATCCGGACCCCGGGAATCGGACCGAGGACTTGCTGAGGACACGCTGAGGAAAGTAGCTGCACTCCGCGACGCGAGCGATCCTTTGCTTCCGCGCGGTCGCACCCCTAAGGTCCCGCGCGGCGACGACTTCGCGAACGATCCAAACGGATCGACTCGTTGCCACTCCTTCCTAGGAAGACTCCATGCGCAAGATTGCGATCGCCCTTTCCCTGGCGGCCTGCTTCGCCTTCGGCGGCTGCTCCGCCGGTCCCCACCAGCTCTTCCGCAGCATCGACGACTGGGACCAGAAGGTCTACGTCGAGAGCCCCTGGCTCAACGCGGTCCTGTGGATCGTCCCGGTCATTCCGCTCGCCCGCTGGGGCGCCATGATCGGCGACTTCTTCGTCACCGACGCCTACGCCTTCTGGCTCAACGACGCCTTCGGCGGCGAGGGCGGCGCGGGCTTCCGCCACAAGGAAGTCGCGGCGAAGCGCTCGATGGGCAGCTTGCTCCGCGACGACGGCAAGTTCCTCAAGATCGACGGCGGCAACTGACCGCTGTCCGCGCTGGGCGCTCTGGCGCGCAGCGCGAACCACAAGCACCCACGGGGTGTCGCGACGGCCGTCGCGGCGCCCCGTGCGTGTTTCCAGGCTGCTCGGGGCAAACCCGCCCTACTGCCGCTGCACGCTCTCGAGCTCGGTGAGCACCGTCGCTTCGAGCCGCCGCACGACCTGACCGATCGCCGGCGCGTACCAGAACAGGTCGCAGCGATCGAGCCAGTCGCCCTCGAGCAGCGGGCGCGAGCGGCGCCAGATGCGCAGCGCCTCGAAGCTCCCCGCCGGCACCGTGACGGACTCGAGCGCGTCGCAGTGGTACTCGGCGAGCACGGGCAGCTCGGCGCCGCCGTGCTCGCGCAGCACGTACCGGCACGCCCAGCGCTTGCCGGCCCAGAGCGGCCAGGAGAAGCGCGCGTCGACCGGGTCCCAACGGGTCACGATCCCGCCGTCCGGCTCCTCGAGCCGCAGATACCCGAAGTCGCGGTCGACGACGTTGCGGATCCCGAGGACCTCGTCGACCAAGGCGATCTCACGCTCGTCGACGGCGACGACGCGCACCGCGACGCGTTGTTCGCCGCCGTGCCGGTAGACGAAGCGGTCGCCGACCTTCCACTCGGGGCGTGCGAAGGTCGCGGCCCCTTCCGGCGCCTCGCGATCGAAGCTGACAAGTCCCGGCCCGCCGGGCAACGCGGTCGGCGCGGAGCCGCACGCCCCCAGCGCCACGATCACGCCGAGGGTGACGAGCGAGCGCGCGGTCATGCGCCGGTACCCGGAGGCGGCACGCTGCACTGGATCTTCAGCTCGTCGAGCTGGGCCTTGGCGACGACGCTCGGCGCGTCGCTCATCGGGTCGGTCGCGCGCGCGGTCTTGGGGAACGCGATCACGTCGCGGATCGAGTCCATGCCGAGCGCCAGCGTGACGAGCCGATCGACGCCGAGCGCGATGCCGCCGTGCGGCGGGCCGCCGTAGCGGTACGAATCGAGCAGGAACCCGAAGTTGGCGCGCTGCTGCTCGGGCGTGATGCCGAGGAACTGGAAGACCTTCGCCTGCAACGCCGGCTTGTGGATGCGGATGCTTCCCGAGCCGAGTTCCCAGCCGTTCATCACGAAGTCGTAGGCGCGGCTGCGGATGTTCGCGGTGTCCGTCTCGAAGTCGGCGACGTCCCAGTCGACCGGGGCGGAGAACGGGTTGTGCGCGAACTGCCAGCGCGCGTGTTCCTCGTTCCATTCGAACATCGGGAAGTTCAGCACCCAGCAGCAGCGGAACACCTTCTGGTCGCGCAGGCCGAGCTTGCCGCCGACCTCGAGACGCAGATCGCCGAGGGCCTTGTGCACGACCTTCTTCGAATCGGCGCAGAACAGCAGCAGGTCGCCGGGCGAGGCCCCCATCGCCGCGCAGAGTTCCTTGCCCTTGTCGCCCTCGTAGAACTTGCCGATCGAGCCCTCGACGCCGTTCTGCGTGACCTTCGCCCACGCGAGACCCTTCGCGCCGCGAGCGACGGCGAAGGCCGTCAGCTCGTCGATCCCCTTGCGCGAGAACTTCTCGGCGGCGCCCACGGCGCAGATGCCCTTGACGATCCCGCCCGACTCGACGGCGCCGCGGAAGACCTTGAAGTCGCTGCGCGCGGCGAGCGCCGACACGTCGATCAGGGTCATGCCGAAACGCAAGTCCGGCTTGTCGCAGCCGTAGCGCGCCATCGCGTCCTCGTAGTCGAAGCGCGGGAACGGTTGCGGCAGCTCGATGCCGAAGCCTTCCCTGAAGCCGGCGACGACCATGCGCTCGACCAGCGCGATCACGTCGGGCTCCTCGACGAAGCTCATCTCGAGATCGATCTGCGTGAACTCCGGCTGGCGATCGGCGCGCAGGTCCTCGTCGCGGAAGCAGCGCGCGATCTGGTAGTAGCGCTCGAGCCCGGCCACCATGCAGAGCTGCTTGAAGATCTGCGGGCTCTGCGGCAGCGCGTAGAAGGTGCCGGGGTTCACGCGGCTCGGCACGAGGTAGTCGCGCGCGCCCTCGGGCGTGCTCTTGGTGAGGATCGGCGTCTCGACGTCGATGAAGCCCTCCGCCGCGAGGAAGTTGCGGATCGCGGTGACGAAGCCCGCGCGCTTGAGCAAGGCGTTCTGCAGCGGCCGCCGTCGCAGATCGAGGTAGCGGTAGCGCATGCGCAGCTCCTCGTTGGCCTCCGCGACGTCGAGCACTTCGAAGGGCGGCGGCTCCGCTTCCGCGAGCACGACGAGTTCGCGCGCCAGCACCTCGATCTCCCCCGTCGCGCGCTCGGCGTTCGCTTTCTCACGCCGCGCAACGACGCCCTTCACCGAGATCACGTCCTCCGCGCCGAGCCGCCGCGCCCGCTCGAACAAGGCACCGTCGAACTCCTGCTGGAAGACGACCTGCGTCACCCCGTAGCGGTCGCGCACGTCGACGAAGAGCAGAGCCCCATGGTGGCGGTGGTTCTCGATCCAACCGTTGAGGACCACGGTCGCGTCGATCGAATCGGCGCGCAGGGCGCCACAGGTGTGCGTGCGTTGCCAGGAGGCCATGGGTCGATTACCGGGGCGACCCTTGTAGCCCCGTGTCCGGCGCGGTGCGAGCGAGCCCGGACTCGCGTGTCTCCGATTCCAGCGCTCGCAGACAAGCCCTCGGCCGGCATCGCGCCAGGGTGGCGAGAGATTCCCCGAGGAGAGTCGGCCCGACAGCGACGACGCTCGAGCCTTGATCTTGCGGCCTCGGCTGGGTTCTTCACCAACTCACTCCGACCATGGGCGAACGAAACGGAGGCCGGTGCTTCCGACATGACTCGGCCTTGACGCGTCGCGTTCGCCCGGCGCCCATCAGGCGCCGAGGAGGGGGAGGCCGCGTGTCGCGGCCGATGCGGGGGAGGGTCAGCCTCCCCGGTGCAACCCGGCACATGGGTAACACTTTTGCCCGGGCACATGGGTAACACTTCTGGAGGGCTCAGCGGGTGCTGCGGCGACACGGAGCGTGTCGTGAACTCGG
>JACRLW010000045.1:0-11954 GCA_016235155.1 Planctomycetota bacterium
CAAGAGCTCGCGCATGACGGCGGTGGCAAACGCGCCCTTGTCGAGTTCGAAGGCGATCGTGAAGCCGTCTTCGCAGGGCTCGACGATCGCGTCGCGGACGGGGACGCGCAGGGGGCGCCGCGCGCCTTCGTTGGTGCGGCCGGGCACTTCGCCGAAGCGCTTGGACTCGATGCCGAGGCCGGCGAGGGCATCGCGCTCGAGTTCTGCCTGGGCGCCGCGGGGCGCGCGGCAGCGCGGGCCGGGTAGCGGGCCCGAGGGGGAGATCTCGAAGCGCTCGCAGCGGACGCGCTCGTTGACCGCCTGGTCGACCAGGAAGCAGGCGCCGTTCTTGTGGAGCCAGGCGACGTCGCCGTCGCGGACGACGTCGTAGTCGTCGATGCGGCGGGCGAGCACGCGGTTGAAGACCTCGCTCTGCACGGCCGAGACGATCAGGCGGAGGATGCGCTTGGGGATCTTCTGGCCGGCGCGGCGGACGTCGCCTTGGAGGATCGAGACGCCGCGCGAGAGGTTGTTTCCCTCGCGGCCGAAGCGCTGCTCGCCGACCCAGTTGGGAAGGCCGCGCTTGCCGAGGTAGCGCAGGTTCGCGCGCACGGCGTCGAGGTCCGCGCCGGCCGCGCCGCGCACCCGGATGAGGAAGCGGTTGCCGCGGAGGTGCCCGATCTTGAGGCGGTTGCCGTGGCGCGTGACCTCGAGCACTTTGATCGACGGCAACGCGAGCGCGTTGACCGCGGCCTCGCTCGCGCCTTCGAGCGAGAGCCACTGCCGCGTCACCGCGCGCGTGTCCTTCAAGCCGGCGTAGCCGATCAGGGTCGGGTCGAGGTTCAACGCCTCGGCGATGCGCATCACCGCGGACTGCGTGGCGAGCTCGCGCTTCTCGATGCGCAACCACACGTGAACGCCCTCGCCCGACGGCGCGTAGAGCGGGATCTCGTCGACGACGAAGTCCTCGGGCTCGGCCTTCAACGCTCCCGCCACCTTCGGCGCGGGGAGTCCGGGCAGCGGCAGCGGACGCAGCGGTTCGATCGCCTCGGGAGGAGGGCTCACGCTTCGGCGCCATCCGCGCCGCGCTTGCCGTCGCCCGGTCCGGGCTCGGCCTTGTCGCGCTTGCCCTTCTTCTTCTTGCCGGCGTCCTTGCCCGGCGCCGACGGGGACGGCTCCGCCTTCGGCGGGGTCTGCGCGGCGGCGACGACGTCGCGGCCGGTCGCGTAGGCCATCAACTTGGCGAGCTCGGCGCGCAACTGGTCGCGCGGCACGATGCGGTCGATCTGGCCCTTCTCGAGGAGGAACTCGGCGCGCTGGAAGCCCTTGGGCAACTCCTTCTTGATCGTCGTCGCGATCACGCGCGGCCCGGCGAATCCGATCAGGGCTCCCGGCTCGGCGATGAGCAGGTCGCAGACCGAAGCGAAGCTCGCGGTCACGCCGCCGGTCGTCGGGTGGGTCATCACCGAGATCGAGAAGCCGCCGGCCGCTTGCAGCTTCGCGAGCGTGGCGCAGGTCTTCGCCATCTGCATCAGGGAGATCGCGCCCTCGTGCATGCGCGCGCCGCCCGAGCAGGCGACCAGGATCACCGGGATCTTCCGCTCGAGCGCCGTCTCGACGGCCCGCGCGACCTTCTCCCCGACGACCATCCCCATCGAGCCGCCGAGGAAGGCGAAGTTCATCACGCCGAGCACGCAGGGAATGCCGTGGACCGTGCAGGTGCCGACGATCATCGCGTCGGCCTCGCCGGTCTTCTCCCGGGTCTGGGTGAGCTTCTCGGCGTAGGGCACCTTGTCGACGAAGCCGAGACGGTCCTCCGCCACGAGGTCCGCGAACAGCTCGACGAAGCTGCCCTCGTCCGCCGTCAGTTCGACGCGCTCCCGGCCGGGCAGGGTGAAGTGGTAGCCGCACGACGCGCAGACCCGGTGGCGGCTCTCGAACTCCTTGCGGAACAGCATCGAGCCGCAAGACTCGCACTTGATCCACAGCCCACCGGGCATGTCCTTCTTCTTGGTGAAGCGCGTCCAGGCCATGCAGGTTCGGTTCGGTGGTTTCGGGGAGGCGCGCGGTTCGGCACGGCCGGCCGGCGCGTCGGAGCGGCGAGAGGATACGGGGGGACGGCGCGGAAAAACGAGACCGCTCTCAGCCGCCCCGCGCCTCTCGCGCAGCTTGCCGCAGGGCCGCGATCCGAGCGCGGCGGTCTTGCGCCGCGAACACCGCGGTGCCGGCGACGAAAGCGTTGACGCCCGCCGCGGCGGCACGGCCGATCGTGTCGGGGCCGATGCCGCCGTCCATCTCGATCTCGCCGTCGAACCCGAGCTCGTCGCGCAGCACGCGCGGCTTGTCGAGGACCTCGGGCATGAAGCGCTGCCCGCCGAAGCCGGCGAAGACGCTCATCACCAGAACCAGCTCGACGTCGGCGACGAACGGCGCGAGTGCGCGCACGTCCTGGTCGGGGTTGAGCGCCAGGCCCGGGCGCGTCCCCGCGGCACGGATCGAGCGGAGGAGTTGCGTCGCCTCGCCTGGCCGCCGCAGCGCGACCTCGAGGTGGAAGCTCAGCACGTGCGGCTTGGCGGCGAGGAAGCGCGGCGCGTAGGTCCACGGATCCTCGATCATCAAGTGGACGTCGAGCGGCTTGCGCGCGACGCCCGCGATCGCCGCAACGACCGGCGGTCCGATCGTGAGGTTCGGCACGAAGTGGCCGTCCATCACGTCGAGGTGCAGCCAGTCGGCCCCGGCGTCCTCGACGGATGCGATCTCCTCGGCCAGCCGCGTGAAGTCCGCGGCGAGGAGGGAGGGGGCGATGCGGATGGGGTGAAGCGAGGCCACCGGTCGAGTTCGACGCCGGAGGGTAGCGCAACGACGAGTCGGGTTCGCAGGTCGTTCGGCCCAGCGCGGGAGACGGTTTCCATGACCCCGACGCGGCGCTTGTGGTGTCCGGATCGGGCCCGCTACCGTCCCCGCATGATCGGAGAGGACGACTTGGTCCTGCGCGCGGTGGAAGGCGACGCCCTCGCGCTCGAGCAGCTGCTCCGGGATGCGACCCCGTTCCTCCGCGCGGAACTCGGCATCGATCCCCGCTGGCGTCGCGATCTCGACGCCGAGGACGTCCTGCAGGTCACGTTCCTCGAGGCGTTCCTCCGGGTGAGAAGCCTCGAACAACGCACGGTCGCCGGTTTCCGTGCCTGGCTTCGGCAGCTCACCCGACACAACCTGGTCGACGCGATCCGCGCCCTCGAGCGCGCCAAGCGGCCGAGCCCGAAACACCGCGTGACTCGTGGACCGGACGGCGAGTCGGCTCGCACTCTCTTGCTCTCGCTGAGCGACGGCCGGCAGTCCGTCTGCAGTCGCGCCTCGCTCGCGGAGGATGTGGCGCGGCTCCACGCCGCGGTCGCGGCGCTGCCTGCCAGCTATCGGCTCGTGGTCCAGCAAGTCGACCTCGAGCAACGTCCGGTGACCGAACTCGCGCGCGAGATGGGTCGCAGCGAGGGCGCCGTGCACATGCTCCGTTCGCGTGCGCACGAGCGCCTGTACGAGCTGCTGCGGACCTGAGCGGGAATTCCGGTGCAGCCGCGTGAGCCCGGGCGGAATCCGTCGCCTCGGGTCCTGGCAGGGCCGCCGGCCCCGCCCCACGAACCTCGAACACGGACTCAGCCCATGCTCCTCCGCATCGCCATCACCTCGCTCTGCCTGACGGCGGCCGCTCCGGCCCAGGTCGTCGCCACTTCGCCCGCCGGGATGCTGAACGTCCCCGGTGACACGTTCGCCATCCTCGGCCCGATCGGCCCCTTCGTTCCGGACGTCTACCACAAGCTCACGCAGATCGACGGTTCCCAGCCGCCCGGCGCGCGCGTCATCAGCGCCCTGTCGTTCCGCCGCCCGAGCTCGGGGATCTCGGTCGTGGGCGGCACGGCCATGGTCGCCGTGCGCATGGCGCACGCCGACTACAGCCGCGTCGTCGGATCCACTGGCCAGTCGGTCGACACGCTCCGGACCGGAGCCTGGGTCGACGTCTTCACCCTCAAGCAGGTGACCCTGCCGAGTTGGAGCCCGGTGCCGCAGCCGCCGGCACCCTTCGATCTCCGTCTGCCGCTCGACGTGCCGTTCTCCTTCGATGGTCAGCAGGCGCTGCTGTTCCAGGTCCTCGTCGTCGATCCGAACAACAGCACGGCCGTCGACGCGAGCAACCGCAGTTCGGTCAGCGCTGCGACGCAGGTCTATGGGCAAGGATCCGGGTGCATGATCGGCACCCGCGAGATGACCGTCACCGCGAGTTGGTCGGTGCCGACCGGCGCGGCGCAGGGTCCGACCTTCTTCGCCGGAGCGAACCCGGGACCTGGCCTTCTCCCCGGCCTCAGCATCGTTCACATCGGGGCGAGTGCCGCCAATCAGGCCATCCCCGGCATCTGCGCTCCCCTCCTCACCTCGGCCGACACCTACATGACCTTGAACCAGGGCCTGTTCGGGACCTTCCGCTCCGGCAGCGTCACGCTCCCGAGCAATGCGCCCTTCGTCGGCCAGACCTTCCACATCCAGGCCTGGGCGCAGTTGTCCGGGCAGCCGCAGCCCTTCGTCGGTTCCTCCGCCGTGAGGCTCGGTCCGATCCCGGCGGCGCGGACCGACGGCTTCCGGGCCGCTCTTTACAACGACCCGGAGAATGGCGCGACGTTCTCGTCGACGGTCTGGCTGGCGGAGAACCGCGCCGTGATCATCGGCATCGAGTGAGGGACTCGCGCCGCGCCCTAGAAGATCATCTCGCGTGGATTCGTGATGCACAGCGACCGACTCGAAGACGATCCGATCCGCGCCGCGCGAGATGAGCTCGCGCAGCCCGGCGTACGCCCCGCGGACACCAAGGCTCCCGGTGAACGACCGGGCGACCTGATCGATCGCTACAAGCTGCTGCAGGAGATCGGCGCGGGCGGCATGGGAACCGTGTGGATGGCCGAGCAGAAGGAGCCGGTCGTCCGCAAGGTCGCGCTCAAGATCATCAAGCTCGGGATGGACACGCGGGACGTGGTGACGCGCTTCGAAGCGGAGCGACAGGCGCTGGCCCTGATGGACCATCCCGGCATCGCGAAAGTCCTCGACGGCGGCAGCACGGCGAGCGGCCGGCCCTTCTTCGTGATGGAACTCGTGCGCGGCGTGCCCATCACGCAGTACTGCGACGAAGCCAAGGCCGGCCTGCGCGAGCGCCTCGAGCTGTTCGCCAAGGTCTGCGAGGCGATCCAGCACGCGCACCACAAGGGGATCATCCATCGCGACGTCAAGCCGTCGAACGTGCTGATCACGCTGCACGACGGCACACCGCTGCCCAAGGTCATCGACTTCGGCATCGCGAAGGCGACCAGCGCCGAGCTGACGCAGAAGACGATGTTCACGCAGTACGCGCAGATGGTCGGCACGCCGGAGTACATGGCTCCGGAACAGGCGGCGATGTCAGCGCTCGACGTCGACACCCGCGCCGACGTGTACTCGCTCGGCGTGCTGCTCTACGAGCTGCTCACCGGCACCAAGCCCTTCGAGATGACCGAGGTGCTGGAGAAGGGCTATCAGGAGCTGCTGCGCACCATCCGGGAAGACGATCCCGCCAAGCCCAGCACGCGGGTCTCCACGCTCGGCGAACAGGGCACGACGATCGCGGCGCGGCGGCACGTCGACGTCGAGAAGTTGAAGCGTCACCTGCGCGGCGACCTCGACTGGATCGTGATGAAGGCGCTCGAGAAGGACCGGACACGGCGCTACGAGACCGCCAACGGCATGGCACTCGACGTGCGGCGCTACCTGCAGGGCGATGCGGTGCTGGCGGCGCCGCCGAGCGCCGTCTATCGGCTGCGGAAGTTCGTGACGCGGCGCAAGGGTCTGGTCGCGGCGGTGGCGGGGATCGCGCTCGTCGTGCTGCTCGGCGCGATCGGCACCGGCATCGGTTGGTACGAGGCCAGGCTCGCCAACCACGATCTCGGCGTCGCGATCGACCAGAAGGACGAGCAGCGCAAGCTCGCCGAAGCCGCCAAGGCGCGCGCCGAGACCGCCGAGACCGCAGCGCGAGCGGACGCCGAGCGGGCCCGCCTCGCCGAAGCCGCCGCGACCCAACGCGCCGCGGAGCTGCAGCAGGTCAGCGAGTTCCAGAGCAAGCAGCTCGCGGATCTCGACGTCGAGCGGATGGGCGTCGGGTTGCGGCTCTCGCTGTTCGATGCCGTGCCCAAGGAGCGCCGTGCCGAGCTCGAGACGGCGATCGAGACCGTCAACTTCACTTCGCTCGCGCTCGCGCTGCTGGAGCAGAATCTCTTCCAGCGCACCCTGGATGCCATCGGCGTGCAGTTCGCCGATCAGCCCCTGGTGGAAGCGAACCTGCTGCAGGCGATGGCGAGTACGCTCCGATCGCTCGACTCCCTGCAACTCGCGGAGACGGCGCAGGCGCGCGCCCTGGACCTGTTCCTCGAACAGCTCGGGCCCGACTCCCCGATCGTGGCGGGATCCCGGCTCGAAGCCTCGCATCTCGAGATGACCAAGGGGCAGGTCACGGAGTGCGGACTCCTGCGCGAAGAAGTCCTGCGCGCGTACGACCGTGCCAACGCAGGAGACTCGCGAGAGCGTTGCAGCGCCCTGGTCGCACTGGCATCCGTGCGCGATCTGCAGAGCCGCCATGCGGAGGCCGAGGCCCTGCTTCGAGAGGCGGATCTCGCGCAGCAGCGGCTCGGGATCACCGAGACCGAAGCGGGGCTCAGTTGCAAGGCCGAACTCGGCCGGGTCCTCACGTCGCTCGGGCGCCCAAAGGAGGGCGAGCCCTATCTCCGCGCTGCACTCGAGGTCGCACAGAAGCTCGGCCTGGCGCGCCTCGGGAATACCGTCCGCTCGGAACTCGCGAACAACCTGCTGAGGCAGGATCGGCTCGAGGAGTTCGGGAGCGTGTCGAAGGAAGCGATGGAGATCTCCCGGCGACTGCTCGGTGACGAGCACTCCGAGACGCAGACCGCCATCAGCACCTACTGCGTGCTCCTCGACGACGCCGGACGAGCCGCCGAAGCCGAGCCCCTGCTGCGCGACTCGGTGTCGCAGATGCGCGCGCGACTCGGTGACGCGCATTACCTGACGCTCGGCGCGATCCTGAACCTCTGCAGGCTGCTGTGCCGAAAGGGCGACCTCGAGGAAGCCCGACGCCTGATGCAGTCGGCCGAGACGGCGATGCGGGTCCTGGGGGAAGACCACGCGTTGACGGTGCGTGCCGAACTCCTTCTCGCCGAGCTGGCCTTCGCGGCGGGTGATGCGGCAACCGTCGAAAGCAAGATGCGACGGGTCGTCGAGCGCATGACGACGGTCATGGGGCCGTCCCATCCCCTGACCATCGAGGCCCTGAGCTACCTCTCGGGTTCCTTGGGGACGCAGGGCAAGTTCTCCGAAGAGCTGCCGGTCCTGGACCGGGCGATCGAAGCGGCGAAGCAGACTCTCGGCGGCGAGCACCTCTACACGTTGACCCTCACGAGGAATCGTGGCGTCGCCCTGTTCCATCTCGATCGCTTCGCGGAAGCGGCGCCGATCCTGGAGGCCGTAGTGCCGCTGTGGCGGCGGCGCTTCGGCGATGGGCACCCCCAGACCAAGCAGACGATCCGGGCCTGGTTCGACACGGCTCTCGCCCTCGGCCGCGCGGAAGAGGCCTTGCCGGTCCTCGACGAGGCGATCGAAGCGGCGCGATCGCCATCAGGTCACGACCCATCGTTCCTCGTCGAGGCTCTGACCAGCAAGGGGAGGTTCCATCGCGAGGCGAAGCGCGGGGAGCTGGCGCTCGCACTGAGCCGCGAGGCGTACGAGCAGGCTTGCACGAGCTTCGGATCGGGTAGTGCCGAGGCGATCGAATGCGGAGCGAACCTCTCGATCGTCCTGATGGATGACCGAGGACACGCGGAAGCGGAGCCCTTGTTGCGCAACCTGCTCCCGTCGGCACGCAGCCTCGAACCAAAGCCGGGTCCACGGACGCGGAACGTGCTGCGAACGCTCGGGCGCCTGCTCTTCGAGACCGGCCAGTTCCCCGAGGCCGCACCGATGCTCGACGACGCCTATCGACTCGATGCCGAAGCGCTCGGCGAGGACCACATCGAGTGCCTGTACACGCTGCTGCGGCTCCTGCGAACGCGTGTCCAGCTCGGCGAAACAGAAGCCGCAATCGCCGGCCTCGCCGACGGAGCATCGCGAGCTTCCAGCAGTCTCGGAGCCCAGCACGTGCTCCCGCTCGAGTTCCGCGACACGCTCTGGGTCTGTCTCGCGAATCTGGGGCGCGTCGAAGATGCCCTGGCCCTGGCACGACCGACCGTCCGCGACCTGCGTGCCGTCCTCGGCGACGAACATCCGACGGTGCTCCTTGCTCGGTCGCACTTTCGCACCCTTCTCTACCAGGCCAAGCTCTGGGACGAAGCCGTACCGCTGCTGGTCGAAGCCGCCGCGCAAGAGCGCGCAGCGGCCAGGGCGAGCAGCGCGGCCGCGTCAGGATTCGTGTCGATGATCGCCTCGCCGCTCCTGGACGTCCTGACGAAGCGAGGTCCCGCAGCCGAAGCGATCGCGTTCGGTCGCGAACTGCTCGCGGAGTTCGGTCCGCTCCTCGACGACGCGCCATCCATCCGAGCCACCCTGCTCGGCGGCTTGGGTCGAGCCTTGCTCAGCGGAATGGAATCGCAGGAAGCGGAGCGGGTGCTGCGCGAATTCGTGACCGTCCTCGATCAACTGGCCCCGGATGAATGGGCGGTCTCGAGCGCGCGTTCGGTGCTTGGCGAGGCCTTGATGCAGCAGCAACGCTGGGCCGAGGCCGAGGCTCTGATGAACGCGGGCTACGACGGAATGCGTGCTCGACTCGCCTCGATCGCGCCGCCCCATCGATACCGGGTCCGCGAAGCCCTCACGCGCCTGGTCACCCTCCACGAGCGATGGCATGCAGCGGAACCGGCGAAGGGGCACGATGCCAAGGCCGAGGACTGGCGACGGGAATCGGAGGCGTTCCGGTAGCGACGCTCCCCTCAGATCCGCGGAGTCAACGCCGCAATCCCCGGCAACACCTGCCCCTCGAGCAGTTCGAGGCTCGCGCCGCCGCCGGTGGAGACGTGGCTCAGCTTGTCCGCGACGCCGCACATCTCCGCGGCCGCGACGGAGTCGCCGCCGCCGACGACGGTGAAGGCCTTGCACTCGGCGACGGCGCGCGCGATCGCTCCGGTGCCCTTGCGGAAGGCTTCCATCTCGAAGACACCCATCGGTCCGTTCCAGAGCACGGTCCGCGCGCGCGCGATCGCGCCGCGGAACAGCTCGACGGACTTCGGGCCGATGTCGAGGGCCATCAGGCCGTCCGGAATCGCGGGGCCGTGCACGCTCGCCTTGGCATCCGCGGCGAACCGGTCGGCGCAGACGTGGTCGACGGGCAGGAGCAGTTGCACCTTGCGCTTCGCGCAGAGCTCGCGCACCTCGCGCGCCTTGTCGAGCAGGTCTTTCTCGCACTTGCTCGTGCCGACCGCGATTCCCGCCTGCGCGAGGAACGTGTACGCCATCGCGCCGCCGACGACGATCGTGTCGACCTTGGCGATCAGGTTGAGCAGGACGGGCAGCTTGTCGCTGACCTTGGCACCACCGAGGATCGCGACGAAGGGCCGCTCGGGCGCGTCGAGGACCTTCGCGAAGGCGCGCAGTTCCTTCTCCATCAGGAGCCCCGCCGCGGACGGCAAGAGCGCCGGCACTCCCGAGATGCTCGCGTGTGCGCGGTGCGCGGCGCCGAACGCGTCGTCGACGTAGACGTCGCCGCAGAGTGCCAGGGACTTCGCGAAGGCCGGATCGCCGGCTTCCTCCTCGGGATGGAAGCGGAGGTTCTCGAGCAGGAGCAACTCGCCGGGATTCAACGCGCGCGAGAGCCGCAGCGGCTCCTCCCCGACGCAGTCGCTCGCCGTCTTCACCGGCTTGCCGAGCAGTTGCGCGAGCCGCGCCGCGACCGGTTTCATCCGCATCGATTCGACGACCTTGCCCTTGGGCCGGCCGAGGTGCGACATCAGGACCGGCTTGCCGCCGCGCGACAGGATCGCCTGGATCGTCGGCAGGGCTTCCTTGATGCGGACGTCGCTCGTGACGTTGCCCGTCTCGTCGAGGGGCACGTTGAAGTCGACGCGCACCAGCACGCGACGGCCCGCGACGTCGAGGTCGGCGAGCTTGCGCCATGCGGCGGGTTTCGAGCTCACGGCTCAGACTCCGAGCTTGTGCGCCTTCTCGATCAGGTCGACGACGCGGTTGCTGTAGCCCCACTCGTTGTCGTACCAGCTCACGATCTTCGCGATCCTGCCTTCGTCGGCGACCATCGTGGAAGCACCGTCGATCACCGAGCTGTGGGCGTCGTGCACCACGTCCGACGACACGATCGGCTCCTCGGTGTAGGCGAGGATCCCCTTCATCGGTCCCGCCGCCGCCGCCTTGAACGCCGCGTTGATCTGCTCGACCGTCGCCGGCTTGCTCAGGTTCACGGTGAGGTCGACGACCGAACCGTCCGGGACCGGCACGCGCAGCGCGTAGCCGTCGAGCTTGCCCTTCAGGGCGGGGATCACCGAGCCGACGGCGCGCGCCGCGCCGGTCGTCGTCGGGATGATGTTCACGGCCGCCGCGCGCGCCCGGCGCAGTTCCTTGTGGATCATGTCCGCGGTGCGCTGGTCGTTGGTGTAGGCGTGCACGGTCGTCATCAGGCCGCGCTCGATGCCGAACGCGTCGTGCAGCACCTTGGCGAGCGGGGCGAGGCAGTTCGTCGTGCACGACGCGTTGCTGATGATCTTGTGCTCCTTCTTCAGGGCGGCGTCGTTCACGCCGAGCACGATCATCGCGTCGACGTCGTCCTTCGGCGGCACGGTCAGCAACACCTTCTTCGCGCCCGCCGCGACGTGCTTCATGCACTCGGCCTTGCTCGTGAAGATGCCGGTCGACTCGACCACGAAGTCGACGTTCATCGCCGCCCACGGCAGCGTCGCGGGGTCCTTGGCGCCGAGAACCTTGGTCGACTTGCCGTCGACCTTGATCTCCCCCTCGCCGGCGACCACCGTGCCGGGATAACGACCGTGCACGGAGTCGTACTTGAGCATGTGCGCGAGCGACTTCGCATCGGCCAGGTCGTTGATGGCGACGATGTCGAAGCCCTTGCGCTCCTGCATGACGCGGAAGACGAGACGGCCGATGCGGCCGAAACCGTTGATGGCGACGCGGATGGGCATGGGACGCGAACGAGGATCCGGAGAGGGTCTTTCCCTGAGTCGGGAGGGCGAGCAGCATAGCCACGCCTCACAGTGGACTCACGCCGACCTGAGCCTTGAACCGAGCCGTCCGACCTTGCGCCGCCGCGGTGCTGCGCTGCCTGCGCCGGCACGGGCGACTGCACGACGCAGCGCCCCTCGCGGTCGCTGTGTCGATGGGCGCGGACTCGCTGGCGTTGACCGCCGCGATCCGAGATCTCCGCGCGCGCGGTCGTCTCGGCGAGGCGCTCCTGATCCACGTCGACCATGGCCAGCACGACGGCTCCGCTTTCGCCGGGTGCCGCGCGGTCGAACTCGGCGCGCGACTCTCGATGCCGGTCGCCGTCGAGCGGCCCGCACTCCGCCGAGCCGCGAGCGAGGCCGAGCTGCGCGACGCGCGCTACGCGGCCTTCGCGGACGCGATGCGGCGCCACGGCGCGCGCACGCTCCTGATCGCGCACCACGCCGACGACCAGGTCGAGACCCTCGTGATGCGCGCGCGGCGCGGCACTTCGGCGCGCGGCCTGGCCGGCATCCCGCAGCGGCGCGAGTTCGCCGCCGGCCTGGTCCTGCTCCGGCCGCTGCTCGCGCTGCGCAAGCACGAACTCGCGACGGCGCTCGCGGCGAGCGGGCTCGCGTCGTTCTGCGTGCAAGACCCGACCAACGCGTCGCTCGACTTCCTGCGCAACAAAATCCGGCACGTCGTCGTGCCGGAACTCCGCGACGCGCGCGGCGCGC
>JACRLW010000045.1:11970-25209 GCA_016235155.1 Planctomycetota bacterium
CGCGCGGATCGCCGGCGGCTCCGCTCCGACGCGATCGAGTCCGAGGCCCGCGCCTGGCTCGCGTCGCACGCGCGCCTCGCGCCGGGGCGTCGCGCCGAACTCGACGAGCCCTGGCCACCGTCGACGCGGATCGCGCGCGAGGTCCTCCGCCTTGCGTTCTTGACGGTCGCGGGTGAAGCGCCGCCGCGCGCCTGGCTCCACCGCGCGCAGGCTCTCGCCACGGGACCGCGCGGTGCCGTGCTCGACGGCCATCGATCGCTCCTCGCCGAGCGCGTGCACCGCGGCCTGCTGCTCGTCGCTCCCATCGCCCGCACGACCCCGGCCGGCCCGATCGCGCTGTCCGACGACGGCACGGCGTGCCCATTCGGCGCGAGCGGCGTCGCGATCGAAGCGCGTCGCCAGGTCCTCGATGCGGCGCCCGTCTTCGACCCCGCGCGGCGCGTCGCGTGGGCCGACGCCGCGGGCATCGCCCTTCCGCTCGCGCTCCGCGCCCCGCGCGCCGGCGATCGCTTCGACCAGCACGGGCAGAGCGTCGCGCTCGACCTGCGCAGGCATCTATCAGGCCGGCACGTCCCCCGCCTCGACCGCGATCGCCTGCCGCTCGTCGTCGACCGGGACGATCGCATCGTCTGGGCGCCGGGCCTCGACGTCGCCGCGTTCGCGCGTCTCGCCGCGGGCACGCGCGAGACTCTCGAGTTGAGAGTCACGCTCGGCACGATGCCCGCTGGCAGCCCCTGCGCGGCGTCGTCATACTGGCGCGCCCCTCACCCGCACCCATGAGTGAACTGATCGTTGTCCGCGGTCCCGGCAAGGGCGCCAGCGTGGCCCTGTCGCCCGAACGCAGCGTGACGATCGGCAGCGGGCTCGACGCCGCGATCCGGGTCGGCGGCGCCGATGTCGCGCAGGAACACGTCGTGGTGAAGGCGCTCAAGGGCGGCGGCTTCGGCTGCAAAGCGCTCGCGGGCCGCGTGCAGATCAACGGCAGGGCGGTCGAGGCGGCGCGGCTGAGCGACGGCGACGTGCTGAGCGTCGGCGACTGCGAGATCCGCTACGCCGAACGGACTGCCGACGCCGGCCCGCAGGAACTCGCCGGCTTCACGCTGCTCGGCGTGCTCGGCAAGGGCGGGATGGGCGTCGTGTGGCGGGCGGAGCAGAAGAGCCTCGGCCGCGAGGTCGCGCTCAAGGTGCTCAGCGAGGAACTGACCAAGGACCCGGTGTTCGTCGCGCGCTTCCAGGCCGAGGCGCGCTCCGCGGCGCGGCTCCACCATCCGAACGTCGTGCAGGTCTTCGACGTCGACCACGTCGGCGGCACCTGGTTCTACTCGATGGAGTTGATGCACGGCGGCTCGCTCGAGACGCGCATCAAACGCGAGGGCAAGCTGCCGGTCGACGACGCCGTGCGCGCGGTCCGCGACGCCGCCAAGGGGCTCGAGTTCGCGGAGCAGATGAAGCTCGTCCACCGCGACATCAAGCCGGACAACCTGATGGTCGACCGGCACGGCCACGTGAAGCTCGCCGACCTCGGCATCGCGCAGGTCGACGATGACGCCGACGGCAAGCTGCGCGGCACGCCGCACTTCATGTCGCCCGAGCAGGTGCAGCGCAAACCGCTCGACCA
Organism: Planctomycetota bacterium; assembly: GCA_016235155.1. GTDB lineage: Bacteria > Planctomycetota > UBA1135 > UBA1135 > UBA2386 > JACRLW01. The sequence continues at coordinate 13,589 of JACRLW010000045.1, forward strand.
CCGCAGCGACCTCTACTCGCTCGGCTGCACCTTCTACCGCTTGATGACCGGCCGCTCCCCGTTCAGCGGCGAGAGCGTGAAGGACATCCTGCGCGCGCAAGTCAGCGAGGCGCACGCGCCCGCGAACAAGGTCGAGCCGGCGGTGCCGCAGGAGGTGTCGGCGATCGTCGACCGCCTGCTGCAGAAGGACCCCGCGGCGCGCTACCAGACCGCGACCGAACTCGCCGCCGACCTCGAGCAGGTGCTCGCTCCGCCGGCGAAGAAGGGCCTCTTGATCGGGATCGCCGCCGCGGCGGTCGTCGTCGCCGGCGTCGCGCTCGCGCTCGCGTTGCGCGACCCGCCGCAGGGCGACCCGCGCGAGGTCATCAAGGTCGTCACCGATCCCAACGCGCAGCGCGCCCTCGCCGAGGCGTCGCAGAAGGAGGCCGAGATCGCACGGCTCTCGGTGAAAGCGAAGCAGCTGAGCGGACTCGCGCTCGCCGAAGCGCTCGAGAAGGTCGCGGCCGATCACCCCAAGACCAGGGCGGCCGAGGAGGCGCTCGAGGAGAGCAAGCGGGTCCGCGTCGAGGTCGCCGACGCGGCGGCGCGCGCCGCCGCGCGCAACCTGGCTCTCGACGGCGAACGCGACGCGCTCCGCAAGGCGGTCGCCGGTGCGCTGGCGCACGACGACGTGCCGGCCGCGCTCGCCGCCGTCGCGGGTCCGACGCAGGATCCGTCTCTCGCCGAAGCGCAGGAGATCGCGACCGAGCGCGAGACCCTGCGCAAGTCGATCGTCGCCGCCGCGGCGACGCTGCTCGCCGCGCGCCGCGCTTCGATCGAGTCGGCCGAGGCCGCGCAGGACCTCGTCGCGCTCGACACGGCGCTCGCGGCGCTCGACGGACTGGTCCGCGGCGAAGCGGCGTGGCCGGAGACCTGCATCCAGGACCGCGCCGCCGTCGTCGGCTGGCTCGACGAGCGCAAGGTCGCGCGGACGAACCTCGCGAGGTCGCTCGGCGCGCGGGCCGAGGACCAGGCGCTCGCGGCGTTCCGCCAGGCGCTGTTCGCCAAGGACGGCCTGCTCGATGCGATCGACCGCTGGGAATTCCTCGAAGCTGCCAAGCGCCTCGCCGCCCTCGCCAACGTCGCGCAGGGAACGGCGGTCGGCGCCAACCTCGGCAAGTTGGCGACGTCGCTCGCCTGGGCGGAGCACTACTGCATCATCGTCGGCGCGGCCGTGACCTCCCCGAGTCCGGTCTTCACGCCGGCGCTCGACGGTGCCCCACCCGCCACGGTGCTCGCGTTCACGCGCGACGCCGGCCGCGTCTCGCTGACGGTTCGCGCCGATCCGAATCCACGGACGCCGCTCGTCGTCGTCGAGGGCGATCGGCTCGCGGCGGAGGCGCTCGAGTGGCTCCCCGAACTCCAGCCTGAGCAGGCACCGCAGCGTGCGGCGGCCATCGCGTGGGTCGCCCTCGCCGCGCAGCTCCGCGGCGCGCGCAGCTACCTCGCGTCGCTCGATCCCGCCGATGACCAGAGCGGCGCCGGCGAGGCCGCGTTCGTCCCGCACAAGGCGCTGGCCTGGGCGAGCGCGACGCTCCAGAAGCTCGGCACCGAGGAACTCGCGCCGCTCGCCACGGAGCTCGCGGCCGCGAATCTCTGCGCGCGCGCCTTGTTCGCCTTCGCCACGCAGCGCCACGCCACCGCGATCGCGCGGCTCGAGCGGCTCTTCGAGCGCTACCCCCAGAGCCTGGTCGTGCGGGCGCAGCGATGACCCTCGCGCTGGAGTCGCGCGCGGACGGGGTCGTCCTCAAGGTGCGCGCGGCGCCGGGGGCTTCCCGCGAGCGGGTGATCGGGGAGCACGGCGACGCGCTGAAGATCGCGGTGCAGGCCCCGCCGGAGAAGGGCAAGGCGAACGAGCGGATCGCGGCCGTGCTCGCGCAGGCGCTCGGGATCGGGACGCGCGACGTCGAACTCGTCTCGGGTGCGACCGCGCGCGACAAGCGCTTTCTCGTCCGACGGCTCGCGCCCGACGAGTTGCGAAAACGACTGGCGCGCTGCGGCGAGCCGCCGTCCGATCCCCGCTGAACCCTCCCGCCCCGCTCGATCGATGGTGAGCCAACCCGAACCCGCCCTCCGCCTCCGCGTGCGCGACGCCGCGCGACAACTGATCGAGCAGTTCGGCCAGCAACCGCGCATCGCGATGTTGCTCGGCACCGGTCACGCATCGATCTCGGCGCGACTCGACGGCAAGGTCCTGCTGCACCGGCAGAACCTGCCCGGCGGCATGTTGTTGGCCGAGGAGTCGCACCTCATCGGCGGTTCGCTCGAAGGCGTGCCGGTCGTCGTCGGCGATCCGCCGCTCGCGCCGTACGAGGGCTATGGCGCGCTCGACGTCACCTTCCCGGTGCGCGTGCTGCAGGCGATGGGCGTCGAACTGCTCGTGCTCACCGCGGGCGCCGCGTCGCTGTCGCGCCACCTCGAACCGGGCGGGATCGCGATCGTCGAGGACCACCTCAACTTCACGGGGCTCCATCCCCTGCAGGGCAAGCAGATCCTCGAACTCGGCCCGCGCTTCCCCGACATGTCGGAGCCCTATCCGCGCAAGTGGCGGAAGGTCGCGCGCGACGTCGCCGCCGAGGCGGGCTTCCCCTGCTTCGAGGGCGTGTTCGCCGGCGTGCCCGGGCCGAGCCTGCCGACGCGCGCAGAGTACCGCTTCCTCAAGCAGGCCGGCGCCGACCTCGTCGGCATGTCGCTCGTGCCCGAGGTGCTCGCGGCCGTGCACTGCGGACTCGACGTGCTCGCGCTGGTCGGCGTCACGCAGCTCGTGCGCCTCGACAGCAGCCAGCCGACCGACATCGAGGAGATGCTCGACGCCGCCGATCTCGCCGCGCCGCGCATGGCGAGCCTGCTGAACGGGATCGTCGCCAGCGTGAAGCGATGACCGTGCACGGCGAGCGGCGGCTGCGCCTGGGAGTGCTGCTCTCCGGCGGCGGCCGCACGCTGCAGAACCTGCTCGATCGCTGCGGCGACGGCCGTTTGCGCGCCGAGGTCGCCTGCGTCGTCGCGGATCGCGAGGGAGTCATGGGCATCGAGCGTGCGCAACGCGCCGGGGTGCCGGTGACCGTGACCAAGGACATGGGCGAGACCTTCGCGTGGCTCGAGCGGCATGGCGTCGAGCTCGCGTGCCTCGCGGGGTATCTGCGGCTCTTGAAGCTGCCGTCGTCCTGGCGGGGCCGCGTGCTCAACATCCATCCCGCGCTGCTGCCGAAGTTCGGCGGCAAGGGCATGCACGGCGAGCACGTGCACGAAGCGGTGATCGCCGCAAACGAGCGCGAGAGCGGCTGCACGGTCCACGTCGTCGACGAGGAGTACGACCACGGCGCGATGCTGCTGCAAGCGCGCGTGCCAGCGCGCGAGGACGACGACGTCGCAAGCCTCGCGGCAAGGGTCTTCGCCGCGGAGTGCGCGGCGTATCCGGCGGCGATCGAGCTGTGGCGGGTGCGGCGGATCTGATACCAGCGGCACCGGATGGGCACTCGTTGCCGAGGAAGCGACGCGGCCCCGAGGGCTTGAAAGGAGCAGGCGTATGCTGCGTCCTCATGGACCAGTTGGGCGCCGCGGGCAGCCGGCCGGTGTTTCTCTGCCACTCCACTATCGACGCCGAGGTCGCGCGCCGGATCTGCGACGCCATCGAGTTTGACGGGATCGAGTGCTGGATCGCGCCGCGCGACGTCCTGCCTGGGACGACGTGGAGCGAGGCGATCCTGGATGCGATCGAGGTGTGCCGGGTGCTGGTCCTCCTGTTGTCGACCCACTCGAACGCCTCGCCGCAGGTACTGCGTGAGGTCGAACGCGCTGTCGCGAAACACAAAACCATCCTGACGATTCGGCTCGACGAGTCGCCGCCAACCAGGTCACTGGAGTACTTCCTCAGCTCACAGCACTGGGTGAACGCAAGCGCGGACAATGCAACGGCAAGCGTGTCGGCGTACGTCCGGCAGCTGCTCGAACTCGACGCGACACGACCTCGCGATGCCGGCGAACCACCGGCCACGCCCCGGCAAACCCGCCGCTGGTGGTGGGCGGGGGCGGCGACGGTGGCACTCGCGGCGGCCTGGGTGACGTGGCTGGCTCAGCCCGGGCCTCTCCCGTCGTCGGAGACCTTGAACGTCCGTGCGGTCCTCATCGCGGCGCTCGAACGACTGTCGATGCGGCGACAGAACCTGAATCGCGAGTTCTCGGATTCGGCCATTCGAGCGGCGTTCGCACCGGCGATGGAGTCTCGCGGTGAGTCGCCGATCCGCGCGCTGGGCTACTTCGCCACCATCGCCCGCGAACGCTCGAACTGGTTGGGCTCCCAACTCGAAGGGTTACGGATCGCCGACGACGAGTTCGCCGCGGTAGTCACCCGCGGTTGTCGGTCGACGGCGGACGGTGAGTTCGCGAAGGCCCTGTTCGAGGACTTACAGAGGCTCGACGAGATCACCGACGCGCTGAGGCTTCAGCTCACGAGCATCGCCGACCTGGTCTCGGGCCAGATCGAGAGCGATGCCATCAGTGGTCCGGCTGAGCCAGAAGGCGAAGTGACAAGCACGGGCGAACTTGCGGCGCTCGTTCCCGTGCTGGCCTGTGGCCTCCGCCTCTTCTCGCTCCAGGTCCGAGCCCTTGACACCCAGATCGAAGTGGCGAACGCCTCGTCGGTGACCCTCATGGGACGGATAGCCGGTGGTGAAGGGGCCGCCGCAGCCCTGCCCGCGGATCGATTCGAGCACTTGACGTTCCGGGCGCACATGGACGAGGACGCGCTGTCCGTGGTTCGCGGGAACGCGAAGCGGCGCTTCCAATTGATTGCCGACGAGATCAGCGCGAACGAACGCTCGTTGCCTCGAACCGAGGTCTTTCTGCTTCGATTCGCGAAAGCGCGCCAGCGAGCCATGGAGTCACTCATGAACGCGATGAATCAGTCGCACTCTGCCATGTTGAACTCCGTCCGCCGGATCGTCTGAACCAACTTGCTGGACCCATCACACCATCTGACTTGCCTGCCCCGCGAGCCCGAATGACGGTGAACGTCGAGGACGCGACGACCCGGGCAACCGGAGGGCGACAGTCAACAACGCGATCGAGACGGAAAGGGCTGGCGCGCGTCGTAAGACCGTCCAGATCGACCGATCTCACAACCCCAGGAAGCGCCGGATCCGCGCGACCAACTCCCCCGCACCCTTCTGGATCGCGGCGCGCTGCTCGGGCGGCGCCGTCTTCATGTCCGCGATCGCGCGCAGGCCCTGGCGCCGCGCTTCGACGATCTCGGCCATCTCCTGCGCAAGCGCGGGGCGCTTGCCGAGCATCTGGTGGAACACGGCCTTGTGCACGACGAGGACGCTCAGGTCGTCGAGCGCGGTGACGCTGGCGGTGCGCGGTTCGCCGGTGAGCACGGACATCTCGCCGAAGAATTCGCCGCGGCTCAGGCGCGCGACCTCGCGCTCGCCGCCTTGATCGTCGCGCAGGGTGACGACCGCGGTGCCGTCCTGGATCAGGAAGAAGGCGTCGCCGCTCTCGCCCTGGTGGACGACCCGCTCGCCGCAGCCGTACTCCTCGCGCACGGCGTCGCGGCCGAGCACCTCGAGCTCCTCGGGACTCAGCGGCACGAAGACCGGCACGCGCGCGAGCGCGTCCTTGTGCGCCGCCGTCGGGTCGAGCCGCTTGGGCAGCTCCGCGTGGTACTCGTAGCTGGTCTGGATCGGGAACGGAATGTTCAGGCCGGCGCGCTTCGCGGCGTACCAGACCTGGGTCATGAACTCGTCGTTGATCTCCTGCTGCCTGCCGAAGTCCTCGATGAAGAAGCGGATCTCGTACTCGATCGAGTAGGCGGCGTAGTTCTTGGTGCGGATCGCCGGCGCGGGCTGCGCGAGCACGCCGCGCGTCGCGAGCGCCACGCCCATCAGCACGCGCTTGACCTTGTTCGGCGGGTCGTCGTACGAGAAGCCGATCAGGTGCTTCTCGCCGTGCACGCGCGTCGGGCGCGAGAGGTTGACCAGCGTCTCCTTGCCGATCACCGAGTTCGGCACGACCACGAGGTCCTTGGTCCGCGTGCGCACGCGCACCGAGCGCCAGTTCATCTCGATCACCTCGCCGGTGACCGCGCCGATCTGCACCCAGTCCCCCACTTCGAAGGGCCGCTCGAGCAGGACCGCGATGCCGGCCATCACGTTGTCGAGCGTGTTCTGCAGGGCGAGCCCGAGCACGATCGAGCTCACGCCGATCGCGGTGATCAAGCCGCCGAGGTCGCCGCCCCAGACCCCTTTCACGACCAGCGCCGCGCCGACCAGCACGAGCACGACGCGCAGGATGTCGATCAGCAGCTTGGGGAAGCGCGTGTCGTAGCGACCGCCCTCCTGCCGGGTCAGCGCCGTGTTCTTCACGAACGACAACCCGACGTGGATCGCGGCGATCCAGACCAGGGTCTCGAGCACGCGCATCGCGACGTGCTCGCGCGGCACGTCGAACGAGAACACCGTCACGCCGAGCGCGACCAGCAGCGGGAGCAGCAGGTTGCGGAACGCGCGCAGCGTCGCGACCAGCGGGTGGCGCCGCGCGTCGAGCTGACGGAGCACCAACGTCGCGAGCAGCGTGGCGGCGAACCACGTCAGGACGACGAGCAACCCCTTCACCCGGGCATCCATCGCGTCGGAGATGCCGGGCTCAGGGCTTCAGGTTCTGGGCGTAGCGCGCCGTGCGCTTCTGCATCGCTCCGCCGTCGCCCGCGTACGCGAGCGGCGCGCCCAGCGACGCCTGGCGATCCTTCGGTGCCGGGTGCGTCGCGAACATGCCGCCGTCGCCGCCGGCGTCCTGCATCCGCGCGAGCACGCGCGTGAGCGCCTGCGGGTCGTAGCCGGTGCCGGCGAGGAACTCGCGGCCGAGCTTGTCCGCCGCGGCCTCCGCCTCGCGCGAGTAGCCGCTGGTGATCAGGGTGCGGACGACGTCCTTCACCGACTCGTCGAAGAGCCCGGTCAGCTGCTGGAGATCCTCGGGCTTCATCGTCGCCTGCGCGGCGCCCTCGGCGAGGTAGGTGAAGGCCTGCGCGAGGTTGCTCTTCTGGATCGCCTGCACGCCGTGCTTCAGCGTGACGTGCGCGATCTCGTGCGCGAGCACCGCCGCGAGTTCGTCCTCGCTCGCGGTCTTCTTCACGAGGCCCTTCGTGACGAGGATCGTCCCGCCCGGGCAGGCGAAGGCGTTGACCTCGTCGGTGTCGAGGACGGCGAAGCGGTAGGCGAGGAAGGGCTGGCGCACGCCGTCGTTCGTCATCGCGACCGCCAACCCGACCTTGTTCACGTAGGCCTGCGCCGCCTCGTCCTTCGCCACCGGGTAGCCCGGCATCGCGAGGATCTCGGCGGCGACCGAGCGGCCGATGTAGTGCTCCTCGCTCGGGTCGAGGTCCTGCCATGACTTGCGCAGGCGGTTGGCGCCGCGGATCAGCTTGCCTTCGGCGCTGTTCTCGTCGGTCATCTCCTCGAGCGCGTTCAACACGCCGGCGCACGCGGCGACGGGGACCAGCAGGCACAGGGTCAGGAACAGCGGAGACCTGAGCAGCGCGCGTTTCATCGGCCGCCCTCCTTCGCACCGAGACCGCCTTCACCGAGGAAGGCCTGCACGTCGGCGTCCTGCACCGCGCGGCCCTGGATCGCGTCGAGCGACTTGAAGGCCGCCTCGAGGTCGGGGTTGGTGCGGCGGAACTCCTTCTCGACCTGCGGATTGAAGCCCTTGCGCGCGGCCGCGGTCTCCGTCGACGAGTAATTCTCGCGCACGCCCTCGCCGGAGAGGCGCACGTCCTTGTTCGTCGACACGTCGGTCTCGTGCAGCCAGCCGACGAGCTCGCGGTACTTCGCGCGGTACCAGGCGCCGTCCTTCTGTTCGACGTTCAACCGATCGCCTTCGACGAGGTCCGCAACCGGCGACGCGAACAGCCGCTTCGCCGTGCGCCGGCAGGTTGCCGGCGGCGAGCAGCAACGTGATCGGGACGACGAGGAGCAGCCGTCGCGCGTTCTTCATGCGGGGCGGAAGGATAGCCGCGGCATGGCGTCGCCAGCTACTTCGCGTCGAGGCGGAACACGCCGTCCCAGCCGTGCTCGTCGAGTTGCCGCAGCCAGACCTGCGCGAGCGCGTCGTCCGGCCGCAACGCCAGCACCGCTCGGAACGCGATGCGCGCCGCGTCCCGATCGCCGGCGCGCGCGGCGGCGACGCCGCGGGCATGTGTCGCCGCGAACTCCCGCTGCTCGGACGTGGCGAGCTCCGCCGTTGCGATCGGTTCGTGGACGGTGATCGGCGCCGCGCGGCCCTTCACGCCGACGCGCCCGACCTCGCGGCCGAGGATCGTGCCGCCGGTCCTGGACCAGCAGTCCTCGCTGACCAGGATCGCCGTGCCGAACGCCTTGTTCGCGCCCTCGAGCCGCGACGCGAGGTTCACCGTGTCGCCGATCGCGGTGTAGTCGAAGCGCGCCTTCGAGCCCATGTTCCCGACGACGGCGGGCCCGGTGTGCACGCCGATGCGCGTCTCGATGATCGGCCGCCCCGCCGCGCGCAGTTCGCCCGCGATCGCCTCGCTCACGCGCCGCGCCTGAAGCGCCGCGCGCACCGCGCGGACCGGATGGTCGTCGCTCGGCAGGGGCGCGCCGAAGATCGCCATGATCGCGTCGCCGATGAACTTGTCGATCACGCCGTGCTCGGCGAGGACCGGCTCGCACATCCGCGTGAAGTAGTCGTTGAGGAAGGCGACGAGCTCCTGCGGTCCGATCCCCTCCGCGAGGCCGGTGAAGCCGGCGAGGTCGGTGAAGAACAACGTGACCTCGCGCGACGCACCGCCGAGCGCGACCTGCTCCGGCGACCGCAGCACCTCGGCGAGGACCTCGGGGGCGAGGTAGGACTGGAACGCGCGCTTCATCTCCCGCCGCTGCCGCCCCTCGATCGCGACGCGCCAGGCGAACGCGAGCGACGCGCTGCCCCCGCCGGCGAGCAGCGGTGCTGCGACCGGCACGACGAGCAGGGCACTCCACGCGACCAGCGCCGCCGCGATGCCGAGTCCGAGCAGGACGAGCAGCACGACGAGCGGCACGGCGACGCCCGGCAACGCGAACACGACGCCCGTCGCGAGCGCTGCGGTGCCTGCCGCGAACCACCGCGCGCCGCCGACCTCGCGGAGCCAATCGCCGCGCAGCAGGTTGTCGATCGCCGTCGCGTGGAGTTCGACGCCCGGAAAGCTGCGCGAGAGCGGCGTCGGATGGATGTCCTCGAGCCCGTCGGCGTGGATCCCGACCAGCACGATCTTCTTCGCGAAGCGTTCGGGCGGGTACCGCGGCGCACGTCCCTCCGCGAGGTCGTTGATCGACTCGAGGATGTTGACGAACTTGACCGGCGCGAAGGTGAACTCGGGCCCGCGGAAGTTCAGCAGCTTGCGTGCGCCGCCGCGCAGCGCGTCGGCGACGGGGAATCCGGGCCGTGCGGCGAGGACGGTTCCGAGCGCGAAAGAGGGTTGGACGTCGGTCGGCCCGGCGATGAGCGGCGCGAAGCCGCGGACCAGGTCGTAGCGGCGATGCACCTTGTCCGCGTCGGCCGCCACGTTGACGAAGCCGAGTTGCAGCGCGCCGAGTTCGATCTCGGGCAGCGGCAGCACCACGCCGCGCTCGGTCGGCACGTCGCGCGGGACCAAGAGGTCGGGCAGCGCACGCGACTCGTAGCGCGCGGTCTCCTCCTCGTTCGCTCCGCCGTCGCGGAAGCCGACGAGCTTGACGGCGAGTGCACTGTCCCTGCGCGCCGCGAGGGTCATGCCGAAGGCGCGATCGTCCTCTGGGCTCACGCTCTGGTCGAAGATCAGGTCGAAGCCAACCGCGGCGACGCCGCAGGCGCGCAGGTGTTCGAGCAGATCGGCGTAGACCGAGCGCGGCCACGGGAACGACGCGCCTCCGCGCGCCAGGAACTCGATCGAGTCCTGGTCGATCCACGCGACGACGACCTCGTCGCCCGGCGCCTTGCGCCCGACGCCGGACGCGTAGCGCGCGTCGACCGCGATCAGCTCGAGCCGCTCGACGAGCCCCAGCGCATCGAGCGCGAAGGTGATCGCGAGACCGGTGACTGCGACGAGGATTGCGGCGCGGAGCCGGCGCATGCGCGGCGTTTGTAGCGCGATCGCGGCGGCGCGCGATGCATCACTTCGACGCGATCGCGGCGAAACGCTCGGCCAGTTGTCGCCGCGCGCGATCGTCGAGCGGCTGAACCAGCACTCCGCCCGCGCTCGGCACCTTCACCACGAGCTCGGCGCCGCCTTCGACGCACAGCGGTGCGCCGATCCGGCGCGGCACGAGGCGCAACACGACGCGCCCGTCCCGTGGCGGCGCGATCACCGCCCTGCCGCAGCCCCGCAACACGCCGAGGCACTCCCAGTCGGCGTCGGCGAGCAGCGACTCGCGGCAGGCGACGGCGATCTCCGATCCGGCCGGCGATTCGTCCAGTCCGTCGATCCGGAGCATCACGCGCGGGCGAGGGAGCAGGATCACCGGCTCGCAGTCCCGCCACGCGTAGACGACCGTCTCGCGGTAACCGGGATTGAGCACCGCGAGCACCGCGGGGCCGGGCGGCAGCCAGCATTCGGCGGCCCCGCGATGGACGCGGGTCGCGGGGACTCCGCGGGTGGTCCCGTTCACCACCACGCTGCGGATCACGCGCGCGCCATCGATGGGCAGGTTCTGCGGTGAGAGACAGCGGAACGTCCAGGGTCGCCAAGCGGTCCAGTCGATGGCGTGCAGCCGCGGATCGTCGACCGGTTCCTCGCCGTCGAGTCGGAGCCCTTCGATCTCGTGCCGCGTGCGACCCTCGGCGTCGACGACCAGCAGCATCGCTTCGCCCGCGGGCAGGTTCGTCAGCGAAAAGCGCCCGGCCGCGTTGATCGGCGTCTCGTGGATCTGCAGAGCGTCTTCGTCGAATGGGTCCGACACCTTCACGCTCAGGACGATCGACCACCGCTCTCGCAGTTCTTGCGGCAGGATCACGCGCCCCTCGAGCGTCGCACCCTGCGCCGCGAGAGCGCTCGCGACGAGTGCGACGGCGCACGACATCGTGAGTCCCGACATGCACGGAGCAACGCCGACACGCGGCACGCGGTTCATCGCCGCGTCGCGAGGAAATGCTCGTCACGCAAAGGAGCCGTGTGATTCCGACGAGGACGGCCGTATACCATGACGGCCCTCGCGACTAGAAGCGTGCATGACCGCCACGCTCCAGAAGGACGACCTCGAGTTCACCCTCGTCTCCGGTCTCTGCGCCGAGCAGATCGACGAACGGCTGCGGCGCACGACGCGCGTCGCGGACCTCGGAAATCGCGCGACGGCCTTCTACCTCGCGGACCTGCACGTGCGAGGACTGCATCAAGCGCTCGGGATGCCGTCGACCGTGGTCTACGCGGTGCGGTCGCTCGGCATGTCGCGGCGGCAGGCGCGGGAGCTGCTGGCCGCGGGACTTCGCCTGCGCGAGTTGAAGGGGATCGACGCCGCGTTCGCGGCGAGCCGGCTGTCGTGGTCGCGCGTGCGCCGGCTCTGCGAAGTCGCGACGCGCGACACGGAGGCGGCGTGGCTGGAGAAGGCGCTGGTCGTCGG
>JACRLW010000070.1 GCA_016235155.1 Planctomycetota bacterium
TGCTAGACTGGGCGCCTAATCGAGGTGACCGAGATGCGATTTGGAAAGCACAATATCAATCCACTGGCTCTAGCGAGGAGGCGGAAGACCGAAGTGCAGGATCCGGTCTTCGCTCCTGTGGCGTGCGAAGAACGCGACGCGTGAGCTATGCTCCGGCCGACGCGCGCCGGAATGCACGCCGACACGATGCTCGCCACGAGCCGCACGACGACTCCCACGGACTCGCGAACGCCAGCGACACCCGCTCCCGTCGTGTCGATCGGCGTCCCGGTCTTCAACGGCGAGCGCTACCTCGCGCACACGCTCGAGGTCCTGTTGGCGCAGACCTTCCGCGACTTCGAGATCATCATCTCGGACAACGCGTCCACCGATGCCACGCCGCGCATCTGCCGCGATGCGATGGCCAAGGATCCGCGAGTCCGCTACTTCCGGCAGGAGTCCAACGTCGGCGCCGCCATGAACTACAACCGGGCCTTCGCGCTGGCCCGCGGTCGCTACTTCCGTTGGAACGCCGCCGACGACTTCGTTGCGCCCGACGCCCTCGCGAAGTGCGTGAACTTCCTCCGCGAGAACCAGGACTTCGTGCTCGCGTATCCGCGCACGAAGATCATCGACGACCAGGACCGGGCGCTCGAGGAGTACGACGACGGACTCGACCTCCGCGACGCGTCGGTCGCGCGCCGCATCGACGTCATCCTGCAGCGCACGCGCGAGTGCAACGCGGTGTTCGGGCTGATCGACGCCGAGCGCCTCCGGCAGACCGGCCTGATCGGCTGTTTCACCGGGTCGGACCACATCCTCCTGTTCGAACTCGCCTTGCGCGGTCCGTTCGCCGAGCTCGACGGCTCGTGGTTCTACCGGCGGACGCACCCGGCCGCGTCGAGCGCCGACAAGAGCCTCGCCCGGCAACGCGAGTTCTACGACCCCAAGCACGAGGACCGGCAGTTCGAGCGGAGCAGCATCGAGCGCACACGACGGCACTTCCGCGAGGCCTTCCGCGCGCTGGGGCGTGTCGACCTGCCGTTCCACTGGCGCATGCGCTGCCTGTGGACCGTCCTGCGCGTCGCGATCGCCTCGCGCCGGCACCTGATCGCCGAGTTCCGCCGCGCTCGCAGTCAGCGGGGCGAGGGCGCGAAGTGACGGCGCCGACCGGCGCCTGGGCCTACCGGGAGCTGTTCTGGTTCCTGGTCTGGCGCGACGTGAAGGTCCGCTACAAGCAGACGCTCTTCGGCGCGGCGTGGGCCGTCCTCCAGCCGTTGATGACGATGGTCGTCTTCCTCTTCATCGGGAAGATGGCGAATCTCTCGACGGAGGGCCTGCCCGCCCCCGTGTTCTGGCTCGCAGCCCTCGTGCCGTGGACCTACTTCGCGAACGCGCTGAACGGTGCCGGGCAGAGCCTCGTCGCGAACTCGCAGCTGCTCACCAAGGTCTGGTTCCCGCGCGTCACGCTGCCCGCGGCGCCGGTGCTCGCCGGACTCGTCGACCTCGGCATCGCGACGGTCGTGTTGCTCGTCATCACGCTCGCCTACGGGATCGTCCCGTCGCCGACAGCACTGCTGTGGCCGCTGTTGGTCGCGGCGACGGCTGCAACCGCGCTCGGATTCGGCCTGATCGCCGCGGCGCTGAACGTGCGCTACCGCGACGTGAAGTACGCGCTGCCCTTCCTCGTCCAGTTCTGGATGTTCGCGTCGCCGGTGCTCTGGTCCTGGGACGCGGCGAGCGCCTCGGAGTCGACGACGCTCCGCACCGTGCTGATGTTCAACCCGATGTGCGGCCTGATCGACGCGTTCCGCGGTTCACTCGTCGGCGTCGCGGCCGTCGACTGGACGGCGCTCTCATTCTCGGTCGTGATCGCCGCGCTCGTGCTCGCCCTGGGGTTGCGGTGGTTCCACCGCACCGAGCGCGCCTTCGCGGATCTGGTGTGAGGCCGGCATGACGACGGCAATCGCGGTCCGCGGCCTCTGCAAGCGCTACCGATTGGGCGAACACCTCGGCGACACGATGCTGCGCGAGGCGATCGTGCGGCTGTTCCGGCGACCTTCGCGCAAGGCGGCCGGCGACGAGTCGCGCGAGCTGTGGGCGCTGCGCGACGTCTCGTTCGACGTGCCGTGCGGCGAGGTGGTCGGTCTGGTCGGTCGCAACGGCGCCGGGAAGAGCACGCTGCTCAAGGTGCTTTCGCGCATCACCTTCCCGACCTCCGGCACGATCGAAGTGAACGGTCGCCTGGCGTCGCTGCTCGAAGTCGGCACCGGCTTCCACGACGAACTCTCCGGCCGCGAGAACATCTACCTCAACGGCTCGATCCTCGGCATGCGGCGGAAGGAGATCGACGCGCGGCTCGACGCGATCGTCGCGTTCAGCGGCGTCGAGCGGTTCCTCGACACGCCGATCAAGCGCTACTCGAGCGGCATGCGGCTGCGTCTCGGTTTCGCGGTCGCCGCCCACCTCGACCCCGAGATCCTGCTCGTGGACGAAGTGCTCGCTGTCGGCGACGCGGAGTTCCAGCGCAAGTGCCTCGACGCGATGTCCGAGCTGCGCTCGGGCGGACGGACCGTGCTGTTCGTCTCGCACAACATGGCGGCGGTCGAGAACCTCTGCTCGCGCGCGTTGTGGATCGACGGCGGCACCGTGCGTCAGGACGGTCGCGCGACCGACGTCATCCGGGCCTACCTCGCCACGTTCGGCGGTACCGGCGGTACGAGCATCGACCTGCGCACCAGGGACAACCGCCGCGGCGACGGCCGCATCCGCTTCGTCGGTCTCGAGATCCTCGACACCGCGGGCAACCCGCTGCCGCTCGTGCGCTCGGGCGACGCGCTCAAGCTGCGTCTCGCCTTCGACGTGCAGGAGCGCATCGAAGAGCCGCACTTCGGCGTCGAGATCCACACCGACCTCGGCACGCGCATCACCGAGATGAGCACCTGGGGCTGCGGCCACGAGATCAAGGTCCTCGAACCGGGACGCGGCACGCTCGACCTCGACATCGGGATGCTCAACCTGATGCCGGGCCGCTACCACGTGTCCCTGTGGGCGGAGCGACCGGGCCCGGTGCACTTCGACGTGCTCGACCGCTGCGCCGTGATCGACGTCGAGACGTCCAACTTCTACGGCTCGGGCCGCGGCATCGACGGCAAGCTCGGCGTGGTCTTCCTGCCGTGCCGTTGGACGAACGGGCTCGCGGCCGCGCGGTCGTCGTGAAGGTCGCGTTCGTCAACCAACCCTGGAACCCGTTCCTCCCGCCGGTGAGGTCGGGCTCGATCGCGATCTGGAACGATCGCGTCGCGCGGGTGCTCGCGCGCGATCACTCGCGCGAGATCGTGCTGCTCGGCGCGACGCGCGGTCATCGCGCGATCCGTACCGCCGAGGGTCGCCTCCGCTTCTGCGCCGTGCCGCTCGGTTTCGGTCCGAGCCTGGAACGTTGGCGCGAGCGTCTCGGCCTCGATCGCGATCCGAGGCGGCCGCGACTGCTCGCGCGCGGCGTCTACGCCGGCTTCGCGCGGCGTGCGCTGCGCGAAGCGGTCACGGAGCGACCCGACGTCCTGCATGTCCACAACCTCGCGCAGCTGCTGCCGATCGCGCGTGCGCGGCTGCCGGACGCACGGCTCGTGCTGCACATGCACTGCGAGTGGCTCTCGCAACTCGACCACGCCCGGATGCACGGACTCGCGCGGCACGCGGACGCGATCGTCGCGTGCAGCGAGCACGTCGCCGCGACGATCCGCGCCGCGCATCCCGACCTCGCGTCGCGCTGCGTCGTGGTCCACAACGGCGTCGACGTCGCCGCGTTCGCCCCGTCGCCGCCGCCGCGCGAGGGCCGTCGCGTCGTGCTCTTCGTCGGCCGCATCTCGCCGGAGAAGGGACTGCACGTCCTGCTCGACGCGTTCACGTCGCTGTGCGCCGCGCGGCCGGACCTCGAGTTGCACGTCGCGGGTCCCGACGCGACGACGCCGCGCGCGATCCTCGTCGACCTCTCGCAGGACGAACGCGTGCGCGCCCTCGCGAAGTGGTACGCGGGCGACTACCTCGCACACCTCCGCGCGCGCGCCACGGCGCTGGGCGATCGCGTCCGCTTCCTCGGTGCGATCCCGCAGGACGATCTGCCGGCGCGCTACGCGCTCGCGAACGTCGTCGTGCAGCCGTCGCTCTACGAGTCGTTCGGCATGCCGATCGTCGAGGCGATGGCGTGCGAACGTGCGGTCGTCGCGTGCCGCGCCGGCGGGATGACGGAACTGATCGCCGACGGCACCGACGGCCTTCTCGTCGCGCCCGACGATGCGACCGCGCTGGCCGCCGGGCTCGCGCGCGTGCTCGACGACGACGCCTTGCGCGCGCGCCTCGCGTCGGCAGGCCTTCGCACCGCACGTGCCCGCTTCGCGTGGGAGCACGTCGCCGCGGCCGTGCGCACGGTGCACGACGGGGGCGGGCGATGAGACGATCGCTCGCCGCACGTCTCGACCGCCTGCTGGCACGACGCGCGACGCCGCTGCGCGACGACGAACTCGCGCGACGCACGCTGGTCGTCGCTCCGCATCCTGACGACGAGACCCTCGGCTGCGGCGGCACGATCGCGCGCCTGCGAGCCCTCGGCGCGCCGGTCACGGTCGCGGTCGCGGCGGACGGCAGCCGTTCGCATCGCCATCTGCTCGCCGCGGAAGCCCTGCGTGAGCGTCGCGCCGCCGAACTCGTCGCCGCGTGCGCCGAACTCGGCGTCGCCGAGGATCACGTCGTCCGACTCGGATTCGAGGACGGCACGCTCGAAGCGCATCGCGAGGACCTCGCGCGCGCGATCGCGACGCTGCTCGCGGAGCGCGACATCGAGCGGCTGTTCGTGCCGCTCCGCGCCGAGCGCATCCAAGACCACGTCGCGGTCCATGACGCCGGGATCGCCGCCGTGCGCGCGCGACTCGATCGCACGGTCGAGGTCTTCGAGTACCCGGTCTGGCTCTGCAACGTCTCGCCCTTCGTCCGCCCGGAAGCCTTCGGCCTGCGCGGTCGCCTGCGCGCCGCGCGGGACTCGTTCGCGGCCGTCGCCGCCGCGACGCGCCTGAATCGTCAGGTCGAGCTCGGCGCGATGGCGACGGTGAAGTCGCGTGCGCTGGCGCGGCACGAGACCCAGATGCGACGAATCGTCGACGACCCGCGCTGGCTCACGTTGGCGGACGTCTCCTCGGGCGCGTGGCTCGAGCGACTGCTCGGCCCGCGGGAGTTCTTCGCGACGTCCCGCGTGCAGACGCGGCGCTGACGGGCCCGGCGCTGACGGGCCCGGACTCGACGGTTATGGTCGGCGCGCCCTCGCATGACCGACTCGCGAACCGAAGACCCCGAACTCGTCGCCCGCCTCGCCAAGGGCGATCGGGAAGCCCTCGCCGCGCTCTTCGCCCAGCACCGCGACCGCCTCCGGCGGATGATCGAGTTCCGACTCCATCCGCGCCTGCTGCGGCGCATCGATCCCGACGACGTCCTGCAGGACGCGTGGCTCGACGCGGTGCTGCGGATCGACAGCTACGCGCAACAGCGTGACCCGTCGTGCTACCTGTGGTTGCGGCTGGTCGTGGGCCAGACGCTGATCGACCTCCACCGCCGCCACCTCGGCGCGCAGATGCGCGACATGAAGCTCGAGGTCCCGATGCACCGTCCCGGCGGGCCCGCGATGTCGTCGGACGTGATCTCGATGCACCTGAGCGGCGGCTTCACCTCGCCGAGCGGCGCCGCGGCGCGCGCCGAACAGGCCACGCTCCTGCGGCAGGTGCTCGACCAGATGGATGACATCGACCGCGAGATCCTGGTGCTGCGTCACCTCGAAGAGATGACCAACGCCGAGGTCAGCAAGCTCCTCGACCTGCAACCGACCGCGGCGAGCAACCGCTACGTCCGTGCGCTGACCCGGCTCAAGGGACTCCTCGCCGACAAGCCGGGTCTCCGCGATCCGAGCGACTGACAAGGGCACGACGCCATGACCGACCGTGCCGACGACACCGACGTGTTCGAGCGCCTGATCGAGGAGTTCACGCAGGCGCTGCGCGCGGGTGGACCGGCCGACGTGGAGGACTGGGCGGCGCGCCATCCGGCGCAAGCCGACGCAATCCGGGACGTGTTTCCCGCGATCGTCGCGGTCGAGGGGTTGAAGTCCGGCAGCGACGCGGCCCGGCCGCAGCGACCCGACTTCGCGTTCGTCGATCGCCTCGGTGACTATCGCATCGTCGCGGAGGTCGGGCGCGGCGGCATGGGCGTCGTCTACGAAGCGGAACAGGAATCGCTCGGCCGTCGCGTCGCCGTGAAGGTGTTGCCGCCGATGCGCGACGCGAGGCGCGTGCAACGCTTCGAGCGCGAGGCGCGGACCGCGGGACGTCTCCATCACACGAACATCGTCCCGATCTTCGGCGTCGGCGAGCACGAGGGGTGGCACTACTACGTGATGCCGCTGATCCGCGGCGTCGGTCTCGACGCCGTGCTCGGCGCCCTGCGCGGCACGCGCCGCGAGACGCAGTCGAGCGCGGTGCGCAGCGTCGCGGAGCTCACGCCGCTGGAAGCGGCGCGCGGTCTCCAGACCGGTCGCTTCCGGCCGGTGACGCGCGGTTCGAACTCCAGCGACACGCGCTCGACGGCGAGCGCCTCGACGCCCCCGTCCCCCGTGAGCGCGGCGACGAACGGCGAATCGTCCCCGGCCGCACCGGCGCCCGAGGTCGCGGTGCTCGTCGCGAGCACGGGCGACCCGGCGACCTACTGGCGCAGCGTCGCGGAGATCGGGCGCCAGGTCGCGGACGCGCTCGGCTATGCACACGCCCAGGGCGTGCTGCATCGCGACGTGAAGCCGGGCAACCTCCTGCTCGACGCGCACGGCGTGGTGTGGGTCACCGACTTCGGACTCGCGAAGGCGATCGGCACCGATGCACTCACCATGTCCGGCGACCTGGTCGGCACGCTGCAGTACATGGCGCCCGAGCAGTTGCACGGACGCTACGACGCGCGCACCGACGTCTACGGGCTCGGCCTCGTGCTCTACGAACTGCTCGCGCTGCGCCCGGCATTCGTCGATCCCGAACGCGGCAGCCTGCTGAAGAAGGTCGAGCAGGGGCGACCTGCGCGACCGAGCCTCGTGCGTCCCGGCATCCCGCGCGACCTGGAGACGATCGTTCTCGAAGCGCTGCAACCCGATCCCACGCACCGCTACCAGACGGCCGCGGATCTCGCCGAGGACCTGCAACGCTTCCTCGAGGATCGCCCGGTGCGCGCGCGGCGCGCCAACGTCGTCGAACACGCGTGGCGCTGGTGCCGTCGCAACCGCCTCGTCGCAAGCCTCGCGGCGATCGCGCTCCTGAGCGTTCTGGTCGCGCTCGTCACCGGATGGACCAGCTACGTCTCGACGCGCGACGCGCTGGTCGTGGCGAAGTCCGCCCGCGACGACGCGACGCGCAACTTCGCTCTCGCCAAGCGGGTCTTCGAGAACCTCTTCGACACCGCGGCGGGACCCGACGAGTTCGAACTCGTCGTCGACGAGACCAGCGGCGAGGCGTCGCTCGAGTGGGTGCAGCCGTCCGAGCCGACGCCCGAGACGGCCAAACTGCTCGAGTCGCTGCTGCGCTTCTACGACGAGTTCGCGGCGCAGAACGCCGACTCGAGCGACCTGCGGCTGGAGATCGCGCACGCTCATCGCCGCGCCGGCGAGCTCTACGTCCGCCTGCGCCGCAGCGACGAAGCCGAGAAGGCCTTCGATCGCGCGCTCGCGTTGTTCCGCGAGCTCGATGCCGGCACGCGCGTGCACGCGGTCACGATCGCGGCGATCCACAACGGCATCGGCAGGGCGCGCCTCGAAGCCGGCGAGCGCGAACAGGCCGTCGCCGCGTCGAGCTCCGCGCTCGCCGACCTCGCCGGACTCACGTCGCGCCCGGCGCGCTACGAACTCGCGCGCACGCACGAGCTCATCGCGGGCACGATCCGCAGCTCCGCCGCCGCGATTCATGAACCTCGTGAACCCCGCGAGCCGCGGCCCTTCCCGCCGGAACGCGGTGGACGCCGCGGACCTCCGAACGACGGTCGCGAACCCGAGCCGGCGCCGATCGGCAAGGAAGAACGGAGCACGTGGCTCGAGCACCTGCGCGCGGCGTGGGAGCTCGATCACCAGCTGACGGTCGAAGCGCAGGAGAACCCCGCCTACCAGGCCGCGGCGGCGCGCACGACGTCGTTCTACGCGCGCGCGCTCGAGCAAGGCCTTCCCACGCTCGAGCAGCTCCAGGAACGACAGCGCGTTCTCGAAGCGGAGATCGTCCGACACGAAGCGCTCGCGGCGCGCGACCCCAAGCCCGCCAATCGCCTGCGGCTCGCCGAGGCTTACCTCGCGCTGTTCCCGACGCGCGTCGTACGCCCGCTGATCGAGGCGGCGCTCGCCCAGAACAGCAAGCTGCTCGAACGCGTCGACGCCGCGATCGTCATCGCCGAGGAACTGCTCGCCGTCGACGCGAACGACGTGCGTTACCGCTGGCTGTACGGCGTCGCCGTGACCGAACGGGCGCGGCTCGATCTCGAAGCCGACCGGGAACCCGACCTCGCGCGGCTGCAGAAGGCGGTCGCGGCGATGTCGGAGGACGTGATCGAGTCGCGCCAGGACTCGCGCTTCGACGTGCAACGGATGTTCATGGCGCGCGCGACCCTGCTGCGCGCCCTCCAAGCCAAGGGCGACGCCGAGGGATCCGCGCGCGAGGTCCAGAGCGTGCTCGGTCTCCTCGAACGACTCGGATCGCGCGGCGGCCGGCGCGGGATGCGCGGACCGGGAGGTCCCCCCGGCCCCGGCGGTCCCGAATACGCGGAGACCGAGTTCCATCGCCGCTTCCGCGAGCTCGGCGTCGACGTCACGACTCCGGAGATCCAGCGCGCCGTCCGCGAATTCCTGCAGCGCCGGCCGCGGCAAGGGCGCTGAGCGCCGGCGTGCGCGACACACGACGTGCTCGGCGAACGACGCGCGCGTAGCGTGCGCTCATGCTGATCGGCATCCCGGCGGTGATCGGTCCGGACCTGCTCGCCGTGCTTTCGCGCATGGGTCACGGCGACGAACTCGTGCTCGGCGACGCGCACTTCCCCGGTGAGACGGTGGCGCGCCGCGTTCTCCGCAGCGACGGCGTACGCATCGCGCCCCTGCTCGACGGCATCTGCCGCCTGTTCCCGCTCGACGGCTACGTGTCGGAACCCGTCACGATGATGGCCGCGGTGCCCGGCGACTCGCTCGATCCGTCGGTCGAAGCCGGCTACCGCGCCGCGATCGAACGCTGGCAACCCGGCCGCGCGCGCATCCAGCGCCTCGAACGGTTCGCGTTCTACGACCGCGCGCGTGCGGCCTTCGCCGTCGTGATGACCGGCGAGCTGGCGAAGTACGGCAACGTCATCCTCAAGAAGGGCGTGGTGGAGGGCGCGGCGTGACCGTCGCGCAGCGCTCGATCGGCGACGACCATCCGCTGTGGCTGGCGGGACAGCCGCTGCGTCGCGCGACGCGCACGACCGTGCTCGACAAGTTCACCGGGGCGAGCGCAGGCTCGGTCGCGTGCGCCGGCCGCGACGACGTCCTCGCCGCGATCGGGAGCGCGCACCAATCGACCCGGGCGATGCGTCGCTGGCCGGCGTGGCGGCGGCGTGACGCTCTGCATCACGTCGTCCGGCGACTGACCGAACGCGCGGAGGAATGCGCGCGCGTGCTCGCGATCGAAGTCGGCAAGCCGCTGCGCGACGCGCGCGGCGAGGTCGCGCGCGCGATCGACACGTTTCGCCTCGCGGCCGAGGAGGCGACGCGCATCCACGGCGAGGAACTGCCGCTCGACGGTTCGCCGCGCGGCGAGGGACTCGAAGGCATCGTGCGTCGCGTGCCGGTCGGTCCCTGTGCCCTGATCACGCCGTTCAACTTCCCGCTGAACCTCGTCGCCCACAAGGTCGCGCCCGCGATCGCGGCGGGTTGCCCGTTCGTTCTCAAGCCCGCGTCGGCCACACCGCGCTCGGCGTTGATCGTCGCCGAGATGCTGGCGGAGACGGACCTGCCGCGCGGTGCGTTCAGCGTGCTGCCGTGTTCGAGTTCCGACGCCGCGCCGCTCGTCGACGACGAGCGCATGCGCCTGCTCTCGTTCACCGGCTCCGCCGCGGTCGGCTGGGCGCTGCGGGCACGCGCCGCGCGCAAGCGCCACGTCGCGCTCGAACTCGGCGGCAACGCCGCGTGCATCGTCGACGACGGCGTCGACGTCGCGCAGGTCGCGGCGCGCATCGTCACCGGCGCGTTCGCCCAGGCCGGACAGAGTTGCATCAGCGTCCAGCGCGTGCTCGCGCACCGGAGCGTCCTGGCCCGACTGCGCCAGGAACTCGTCGCGCGCGCGACCGCGTTGAAGGTCGGCGATCCGCTCGACGACGCCACCGACCTCGGCCCGCTGGTGTCGCTCGACGACGCGATCCGCGTCGAGCGCGTGGTCGAAGCGGCGCGTGCGCGCGGCGCGACCGTGCTGTGCGGCGGCGTGCGCGACCGGGCGTGCGTCGCGCCGACGATCCTCGAAGGCGTGCCGCACGATGCCGAGGCGTCGTGCGAGGAGGTCTTCGGTCCGGTCGCCACTCTCGAGGGCTTCGACGACTTCGCCGACGCGCTCCGCCTCGCGAACGCGAGTCGGTATGGGTTGCAGGCCGGTGTCTTCACGGACGACCTTCGCAACGCGATGCTCGCCTTCGAGGAACTCGAGGTCGGCGGCGTGATCGTCGGCGACATCCCCTCGCTGCGGGTGGATGCGATGCCGTACGGCGGTGCGAAGGAGTCAGGCGTCGGACGTGAAGGCGTGCGCTACGCGATCGCGGAGATGACCGAGCCGCGCCTGCTCGTGCTGAGGCGCTGAGCTCGCGCGCCTTCGCAGCCCCCCGCGGCGCACGTAGAGTGCGCGCCCTCCGATGCGCACGTTTCCCTTCGCCTCGCTACTCGCTTCGCTCCTCGCCGCGCTGCCCGTGGCGCAATCGCCCTCGGAACGACTCGCCGCGATCTGTTCCGGATCGGGCGGGCTGGCCCGACTCGGCAGGCTCGGCGACAGCGCCGGCGGCCGGCCGATCGACGTCGTGACGATCGCCGGCGACGGCGAGCGACCGGTGAACGAGCGGCCCGCGGTGCTCGTCGTCGCGGGTGTCGACGGGCGCATGCGGCTGTGCACCGAACTCGCGATCGCACACGTCGAGTACCTCGTGCGCGACCATCGCGCCGGTCACGAAGCGACGCGCAAGCTGCTCGCCGAGCGGGTCGTGTGGGTCGTGCCGCTGTTGAATCCCGACGGCACTGCGCTCGAGCGAAGCGGCAACGCACGGGCGTTGGATCTCGACCGCGACGGCCGGAGCGACGAGGACGCGCCGCGCGATCTCGACGGCGACGGCGTGATCGCGCAGATGCGTTGGCCGGATCCCGACGGCGAGTGGCTGATCGACCAGAAGGACGTGCGGATCATGCGCAAGGCCGACAAGAAGGCCGGCGAGCGCGGCACGCACCAGCTCGCGCCCGAAGCCGCCGACGCCGACGGCGACCGGGAACGCGGCGAGGACCCGGGGATGGGCGTGCAGATCGCGCGCAACTTCGCGCAGCGGCACACCGAGTTCGCGCGTGAGGCCGGTCCGTTCCCGATGAGCGAGCCGGAGACCCGCGCGCTCGCGGACTTCGTCCTCGCGCACCGCAACGTCTCGACTGCCGTCGTGTGGGATCGCGACGACGTCCTGCTCGCGACGCCCAAGGCGGGTGAAGCGAAGCCACGGCAACAGTTCGACGGCATCCACTCGGGCGACGTCTTGCTGTTCGAGCGCACCGGCAAGCTCTACCGCGATCGCACGCGGCGCAGCGGCGAGTCGACGCCGCGCATGGACGGCAGCACCTGGTCGTGGCTCTACGCGCAACTCGGCATCCCGACGTTTGCCTCCGACGTGTGGCGCGTGCCGCGCGGCGGCAAGGAGGGCGAGGTCGAGATCAGCGACGACCAGGCGCGGCTGCGCGCGTGCGAGACGGCGGGCCACGGCTACGTCGCCTGGCATGCGTTCCGCCACCCGCAGCTCGGCGACGTCGAACTCGGCGGCTTCGTGGCCGATCGCGACTTCTCGCTGTGCAACGCGGACGAACGCAGCACGGTCTTCGCGGCGCATCACGGCTTCCTGCTCGAGGTGTGCGCGATGGGCAGCAAGGTCGCGATCCGCAGCCTCACCGCCGAGGCCCTCGGCGGCGGAGCGACTCGTCTGAAGGCGGTGATCGTCAACGACGGCGACTGGCCGACCTTGTGCGCGATGGCCGATCACACGCGGCGCTACGTGACGGGACGCGTCCGTCTCGTGCTCGGCGGCGCGTCGCTGGTCGCGGGCGAGGTCCAACAGACCCTGCCGGTGCTCGACGCGCTCGGCGGCAAGCGCGAATACGAATGGGTCGTGACCGGCGCGTCCGGCACGCGCATCCGCGTGGAGCTCGCGATGGAACCGGCCGGTCGGATGGTGAAGGAGGTGACGCTGTGAACCACCGCCGTTCGGACCGCCGACCCTCCAGCCAGGCGCCCCTCGCGATCGCGATTGCGGTCGCCCTGTTCGCACCACGCGACGCGCTCGCGCAGCGTCGCGACGCCCCCAAGGTCGACATCCGCTGGGACCGCTACTACGACTCCGACGAACTCGTCGTCCTGATGAACCGGCTGCGCGACGCCTGGCCGCGCTTCGTCACGCTGCGCTCGCTCGGCAAGAGCTTCGAGGGGCGCGAGCTGTGGATGCTGGTCCTGAACAACGAGGCGACCGGCGACGACACCGGCAAGCCGGCCTTCTACACCGACGCGAACATCCACGGGAACGAGGTGCAGGGCGGCGAGGCGAACCTCTACCTCGCGTGGTACTTGCTCGAGAACCACGGCAAGGTGCCGCGCATCACCGAGCTCGTCGACCGCGTCGCGCTCTACGTGCTGCCGACGGTGAACGTCGACGGCCGCGCCGCGTGGTTCCGCGAGGCGAACAACTCCTCGTCGCAGCGCGCGCCGCGCAAGCCGTTCGACGACGACCGCGACGGCCTCCTCGACGAGGACGGACCCAACGACCTCGACGGCGACGGTGAACTCACGCAGATGCGCAAGCGCGTCCCCCTCGGCGAGGGCGAGTGGCGCGAGTCGCAGGAGCATCCCGGCGTGATGGAGCGGGTGCCGCCCGGACAGAAGGGCGACTTCCTCCTGCTCGGCAGCGAAGGCATCGACGACGACGGCGACGGTCGCATCAACGAAGACGGGCCCGGCTACTACGACATGAACCGGAACTGGCCGAGCGGCTGGAATCCGAGCTACCTCCAGGGCGGCGCCGGCGAGTACCCGCTCTCGCACCATGAGACGCGCGCGATCGCGTCGTTCATCCTCGACCACCCGAACATCGCCGGCGTCCAGGCCTTCCACAACGCGGGCGGGATGATCCTCCGCGGGCCGGGCGTGGCGGAGTACGGCGAGTACCCGTCGGCCGACGTGCAGGTCTACGACGCGCTCGGCAAGGACGGCGAGTTCATGCTGCCCTTCTACCGCTACATGGTCATCCACAAGGACCTGTACTCCGTCTCGGGCGGCTTCGTGAACTGGACCTACGAGGGCCTCGGCATCTTCTCGTTCACGAACGAGATGTGGTCCGACGCGCGGATGATGCAGAGCAGGGATGCGCGGCTGTCGGAGACGGACCGTGCGAAGTGGAACGACCTGCTGCTCTTCGGCGACGGCCGCACGCCGTGGACGAAGGTCGAGCACCCGCTGTACGGCGAGATCGAGGTCGGCGGCTGGCGCAAGCTGATCGGGCGCACTCCGCCGGGTTGGTTGCTCGAGGAGGAGTTGCATCGCAACGCGGCGTTCGTCGCGCACCACGCCTGGCACATGCCGCTCGTCACGCTCGAGGATCTGAGGGTCCGACCCGCACCAGGTGGCCTGCACTACGTCGACGTCACGCTCCGCAATGCTCGCAAGATCCCGACGCGCTCCGCGCTCGCCGAAGCGCGCAAGCTCGGCATGCCGGACACCTTGAGCATCACGGGCGACGGCGTGAGCGTCGTCGCCGGTGGTGAACCGACCGATCGGTTCCGGCCGGAGCGGATCGTGCTCCAAGAGCGCGAACCCGCGACCTTGCGGCTCGAGCGAGGCGTGCCCGGCGAGGGCGAGCGGAAGGCGCGGTGGATCGTGTCCGGCACCGGAGCATTCACCATCCGCTACGCAGCGGAGAAGGCGAGAGCGGCGTCGATCCAGGGCACGATCGAGTGAGGAGCGGGCAAAGGCGCGCGACCTGACCCGTCCCCCTTCGAGCCGCGTTGTCATCGCAGGCTCGCAGAGGGACGGACTCAGGGGCTTCCCCTGCTCCTGTCGATCGGGTTCAATACTTCGCCTTCGAAGTCGCGCAGACGGCTCCTTGCGTCGCACCGCATGGCGCCCGGCGGGCGGCTTCGAACCACCTCCACCCCGCATTCCCACCGAGGCACCCATGAAGATCAGCGAAAACCGACGTCTCCGCGGCGAGAAG
This sequence comes from Planctomycetota bacterium, assembly GCA_016235155.1. GTDB lineage: Bacteria > Planctomycetota > UBA1135 > UBA1135 > UBA2386 > JACRLW01. The sequence goes on from JACRLW010000070.1 coordinate 14,500, forward strand.
AAGGCCCTCGCCCGCCACGAGCATCAGGAGACCCAGAATTCGCGCTTCGAGAAGCGGTACCTCGAGTACGCGCGGGCGATTGCGGAGGGCGAGACCTCGGCCGGCAAGATCGATTTCACCAAGCTCGAACTCGTCCTCAAGCAGGCCGGGAAGACGACCAACGACCTCCAAGCCAAGGTCGCCGAGATCCGCAAGGAACTCGCGGGGTCCTGATCCGAAGGCCCGGCTCGCAGCTTCGGCCCGCAGGCCCGCCTCGAAGGCATCCCGCTCGTTCAGCGCCGCCGCGTCCGCAGGGCGACGAGCAGACAGGGACCGCCCGCGATCAGCGTGAGTCCGAGTTCCCGTGCGCGCCGCACGGCCACTTCGCTCTCCGCGCCCGGCTGCATCCAGAGCCGCGAGATGCCCCGCCCCGCCGCGGCTTCCACGACCTGCTCGGTGACCTTCGGCGGCGTGACGATCGAGAGCGCCTCGACGTCCGCGGGCAGCTCCGCCACCGACGCGACGCAGGGGCGACCCTCGATGACCGCCTCGCGCGGGTGGACCGGGATCGCGTCGTAGCCGTGAGCCAGCAGGTCGACGAGCACCCGGTTGCCGTACTTCTCGCGGTCCCGCGACGCTCCGGCGACGGCGATGCGCCGGCAGGCGAGGAACTCGGCGATCAGGTCTCGCTCCATCGCGCGCAGGCTACCGGGCGCGACGCAACGGCGCGCGCATCCCCGCGCGAACGCCGCGGAAGTACGGACCGAGCACGCGCAGGCTGCGCGCCACGAACACGCCCGCGACGGGTCGCAGCAGCAACGCCAAGGTGAAGAACACCAAGCGCTGCGGCCAGGGCAGGCGCTTGCGCGCGAAGTAGACCTTGCCGCGCGTGAGTTGCTCGAGCTGGCGGGCGCGCATCGGACCGAGCAACGGCGGGTCGTCGCGCTGCGAACCGCCTTCCGCATGACGGCACGTCGCGCGCGTCGTGACCCACAGTCGCCGCCCGCGCGCGACGACCTCGCGGCAGAAGTCGAGATCCTCGACGTAGAGGAAGTAGGTCGTGTCGAAGCGCAGGCCGTCGCGGAGCAACGCGCCGTCGACCAGCATCAAGGCACCGGTGACGAAGCCCGTTTCGAACTCGTCGCGACCGCGCGGCGCAGGCGCATGGCTCCGACCGAGGGTCCAGGGGCGGAAGCGGCCGTTCTCGTAGAGCACGCCCGTGCCGGACGGGTCGAGCACGCGACCGCCGACGATGCCGGCTTCGGGGTGGCGTCGGGCGGCGTCGAGCAGCGCTTCGACGCAGTCCGGCGCGACGACAGCGTCGGGATTGACCAGCGCGACGTGCGCCAGTTCGGGGTGGCGCGAGAGCGCACGCTCGATGCCGAGGTTGCAGCCGGCGCCGAAACCGCCGTTCGACGCCGCACGCAGCACGTCGACGTCCGCGACCCCCCGCAGTCGCTCCGCGAGGGCCTGCCCCGAGCCGTCCTCGGAGGCGTTGTCGACGACGACCAGCGAAGGTGCGACCGTGCCGCTTCGGAGCGCCGCAACGCACGCGAGCGTCGCCTCGGCATCCGTCCAGTGGACGATCACCGCGACGCAGGCAGGGGTCGATGCCGCCGGCTGCAAGCGGTGCTGGTCTCCAAGCGCTTTGGTCACGGCGGCCACGCATGTTCGTCATCGACCGATCTCGGCGCGAACTTCCGCCCGGCGATCGCGCCCCGCCGCGACAAAGACCGTGCACACCCCCTGCCGGTTTCGAGGAGTCTCCATGTTCGTTCACCCCCGCACCGCGATCGCCTTCGCCGTGCTGACCGTCGCCGGCTCGCTCGGTGCCCAGGGCACCATCGATCGCGGTCGCCTGATCGGCCTCGCCGCCGACGCCGGCGGTCCCGCGATCACCCCGCCGACCGTCCAGCGGCAGATCCTGTGTCGAGAGCCGACCCGCGTCTGCGCCGGCGTCGGCCAGCCCGTCACCGACTGGGCCGGCGGCCTCGCCTACAACGCGTCCAACGCGTCGGTGTGGCAGACCCAGGGCACGCGCATGGCCGAGAACGCCATCGCCACCTGCGACCTGCTCTGCTCGGTGCCCGCTGAACTGATCCTGGGCGCGGGTTCCGTCGCCACCGGCCTCGCTCTCAGCGAAGCGTCCGCCACGCTCTACCAGATCGAGTCGCTGCCCGGCATCGCCGCGCTGCACCAGTGGTCGTTGACGAACTGCCCGCCGACGGTCTTTTCGAGCTGCCGTGTCCTGCTGCCCACGAACCGCCACATCGCGGGCTCGGTCACCGTCGATCGCAAGCACGGCTGGATCTTCTACGCGGCTTCGATCTTCGGCCCGACGCCGACGGGTCCGCAGAACACGATCCTCGTCGCCCAGCTCACCTACCCGTGCAACATCGTCTGCACCTTCCCGGTGCTGGCGTGCAACACGGCGACGCCGCTCGGTCCGATCACCGGCACCGCCTTCGACGACTGCGACGAACTGCTCCACGTCACGGACGGCGTGCGCACCGTCACGCTGCGTCGCTCGGGCTTGCAGCCGTGCTCGTTCCAGATCGTCGGCTGCTGCACGACCGGTCCCTTGGCGAACCAGCAGTGGGCGGGCATCGACATCGAGTCGATCCATCCCGTGCCGGTCGGCCAAAGCTGCCTCGGCGGCAACTGCCCGAACTGCGGCGCGATGGAACTCTTCGCGCACGGCGATCCGAACGTCGGCAACCCCGACTTCGCGATCGGCATCGCGAACGGACCGGTCGGCGGTCGCGCGTTCCTCGCCTTCAACGTCGGGCGCTGCGTCCCGCAGAACGTCCCGTTCCTCTGCGGGCCGTTCTACCCCGAGATCGGCGCCCTGCCGCCGGTCATCATCACGCTCGGCGTCCTCACCGGCAGCGCGCCGTGCGACGGTTCGATCCGGTCGCGCATCCCCGTGCCGCTCGACTTCTCGCTGTGCGGCGGTGCCATGTGCTTCCAGGGCATCGTGCTGTGCCCGGTCGCCGTCCAGCCGTCGATCGGCCTGACGAACGCGCTGCAGATCGTCGTCGACTCCTGAGCGCCTGACGCCGCCTGCGCGACGTGGTCCGCCTCGTCGCCGCAGGTAGCATCCGCGCCCATGTCCGAACTGCGCGACGAGATCGCGCTCGTCACCGGCGCGGGCTCAGGCATCGGCCGCGCGATCGCCGAGACGTTTGCGCGCGCCGGTGCCACCGTCCACGTCGCCGACCTCGATCCGGAGTCGGCGCAGGAGACGACGCGACGCATCACCGCCGCCGGCGGTCGCGCTCGTTCGCACCGCCTGGACGTGCGCGAGCGTGACGCCTGCAACGCCCTCGCCGAGTCGATCCGGCTCGCCGACGGGCGGCTCGACGTCCTCGTCAACAACGCCGGCGTGGGCCACGTCGGCACGATGCTGACGACCGCGCTCGAGGACTTGGACCGCGTCCACGACGTGAACGTGCGCGGCACGTTCAACGTGACCAAAGCCTTCCTCGCCGGGATGGTCGCGCGCAAGCGCGGGAAGATCGTCAACCTCGCTTCGATCGGCGGCGTCCTCGCGGTGCGCGACCGCCTCGCCTACTGCACGACCAAGTTCGCGATCGTCGGACTCACGAAGTGCATCGCACTCGATCACGCGCGCGACGGCATCCGCTGCAACGCGATCTGCCCGGGCCGCGTCGAGACCCCGTTCGTCGCCGCGCGGCTCGCGGAGTACCAGGACCCCATCGCCGCGCGCCGCGAGATGGAGAGCACGCAGGCGATCGGCCGCATGGCCGCGCCCGACGAGATCGCCAAGGCCGCGCTCTACCTCGCGAGCGACGCCGCCGACTTCGTCACCGGAACGACCTTCCTGATCGACGGCGGTTGGAGCGCGGGCAAGTAGGCCGACCGGAACGCTGCGCATGAAGATCGTCGAGTTCGAGACCAGGGACGTCCGCTTCCCCACTTCGCGCGAGCGCCACGGCTCCGACGCGATGAACGTCGACCCCGACTACTCGGCGGCCTACGTCGTGCTCCGCACCGACCAAGGGCTCGAGGGCCACGGCCTGACCTTCACCGTCGGCCGCGGCAACGAGCTCTGCGTCGCCGCGATCGAAGCGCTGCGCGGCCAGGTCGTCGGCCGTTCGCTCGACGACATCCGCGCCGACATGGCCGGCTTCTGGCGCACCCTCGTCGGCGACACGCAGCTGCGCTGGGTCGGTCCCGAGAAGGGCGTCGTGCATCTCGCGACGGGAGCGGTGTGCAACGCGGTCTGGGACCTCTGGGCCAAGGCGGAGAAGAAGCCGCTGTGGCGACTGCTCTGCGACCTGAGCGCCGACGAACTCGTGCGCTGCATCGACTTCCGCCACATCACCGACGCACTGCGGCCCGAAGAAGCGCGCGACCTCCTGCTCGCGCGCGAACCCGGCCGGCAGCAGCGCCTCACGACGACGCTCGCGCAGGGCTTCCCGGCCTACACCACCTCCGCCGGGTGGCTCGGTTACACCGACCAGCAGGTGCGCGACGCCGTCGCGACCGGAATCGCGCAGGGCTTCTCGCACTTCAAGATGAAGGTCGGCCGCGACCTCGCCGACGACATCCGTCGCGCGACCATGCTGCGCAAGTCGCTCGGCGAGGACCGCTTCCTGATGATGGACGCGAACCAGGTCTGGGACGTGCCGGTCGCGATCGAGTGGATGCGCTCGCTCGCGCGCTTCCGCCCGCTGTGGATCGAGGAGCCGACGAGCCCCGACGACGTGCTCGGCCATCGCGCGATCAAGCAGGGCATCGCCGGCTTCGCCTCGCCGGCGATCGGCGTCGCCACCGGCGAGCAGTGCCACAACCGCGTGATGTTCAAGCAGTTCTTGCAGGCCGACGCGCTCGACTTCGTGCAGATCGACGCCTGCCGCGTCGGCGGCGTGAACGAGAACCTCGCGATCCTGCTGATGGCCGCGAAGTTCGGCAAGCCGGTGTGCCCGCATGCGGGCGGCGTCGGGCTCTGCGAGTACGTCCAGCACCTCTCGTTCTTCGACTACGTCCGCGTCGCCGGCAGCCACGAGCGGCGCGTGATCGAGTACGTCGACCACCTGCACGAGCACTTCGTCGATCCGGTGCGCATCGAGAACGGGCGCTACCGCGCGCCGACGCTGCCCGGCTTCAGCATCGAGATGAAGGCTCGCTCGCTCGCCGACCACTCCTTCCCCGACGGCCCGGTCTGGAGGAACGCGCGATGAAGATCATCCGCTACCGCGATCCACGGGGTCACGTGCGCTGGGGCGCCGATCGCCCCGGCCGTCTTGGCGAGTGGGTCCGTCTCGATGGCGATCCGTTCGGCGTCGCGACGCGCACGCAGACGACGGCGGAGATCGACAAGCTGCTCGCTCCCGTCGTGCCGGCGCAGATCCTCTGCATCGGGCTCAACTACAGGCGTCACGCCGCGGAGGTCGGCGCGAAGCTGCCCGAGCACCCGGTCCTCTTCGTGAAGGGTCGAAACGCCGTGCAGAACCCCTTCGATCCGATCGTGTTGCCGCGCACGCTGCGCAGCGACGAAGTCGACTACGAGTGCGAGCTCGCCGTCGTGATCAAGAAGCCGTGCCGCAACGCGACCCGCGAGCGCGCCCTCGACTTCGTGCTCGGCTACACCTGCGCGAACGACGTCAGCGCACGCGACTGGCAGATCCGCCTGAACGGCGGTCAGTGGTGCCGCGGCAAGTTCTTCGACACCTTCGCGCCGCTCGGCCCATGCCTCGTCACGACCGACGAGATCCGCGACCCGCAAGCACTGCGCATCCGCACCGAACTCGGCGGCGAGACCGTCCAAGACTCGTCGACCGCCGACATGGCCTTCGACGTCGCGACCATCGTGTCGTTCCTCTCCGGCAGCACGACGCTTCCCGCCGGCACCGTGATCCTCACCGGCACGCCCGAGGGCGTCGGCATGTCCCGCAAACCGCCGCGCTGGCTCCGCCCCGGCGACAAGGTCGTCATCGAGATCGAGGGGATCGGGCGGCTGGAGAACCCGGTGGCCGAGGAAGGCTGACCAACGCGCTCCGCGTTATCCTCCCGGCCCAGGAGGCACAGTCGATGACCGACGTCCGCTCGCTCGTCTTGCTCGCCGCACTTGCCGTCCCGACGTTCGCGCAGTCGACGTGGATCGTCGACGCCGCCGGCGGCGGGCACTTCACGGATCTCCCAGCGGCAGTGACCGCCGCCGCGCCGGGCGACACGTTGATCGTCCGTGCCGGCGGATACACGGCGCCGACCATCACGCGCGGCTTGATCGTCCGCGGCAGCCCGAGCGTGCGCGTGACTTCGGGACGCTTGGCGATCCGTGGCCTGCCCGCGAGCGAGTTCTGCAGCATCTTCTCCATGGCGATGGAGCTCGGCTTCGACGTCGAGTCCTGCCCGGGAGCCGTTCACGTGGATTCGTGCGGGATCAGCGGCCCGGGGCGACACGTCCAGTTCGGGTCCAGCGGCTACCTGTTCGGGAGTGCGCTCATCTTCGACTCCCGGCAGGTCATCCTCCGGAATTGCGCCGTCTGGACGACATCGGGTTTTGCAGCAGCCTTGGATGCGTATTCGTCCAGCATGCTCCTCGTGCGCTGCTCCATCTCCGGTCGTCCACCAAGTGGGGGAAGTTGGAACTCGTCGTCGACTCCGGGCACACCCGGACTCTTCGCCAGCGACTCCCTCGTGTCCCTCGAAGGATGCACGATCCAAGGCGGCGGAGACGGCTTCTACAACCTCGGTCACTGGGGGACGATCCCGTTGCCGGGACCAGCAGTCTTCGGTGGCAGGCACAACGAGTTCCGAATCGTCGGATCGACTCCCGTGAGCGTGACGTTTCTTGGCGCCAGTCAATCACCGCTCGTGACCACGACCGGCGGCCGGATTCTCTATGACACGCGCACAGGGTTCGGTGGGTACTGCAGTTCGTACGTCGCAAACTGCACGTCGACGACGTTCGATTTCGCCTCCATCACTCAGTACCAGACGTCGCTCGACCTCGCCATCACCGCCACCACCGGCGCGACCAGCCAATTCCTCCTCTCGTCGCTCCCGAGCGCGCCGGTCGATCTCCCGGGTCTCGGACTCTCGTGGCTCGATCCCGCAACCTTGGCGCCCGTCGGCGGACCACAGATCCATCAGGCCGCGAGGCGAACTCTCAGCCTCCCCATCCTCGCCCCGCTCCCCGCCGGCCTGCCGATCACCGTCCAGGCCGCAGTCTTCCGCGCCGGCGCGATCACCTTGAGCGAGCCCTCCACGCTCATCCTTCGCTGACGCACGGCCATCGCGCGGCGCGGCCTCGACGCCCGCCAACGGATGGCGACGTTCACCGAAGGCGTGCGGCCGTCCTGCGAAGTGCGTTGGCTCGACGGGTTCTGCAAGTCAGTGCAAGCCGGCGACGATGCGGGTCTGCGATCATTGATTGCTTCCCGGACGGCGAGGCAACGGGTGCCTGGGATCCATGCCCGGGCTAGCATCCCGGCCCGCATGCCCCTCGCTCTCTCGTGGCTGCTGTCGCTGGGCGCCTTCGTCGGAATCGCCCACGCGCAGGACAGCGCCGACGCTTCGCTGCGCGCGGCGTACGACGCGTGGCAAGTCGAGCAGACGCACTTCTCGGATGCGGCGCTTGCCGCGCGACGCGCGGGGCTCGTCGCCAAGGGAGCGGAGCTGCCGATGGACGTGCAGGCTCTCCAGCGCGTCGCCGATGCCGCCCGCGACACGCTGCTCGCCGAGTACGGCGAGCGCGACGACCTCTCGGCCGAGTCCGATCTGCTCATCGCCCGCCTGCACGAGAGCCGACGCGTCTATCTCGACGCCGCGAAGTGTTATGAGCGCAGCCTGAGCAAGGGTCCGCCGGAGCGACCCGAGCTCGACACCCTCGGCGCCCTCTGCCTTGCGGCGATGAACGGCAAGGACGACGTGCTCGCTGCGCGATGGATGCAGGCGCTGATCGCCGAGGAAGACCAGCGCGGCGGCGCCACTCAGCGCAATCTCAGTGTGCGCACGAGTTGGTATCCACGGACCCTGATCGCGCTCGGGCGTTGGGACGAACTCGGCCGCCTGATCGAGACCCTGGAGTCCGACGAAACCGCGACGTGCCGAGCCGCTGCCGCGTCGTTCGGCGTAGTGCACGCGATCCATGTCGAGGACCTCGACCGCGTGCGCGCGCGCCTTTCCACCATCGAGCGCGACGCCGCCCGCTTTCCCGATCTCCAGTCCTGGGCGGCGATCGCCCGCCTCGCGCTCGACGTGCACGACGGCCGCTTCGAAGAAGGCGCAACCGCCGTGCGCGCTTTCCTCGCCCGCGCCGCCGACGAGTCCCGCGAGCCGTCGGCCGTCGAACGGAATCAACGGCGGTATCTCGTCGCGATCGAGCCCTTCCTCGGCAAGCCGGCACCCGAACTCCTGGCGGACCACGTCGTCGGCGGTGAACTCGCGCGCGACGGCGGCATCCTCGCCGGACTGCGCGGCAAGGTTGTCGTGCTGGACTTCTGGCAGCCTTGGTGCGAGCCGTGCCGCAAGGCGATGCCGGAGCTCGTCGCCCTCCAATCCGAACACCGCGACGCGTTGCAGGTCCTCGGCCTCTGCAAGGTCGAGAACTACGGCTACGACGTTTCCGAACGCAAGGCGGTGCGACCGATCGCCCCCTCGGACTACGTCGCCCACGTCGCCGACTTCCGCGAGGACATGGGCCTCGCACATCCGCTGCTCGTCGCGTCGACCGCAGCGAACAGCGAGGCCTACCACGTGACGGGCATCCCCACCCTCGTCGTGATCGATCGCCGCGGCGTCGTCCGTTACATGTCCTGCGGCGCCGGTGAACCAGGCTTGTTCCGCCTCGCGGTCTCCGGCGTGCTGTTCCGCGACCTCTCCCGCTGAGTCCGCTCGTCTCGCCTCCTCCTGCCCGCTCGCCGAACACCGTGACCCCCGAAGTCCTGGACCCCAAGGCTTTCGATGCCCACTCCGCGCGCGTCCTGCTGGATCGCGACGGGCGGGTGCAGCACGTCAGCCCGAGTGCACTGGACATCCTCGGCGCATCCGGTGATCCGAAAGGCCGTCCGCTCCATGCGTGCTTGAGCGCTCGGGTGCACGACCTCCGCGGACTCGAGCGCGCGTTGCAAAACCGGACCGCATGGTGCGCCGAACTGCCCTGCGCGACGGGCTCGGGCGTCTCGCCCCTGCAGGCGGTACTCGTGCCCGTGCTGTCGCATCAGGGCGAGGAGCAGTTCCTGGTCCTTCTGTCGCGCGGCGAAGCCAAGCTCCACGACGAAGCGAGCGTCGGCGACGTGCTCGAGTTCTGGGACCACGCCCCGCTCGCCCTTCATTCGCTCGACCTGAACGGACGGATCATCCTCGTGAACGACACCTGGCTCGATTGGCTGGGCTACGCGCGCGAGGAGGTCGAAGGCGTGCTGCGCTTCACGGACGTCGTCACTCCCGAGTCGGCGACCGCGTTCGAACGCAACTTCCCGGCGTTCCAGAGCGACGGGTTCGTGTCGGACCTCGAGTACGAGTTCCGCCGCAAGGACGGCTCGACCTTTCCCGGCTTGCTGAGCGCGACCGCCGTGCGCGATTCGTCGGGTCGGATCGTCCGTACGCGTACGGCGTTCCTCGACATCTCGGGGCGGCGGCGCGCCGAGCAGGACGCCAAGGCCCTGCGCGACCGGCTCACCGACTGCATGCAGTGCATCCCCAATCCGATCGGCGTCTTCGACGCCGCGGATCGCTTCGTCTACGGCAACCAGGCGCTGCTCGAGGTGATGGGCCACGACGAACCCCAGTTGCTCGGCAAGACCTTCGAGGCGCTGACCGACGGCCTCCTCGCCGAGAACCTGAAGGACCTGGAAGGCGAGTCCGCCGCGGACTGGAAGCACCGCCGGATGGAGTACCACCGGAACCCGGTGGGGAGCTTCGAGGATTGCGTCCTGAGGGGTCGCACGTACCGCGTCACCGATCGACGCACGCGCGACGGCGGCACGGTCGTCGTTCTCTCCGATCGCTCCGACGACGCGCGACACGCCGCGGAGGTCGAAGCGGCGCGCATCGCGGCGACCGCGGCGAACCGGGCCAAGAACGAGTTCCTGTCGTCGATGAGCCATGAGCTGCGGACGCCGCTGAACTCGGTGCTCGGCTTCGCGCAGCTCCTCGAACGCGATCGGGACCCGCAGTTGACGCCACGCCAGCTCACGTGGGTCAGCCACGTCCTCCGCGGCGGCGAACACCTGCTGCAACTCATCGACGAGATCCTCGACCTTGCGCGCATCGAGTCGGGCAGCTTCGTGTTCGAACGCTCGCCGATCGATGTCCCTGGGGTCCTGCGCGACGTGATGACGATGCTCGAAGCGCTGGCGCGCACGCGCGGCGTGACGATCGAACTCGCCGCCTTGCCGCCCGACCTCGGCTCGATCGAAGTCGACCGCAAGCGCCTGACGCAGATCCTCCTTCACCTCGGCTCGAACGCCGTGAAGTACAACCGGCAGGGCGGCAAGGCGGTGATCCGCGCTGCGATGACCGAGCGCGGCTGGCTCCGCATCGCGGTCCGCGACGACGGACCGGGCATCCCGCTCGCGCGGCGCGACGCGCTGTTCATCGCATTCCAGAGGCTCGGCCAGGAAGCCGGTCCGATCCCCGGCACCGGGATCGGCCTCACGATGACGAAGCTGCTCACCGAGTTGATGGGCGGCCGCGTGGGCTTCGAGACCGAGGAGGGTCACGGCTCGACGTTCTGGATCGAGTTTCCGGCCCACGCGGCGACGCCGCAGAGCCCGAGTCCGCCGGTGCAGCACTGCGCCATGGCCGTCGCCGCTTCGCTCCTCCACATCCTCTACATCGAGGACAACCCGACGGCCGTCGACCTGATGAAGGCCGTGCTGACCGAGAGCGACGGCTTCCGCCTCAGCGTCGCGACGACCGCGGAGACCGGTCTCCAGATCGCCCGCGCGTCCCATCCCGACCTCGTCCTGCTCGACCTCAACCTGCCGGGCATGAGCGGACACGAAGCCTTCGTCCGCCTGCGTTCGATGCCCGAGACCCGCATGATCCCGGTGCTCGCAATCAGCGCCGCGGCGGCGCCGCGCGACGTGCAGCGCGCGCTCGACGCCGGCTTCGCGGGTTACGTGACGAAGCCGCTCGACGTCGCCGACGTCGTCGTGAGGATCCGCGCCCTCGCGAAGCGCACCACGCCGCAAACTTGCTGATCGCGCGCGTTCGATCGTGACGTTCCTGAGCTTGCTGATCACCGCGCTCGCGCTCGCGATGGACGCGTTTGCGGTGTGCGTCTCGAGCGCGATCGCGCACCCGCAACTCGAGGCGAGGCGTCTCCTCCGGCTGCCGGTCGTGTTCGCGCTGTTCCAGGCCGGGATGCCGGCGCTCGGCTGGACGGGTGCTTTGTCCTTCCGCGGCACGATCGAAGCGCTGGACCACTGGGTCGCCTTCGGCCTGCTCGCGGGGATCGGCGCACACATGCTGCTCGAGGCGCGTCACGCTTGCGATGGCGCGGGCCCGCGGCGCGATCCGCTGCGACTCCCGGTGCTGCTCGGGCTCGCGTTTGCGACGAGCATCGACGCCCTCGCCGCCGGCATCGGCCTCGCGGTGCTCGACGCCCCGCTCGTCGCGGCGTGCGCCTGGATCGGCTCGACGACCTTGGTCTGCTGCGCGATCGGGGTGTTCGCCGGTCGACGACTCGGCGCTCGTCTCGCGACGCACGCGGAGTTCGCCGGCGGCCTCGTGCTGATCGGACTCGGCACGAAGATCCTCGTCGAGCACCTCGCCGCGTGACGGGTTACCGTCTCGCCCCGACATGCGCAGCCTCTCGCGTCGTGCGTTGATCGCCTCGTTCGTCGCCGTCGCCCTCGCCGCGTGCGGGGGCGATGCGTCGCAACCGTCCGGTCGCCTGCGCGTCGCGGTGATTCCCAAGGGCACGACCCACGAGTTCTGGAAGGCGGTCGAGACGGGAGCGAAGCGCGCCGGCGAAGAACTCGGCGTCGAGGTGGTGTGGAAGGGACCGCTGAAGGAGAACGACCGCGCCGAGCAGATCCGCGTCGTCGAGCAATTCGCGAGCGAGGGCGTCGACGGGATCGCGTTGGCGCCGCTCGACGACAAGGCGTTGGTGCGTCCGGTCGCCGACGCGCGCACGAAGGGCATCGACGTCGTGATCTTCGACTCCGCGCTCGAGGGGACCGCCGGAACGGACTTCGCGAGCTTCGTCGCCAGCGACAACCTCGAAGGCGGGCGCATGGCGGGTCGCGAGATGGCGCGGTTGCTCGACGGCCGGGGCAAGGTGGTCGTGCTCCGCTACCAGGTCGGGTCGGCGAGCACGATCGACCGCGAGAGCGGCTTCCTCGAAGTGATCGGCCGACAGCCCGGCCTCGAACTGCTGAGCGCGGACCAGTACGCGGGCGCGTCGGTCGAGTCGGCCAAGACCAAGGCGCTCAACCTGCTCGACGTCCTGCGGCAGGCCGACGGCATCTTCTGTTCCAACGAGTCCGCGAGCGTCGGCATGCTGCGCGCGCTCGAGCAGGAGGGACTCGCCGGCAAGGTGAAGTTCGTCGGCTTCGACGCCACGCCGCCGCTCGTCGAGGCGCTCGCGAGCGGTGCGATCTCTGCTCTGGTCGTGCAAGACCCCGTCGACATGGGTCACCGCGCCGTGCAGACGCTCGTCGCCGCCGTGCAGGGTCGTCCGGTCGAGCCGCGCATCGCCACGACGCTCGCGCTCGCGACCAAGGCGAACCTGAGCGAACCTTCGATCGCGCGGTTGTTGAAGTGATCGCAACGCCGCTCGCGCCGCGGCTGTCGATGCGCGGCATCTGCAAGCGCTTCGGCCCCACGGTCGCGCTCGATCGCGTGGACTTCGACGTCCGCGCGGGCGAGGTGCACGCGCTGCTCGGCGAGAACGGCGCCGGCAAGAGCACGCTGATGGGGGTCCTCGCCGGCGCGATCGCGATGGACACCGGCGCGATCGAGCTCGACGGCCGTCCCTTCGCACCCGGGCATCCGGCCGCCGCGAGGACCGCGGGCGTGGCGCACATCCACCAGGAGCTCGCGCTCGCGCCGCACCTCAGCGTCGCGGCGAACGTGATGCTCGGGATCGAGCCCGTGCACGACGGAACGCTCGGTCGCCTCGGCATTCTCGATCGCTCGGAACTGCGCCGTCGCGCCGCGGCGGCTCTCGCACGCGTCGGGCGCGCGGACCTTCCGCTCGACGCCCCCGTCGCGCGCCTGGGCATCGCCGAGCGGCAACTCGTGGAGATCGCGCGAAGCGTCGCGATCGGCGCGCGCGTCGTCGTCTTCGACGAACCGACGAGCAGCCTCACGCGCGCGGGCGTCGCGCATCTCTTCGAGCTGACCAAGGCACTGCGTGCGGACGGCGTCGCGATCGTCTGGATCTCCCACTTCCTCGAGGAGCTGCGCGCGATCGCGGACCGGTGCACAGTCCTGCGCGACGGCGCCAACGCCGGCACCTTCGCCTTGTCCGACGTGCGCGACGACGAACTCGTCGCGCGCATGGTCGGCCGCGAGATCGAAGCGCTCCATGCGCGCTCGGCGCGGCAGCGCGGCGAAGTCCTGCTGGAGGTCGATGGACTGACGCTGCACCGGGGCGAGGTGCTCGGCATCGCCGGGCTCGTCGGCGCGGGCCGCACGGAGCTCGTGCGCGCGATCTTCGGCCTCGATCCCGTGCGCAGCGGTCGCGTCCGCGTGCGCGCCCACGGCGGTCCGCGCTCGCCCCGCGCATCGTGGCGCGACGGCGTCGGCTTCGTCAGCGAGGACCGCAAGGGCGAAGGTCTCGCGCTCGCGCGCACGATCGCCGAGAACGTCGCGCTGCCGAAGCTGCCGTCGTGGCCGACGGCGCCGGCGCTCGCGGCGGCGACGAGCGCGTCGATCGAGACGCTCGGCGTGCGCTGCACCGGCCCCGCTCAGCGCGTGCGCGAACTGTCGGGCGGCAACCAGCAGAAGGTCGCGCTCGCGCGGCTCCTCTTCGCCGACTGCGACGTCTGGTTGCTCGACGAGCCGACGCGCGGCATCGACGTCGCGGCGCGTGCCGAGGTCCATCGCCTGATCGATGGGCTGGCCGCCGGCTCATCGGGCGACCGTCCACGGGGCGTACTGCTCGTGTCGAGCCAACTCCCCGAACTGCTCGCCGTCTGCGACCGCATCGCGGTGATGCGCGCCGGTCGACTCGGCCCGGCCCGCGACGTGCGCGATCTCGACGAACACGCGTTGCTCGAGGAGGCGCTGCCGTGAGGGTCGTGCTCTCGCGTCTCGGTCCGTTGCTCGGCCTCGGAGTCGTGTGGGGCCTGTTCGCCGCGGCGATCGGCGGCAAGTTCTCGAGCTGGGAGAACCAGCGCCTGATGCTGCTGCAGACCTCGATCGTCGCCACCGCGGCGATCGGCGCGACCTTCGTGATCGTCGCCGGCGCGATCGACCTCTCGGTCGGTTCGGCGATCGCGCTCGGCACGGTCGTGATCGCGCTCCTGCTCGGCACCGGGATGTCGCCGCTGCTCGCCGCGGCGCTCGGCATCGCGTGCCTCGGTTCGATCGGGGCCTTGATCGGTCGCCTCGTCACCGGCCGGATCCGGCTCTCGCCGTTCATCGTCACGCTCGCGATGTGGGGCGCGCTGCGCGGCGCGGCCAAGGGCCTCGGCGACAACGGACCGGTCTACGTCGACGGCAAGCCGTGGTTGATGGACCTGATGCAGAACTCCGGAGCGGGGCGCTTCCTCGGCGCCGCGCCCGGCGTGTGGCTCACGATCGCGCTCGCGGTGCTCGCGGCCTTCGTCCTCCGCGCGACGCGCTTCGGCCGCCATGTCTTCGCCGTCGGCAGCAACGAGGAAACGGCGCGCTTGTGCGGCGTGCCCGTCGCCCGGACCAAGTTGACGGTCTTCCTCGTGGCCGGGGTCTGCGCCGGTCTGGCCGCGGTGCTCCAGCTCGCCTATCTCGGAATGGGCGACCCGACGACCGCCGAAGGCCACGAGCTTCGCGTGATCGCCGCGGTCGTCATCGGCGGCGCGAGTCTCACCGGCGGCGAGGGTTCGATCCTCGGCACGCTCGTCGGAGCCCTGCTGATGACCGTCGTCGACAACGGCTGCACCAAGCTCGGCCTCGCCAACTGGGTCCAGGAGATCGTCACCGGTGCGATCATCCTCGTCGCCGTCGTCCTCGACCGCCTTCGCCTGCGTCGCTCGTGACTGCTCGCTCGTCGCTGCGCGATCTCGATTGGCGTGCGCTGCTGCGCGACGCGCCGAACGGCTACGACGTCGGGGCCGACGACCGCGCCGCGCTCGAGTGGCACGCGGGCAAGGGGGCCGCGACCTACGGCGAACTGCTCCCCGACGCCGCGAGCGCCTTGTTGGCGTGGCTCGCGCCCACGACGAGCGACGTGTTCGTCGACCTCGGCTCGGGCTCCGGCCGCCTGCCGATCCAAGCGGTCTGCGAGACCGCGGTCGGCCGCGCGGTCGGCGTCGAGCTCTCCACGGGACGGCATGCCGCCGCGTCTCGCGCGCGCGACCTGCTCGCCAGCGCGATGGACGACGACGGCCGCGCGGAATTGGCGCAACGCCTCGAACTCCGCTGCGAGGACCTGCGCGCGACTGCGCTCGACGACGTCACGCTGATCTGGATGTCGTCGACCGCGTTTCCCGAACCGCTCTTCGCCGCGGCGTGCCGTCACATCGACGCGCGAGCGGGGCGCCTCCGTCTGCTCGCCACCACCACCGCACTACCGCCGCCCTGGGACCGGGTCTTCGAAGCGGTCGGCTCGCTCCACCTCGCCACGACCTGGTCGCCGCGGACGCGGGTGCACGTGGCGCGGCGGCGATCGGCCGCGACGGTCCCTCCCATCGCGGCCGAGGCCGCAACCTGAGGTTGGGCGTCGTCGCTGGCGCGCCGACCAGAAAGGCCTCGGAGTCCCCGCGTCATGCATCCACCCCTGCGCACCCGCCCCCTCGGTCGCACCGGCATCCAGATCTCCGAGATCGGCCTCGGTCTCGCGTCGCTCGGCGAGGAGTACGGGCGCATCGATCCGTCGCAGGCGCTGCGCGTGGTTCCCTACGCGATCGAGCGCGGCATCAGCTTCCTCGACACGTCGCCGTACTACGGCCGCGGCCGCTCCGAGGTGATGCTCGGCTTCGCGCTGCGCGACGTGCCCCGCGAGAAGGTCGTCCTCTGCACCAAGCTCGGCCGCTACGACCGCGACAAGTTCGACTTCCGCGCCGAGCGCGTGCGGGAAAGCGTCGACGTGAGCTGCGAGCGCCTCGGCGTCGACGTGCTCGACATCGTGTTGTGCCACGACGTCGAGTTCGTCCCGCTCGAGATCGTCGCCCAAGAGGCGATCCCCGCGCTGCGCGAGTTGCAGCGCGCCGGTCGCGTGCGCGCCGTCGGCGCCTCGGGTTATCCCGTCAAGGCGCTGCTGAAGCTGCACGAGATGGCACCGCTCGACGTCGTGCTGAGCTACGCCAACCTCACGCTCCACAACCGCATGCTCGAGACCGTCCTGCCGCGCTTCTTGCAGGACGGCGTAGGCGTGATCAACGCCGCGCCCTTCGACATGCGGCTCCTGACCGAGGCGGGCCCACTCGACTGGCATCCCGCGCCCGCTCCGCTCCGCGAGGCCGTCGCGAAGGCTCGCGCTCTATGTCGGGAACGCGGGGTCTCGCTCGCCCAGCTCGCGTTCCAGTTCGCGTTGCGGCAACCCGGACCCGCGGCGTTGCTGGTCGGCACCGTGCATCCGGCCGAGATCGATCAGTGGCTCGCGTGGCGTGATGCGCCGGTGGATGGCGGGCTGCTGCGCGAGCTGACGGTCTTGTGCGAACCGTTCGTTCATGCAGCGAGACCGATCGGGTTGCCCGCGAACAACTGCTGACATCGGGCGATCCCGCGGACCCCGTCGCCTTGCACTCTGGCGCCATCGTCCCGATCCTGCTCCCGTGCCCGCACCGACCATCGACGCCCACGTCCACTTCTGGCGCATCGCGCGCTACGACTCGAGCTGGATGAAGGGCGCGTTCGCGCCGCTGAAGCGCGACGTGTTTCCCGAGCAGCTCGCGCCCCAACTCCGCGCGGCAGGCATCGAGCGCGCGGTCTATGTGCAGGCGCAACACGATACGGCGGACAACGATTGGGTGCTCGCGCTCACCGAAGCGCATCCCTGGATCGCAGGCGTCGTCGCTTGGGTCGATCTGACAGCAATCGACGTCGAGCAGCGGGTCCTCGCATTGAAGCGTCACACCCGCTTCTGCGGTGTCCGCCATATCACGCACGACGAACCGGACGACGATTGGATCCTGCGCGACGACGTCGCGCGCGGATTGCGCGTGCTGGAGCGGCACGGCGTGCCCTTCGACCTGCTCTTCTTCGTGCGGCACCTCCACCACGCGGCGACCATCGCCCATCGCTTCCCCGCGTTGACGCTCGTGCTCGATCACCTCGCGAAACCGCGCATCAAGGCCCACGGCATCGATGACTGGCTGCCCGCGTTCCGCGCCGCCGCGCAATGCCCCAATGTCGTGTGCAAGCTGTCGGGCATGGTGACCGAGGCGGATTGGCGGAGTTGGACCAGCGACGAGCTCCGCGTCTACGTCGACCACGCGCTCGACGCCTTCGGACCGCGGCGCCTGATGTACGGCTCCGACTGGCCGGTCTGCGAACTCGCCGCCGACTACGCACGCGTGGCGTCGACGACCCGCGAGCTGATCGCCCGCCTTTCGCCCGCCGAGCGCGAATCGATCCTCGGCGGGACGGCGAAACGCTGCTATCGGCTCGCCGACTGACGTCGCTCATCTCCCGGTCGCATCGCGCCCAAGCGCAGCGGTCCGGACCGCTCTCCAGTCGCCTCCGGTGACCGTCGATGCACTGCGACGAGTGGCGGTGTCGAGCACGGAATCCCGAGCGAGCGAGGCGATGCGCACCCGTGTGCGACTCGGGATGCGATTGCGTACCTCGATCGCCGTCTCCTTCGTGCTCGCCGCGGTCAGCATCGGCCTCCTGCTCCGCGGCTACGCGGTCGACGGCGGACTCCTGCGCAGCTCCACGCAAGCGCGCGCCGAGCAGCTCGCCCGCATCCTCGCGGCGACCTGCGCGAGGCCGCTCGACTCGCTGGAGGATGCGCTCGTCGGGCGCACGCTGCGCGCGGCGCTCCAGGACGACGTCGCGTCGATCCGCGTCGTCGATCCGAGCGACCGTGTCCTCGCGACCGAAGGGCAGCCGGTCACGAACGATCGCGCCGATCCCGAGCCGGGGAGCCGCCTGGTCGTTGCCGACGCGGACATCGAATTCGGCGGACGCATGCTTGGGCGCGTGCGCGTCGAGCTCTCGACGCTCGCCGCCGAGCGGCACCTCGCCGCGATGCAGATCGAGAACTTTGCGTTCGCGGCGCTGCTCGTGCTCGCCGGCTACCTGCTGATCTCGCGGCTCGTCGGCCGGCTGTTGCGTCCGCTCGAGAACCTGGTGAGCGCCACGCGCACGCTCGCCGGCGGCTCGTTCGACGTGCGCGTCGCGGTCGCGCGCGACGACGAAATCGGCCAACTCGCCGAGTCGTTCAACGACATGGCGGAGGCGCTGCGCTCGACCGTCGTGAGCCGCGAAGAACTCGTGCGCGCCAATGAGCAGCTCGAAGGCGCACGTCAGGCTGCGATCGCCTCCGACCAAGCCAAGTCGGAGTTCCTCGCCAACACCAGCCACGAGATCCGCACGCCGATGACCGCCATCCTCGGCTACGCGGAAGTGCTGCTCGAGAACGCACGCACGCCGGAGATCGTCGACGCCGCCCGCACGATCCACGCCAACGGCCAGCACCTGCTCGCGATCCTCGACGACATCCTCGACCTCTCGAAGATCGAGGCCGGCCGGATGACCGTCGAATCGATCGTCTGCTCGCCGGTGCGCATCGCGCGGGAAGTCGTCGAACTGATGCACGTCCGCGCGAGCGCGAAGAACCTCGACCTGCGCGTCATCTGGCGACCGCCCCTGCCGGCGACGATCGCATCCGATCCCACGCGCTTGCGGCAGATCCTCGTGAACCTGGTCGGCAACGCCACGAAGTTCACCGAGACGGGCTCCGTGCGCCTCGTCGTCGGCATGGCGCGCGACGGCTCCGCGGATCGCGTCGAGTTCGAGGTCATCGACACCGGGATCGGCATGAGCGCCGAACAGCAGGCGCGGATCTTCCGGCCCTTCGCGCAGGGCGACGAACGCACCACGCGCCGCTTCGGCGGCACCGGCCTCGGCCTCGCGATCTCGTGGCGGCTCGTCGAACTGCTGGGCGGAACGATCCGCGTGCACAGTGAACTCGGCTTCGGCAGCCGCTTCGTCGTCGCGGTACCGACCGGCCCGCTGCACGGCGTGCCCCTGCTCACCGATCCCGACGCGGAGGACGACCGCGCGACCGAGCGCGACCGACCCGCGCCGAGCACTCAACGGCCGCTCGCGAACCACCGGGTGCTCCTCGCGGAAGACGGCCCCGACAACCAGAAGCTGATCTCGTTCCTGCTCAAGAAACTCGGCTCCGAGGTCGTCCTCGCCGAGAACGGACGCATTGCGTGGGAGCGCGCGCTCGCCGCCGTCCGCGACGGCCGTCCATTCGATCTCGTGCTGATGGACATGCACATGCCCGAGATGGACGGCTACACCGCGACGCACCAGCTCCGCGCCGACGGCTACACCGGCGCGATCGTCGCATTGACCGCCAATGCGATGGACGGCGACGAAGAGCGCTGTCTTGCGGCCGGCTGCGACGGCTACGCGACCAAACCGATCCAACGCGACGTGCTGCTGAACACGATGCTCTCGAGCATCGCGATGCGGCGCGGTTAGCCGTCGCGGCGCGGTCAGCCGTCGCGGCGCGGCGGAGTCTGAGGCTGCGGGGGAGGTACCGCGGGCGGCGACGGCGGTGGAGCCTGCTGCTGTTCGCGCAGCCGTCGTTCGATCACCTGCCTCAGCATGTCGCCGATCGGATCCGGCCGCGGGCGCGTCGGGCCGGTCGGTCCGACCGGCGGCGCCGTGCCCGGCGTGCCCGGTTGCTGGCCCTGGATGATCGACTCGAGCGTCGAGCGCGCGGCGTCGAGCGGCGCGTTCGGCGGGATCACGCCGTCGATCACCTTCTTGGCCTCGTCGCGGAGCCGCTCACCCGCGCCGCGTTCGATGACCTTCTGCAACGC
Organism: Planctomycetota bacterium; assembly: GCA_016235155.1. Classification (GTDB taxonomy): domain Bacteria; phylum Planctomycetota; class UBA1135; order UBA1135; family UBA2386; genus JACRLW01. The sequence goes on from JACRLW010000070.1 coordinate 34,608, forward strand.
TTGCGTCGCGAGTTCGTCGAGCCTTGGCATCGCCAGGGTCGGAGTTGTGAGCGTGCCGCGCAACGCGGCGCCGAGCGGGGCGTCGCCGAGGAACTGGAGGATCGCACGGCCATCCTTGTGATCGGCGAGCAACGGCTTCACGTCGAGCACCCAATCGAGTCCGCCGGCGAGGCTCGTCGTGCCGGTCAATCCGAACTCCTTGCCCTTCGCCACGAGCTTGCCGACGGCGCTCGTGACGGCGCCGTCGCGGATCGCGAACTGATTGGCGAAGCCGCTGAACGAGAGTTCGGCGCGTTCGCCGGTGAGGCTCGCGAGCTGCGCGAGCGACGCCGCCGGGCGGAGCTTGCCCGCCGGCATGGCGAACGTGCCGTTCCCCGACCAGCGATCGAGCCAGGCGTTCCAGTCCTCTCCCGCCGCCGGGCGTCCCGGGCCCGTCGCGCTGAGCCGCAGAGCGAACACGCCGTCGAGTGCGACCGTCGACGACGCCGCGCTCGCGACGCCGCCGGCCGCGAGCGGGAAGACGTATTGCAGGGCGCGCAATGCCTCGACGCCGACCTTCGCGCCGTCGACGCTCGCCTCGATCGTGGTCGGCATCGCGTCGAGTCGCGTCGCGTCGGTCGTGAGACGGAATTGCAGCGGCCCGCCGCCATACGTCCCCGACGTCGCGCGCAGGTCGATGCGGCCGTGATCGACGCCCAGCTCGGCGACGACGCCGCCGAGATCCTGTCCGCCGACGGCGATCCGTTCGATGCCGAGCTTCGCGCTCAACCCGAGCGCGGCGATCAGGCGATCGGCGTCGAGGTCCGCCAGCGAACCGGCGAGCGCGGCGTCGAGCGGCAGGCGCAGTTCGCCTTCGAGCTTCGTGCCGCTGCCCTTCAGGAACGCGGGGATCGTGCCGCCGCGCGCCGCGAGCGCGGCGACGTCGAGCGTGAAGCCGAGTCCGGCGCGCGCCGGAGCGCCGTCGGTTCCCGCCTGGATCGGCAGGCCTCGCACGGTGAGGAAGCCGAGCTCCGCGCTGAGTCGTTCGACGTCGACCCGAAGTGACTCACCCGCGTGCGGCAGTCCGAAGGCGATCAGCGGCTTCAGCGTCCAGCGCGGCGCGCCGAGGTCGAGCCCGCCGAGCCACGCGCCCGCGAAGTGAGGATCGACGACGTCGATGCTGCCGTCGATCGTCAGTCGATCGGCCGGAGCGCCGGTGACCTGCGCATTGGCGGTGACGACGCCGGCGAACCCGGTCACGCGATCCGCGGGCAGGAACGACTCGAGGATCGGGCGATACCGCGCGAGGTCGAGGTCGACGGCGCGCACGCGCAGGTCGATCGGCTCGCGCGCGTCGGCTTGCGCATCGACGCGGATCTCGAGCCGACCCGGTGCACCGCCGGCGGGGCGCGCCAGGTCGCACGCGAAGTCGACGCGGACGGTGTTGGTGCCGTACTCCTTCGCCACGCTCGCTTCGACGTGCTCCAGCCGCTCGAGCACGCCGCGGTCCTCGTGCACGACTTCGATGAATGCATCGCGGAGCTGGAGATCGAGGCGCAGGTCGCCGAGTTCGAGGTGACCGCCCGAACCGCGACCCGTCGATCGCGAGCCGCCGCGCACGCCGCGCCCGTTGCTCCGGTCGCCCCCGGCGCTTTCGAGGCTCGCGCGCACGCCGAGCAGTTCGCCGAGATTGGTGGTGCCGTCGCGACGCTGCACGACGCGCAACGCCAGTCCGTCGACGACGCCGCTGATCGCGGCGCGCCCGCGCATGAAGTCGATCAGGCTCGCGTCGCCGCGCAGCGACTTCAGTTCGAAGAGTTTGCGGTCGGCGGGGAAGCCCTCGGGGTTGGCGACCGCGACGTCCTCGATCTCGAGTCCGCTGAACCAGCCGAGCGACCAGTTCCCGATCCGGAGCTCGGTGCCGAGCAGTTCGCTCGCCTGCCGCTCGGTGCGCTCGCGCAGCCAGTCCATCGAGAGGAGCGCGGGGATCGCGAAGACCACTCCGACGAGGATGACGGCGAGGATCGCCGACGTGCGCAGGAAGCGGCCGAGACTCGTTCGCCGCCGTGGCATCGGCGCCTGGGAGAGTGAGGGGGATTCCGTCAAGGAAGTGACCTGTCGAGTTCCGAAGCAGTGAGCGTGGCCGAAGAGAACACGGACGCGCGGCAGCCGACCGTTCTGGAGCGTTTGGACCTCGCCCTCGCCGGTCAGGTCGTCGAACGGATGGCGAACGAGGATACCCGCGGCGACGGAGCGACGCCGAACCGCCCCGAATCGCTGGCGAGTTCCGCCCGCACGGGTTCATCGACGATCGAGCGGTACGGCTGGATCGCCGGCATGCTCGGCCTGCGCGGACTGCGGGTCACGCGCGACGAAGTCGCGGCGATCCTGCGCGACGAGCCCGGTCGCTTCCGGCCCGAACACCAGGAACACAAGCTGGTCGTCGGCTTCGGCAGGACGCTCAGCGAACTCGAGACGCGTTCGACGCGAGGCGCCGCGCCCGACGGCTGGTGGCTCGTCGAACAGTTCCGTCGGACGACCGAGGCGGTCGGCCGCTTCCGCAACAACGTGCTCCGCCGCGACGAACCGTGGGACGCCATCCCCGGCGTGCGATACCCGGGTCCCGACGAGCTCTCGTCACTCGTCGACTCGTTCCACCACGGCCAGCAGTTCGGCGATCGGCAAGACGTGTTCGAGAGCCTGCATCCGGTGCGACAGGGCATCCGGGTGATGTGGCGCTTCGCGCGCATGGCCCCGTTCCCCGACCTCAATCTGGCGTTCGCGGTCGTCGCGTTCGGCGCGTGGTTGCGCGGCCACGGTTACCCGCTCTACGTGGCGCAGCACGACGACCGCACGCGCATCGAGCGACTCGTGCGCGGCAATGCACCGATGCGCGCGGTGCCGATCGAAGTGCGCCTGCTCGACGCGGTCACGCTCGCGCGCAGCGCCACCCAACGCTGAGGGCGCGCGGCGGCTTCACGCCCGCGCGAGGGACTCGACCAGCGCCAGCGACAGCGGCGCGGCGTCGTCGAGCGTCAGTTCCTCGAGACCGATCGCGGTCAACATGCCGCTGCGCGTCTCGCCCTGCACCAGTCCCACCCGCACGAGACGACCGAGCAGTCCGAGCCGCGTGCGGAAACAGGCTTCGTGCTCGCCGAGCGTCCCGCTGCCGAACGCCGTCAGCGCGGCGTCGATCGACTGCGCGAGGCGCAGCACGATCTCCTCGCGCTCGTGCATGCGTCCGCTGATCAATGCCAGCGACGTCGCGCGCTCGAGCAGTTCCGGCGGGAAGCTCGTCCGATTGACGTTCACGCCGATCCCGATCAGGAGGCCGACGTCTCGGGTGCCGACGCCGCGCGTGCCGTCGCCGCGACTGCTCTGCGCATCGACGAGGATCCCCGCGAGCTTGCGCCCACGCCACACCACGTCGTTCGGCCAATCGAGCGCGAGCATCTCGCCCGCAAACGACTCGAGCGCGAGAACCGTCGCGGTGGCGAGCACCGGCGCCAGTCGCAGCGGCCGCTCCACCGGCAGTCCGGCCGCGCGGAACGTGACCTCGACGTCCTTCCCCGGCGCGCCGTGCCAGGTCCGCCCCTGTCGCCCGCGCCCCGCCTCCTGCATGTCGGCCCACACGGCGAGATCCGCACCCGGCTCCTCGGCAGCGAGATCCTGCGTCGACGCGCACGAGGAGACGTGGATCAGCCGCGCGAAGCGGGTCTCCGCGGCGAGGCGGGTGGTGAGGGTGCTGTCGTCCATCCGGTGGCCGGTGAGAGTCCGGGGGCGAAGCCTAGCCTGCGACCGTCTGGTGGGCTCCTCGTTCGTGCGACTCCATCGCTATCCTCCCGCGCGATGCCGCGACGCCTTCGTCTCACCGCTTTGCTCGTCTGCGCGACCCTGCTCGCGGCTGGGGTCACTGCGCAGGTCAAGCCGAAGGAGCCGCCGCCGGATCCGTCGCTCGCCGACTTCCAGGAGTTCACGCGGTGGCTGGGTTCCTACCGCTCCGGAACCGTGCGGATGATGCGCGAGCTGCAACTCGACGAGGCCGCGCTCGCGGAAGCCGACGCGAAGATGGCGGCGCTGGCGCGCTGGAACACGCTGCCGGCGGTGCATCAGCTCTTCGAGGCGGCGTCCGTCGATCCGCGCGCGCCCGGCGAGCGGTCGTCGACGGACAACATCGATTTCCGGGCCGAGTTGCAGCCGTGGCGCATCCGCGCGCTCGCGCGCAAGCACATCGCCGCGATGACGGTCGAGGGACTCGATGACTGGTTGATCGCGATGCTGCACTCGAACGATCTGCGCGACGCGAACGAGCACGGCGACGCCCAGCGACGCCGCGCCGACGCCGCGCTGCAGGTCCTCGGTGCCAGGCCCGGCGCCGCCGCGCAACTCGCGTTGCTCGAGTCGACGTCGCGCATGCCGCCCAAGCTGCGACTGCGTGCGCTCGACGTGTTGTCCGACTCGGGTCGCGTCGAACTGGTCGCGACCTACGTCGACACGCTCCGCGACAAGGACGCCGACGTGCGCATCGCGTCGCTCAACGCGATCGGCAATGCGCTCGGTCCGCACACCGACGAGACCGTGCACGAGACCGTCCCTCCCGAACTCGCTGCGTTGCGCGACCGCGCGATCGAGGCGATGCGCGGCGTGCTGTGCCGCGACTCGGTGTGGCAGGTGCGCGCCGCGGCGTGCAACTCGCTCGCCGCGCTGAAGTGCAAGGCGTCGATCCCCGCGCTGATCGACGGCTACGAGGCCGAACTCGGCCGAACCAAGGATCCCTGGGCGATGGACCTTCGGATCCACCGCACGCTGGAGAACATGACCGGGCAGCGGGTCGGTCTGAACGACTTCAAGAGCTGGCGCGAGTTCTGGCGGAAGGAGGGCGTGTCGATGCGCCTCGCACGCCCGGAGGAGATCCAGACCAAGAACGCAGGCGGTGACGCCCGTTACGAGCGCTTCTTCTCCCTGCGTCTCGAGTCCGACCACGTGCTGTTCGTCGTCGACTTCTCCGGCTCGATGGAGGAGCCGATCACGCTGCAGTCCGGGACGACGTCGGCGTCCTCCGGCACCAAGACGACCAAGGCGCGGATCGTCATCGACGAGCTGAAGAAGATCGTCACGTCGATGCCCGACGGCTCGTACTTCAACATCGTCGTGTTCAGCGACGAGGTCCGCGTCTGGCGACCGAGCCGCGCCGGTCCGCCGGAGCTGGTGCGCCTCGACGACCAGACCCGCGACGAGTTGCTCGGCAGCTTCCTCGACAGCCTTGCGCCGCGCGGCCCCACCAATCTCTATGGCGCGCTCGACAAGGCGATCGGCTTCGCCGGACGCGGACTGACGGACAAGTACTACGCGCTGGGTTTCGACACGGTCTACGTGCTGAGCGACGGCGCGCCGAGCTGGGGCGAGGTCACCGACAAGGACGAGATCCGTCGGCGCGTCCGGGAGACCAATCGCCTCAAGCGGCTGACCATCAACTGCATCACGTTCGGCGACAAGAACGACACCGACTTCCTCCGCCTGCTCGCCGAGGAGAACGGCGGCCGGCACGTGCACGTGGAGTGACGTCGCGCCGCCGGCCGGCGGCCGCCACGGCCGCCTGCCGGCGTTGCCAAGGGTCGTGGGGATCCGCGGACGGGATCCGCGTCTCTCAAGGAGACATCGCCGCTCGGTCGATGACCGTCCCCGCGGGCATGCAGGGTGCCCGCCGTCAGGAACGAGTCGAGCGATGCCACAAACTCCCGAAGCTCCCGCTGTCACCGTCGTGGAGCGACTCCTCCGTGCCGCAGTCGATGCGGGCGCGAGCGATCTCCACATCGACCCCACCGAACAGGGGGTCAACGTCCGCATGAGGCGCGACGGAGTCCTCGAGCAGCTCGAAGTGCTGCCCGACCAGCTCCGCGAGCACCTCGTCGGACGCGTCAAGGCGCTCGCCGATCTGCTGGTCTACCGGACCGACGTTCCGCAGGAGGGACGCATCGCCGCCGAGCGCTCCGGACTGCCGACCGACATCCGCGTCGCCACCTACCCGACGGTGTTCGGCGAACGCATCGCGGTCCGCTTCGACGCGCGCGAAGCCGGTCCGCGCACGCTCGACGACATCGGCTTCGAGGACATCGTCGCGGACTCGCTGCGCGACGCCCTCGATCAGCCCGACGGCGTCGTGCTCGTCACCGGGCCGAGCGGCAGCGGCAAGACGACCACGCTCTATGCGTCGCTGCGGCACATCGTCAACAGCGCGCGCTCGCGTTCGATCATGACGGTCGAGGATCCGATCGAACGACGCGTGCAGGGCGTCACGCAAACGCAGACCGATCAGGTCGCCGGCCTCGACTTCGCGCGCGCACTGCGCTCGTTGTTGCGGCAGGACCC
>JACRLW010000071.1:0-20151 GCA_016235155.1 Planctomycetota bacterium
CGCGCGACGGCGCTCGCCCTGGGCGCGCGGCTCGACGTCGAAGCGGTTCCCGCGGTGCGCGACGCGCTGGCGTGGTCGCTCGCCGAACTCGCGGTGCCCGAGGCGGCGCCATCCGCGCGGGCGGCGCTCCGACCGCCGGCGACGGTGGGCGACGGACCCACGGCGCGTTGGACGCGCGTGTTCGCGCTGCGCGCGTTGTCCGCCGCGGGTGTGACCGAGGAGGCCGAGTTGCTCGTGCTCGCCGCGGATCCCGACCCGCAGCTGCAGCTCGCCGCGCTCGCCGCACTCGCGCGCCGTCCGGCGAGCGCGCTGACGAGCCACCTGCTCGACGCACTGCGCACGATCGCGAGCGGCGCGGCGTCGGCCCACGTCCGCGCGCGTGCGATCGCCCTGCTCGGCGATCGCGCCGATCCGCACGACGACCGGGCCCGGCACGCGCTCGCCGACGCCGCCGCGGATCCGTCGCCGAGCGTGCGTCGCGCGGCACTGCACGCGCGCGCACGGCTCGATCCCGCCGCGGCTGCTCTTGCGCTCGACGCGGCGCTCGCGTCCCTCGATCCCTTCGATCGCGCGGCCGCCGCGACCGCCGCCGCGCGCCTGCCGGACGATCTCGCGCGACCGCGCCTCTCGCGAGCGCTGGACGACGCGACGCCGTCGGTCCGCGCCGCCGCCGTCGCCGCGCTCGCGACGAAGCGCGACCTGCCCGAGCTCGACGCCTGGCTCGCGCGCGCCGCGGCGGACGTCGACCTCGCTGTCGCCGAGGAACTCGCCGCGACGCTCACGGCACTCGCGCCCGGTCGCGGCGACCTCGCGCGCGCGGCCTTCGCGCGGCGGCCGTCATCGCAGCACGCCGAGGCACGCAAGGCGCTGCTCGGCGCGATCGTCGCGTGCGATCCAGAGGCGCCGGACCTCGATGCCACGCTGCGCTCGGCACTCGACGATCCCGACCTCGGCGTGCGACTCGAAGCGGCACGCCGACTCGCGGCGCGCGGCGCGATCGTCCCGCCGTTCTGCGACGCCGATCGCCGGCGCTTCCCGAGGGTCGGCGTCGAAGTCCCGGTCGCATTCCTCGCCACGCGTCCGCGCCTCGAACTCGTGACTACGCGCGGCCGCATGGTCGTCGCGCTCGCGCCGGCGATCGCTCCCGTGCACTGCTGGAACCTCTGCCAGCTCGCCGCGCGCGGCGCGCTCGACGGATTGCCCTTCCATCGCGTCGTGCCCGACTTCGTCGTCCAAGGCGGCGACTCCCGCGGTGACGGCTACGGCAACTTGTCGATCTGGGGCGGCAACCTGCGTGCGGAGATCGACGCCATGCCGTTCCTCGCCGGCACCGTCGGCATGCCCCGCAGTGCTGAACCCGACAGCGGCGGCGGCCAGTTCTTCGTCACTCTCGGTCCTGCGCCGCACCTCGACGGCCGCTACACCGCGCTCGGACGAGTCGTCCAAGGCCTCGCTGTCGCGGAACTGATCGAGATCGGCGATCGGATCGAGCGCGTCTTGCTGCTCGCCGACTGAGTCGCGACGAGCGCGAAGCGCCGTCGTCACGGGACGCTCGCTCCCGACCTGCGCCAACCTGCGCGCCGCGCGTCAATCCGCGCCGCTCCGTCCGTCGATCAGGGAGCGCAGGCAACGGGCGGAGACGACACCAAGGGGAAGCACCGAATGAAGCGCACTCTGGTCGAGATCCTGGCCGGTCTCGCCGTGTTGGTCCTGATGGCCTCGTTCCATCAACGCCTGGCACGGTTGAACGCCGACGCCGAGGAAGCGAAGGAGCTGCGGAGCCTGGTCGAGCAGACCTCACGCCGCCTCGCCGCCGAGCCGGGCATCGATGCAATGCGCAGCGAACTGCTCGCGAAGGTCGACGAGCGCGTCGCCGACCTCGAGCGCCGCATCGCCGACGCGACGCGGTCCGCCAAGGACGCGAGCTACCTCAAGGAGGAGGCCGAACAGGCGCGGCTCACCGCGGCGACGATCAAAGCGGAGATCGAGCGCGACGTCTCGCGCACGCGCGAGCTCGTCCAGACCTACGCCGACGAACTCCGGTTGCGCACGGCGAGCGCAACGCAGACCGCGGAACGCGACCGCGCGGAGATCGACAAGCTCAACGGGATCGTGCTGCCGAACCCCGATCAGCTCACGAGCGACTTGCTGCTGCCGGCGGTGCAGCTCAACGGTCAGGACACCGTGGGTTCGGGCACGCTGATCCGCTCGTACAAGGACGCCGCGACCGGCAAGGTCGAGAACTGGGTGCTCACCGCGTACCACGTCGTGCGGAACATCCTCACCGACTCGCCGGACTCGCAGCGCGACGGCATCGCCGTGACGCTCTACGACCCGAGCGGCAAGGTCGAGACGCGCGGCGAACTGGTCGCGTTCGACAAGGACCTCGACTCGGCACTCCTGCGCCTCAAGTCCGATCGCCTGTTCAGCCACGTGGCGCGCGTGCTTCCGCGCGACCAGGCCGAACACATCCAGGTGTGGACCGACATCTACGCGATCGGCTGTCCGCTCGGGAACGATCCGATCCCCACGCGCGGCTCGATCGCCAGCAAGCAGAACGTCCTCAACGGGACGAACTACTGGATGATCAACGCGCCGACCTACTACGGGAACTCGGGCGGCGGCATCTTCCTCGCCGAGTCGCGCGTGCTGATCGGCGTGTTCTCGAAGATCTACACCCACGGTCGCGGCAATCCGGTGGTGATCCCCCACATGGGACTCTGCACGCCGATCCAGTCGATCTACGAGTGGCTCGATCGCGAGAAGCTCGGCCACCTGATCGAGACGCAAGCGCCGATGCCGGACCTCGCCGCGCCGGGGAAGTGACGGGCGGACGCAGCGTCAGCGCAACAGGCGACGCTTGCGCCGCTTGTGCGACGGGTTGCCCGGTTCGAGTTCGATCGCGCGGTCCAACGCCGCGCTCGCCTCGGCTCGCCGATCGAGGTGCTCGAGGCACACGGCACGCAGCACGTGGAAGTCGACGTCTTCCGGCTCGCTGGACAGCGCTTCGTCGACGCACTCGAGCGCGCGCTTGGGATTGCCGCGCGCGTCGAACATCTCAGCCATCTCGCACAGCGCGTCGACCTGACCCGGGTGCTGCGCGAGGACCTCGTTCATGAGGTCGAGCGCCTCGTCGAGTCGGCCGAGCCGGCGCAGCGCGACGCCGGCGAAGTACATCGCGGGCCAGAAGTCCGGCGCGCGCTCGAGGCAGGCCTGCATCTCGAGCAGCGCGCCGCGGGCGTCGCGGCCGTTGGTCGCCCGCTCCGACGCCGACGCGAATCGGTTCTCGAAGTCGGGGATGTCGACGGCGAGCAAGGCGCGCGTCGCGCGTTCGCGGGACTGCAGCGGCAGTTCGGAGCGCAGCGCGTCGCGTTCGACCGTGTCGGTGAGCAGCGTCGCGAGGCCGATCACCGCATCGGCGACGTCCTGCGGCGCGGGGCCCTCGGCCAGGTGTTCGGCGAGGTAGCGCAACAGCACGCACGGGGCGCGCGGCTCGTCCGCCCACTCCGCGGCGCGAAGCGCACGCTCGCGGATGCAACGGAGTCCGCGGAGGAACTTGTCCCAGCCCTCGTCGGCGCGACGCTCCGCCATCGCGAGCCGCGCGAGATGGGCATAGAAGTCGGGATTGCCGTCGAGGGCGAGACCGCGCAGCCACAGCTCGCGCGCGCGGGTCGTCTCGTTCGCGTTGGCGAGCGTGACGCCCAGCGACTCGAACGCGCGTGGCATCGGATCGTCGAGCGTGACGGCGTGCTCGAGCCACGCCTGCGATCGCGCTTCGTCGCCGAGCAGCGCGATCTGGTCGGCGATCGCGACGCAACCCTCGCTGTCGAGCGCGTGCGTCGCGAGGGCGAGATCGACGATGCGCTCGCATGCGGCGCGATCGACGCGCCCGCTCTCGAGCGCGGGGAACAGCGCCGCGGCCAAGGTGCGCAGCGCCAGCCCGAAGCCCGGGTCGATCGTCAGCGCGCGCGCCAGCGGCAACAGCAGGTCTTCGCCGGCGCGCTCCGTCTCGAGCGCCGGATCGCCGGAGAGCAACGCGGCGCCGTCGAGTCCGTCGAGGAAAGCGAGGAACGCGTCGGCGCGGTGCGTGAGCAGGTGCTTGCGCGGCCGGCGGAACGGCAGGCCGAGGATCTGCGCGAGGTGTTCGGCGATGCCGAGGAGCGACGCCGCGGGATCGGCGAGACGCACGACGCCGTGCACGCCGCGCGTCACGCGCTCACCGTCGTCGCCGGTCGCGGCTTCGCCGTGGAAGTGCACCGAGAGCTGGACCGCGATGCCGTCGTCCGCCTGGCGGATGCTGCCGACGACGAGCGCGCGCGCGTCGGCGTTCGCACCGAGCATCGTGAACACCTCGTCGGGCGACGGTTCGTCCGACAGCGTGATCCAACGCCGCGGGCCTTCGCTCGGAGGTGACTGCACTTCCAGCAGACCGGCCGGACCCGTGCGCCCGGCGTTGAGCAGGAGGTGGATCACGTCCGGCAGTCGCCGCGCGATCACCGCCGTGTCGATGCCGGGAACCTCGATCGGTTCGGGCACCGCGAACGGCATCAGGAAGACGCCGGGGCTCCCGTTCGGCCGGGACGACCCGCCTGAGGACTCGCGCGGTCCGTCCGTCATCGTCCGGGACGACCTCGATCGCGGTCCGTGCTCGCTCGGTTCGGGTCTGGCATCGTTCGGCGGGAGACCGCCGCGGCGGGATCAAACCGGAAAGCCGCGGAGCCGGGTAGCGGGTGATTCGAAAAGTCCGGTTCGCGAGTTGGCGTTCGGCGGGGAAGTCCCGGCCCGAGCGGCGTCATCCCGGCGGCCATCCCAAGGCGCGACCCGCGAGCACGTGCACGTGCAGGTGGAAGACCGACTGGCCCGCGGCGGCGCCGTGGTTCACGACGAGCCGGAAGGCGTCGCCGTGACCCTCGCGGCGCGCGACCTCGCCGGCAGCCCAGAGCAGGTGGCCGAGCAGTTCACGCTGCGCGAGCGGGGCGTCGCCGACGCACGCGATCGGCGCCTTCGGGATCACGAGCACGTGGAGCGGCGCCTTCGGGTCGATGTCGCGGAACGCGAGGCAACGATCGTCCTCGTAGACGATCGCCGCCCTGATCTCGCGACGCAGGATGCGGGCGAACACGTTGCCGTCGTCGTAGTTCACGAGGGCGAGAGCATGGCGAGCGTGCCCTGCGGCACAAGTGCGCTACCGCCGCGCCGCGCCGGCGCGCAAACTGCGGCGCATGGCGAACGGTCCCCTCCCGTCTCCGGTCGTCGCCGCGCTCGCGATGACCGTGCTCGTCTCCTGCTCGTCGTCCCCCTCGCCGGCGAGCGAGCGCAAGGTCCTGCTCGAGCGCGTCGACGACACCGCGATCGCGCAGTTGTGGGCCGACGGTTTCGCGCAGCTCACGCCGCGCGACCGAGCGCTCTGCTACCACCTCGCCCAGGCCGCGATCGCCGGGCGCGACATCTTCCTCGACCAGCGTTTCGCGTACGCACTCGAGATCCGCGACGTGCTCGAGGAGTTGTTCGTGCACGCTGCGGCGCTCGAGCCCGCGGCCGCAGCGGAACTCGCGCGCTACACGAAGTTGTTCTGGGTGCATGGCGGCATCCACCACAACCTCAGCACGAGGAAGCTGCCGTTCCACCTGTCGCTCGACGGGTTCCTCGCCGCCGCCGCGCGCGCGCGGCAGGACGGCGCGAAGCTGCCCGACGACGCGCGGCTGCGCGTCTTGTTCGACGTGATGACGAACGAGCGCACGTTCGAGTCGGTCACGAGCAAGGCGACCGACGACGGCGCCGATCCTGTGCGCGACAGCGCCAACAACCTCTACGTCGGCGTCACGAGCGCCGACCTCGAGCGCTTCGAGGAGCGCCATCCGCTCAACAGCCGCGTCGTGAAACAAGCCGACGGGACGCTGGTCGAGGAGGTCTACCGGATGGGCGATCCGTCGAGCGGCATCCCGCCGGGGCGTTACGCGACGGAGATCGCGCGGATCGTCGGGCATCTGCGCGATGCGCTCGCCGTCGCCCCGCCCGCGACGAAGATCGCGCTCGAGAAGCTGATCCGCTTCTACGCGACCGGCGACTTCGCGGACTGGCACGCGTACGGCGTCGCGTGGGTCGCCGACACCAGGTCGGTGGTCGACAACGTGAACGGCTTCGTCGAGGTCTACCTCGATGCCCGCGGGCGAAAGGGCGCATGGGAGGCCGTCGTGTCGTTCGTCGACGTCGCCAGGACCGCGGCGATCGAGCGGCTCGCGCAGCAAGCGCAGTGGTTCGAGAACCGCATGCCCTGGGACGAGGAGTTCAAGAAGCCGAACGTGCGCGGCATCACGGCGCGCGCGATCTCGGTCGTCACCGAGACGGGTGATTCGGGTCCGATCACTCCGATCGGCATCAACCTCCCCAACGAAGAGGACATCCGACAGCAGCACGGCAGCAAGTCGGTGAACCTGAGCAACGTCGTCGAGGCGTACGCCGCGATCTCGGGTGCGACGAGCGTCGAGGAGTTCGGCTTCGACGACGCCGAGAAGGCACGGGCCCGCCGCTGGCAGGGCATCGACGACGTCCACACCAACCTCCACGAGGTCGTCGGCCACGCCTCGGGCAAGGTGCGCAAGGAAGTGATCGATCCGGCGCGCATCCTCGGCACCTACTACTCGACGCTCGAGGAGGCGCGCGCCGATCTCGTCGGCCTCTACTGGATCGCCGATCCGAAGCTCGTCGAACTCGGACTCGTCGCGAGCGAAGACGCCGCACTCGCGCAGTACGAACAGTTCACGCGCAACGTGCTCGTGCAGCTCCGCCGCGTCCCGCGCGGCGGCCGCATCGAGGAGGACCACATGCGCAACCGCCAGCTGATCGTGCATTGGCTGATCGCGAACACCGACGCGGTCACGGTGGTACGGCGCGACGGCAAGACCTGGTACCGCGTGCCCGACGTCGCCCGCTTCCGCGCCGGATGCGGGAAGCTGCTCGCGGAAGTCATGCGCATCAAGGCGACCGGCGACTTCAAGGCCGGCAAGGCGCTCGTCGAGGGTTACGGCGTGAAGGTCGACCCCACACTGCACGGCGAGGTCCTCGCGCGCCTCGAACGACTCGGTCTGCCGAGCGTGACCGGCTTCGTGATGCCGGAGTTGCTGCCCATCCGCGATGCGTCCGGCGCGGTCGTCGACGCCGAGATCCGGCACGGAATGGACCTCGCCGATCAGATGCTGCGCTGGAGCGGGCGGCGCTGAGGTGGTCCCCGCCCGCAATTCCCCCCGCGTCGCCCCCGTTCGAACAGCGGCCCGTGCGAACGGCGCGGACCGCGAGCGGACGCACGATGATCCACGAGGTCTCTGGCGACATCCTCTTGTCGAAGGCCGCCGCGATCGCGCACGGCGTCGCGCCGAACGACGACTTCCATCACGGTCTCGCGCTCGCGCTGCGTGAGCGCTGGCCGGCGATGTATCGCGACTTCCGCCACCACTGTCACCAGTCGCACCCCAAACCGGGGGCGTTGTGGACGTGGAGCGGCCCCGGCCCCGTGCGCATCGTCAACCTCTTCACGCAGGAGCCCGCGCCGACCCACGGCGGCAAGCCCGGCCGCGCGACGACGGCACACGTCAATCACTGCCTCCGCGAACTCCATCACTTCGTGGCGACCGAGAAGCTCGCGAGCCTCGCCTTGCCGCGCCTCGCGACCGGCATCGGCGGACTGCGCTGGGAGGAGGTCGAACCGTTGATCCGCGCGCAACTCGGCGCGCTGAAGATCCCCGTCTACGTCTACGCGCGCTTCGAGGCGGGCAAGGCCGCGGACGAGTCCGCGCGCTGAGCGCCGCGCGCGCGCCCGGGCACCTCACGCGCTACTCTCCGCCGCTCACGCGCCCGTAGCTCAGATGGATAGAGCACCGGTTTCCTAAACCGGGGGTCGTGGGTTCGAATCCCGCCGGGCGTGATCCTGTAAGTGTAGTGTATACATGCACTTACGACGGCTCGGTGACGCGATGCCGTGTCGCCTCCGAGGCCGTTGTCGTGGATTTTGTCGCTCGACTCGGCGCGAGGCGAGGTTCGGGAGCTGCGTCCCAGTCCGTCGGACACCCCGTTCGGAAGGCAGAATTCCCGGTTCGGGAAGAACCTGCGGCCCCTGTCGCGGGCAGCTCGTGCGTGCTGTGGGTTCCGGAAAGTCTGGCCGCTCGCTGTCGTCCTCACGACCTTCGTCCTCGTCGAACTCGTCCTGGGTGACTGCCGATCATGGGTTAGGGGGTTTCAGGGGTTTCAGGAACACCCCTCGGCTCGAGTTGGAACGGCTGCCTGGGGGCAGTCGGCCCCCAGGCAGGTCAGGGCTTGGGGGATTCGGCGGAAGCAACTCCGCGCCTGTCACGCGCACTTTTCGGCTGCCGAAGCCTTCACTGTGAGCATGAGCGCAGTGACTTCGGGGCCTCTGGCGAACCCAGGGCCCTCCTCTTCGCGGCACTCACTTCATTCCTACCCGAGCGTCACCACCGTTCGACACGATGACCCCAAGATCGTTCGCGCCGGGGTTGAGGACCAGCGCCTGGACGAACACGTTCGCACCGACCAACTGCTGATCGAGCGGGATGCTGAACGTCCACTCAGGACGCCCTTGGACACTTGGGATGATCGCCGCCCCCAGATCGCCACTCATCAGCATCAGGCATCCAGGCATGCCGATCACGCCGAGGTTGAACGGCAGCGGCAATCCGTTCGCTGTGGTCCGTGACGTACCGATCAAGCCGAATGGAACGTGGAACGTCGCCGGTAGGTTGCGGAGCTCCAGCCACCAGCTCTCCCCGATCCATGGCAGGCTGTCGTCCACCGTATCGAGCTGGGGAACCTGCTGGTTCGTGCCGGAGCAGCCCTGCCCGTAGTTATCGTATCGTGCTTGCGACAGGTTGAAGTACTCCCAGGTCTCGTCACTTCGTCCAGGCGATCCCGGTGGTCCGTCTCCGCCGAACATGAGAATCCGCCCCCGAACAGGGTCGAATGCGACTCTGGAACCCGTGCGGACTGATGGCGAGGGGCTGGGCGACCGCTGGATCCATGCCGCACCGTCCCACTCCCAAGTGTCGGCGGTGGTCACAAAGCGGTTGCCACCGAAGGCTACGATTCGACGCCGCAACGGATCGTATGCCGAAGCAGAACCTGAGTACGCGCCTCGGGTGGGGCCAGATCTCCAAGTAACGCCATTCCAAACCCAGCACTCGTCGATCTCGACGACATTCGATCCCCCCTGAAACACGATCTCGCGACGGTGTGGATCCGCACAGAACAACGCTCCGGTGGCGGCAGGGGGAAGTGGTGCCGTGAGGATGGGCTGCCAGACTCCACCGACGAGGCGCCACATGTCACTGATCCGCCAAGTGGACCGTGGATCGCCACCCTGCCCACCAACAAGCACGGGAGAACCGTTGGCGTGATCGAACGCAAACCCACCGAGCACACGGGGGCTCGGACCAGTCGTGGCGAGGGATCGCCAGTCTGAGCCATCCCATTCCCAGGTATCAGCAAGAAAGGCGCTTGCGGTCCCGCCACCGAACAGGACGAGCGTTCCACGCGAACGATCGAAGCACGCTACGGAACCCCAACGTGCTGGCGAAGGAGAGTGGGCCGGGAAGAGCTGAGTCCAGTTGCTGTTATCCCACTCCCAGGTGTCCGTCAGTATCGATCCGTCTTGCGCCAAGCCACCAAACATGACGGTCCGACCGCGTACGGGATCGTGCACAAGTGTGTGGTAGGCCCTCGCAGGAGGCACGGTCTGCGTAGCAAGCTGACCCCACGCCATCTGCGCGGAGACAGACTCCATGAGGCTGAGTGATGAAACCGCCGCGAGCACGACGGCCAAGAAGGCGAGTGTCTTCTGCACGACCATTCGTCAAACTCCTCTAGCGAAGAACCGAACGCAGCCTCGCGGAATGTACTCGTCTCGCGACCCAATTGGACGCGGACGAGAATCGACTCCAGGGACGCGCCGCTGCGAGTACACGGTAGGCCGAATGAGCATCTGGCACAGGCGCTCAGGGACTTCGAACGCGCTGCTTTCGGTCATCATTCACTTCTGCCCGATGTAGGCATCTCCACCGTTCGACACCGTGACTCCGAGGGCGTTCGCGAGGGGATCGAGCACGACTGCCTGCAAGTAGTAGCTCCTTCCGATCAGTTGCAGATCGAACGGAAAGCGAATGTTCCACGCCGCACGACCTCCGACGTTAGTGAGCAACGTGGTCGCCTCCTCCCCGTTCATCAGCATCGGACAACCAGGCATCCCAATCACCCCGAGATCGAAGGGCAACGGTAGGCCATTCGCTGTGGTGCGCGACGTGCCAACCAAGCCCCAGACGAAGTTGAACGGTGCCGCTGGAACATCGCGAACCTCCAGCGACCACTCCTCGCCGATCCAGGGAAGCGAGCCGTCTACGATATCGAGTTGTGGAGACTGAAGGTTCGTCCCTGGGCAGCCATGGCCGTAGTTCTCGTAGCGAGCTGGAGAGAGGTTGAGGTACTCCCAGGTCTCGTTGTTGTAGGTATTGCCGCTACCCCCACCAAACAGAAGGACTCGACCGCTGACGGTGTCGAACGCGGGTCGAGAACCTCCGCGAGATGACGGCGACTGGCTGGGCGATCGTTGGGTCCAAACGGATCCATCCCACTCCCAGGTGTCTGCCCCGACACTCTGCACTCCCCCACCAAACGCAACTATTCGCCGTCTGATCGCATCATACGCCGCAAACGAGTTGTCGTAGGTACCCCGCGAGTTCGCGAGGCTCCACGAACTGCCATTCCAGATCCAGCACTGGCCGAGCGCACCTCCGGCCCAGTTGTTTGCCCCTCCTTGAAGCACGATCTCACGACGTCGGGGGTCGGCGCAGAACACGGCACCCGTGCACGGAGGCGGCATCAATTGGGGTGTACGCTGCCGCCACGTGCCATTGACGAACTCCCACATATCCTGAAGAGGCGCACTGAACAGGTCGGTTCCCGAGAACAGGACCGGCCATCCGTTCGCGTAGTCGAACGCCATCTGACCCTGGCCGCGAGGACTCGGTCCTGAGCTCGCGAGCAACTGCCAATCGACGCCATCCCACTCCCATGTGTCGCCCAGGGGGGCGTACGGGGCGTCGCTCTGACCACCGAACATGATGACAGCGCCCCGTGTTTCATCAAAGCAGGCCATGGCATTGTGGCGTGGCGAGGGGGAATGCAGGGGGAATCGCTCGAGCCACTGCGTGCCGTCCCATTCCCACGTATCGCCGAGATTACCGACGGCCAGGCTATGGCCACCGAACATGACGGTCTTGCCACGCGCGGGATCGTGAACCAGGACGTGGAACGTGCGAGCCGCGGGGGTAGCCTGCGTACTCCGTTGCTCCCAGTTGGTCTGCGTCGAAGCGGAGGCCACCAAGGCGAGTGATGAAGCTGCCGCGAGCACGACGGGCAGGAAGGTGAGTGTCTTTTGCATGGCCATCTGCGAACTCCTCTATTGAAGAACCGAACGAACCCTCGCGGAGTGTAGGAGTCTCGCGGTCGGATTGCACTCGGATGGGCATCGACGCCAACGAGGCACCGCTACGAGTACACGGCGGACCGAATGAGCAGTCGTCCCGGACGTTTCCGCGAGAGGGAGCAGCCTCAGACTTCGGCGTGCCAGGGGCACCCTCAGTCTGGGTGGCCTCGCGCCCTTCGATGGAGTCCAGCACGGAGAACACGGGGAACGCCGTCACGCGGAGTCCGTGACAGCGATTCCCAGCCGGTTCCATCAGGCCACGACCCGGAACTCCGGCCGCGCCTCCTTCACTTCGAGAACACCCAGCTTCGACACCGCACCCTTCAGGTCCATGCCGCGAGCATCGGTGTAGAGCTTCAGCGTCAGGTCCAGAGTGGAGTGCCCCAGCAGGGTCTGCACGGACTTGGGGTCGACGCCGGCTCGAATCAGGCGCGTTGCGAAAGTGCGCCTTAGCGCATGGACGTGGACCCCCACCTTGTCGATGTTCGCAGCCTCGAGATCACGGTCGAAGGTCCGGAGCACGTACTCGTAGAAGCCGCGCTTCTCGATGGTGGGTAGGACGGGGGCATCCGACTGAGCGTCGCCGGCAGCCACAAGACGCTTCTGGAGGATGGCCTTCACGTCCGCGCTCATCGGGATCCGACGACCACGCTTGCTCTTGGCGACCTCCGGACGAACGTGGATCTCGTCGGCGACGAGGTCCACATCCTTCCACTGGAGCAACGCCAGCTCTCGCTTCCGCATGCCGGTGTGCAGGAACAGCACCCAGACTTCGCGAGACTCCTCGCTCGACGCTTTCAGCAGTTCGCCGATCTCCTCATCCGACAGCGCACGCTGCTCCTTCACCGGCTTGGACGGGAGCATTGCAGGAGCTGAGAATGCACCGCCCAGTTCAGCACCGTTCCCAGGACGGTGACGTGCTTGTTCACGGAGCGAGCTGACATTGTCTTGGAAGCCCGAGCCTGATAGTCCTTGATCACCGCCGGTGTCAGTTCCGAGACCCACTTCACTCGGATCGCAGCGGCCCTGTTCGGCTTCTCCTTCCCGAGCACCAAGTTCTCAAGGATGTCCTGGTAGGTCTCCATCGTCTTGGCACGCAGGTGGAGCGTCATGTCGGCGAGGTAGCGGTGCACCAGGTCTTCAAGACCGAGGTCGGTCGGGGCGATTTCAAGCCCCAACCGAATCCGCTCCACGCGCTCGTCGATCTTCCGCAGCCTCGAGAGCGCCACCTTCTTGTCGGTGCTGACCGCCTCCGACCTGCGATGACCACTCTCATCGACGTACTCGATCCACCACCTGGTCGACTGCCATTCTCGGCCTCCAGCCAGCTTCCGCTTGGGCTTGAACACCCTACTCATGGCATCCTCGGAACGTTCGTGAATCCTGCCTGAAGGAGCAGAAGCCTGACGTTGGGCCAATAGAACCAGACGAATCCCCTTCCCTTGCCAATACGCTTCGGCAGGCACCCGAGCTTCTTGGTCCAGTTCTTGAACGCGCTCATGGACATGTCGAGTGCCCCCGCACACCGCTCCGCCCTGAAGTACGGGGGGCGCATCTTGAACTTCCTGGCCGGCGGGGGCCCCAGATGGCGCTTTACGTCATCGCGATTGTACCACACCTGGCCTCTACCATTGCCGGTGGTGGTAGTCCGGAAGCGATACCGCTTATGCCTTCGTAGGAACGTTGCGAGAGAGTAGTTCCACTCTCCCGCAAGGCGTTCAGCGCTGCGGTACGGATGTTTCACCGGAGGCTTTGTTATCGGCCAAGGCTTCATGGACACCTCCCTTCACCGAGAACATGGCGTTTCGACGCGGTCAAATTAGTGATGCGTGCTTCGGCCCATGTCCCGAGAACTGTGGACCGTCTAAGCCACAAATGCCACGATCGGTTTTCCGATCGGACACCGCGCAAATGAGGGGATTGCCGCCTCATGCTGCCCTCCCTTCCAACGCCTTCATGACGTCGGATAGTCGGAATCTTACGGCCACTCGCCCTATTCGGATGAATGGCACCGATCTCTCGGCCATAAGCCGAGTGATCGTTCTGATGCTGACGGATAGATGCTCCGCCAATTCTGCCTTGGTGATTAGGGCCAAGGTCCCATTCTCTGACTTTGCTATATGCTTCATTCAGTCTCCAATGTCTAATATTTTCACTTGTCTCTCTTCCTGCCGCGGCCACTCCGGTCCGTTCATATGGACCAGTTACCGACCGCAGCTAGGCGTTCTGCCTACGCAGTCGCCTCTGCTATTTGCGTGTCGCGTTTTTTCCCGCGGCACACTGAATCTACGTCCGTCGACACAGCTTTTCTTTCCAGTTCGCGATTCTTCCAGACGCGACCAGTCGGTGCCAATGGGGACGCCTGGTTTAGACAGTCGCGATACGACGTCGCGGGAGCTGACCTCGCGTATTGCCGCATCGACCACCCCTGCCAAGGGGCATCCCACCGATCGGACGGCATCGAAGGTCCATGGTTTGCGCTCCCGGAATCCCCTGATGACCTGCCCCGGTCGATCCGCCTGTGTCTATGGCGCCATGTGTGATCGTGCGACGGATGACCGACCGTCCCCACCAAGGAACTGTCCGATCGAACTCGAGCGTCAAGAATTCCTCCGCTCAATGTTGATTCCCTGGATCGAGGAGGCGAAGCAACGACCATTGATCGTTGACCCGACCTGGATAGGCGAGGTTGGCGAGGCCTTTGCCTTTGCCCAGATTCTGGTCGATCGAGTCCGCCGCTATATCCTGGGCAGCGGAATCCAGATTCCAAGTCGCCGCTACCTGACCGATCCAGTGCTGAAACGACACGAACACTCCTCACAGGAGCGCAGCAACCAGCTCCGCTACTACCTGCACGAACTGATCACCGCACTCCGTGCAGCTAAGAACGAGCACCGTGTCACCCCTCGTCCTGGGGAACGCACTCGACGTCGGTGGTGGACAGATGCGGCGAAGCCGCGTCCCCCGCAATCCGAAGCCGAACCGAGTATCGAGGACGCCCTACCCAAGCCTCCCACATCCAAGACCCCGCCGAAACGGAGACGCCGTCGCAAGCTCTACCGTTCCTCCCGTGTGCGGAAGCTGCTGACCTCCCGCACCCTCCACTCCGGAAACCCCTGATTACCCTGAGACCCCGCACCTCTTGCGGTAGGCACAACCCCGACAAGTCTGGGGCGCCACTACTCTTGGGAACACTCCCGATGCGACGGCACGCGAAACCTGATCGATCCGCTCGAGCAACCGTGTCTCGTGGTTCGGCGTGCGGACCGTGTCCATGGTCAGAAGATGTGGTCGCTTGGCCTTGGTCAGGACCTCGTAGCGGAGCTTGACCCCTGGGTAGCCTGCCAGATCGAGCAACAGCGCGTAGATGGTCACCTGGTCCGAAGCGTCGAGTTCCGCCTGGGACAGCCGTTTCGAGGCTGTCTTCAGCTCGACGACACGCAGCCCACCCTGTTCGTCGGACTCGATCCGATCGACCACGCCGGTCAACTTCAGACCAGGCAGCCAAGCGATGGGGTGGGTCAACTCGAGTTCCGTAACCACGACCTCACCACTCGGCCCCTGTGCCAGGTAGGTCTCGATGAGTCGGCGACTCAGGTCCAGGGTAGCCGACAGGGTTGTATGGGTCTTGGGGTACTCGACCGGTGCCTCAGCGTGCCGCACCGAAGCCTCCAGGAACGACGTCACGCTGCCCTGGATCTCGGCCAGCCCGACCGCCAGGCCCAGCTTGCGGCGTGAGTGGATGAGCTGGACGCCGTGATGGACCGCTGAACCCAAGAGCAGGGCAGCCCCGACCGACTCGACCGGAGCCTGCTCGAGATACCGGAAGCGGAACTGCGCCGGACACCGCGTCCAGGTCGACAGCTTCGAGTAGCTCCAAACGGTGATCATCCGGGACCCCGCGACGACGACTTCAGCATGTCGATCACCTGGGCGGCCTCTCGACTCGTGAGCAGGTGCGGATCACGCTTTCCGACGACCTGCTGGAGGGCGTCCCCCAGGCCGTCGAACGAAAGGCCGCGCTGGGCTGCCAGTCCGAGCAAGTAGTTGACCTGCTTGGGGGAGGCGCTCGGCTCGCCGTTACGCTTCGAAAAGCTGTTCGGGAACGACGCACGGGACTGAGTCGGTTGAGGAAGACTCCCGAGGCCGTTGCTGCCGTTGGTGTGCTGGCTGCGGGAGGACGACGGCGACAGCCGACGCTCGACCTCGTTGCGGAGCAGTTGGTAGATCGAATCGATCGCTCCACGGAGGTCCGAGTCGTCGACCGGCTCGGCCCCCAGCTCCTGGGTCAGCGTGATGCTGAGGTTCTCACTCGAGTACTCCTGTGAGCTCGGCTGCTTGCGGCCGTACGTGATTGTGATGGCGGTCATGGGACAAAGGTCTCCTGTTCAAACGTGGACCGCGTTCTGCGATCCGGAGTGGCTGCCGCATCGACGGGGATCGAGAGCGTCTGTTCGGCAGAGAAGCTGAAGTAGCTGGCCCGACCAATGATCAGGTGGTCGAGCAGTTCGATCCCGAGCAGTTCGCCGGCATGGCGAAGCCGCTCCGTAACCAGACGGTCGTCCTGACTCGGCGTCGGGTCACCGCTGGGATGGTTGTGGGTCACGACGATCGCTGTCGCGCCGGCGAGCAATGCTGGCAAGAACACGTCGCGCGGATGGACCGGTGCCGTGTTCGTCGTCCCCATGCTCACCAGGTGTATACCCAATGGCTGGTGCTTGTTGTTCAGTGGCACTGCGAAGAATGCCTCCCGATGGAGGCCTCGCACGTGCGGCACGATCAGGCTCACTACGTCGGCCCCACTGCGAACTGCTGGTGGCAGTTCGCTTGGTTCGAGGTGCAGGTGGATCACCTGCAAGACCTCCCCGATGGGAATGACGGGACGCCTCGATGGGTCATGCCTCTTGGCCATGTTCGGTCTCCTCCTGTTGCTGTTGTGCATTGACGCGCTCTCGCTCCCGGAATCTCCTCAGTCGCCTGAGCCATTCCGTTTGACCAGCGTCCAAGGCCAAACGCACGAAAGGTGAGTCCGAAGCAAACACGAGCCTCAGGGTTCTCATCCGTGCCACCCGTGCTGCGAAATGGAGCGATGCGAAGCGCAAGGCCGCCAGCTCCACGCAGGTCAGACACAGTTCGTCGAGACCGAGATGCGAACCGTGGAGATCGGGACTCGAGTTCCTCAAGGAGTCAGCAACTCGTTCACCCTCCACCACGTACTCATCGGTCAGCTTGTCGATGTCCAGTTCG
Organism: Planctomycetota bacterium; assembly: GCA_016235155.1. GTDB lineage: Bacteria > Planctomycetota > UBA1135 > UBA1135 > UBA2386 > JACRLW01. Next base: position 16,736 of record JACRLW010000071.1, read on the forward strand.
CTGCCGTGGGCTTGCAGTAGCTGCGCAAACCTCGCGTTGTAGAGTCCAGCCAGGCGTGACGGCTCTGCCAGCGCCTCCTTGGAGAACCGAGCCGCCATCCCGGCCCAGGCCAGTCGGATCGGCATGGGATCGAACGTGATCGGCTCGAGGTCCTGCTCAGCGACGTGCAAGGCGGCGGTGGCCAGTGGCTCGTAGACCGTCTGCTTGATGGCGTCGGAGCGCAGTTCCCCACGTCGGATCGCATCGATCGCATGTTCCCGCGACTCAGCATGGATGCCGTGGTCGACCAGCTTGACGCAGTGCTTGGCGCTGTCGATCGCCGACTGGATCGAGGCGGACAACTTGATGCGTGTTGCAGAATCGAGGCGGCCTTCCTCCATCAGGCGGCGAGCCAGCAGGTCACTGGGACCGATCGGCCGTTCGAGCACGCGCAGGGCTTGTTCGAAACGACTGCGAGGATCCCGCACGCCGTTGCGCCAGCTCTTCTTCGCCTCCCGGAACGCGGCCACCGGCGTCTGGTCGTACACCTTCTGCGGGAACAGGCTGACCGTGCTGGTCTGGACACAGGCGTCATCGCCATCGAAGTCCCCACCTTGCACCGTCATCCATGGTTCCGCGCCGACCTCGAGCACGTGGCCCTCGGTGAAGCCCACGACTCGATAGCGCTGCGTGCTGTTGCCCAAGGGCAGAGAGGGATCCCTGGTCAGGTCGACGAGCTGCTCCAGGCTGAACGCACCCTGTGGCACGCGCACACAGAACGGCGCCAGCCGAGGATCAGGGGCGACCTTGGCACGAAGCCCAGGTACCTCGACCTTGTGAACGGCCTCGAGAGCCAGCTTCCGGCGCAGCTTGTTGACCCGAGTGCAGACCGGCTCCAATCGCAGATCGGCCCCTGCGGCCAAGAGTCGATCGACGCCCCGCAGTCGTTCCGTCCAGCGGTAGTCGAGCAAGCCGCGCAGACTCGGCAGGAAGACCTGGTCGATCAGACTGCGTTGTTCTGCCGGCGTGAAGTTGAACGCCAGCATCTGGAGATTGACCGTGGCACGTGGTCGGTATGTGCCGTCCGACTCGTGAATGAGGATCGAACTGGAATCGATCGCCTCAGCCGGCCGACCGATCTTCCAGGAGGCGCTGTAGGTCCTGGGTAGCCTGTCAACCGGGCAACGCCGGATTGAACCCTTGGACGCCAGTCCCTGCTCCTTGTCGAGCACCGTGACTTGCAGCCACTGCGTTCCGACCGGCAGCTGGAAGGCGTCGAGCAAGCCGGACCAGTTGGTCGTATCGAGATCGGCCAATAGCCCATCGAAACGGGGATCGTCTTCGGTCTGCGTCGGGAACTGGATTGGGACGTTCCGTTTCGCTGCCTGCCCTTCACGATGGGCGAGGATGGTGAGGAACTGGAGCCGATCGAGGCGGTCCTCGGTAAGCACGGCCGCGGCGATCTTGGTGCCGAAGGCCTGGGAGAGCCCACGCTCGAAGTCACCGGTGGGTAGGAACACGCCGCCGGCAGCGTCATCCCTCGCCTTCACCCCGAGCAGGTGCAGAGGTGCGAGCCGCTTGCAGGCACGGACCAGCCGCTCTTCCCAGGTTTCCCGGAACTCGTCCCTCGTCTCCGGAGGGAGCAGGTCGAGGTGGTACACCTTGCCGTCAAGGAAGCGCGTGCGTCCCCACTGCGGTAGCTTCTCACGCACCAGCGAGCCGTCGAAAAAGTGACGATCCTCGTGGAGGGTGACGGCGTACACGCTGCTGCGTTCGATCTCGTGGCTGATCCGACGACGGAGGTCAGCCACGCGGCCGGAGCCATCACCCTGTCGTTGGATGAGGTCAACCAGCCGATCGAGCAGGTCGCGCAGCACCGAACTCACCCTCACCGGCGAGCTGTCACGAAGAAGAACAGGTTGCAGCCCAGGCACAACGTGCACCTGGTGTCGATCATCGATCTGGATCGGGTCCATTCTCTGCCTCTGGAAACGCAGAAGGGCCTCCGGTCCTTGGCGGACCGCAGGCCCTTCGTGCTGTCTTCGCTGACCATTGCCGGCCAGCAGTGATTGCTCCGTCACGACGAGTGAGGGAGCTCGGACGTTGAACGACGTTCTCCGCCGTTCCGATTGGCGCATTCCAGCAGCTCGGCGAGCTGGGGCTCGGCGAGCTGCGCCTCACCAACCCGAGGAACGAGGTACGGGGGCATGAAACGCGGCCCCCCCCTATGTCTCCGAGTGGGTCGCGATAGTTCCGGCTAGGCGCGCAAGAATCTCACTACGTGTGAGCCCCTGTCCAAGGCGTGTGTCGTCCTTGCCTGCGGCCTCATGCAGAAATCCGTGCAGATTCCGCGCATTTCCCCAAGCGTGAGACGTAGGTCCTATGGAGTAGCCCCTGTGGGGGGCTACTCCAGTCCATATCCAACATCCCACTCTCCAGTACCAATTATGCTCTACACTCCTAATACCCCAAATATCACCCCCTGTATCTCCACCGTAGTTGATGCAGCCCACCCCAGCACGACGCAACGCCCCAGAACCGAGACGCCTGCTGGCTCAGCGAGCACAACGGCAGACACTCGTCAAGAAACTGCCTGCACCAGAACCCGAGCAGCGCTGAAGGACGTGGTTCGCGCCGCAGCCGACCCTCATTGCAACGCAACCGTGCCTGACAAGCTGGAGTTCTGCCGGCGCTTGCTGGATCGTCATTTCCCTGACATCGCGGTCACCAAGGCCCAGATCGCCAAGGCACTCGACGACGCCGATCCGCGAACCGGAAGCAGGACGGCAATGCCTCTTTCGCCGGAAGTCCTCCTCAAGGACCTCGAGTTCGTGCTGACCACCCTGAATCGTCGCAAACTGACGTGGACTGCCTTGCGCATCTGGTCCGCTCTGGCGCTCGTGTGCGAGGCACGACGTCACCGGCACGCAACCGACAGCTGCAAGTCGGTCTTCTTCGCCTCCGACGCTGTGCTTGGCCGATTGATCGGTTGTCCGGATGCCGAGACCGGTCAGAGTCTCGCTCCTTTGCTCCTGTCGCCACGCAGTCCTGCCAACCGGCTGCATCTGTGTCGCATCGAAGATCGAGGTAATCGTATCCGTGCCCGACGATTGAAGGCCTGTAGAACGCTCCAGGATCACTTGAGAGCGCATCCGACCCCGAACGGCTGCATGGAGAGCCTCGGCGACACTGGACTTCCCACAGCCCTCTATGGGGCCGTTGTGGGCAATGCCGAACCAATTCTGGTCGATGGCCAAGCGGCTAGGCTGACCCCTGCCGATTCGGACAAGATCGAAGTTCGCTTGGGAAGGCAGGTCGTCGTACTCAAGGTCCGAGAGTTGGCGCTCACACCGACCTTGGTGACGGCCAAGCCGTACAGCTGGACCAAGCCGTGGAAGGCAGGCTCTCCCACGCTCGCTTCGGAACTCGAACTCGTC
>JACRLW010000071.1:20257-86690 GCA_016235155.1 Planctomycetota bacterium
GTGGGTCTCGGAGAGGTCCAGGTCGAGCTGCTGCGGGAACGGTTGGAGTCGGAGCCGGATCCCAGACGCGCGGATGTGATGCGAAGGTTGCTCGAGCGATGTGGGAAGGACCGTCGGCTCCGATCCCGGTTCTACGTCGCAGCCAACTCAACGAATCGGATCACCGGCTTCGGCGGGGAGGACGGCGTGGCCTGCCAGTCGATCGAAAAGGCGTTGTTGAACGAGTTCGTGCGAGCACCGGTTGGTCGCACCTTCCTGCAAGTCGACATCGTCGCTGCCGACGTGTTCAGCCTCGGCTGCCTGAGCGAAGATGCACAGCTTCTGAGCGCCTACGCACGAGGGGACGTCTATGCGACGGTTTCCCGCGAACTGCTCCAGTCCGACAACCGCAGCCTCGGGAAGCACTTTTTCCAGCTCGCGATTCACGGCGCTGGGGATTCTGGGCTTGCTGCAGCCCTGGGGGTTGACGCCGCCGAGGCCTCCAGGCTGAGGCAGAACCTCTGGGAGCTGTTCCCGGCTGCCGAACGCTACCGGCAGCGATGCGTCGATTACGGGAACGTCAATTGGCGCACTCTCCCGTCGATCACCGGCTGGTATCGCCACCTGGCGAGGCCGAACCCGGCCCTCGCCATCAATGCACCGGTCGCTGGAAGCACCGCCGACCTGTTCCGGGGCCTGACGACAAGGCTGACTCAGGCGGCTGAAGGGCGCCGGAGCTGCCAGATTGTCCTCCTTCCGGTGCTCTCGGCCTACGATGGTGGCACGTGGGAGGTGGAACACGGAAGAGACGCACTGCTGTTCGAGCTTCTGGACGAGGCGGTGGACTCAGTCACTCGGGACTTCCAACTGCCCGCGCCCCTTCGGCTTCGTCGGCGAATCTCGAGCAACCCGTGCGGGTCCTAACCGTCGTCACTGCACCCACCGATGTCCCGCTCCGTCAGGCCCCGAGCCGACTTCTTGCAACGTTGGGTGGGGCCGGCCAGCCCTCCGGCATACTGACTTCGCCCCCGCAACCAGTAGGTCGCCGGTGCCGAGGCCGGAGAAGCTGCGGGATGCTCATGCACAACTGACGGCTATCCGGCGCTCCGGGTTGTCGCCCTGGAAGCGCCGACTCCGGGACCGGCCATCCTGGAGATCCCGGCCGACCCGATCGAGCAAGTCGACCTCCTGACGGCCTGACAGCCCTTTCCGTCTGAGGCGGACGGGAGGACCAAGCAGTCCTCCCGTCACTGCGCCAACGCCAACACTCGGCCGGCCTGAACACTCAGGTCGGCCATGCTCCCCGCCCAGGTTTCGAGCTTGGCGATGGAGGTGAATCCGTTCGCGATTCCCCAGAGCGACAGGTCTCCGGGGTTTTCGGGGTTCAGGGCAGCCTCTACAGCGCGGCGAGACATGGTCTTCGTCGCCCCGAATTCGCGCTGCAACCGCTCCTCGGCAGCCTCACGATTCTCCTTCGTGGGAGAGCCATCCCCTGCGAACGAGATCTCCGCTGCCCGTCTGAAGACGTCCAGCTCGTGTTGCTCGATCTCCGCGGAGGCCTCGATGAGGTCCAGCTTGAATTCCCGGAACACGCGGTCCAGCGAACCCTTGTGGATCGCTCGCCGACGGACCACCTGCCGCGCATCCCAGATCAGGAAGTTGGCGCACATCTCCCGGAAGTAGAAGGTCTCGTAGCCGAAGGACCGCGCCCCTACCTCCGAGTTGTATACAACGATGCCCTTGCGCAGTCCGCCGAGACCGTCGTCGCCAGGACGCTTGCTCGAGTAGAAGAACGTGAAGCTGTCGCGATCTCCTCGGAACAGCGCCGGCTTGTTGTTCCCGCGCAGGTTGGTACCCACCTGGTCGGTGTTCACCGTGGGCATCGCCGGCACGAAGCGGCCGTCAGGCAGCAACCAGCGGTGGATCTCCCCGAGCACGTGCACGTCCCAGAGTCGCGAGTAGGACGAACTGGTCAGGGCACGGAGCCGACCGTTCTCGACCAGGGCGAGTCGCTCGGACAGCTCCGATCTCGGGTAGGTCTCGTTCAGCACACGCACCGCGGTGTCGGTCTTCAGCTGCTCGAGGACGTACACCGGCACACGACAGGATGCGGCGATCTGGCTGAGCGACCATGCCGTGGGCACGACCTCGTGATCGTCACCGACCACCACGCTGAGCTTGTCGTTACGGTTCAGGAACAGGATGCGCTTGGCATCCGATGGCACCTCCCGCCCTGCCTGGCGCGACGTGTGACAGCGCTGCATCAGCTCGGGGAAGGAAGCGAAGTGCTCGTCCATCGGACGAGTGAACAGGTTGACGCTGGCGTCGGTCAGCAACATGGCTGAACCTCTTGGTGGGGGTTGTTGGATGGGGACAGAAACGACGAAGGCCCGCTCGATAGAGTCGGACGAGCCTTCGAGTGTGGTTTCAGGGACGACGCGCGAAGTCGGCCGGCGGCAGCGGCGACGGACTCCAAGCGCCAACCCAGCAGTGCTCGATGCAGACCTTGCGGTGTGCACCTGCCACCTGGCACCGCGGTCACGGTCGACGGAACTTAGGTCTCGAACGTCGGACCCAGCGCGCTAGGCTCCCCCACAGGCTCCCTGGGACTCCTGGAGCCGCGAGAAGCCATGGCCAAGTTCCTGACGACCTCGGGTATCTCCTACCACCTCGAGAATCTGATCAAGAACGCTCGAGAGAAGCTGCTCCTGATCAGTCCCTACCTGAAGATCAACGAGCGCATCCGTCAGTTGCTCGAGGACAAGGACCGCGACAAGATCGACATCCGCGTCGTGTACGGGAAGAACGAGCTTCAGCCGGAAGAGAACAACTGGCTCAAGTCGAAGGCCTCGGTGCGCTCGAGCTTCTGCAAGCACCTGCACGCGAAGTGCTTCCTCAACGAGTCCGAGGCGCTGATTACGTCGATGAACCTCTACGAGTTCTCGCAGGTGAACAACGAGGAAATGGGCATCCTCGTTTCCCAAGCAGGGTGACAACGACGCAAGGGACGGTGCCACATCGACTTCTGATCTGTCGATCGTCCACCCCATCGGATCTCCCAGCACGCAAGGTGCAGCGTGGAGCTAGATCGTGCGAGCCGACCCAGACCTGGCGATGATGGTCGAGGCGTGGGCGCGCCTGCCGAAGGCGCTTCGCGACGGGATCGTGGCGATCGTGAAGGCTGCTAGCGCTTCGTACCCTTGAGCATCTGCTGCGCGCGCTCGATGCGATCACGCAAGCTGTCCTGGAACTGTCGATCGTGGGTGCGACGCTCAATGTGCTCGGTGATCGCGGCGCGAATGATCTCGGAGACGGGCTGGTTGTCGACCGTTGCTACCGTCTCCAGCTGCTCCGCTTGCTCGTTCGAGAGCCGGATCGTCATCGCTTTCGCTGGCTTCATGCCGGTAGTTTGCCACGGATACTTCGTGCTTGTCAAGCACCCTGGTCTCTTGGTATCGTGGTGTCTTCTAGCCACGGAGGCAACGCATGAACGAATCCAACCCAGAGGCAGGCGCCCCGCAGGGAGGGCCGCATCACCACGAGTTCCAGATCCAGATTGATCGGGTCCACTACACGGTTGCGCAGGAGCGGATGACCGGATCCGAGATCCGCCGCGTACCGCCGACACCCATCGGCCCCGAGCGAGATCTCTTCGAGGTCGTCCCCGGTCATCCCGACAACAAGGTCGACGACAACGAGGTCATCGAGATCCGGAACGGGAAGCGCTTCTTCACGGCGCCTGGGACCATCAACCCGGGCTCGGTGTCCATCCATCTTCGCACGTCGGCAGAGCGATGAGCCTACCAGAAGCCGACGCACTGTACCTTGCCACTCGCGGCCTACTCCACGAGATTGCCACCGAGTCGAACATGACGTGCATCGTGTTCCGGAACTGGCAGCTTCCCCCGGGCTACGACCGCGCCTCGGCAGACCTCTTGATCCGCCTTCCTGGTGGTTATCCCGACGTCCCACCCGACATGTGGTGGATCCACCCAGGCATCAAGTTGGCTAATGGGCAAGTCATCCAGGCCACCGAAGTTGTTGAAACTCATCTCGGTCGATCCTGGCAGCGGTGGTCGCGACACTTCCAGCCGGGTCAGTGGAAGCCAGGCATCGATGGCGTTGAGAGCTTCCTTGCGTTGATCGGCCGGGAACTGCATCGCTGGGTGCCGGAGCCCGTCCGATGACCACGACGCTTGTACTTCCGCTCGAACGCTCGCCCTGCTCTGCGAGGACGCCTTCTTCGCGCTCGCCGGCACAGGGCGCCTCGACGTCGACGTCCTGCGCGCCCTCGCGGGCCGAATCCTCGAGCGGCCCGACGCGGAGTCCCCGCCGCTGCCCGACGCTGCGTACACCCTTCGCGAACCAGACGCACTCAAGATCGCGTCGGAGGGATACGTCCCCGCCCTCCAAGACGCGGAGCAAACCGGGTGTGTAGCTCTCTGGCTTCACACGCATCCTGGGATCGGTGCCTCGCCATCGCCAAGTCGCCTGGACCAGATCGTTGATCGGCAGCTCAGCGACCTCTTCCGTCTCCGTACCAGTAGCGAACTCTACGGCAGCGTCATCGTTGCCCATGACCAAGGTCAGATCATCTTCTCCGGGTTCCTTGAGAACGCAGCTGGCCGATGGCCGATCGACTACCTTTGGATAGTCGGGGATCGTTTTCGCCTTGTCTCGAACGTCGACACGACGGCGACCTCGCCGCTTCCTCATGAGTTTGATCGAAACATCCGCGCCTTCGGTGGTGATGTCCAGCAGGTCCTCCAACGCCTGCACATCGCGGTCGTCGGCTGTGGTGGCACGGGTTCGGCAGTCGCGGAACAGCTGATTCGGCTCGGCGTCCGACGGCTCACCCTTGTCGATCCTGATACCCTGTCTTTGAGCAACGTGACACGGGTCTACGGATCCACTCTTGCGACGGTTGGTCAACCCAAGGTCTCTGTGCTTCGCGATCACCTTCGTCGTATCGTTGACGGACTCAGCATTACGTGCGCTCCCACGATGGTCACCGTGGAGCACGCAGCTCGCCAACTCACGGATGCAGACGTCGTCTTTGGGTGCACTGACGACAACGCCGGTCGGGTCGTGTTGTCGAGGCTATCCACGTACTTCCTGCTTCCTGTCATTGACTGTGGAGTACTGCTCGAAAGCGCAACCGGTGGACGTCTCTCGGGCATCCACGGGCGTGTAACTGTACTTCACCCAGAGGCAGCCTGCCTGCTGTGCCGAGGTCGCATCGACCTCGATCGCGCGCGAACCGAGCTCTTCACTCCGTCCGAACGCACACGTCTGGAGCATGAGGGCTATGCCCCAGCCCTCGGGGCTGTCGAGCCTGCGGTTGTCGTCTACACGACCATGGTGGCCGCGGCTGCGGTAGGCGAACTTCTCGAGCGACTCATACACTACGGCCCAGAGGATAGGCCATCGGAGATCCTACTCCGCATACACGATCGTGAAGTCTCCACGAACAACGCCCTACCCAAGCCTCGACACTACTGCCACTCCACTTCAGGGAAGCGTGGGGCAGGCTTCACTTCTCCCTTCCTGGACTTGACATGGCAGGCGTAGCGCGCATCCGCTGGTGGCAGTGGATTCCTTGGCCATGGCGAGGTTGGCGCGTCATCGCAACGGTCGACGCCGGCGACGAGATACCTGCTAGTCTTCCGTACAAGTCTGCGATACTTGTGTCGCTAGGAGGAACCCCAACCTGGATCGCTTTCGACTGCCCCTGCCGACGCGGCCACCGCATCATGCTCAACCTGTATCCAGGACGATCTCCCGCATGGGCCTTGCAGGCTCACCGGCGTCTGACACTCAGCCCGAGTGTTGACGACTCCACGCGGGACCGTCGATGCCACTTCTTCCTTCGCAGGGGCATAGTAGAGTGGGCTCCCAACGGCCGGAGGCACGACACATGACCGACCCGAATCTAGAGGGCAGCCCAGTCCCCCACGATGACCAGCAGAAGCTCGTCAGGGAGTCGGTAGTTCCACCTCCGACGAAGACACCCTTCTACCAGGCTATTCACTCCGCGCGCTACCAGCGACAAGCGATCATCAAGCGCATTCAGGAGCGAACGCATCGCAGGTTCATCTGCTACGTGTGTGGAGGACTGAGTGCGATAGACCGCGACGATACGGTTGGATTCGTCGATCTCTTGCACAACGTTGCTGAGGGCGCCGATCTCGATCTGCTCCTGCATACCGGTGGTGGAGACATCGATGCGGCGGAGAAGCTCATCACGATGGTTCGTACGAGGGTAGGCCTCGCGGCCCTTAGAGTCATCGTTCCTGACTTCGCCAAGAGCGCCGGAACTCTCATGGTTCTGGGCGCCGATGCCGTCGTCATGAGCGATACGTCAGAGCTTGGCCCCATTGATCCCCAAGTCATCCTGGCTGATGGCAATGGCAATCGGATCCGTCACTCTGTCCAGAGCTACCTCGACGCATACGAAGAGCACACGACCACGCTCGCGAGAACCCCTCATGATATCGCCGCGCGGATCATGCTGAGCAAGCTCGACCCAGCAACCGTGAAGTTGTTCCAGGCGGTTCAGGACCGGGCGCGCAGGTTCGCGGAGGATCAGCTCACACGAGGGATGTTCCGTAAGGCTGGCAACGCAACTAGCGCTGCAAAGGAACTGATTGACACGAAGCGATGGCAATCCCACGGTCAGATGATATCTTGGGCGGACGCATGCGACTCTCGGATTGGACTCAACGTCGAGTACCTGAAGCCAAAGTCAGATGAGTGGCAAGAGTACTGGCAACTCTACTGCATGCAACGTCTAGCCGTCGCTGATAGACAGAAGCTCTTCGAATCCGACTACGCTTCACTGCTCATCGATAGCACGTCATCGTAGACGCGGTAGAGCAGCGATCGAAAGTGGCATCGACAGCCACCCAGCTTTACCCGCTGACCAACAACTACTTCCCTGGTCGCGCGGTAGTTCCTCAAGCCACTCAGGGGCTTGTTCGGGATTCTGCTGCTGGCTGTCCTGGGTCATGGCCCTCGGATGCTGCCGCCTTCGCAACGAGGACGGCCTCTTCACCAGCGGATGATCTCTCAGCCGTTGCCGGCCTTCAAGCTCTTGGGAGCCTACTTCGCGGTCAGCCCGCGCTTCGTCAAGCTGGCCTTCCCGCCTACCATCCACAGGAACCCGTTCCTGAACAAGGCGCCGACCGTCGTGAAGCGGAGCTTGTGCTCCTGGCAGATCTCGCGGAGCTGGTCCCTGGTCACAGAACCCCCGCGCGACTTGATGGTCTGGCAGATCGCAACGACGCGGTTCCTCACATCCTGGTCAGAGAGGCGACGAGCCGGCTGCGCAGTCTTGAGGAGTCGTTCAATCTGGAGAAGTTCATGATGAAGGTGACGACGGATTGCCTCCAACTGCATGCGCTCGATGCGTTCCATGCACGTCGGGAGTGCGAACAAGTATATAAGGGTGTCGGTGCATCAGTGCGCGACGCGATGCAGCATGAGCACTTCCATGCTTCCCGAGCGCCCCTGTCGAACACGGTGGTACCACTTCCTGTTATGCACGCACCGTTGGATTCTCGTGGGCTCGCCTGACGGTAGCCGCAGAGGCTCGAACCCGGCTCGCTCCATCATCTCTTCGTATCGCGGCACCTGGGTGTCAGCGTCGGAGAACCCAACCAGCTGGGCGACGACAGCCTTCGGGTCGATCACACAACGAACGGAGGAGAACGCTCCTTCCATTGTCTCGAAGTAGTTCGAAATGCCCGTGGGCGTCCTGCTTCCTGCCGTGTAGTAGCTTGCTGGCGAGCCATCCTGCAGGCCAGCGATATGGTAGGGTGCAGCAGTCTCTCTCCTTCCTTTGTACTGCCATCGGTGGTAAAGGACATGCACCCCGGGGTAGGGTGGTGATGTCAAGACGAGCTTCGGCTGGCAGTCCATGCGCATCAGTGCCCCGTGCTCATCAATCCCGACGCTTGATCGGTTGAGCAGCACCCTTCGGCCACGGATCTTGTTCTTCGCAACGCCTGCGTGTCGACATGACATGGCGAGGTCATCCAATCCCGCGATCATCTGCTCGCCAAGGATGCGGAGCTGCTCGACGAGTCGCCTCTGTGAAGGAACCTGAGCCTCTCTGCAATCAAGCGCCCACTGTCCCAGACGCAGGATGAGGCAACGGGCGAACGCTTCCTGTCGTCGCTTGCTCAGTAGGCCGACGAGGAGCAACGCTGCGGACACAAACCGATCGAGGCATGCCGGCATGTTGTGCACGCGCATCGGCGGAATGCGCGAAGCGAGCGACCCTGACAAGATCAGACACGCGTCATCCAGCCATCCGCGAAGCGACACCTCATCTGCCGAGCTCAGCGGCGATGTACGGACCTCGGTGACGAAGTGGGCCAGGGCGTTGATGTCCACGCCGATCATCCTTCGGCCCACGGCAAGTCCTTCGACGATCGACGTGCCTCCCCCCATGAACGGATCGAGCACCCAGTCGTTCGGCCTGCTCAGGAGCTCGATAATCGTGCGTGCGATCTCAGGCGAGAACCGAGCAGGGTAGTGGTAGAAGTCGTGCGTGAGCCCGTTGATGTAGCTCCCGGACGCCAGGCTCTCTTGAAGCCGTTGGAGGTCAGGGACGCCCCGGCTCAGGACCGCGTGCGCCATCGAGTGAACCGCCTCTTGGTTGCCAACCGCCAGCCATGGTACCAGCTTGGGCACCCCCGGTTCCACCCTCCCCGAAGGAAAAACAGCGACGAAGTGAGGTCGCACCAACAACTTGCGTCGAGCCGCCCGTTTTCGCTTGATCTTCGCTGTAGAGTGCCTGTAGATTCCTGGTATGTCCAGGATGCGGCGCGCCACAGAAGTCCTTGCCGCAGCCGAGTCCGCGCTGCGTGACTTGATGTCAGAGGGTCTGCGCGAGAAGGCGTACGCGGAGGTGGCTGAGCTGGCAGGCCTTGCCGACGCACTCGCGAAGTTCCTGAAGGACCGCGGAACGCCGCTGCCAGCGGAACCGGAGGCTCAAGCATTGCCGCACGATGAACTGCCTCCGGCAACCTCTCCGGCTGCGCCAGCACCTGCACCATCTCGCGGAGCGAGACGACCGCTCGGAAAGCGCGACTTTCCTCGGTTCGAGCGAGACGGTGACAAGCTCGTGAAGCTCGGATGGTCCAAGAAGAACAGGGCGCAGTACGAGCACAAGGCGCCGCGTCCAGCCGTTGTTGCTGTGGTCCAGCAGATGGCACGCGTCGTCAAACCAGATCATGTGTTTGGAATCGAGTCGCTGCTCCCGGTGACCGACGCCGCTGGTGAGGAAGTCCCAGGGTACCAGGTCTACTTGACGATGGCGTGGTTGCGCAGCCTTGGCGCCGTGCAGAAGAAAGGGCGTGATGGGTATGTCGTGCGCAAGCATGCCGCCACGAATGGAGCATTCGACGACGTCTGGGGCCGCGTATCTGCAAAGAGTCTGGGATAGGAGCCACCATGCAGATCAAGACCAACGAGGAGAAAAGGGACTTTGCGCTCCGGTTGCTCAAGGCAGACCGCGAGGAGGAGGTGGTGAGGATCCTGGAGGAGGCCGGGTTGTGGGGCGACTCGGCGAGCTGGCGGCTGCTCGGTGACGACGAGAACAACTTCAAGACGGTTGGAGCCCAGCAGGCGAGGCCTGAACCTGCGCTGGTGGAGAAGCTCATCAACTGCGTCGATGCACGGCTGATGGCAGAGTGTATTCGCGCTGGTGTCGCTCCGGATAGCACCCAGGCACCGAAGTCGATCAATGAGGCGCGGACTCGGTTCTTCAGCTCAACCAGCAGGACAGAGTTGGCGAAGGGCATCACGATGGCGATCACCGGCGCCCGGTCGCAGCAAGACGGCATGCCGTGTCTCACCATCTGCGACACCGGTGAGGGACAAACGCCTGAAAGTGTGCCCGACACGTTCATGTCCATCGACAAGAAGAACAAGCTGCGCATCCCATTCGTCCAGGGGAAGTTCAACATGGGCGGCACGGGTGCTCTGCAGTTCTGCGGACGCAAGAAGCTCCAGCTCCTCATCACGCGCCGCGATCCGAGCATCGCCGCGCAGCAGCGCTCGAAGCACGAGAGCGACGCATGCTGGTCGGTGACCATCCTCCGGCGCGAGACTCCACCCGAGGGGCCTGGCCAGGTTCGGAACCCGTACTTCAAGTACCTTGCGCCGGTCGGTGCCGTCGCGACACCTAGCCGAGGGGCTGTCCTCTCCTTCCACGCCAAGAGCCTCCCGCTCATGCCAGAGGACAATCGACCCTACACGCGGCACATGGAATGGGGATCCTGCATCAAGCTCTACGAGTACGACGTGCAAGGGTTCAAGGGTCACATCCTCCGCAAAGGCGGACTGCTGCCGCGACTCGAGATCCTCCTGCCGGAAGTCGCGCTGCCCATCCGGGCGCACGAGTGTCGCGAGGGGTTCAAGGGTCACGCCGGAAGCTTCGACACGAACCTCGTTGGCCTCCGAGCCCGCCTCGAGGACAGCAAGAGCGACAGCTTGGAGGACGGCTATCCGGCGTCGCTGACGCTCAACGTCCAGGGCCAACTAATGGTTGCGCGCATCTACGCGTTCAAGGGGGACAACGCCGACAGCTACCGGGCAGACCAGGGAGTCGTCTTCACCATCAACGGGCAGACGCATGGGTGGTTTCCCAAGTCGTTCTTTGAGCGCAAGGGCGTGAAGATGGGGCGACTCGCCAAGTCCCTGCTCGTGGTTGTCGACTGCACTGACATCTCCGTCGAGTCGCGCGCGGACCTCTTCAAGAACAGCCGCGACCGACTGAGCGGCGGTAGCCTCCGACGGGACATCGAAGAGGAGATGGAGTCGCAGATTGCGAACCACCCCGGGCTTCGGGAGTTGAGGGAACGCAGGCGACGCGAGGAAGTCTCTGAGAAGCTCAGCGAGGCGAAGCCTCTCGAGGACGTCCTGAGGCAGATCCTGAAGACATCACCGAGCCTTTCCAGACTCTTCCTCCAGGGCCAGCGCCTGAACTCCCCCTACCGGTCCCAGGAAAATGGGCAGACCTCAGGCGGCCAGGGCGGCACCGAAGGGCACCCTCCGGTTTTCAAGGGAAAGCGTCACCCCACGTTTTTCCACTTCGAGAAGCACAAGCCAGGGGAGGCGCTTCAGCGCACGACCGAGCACGGCCGCAGATGCAGGTTCCGGTTCGTCACGGACGTCGAGAACGATTACTTCAGCAGAGACCGAGAACGAGGGCGGTACCATGTCGAGGTCGTTGACGGTCCACTTGAGGGACGGGAACTGACCACGAGCATCAACCTCTTCAACGGTGTCGCGAACTGGAGTGTGACGATCCCCGAGGACGAGTCCGCGCCAGGCGACGTGTTCGCTCTGCAGTTGACCGTGATGGACGACACGCTCCCCCAGCCATTCGTGAGCATCGCGCACGTGACACTCGCGGAGAAGTCGGAGAAGCCCGGTGGCAAGACGCATACCAAGAAGGAGAAGGCAACCGGCGACACGCCGGAGACCGACAATGCCGGCGCCGAGAAGGGAGAAAAGGGCAAAGGTGATGGCGAGCCGCCGACCGGCATTCAAATCCCGCGGATTCACAAGGTGCACAAAGCTGAGTGGAGTGAACGCCAGTTTGACGAGCACTCTGCGTGCACCATCATCGAGGAGGGCGACGAGAGCCAGAGTTCCTTCGAGTTCTACGTCAACGTCGACAACGTGTTTCTCAAGACCGACCTGAAGCAAGGTGACGGTGACCCTGCTGTGGTCGAAGCCAAGTTCGTGTACGGCAACGTCCTCCTCGCCCTTGCGTTGATTCACGATCAGCGATCAACCAGCGGCCGCAAGCCCAAGGCGCAAGAGGCTGAGGGCAACGAGGATGAACCATCCATCCGCGAACTCGTCGAACGTACGACCAGAGCTGCAGCTCCCTTTCTGGTTCCGATGATCGATTACCTCGGCTCACTCGACTCCGATGCGGTGTCGCAGCTCGCCCAGACCGGGGATGAGGAGTGACTTCATGTCCGCTTGCCACCAGAGCACTTACATAGAAGGTCAATCTGACCATTCTGTATGTCACCGCTAACACACTCCCGTCCGACGAGACCAGATCCTGGCCCCAACCCGTGACCACCTGTTCGTCAGCTATGCAAGTGAGGACGCGGCGTTTGCACAGTGGCCCACGCTTCGTCTGACTGCAGCGGGTTACAAGGTCTGGTGCGACCAGATCAAGCTGCTGGGTGGCGAGTCCTACCCCGTCGATATCGACGCTGCCATATGGACACGCAAGTTCCGCTGCAGCAGCTCGTCGATGACTTCGCTCGCTACCTCTACCTGCCGAGGATGCGAGACCCGGCTGTCGTGGCCGGCGCCGTGCGCGAGGGGCTAGGCCTCATCACCTGGATGAAAGACTCGTTCGCGTTTGCGGATGCGTACGACGAGGCCGCTGGCCGCTATCAGGGTCTGCGGGGTGGGCGAAACGTCCCAATCCCCGAGACCGACTTTCCTGGCCTACTCGTTCAGTCGGAGGTGGCGAAGAGCCAGCTCGACAAAGAAGCTATCCCTGAGCCGACTGCCGGCCGATTGACGACATCGGCGCCGCCAGCCGGAGACCCTGCTGCGCCCAACGGCGGAACCGCGGGAGGAGCGGTCCAGGCCACAACTGCACCCGCCGAGCAACCGAAGCCACGGCGCTTCCACGGCAGCGTGGTTCTCGATGCTGCGCGCGTCGGCCGCGATGCCAGCCGCATTGCCGACGAGGTCATCTCGCACCTGGCCGGCCTTGTGGGCGCCAAGGTCCGCGTGACGCTTGAGGTTGAGGCTGAGGTCGGTAACGGGGTGCCCGACAACGTGGTGAGAACGGTCACCGAGAACAGCCGCACGTTGAAGTTCACCGACCACGGCTTCGAGACAAGCTGACCCCCAACCAACCGCGACTGACGCGCTACGTCGTCCTCCGTTGTTGGTGGTGCCCATGCCACATGAGCCTTCGCCGCGACAGCTGCCACCGCAACTCCCAGCAACGCAACGCCGTTGTCGCTCGATTGTCGCTAGTCGTGGTTCCTTCCCGGTCCTGAGGCGTCCGAGGCCGTCCATCGATGGTTCGTCGGAAGCTCATACCCACGACTAGGTTACGCTCGTTCAGGCGTTCAACGTCCGAACCTGACCGACACCTCTCCGACACTTCCTAAACCGGGGGTCGTGGGTTCGAATCCCGCCGGGCGTGATCGAAGGGCGCGCCTCGCGCCGACTGCTCAGACCCGGCGATCGGGGCGCCGCGGCTCGGGACGCTTCTCGTGCTCGCCGCCCTCATCGCCGTCCTCGCGCTCGCGACCTTCGCCGCGTTCGCGGAGTCGGCCGCGGAACTGTTCGAGGCGATCGCGGGCGGCGTCGAGCCGCTCACCGGCAAAGCCGCGCGCACCGGGTCGAGCCTGATCGGGTCGATTCCCGCCGCGGCCCGGCATGCCGCGGCCCGCGGCATCGGGACCACCGCGCATCGCACCCATGCGGCGCATGATCTGGCTGCGCATCGCGCGTTGCATCTTCATGCGCATCTGCATGCGCATGCGGATCCCGGGCGGCACTCCCTCGTGGCCGGGACCGCCGGCGCGCGGACCCTGCTGGCCGCGACCCTTCTGGCCGGGGCCCTGCTGCCCTGGCCCCTTCTTTCCCGGGCCCTTCTTGCCGGGGCTCTTCTGTTCGGGGCCCTTCTGATCGGGGCCTCGCGGGCCGCGACCCTTCTCGCCGCGATCCTGCGGCGGCCCGCGACGCTCGCCGCGTTCGCCCTGCGGCGCTCGATCCTGAGGCCGACCCTGCGCACCGAGTTCATCGAGGCGGCGGCGGGCTTCGTCGAGCCGGGCCTTGGCCTCTTCCACGCGCGCGCGCATGCGCTCGAGCATCTCGTCGCGGTTCGGCGCCGCATCGCGATCGCGCGCCGGTCGCTCCTCACCCTTGACGGGCGGGCGGGCGCGACGCTCGGGCGCGACATCGTCCTGGGCGACCAGGGTCGGGGTTGCTGCACCGAAGATCATCAGCAGGCAGGCAAGTCGAGTTCTCATGGCGTTCACTCTTCGTCGGGAAACTCTTTTGGGAGACTCTGTCGGGTGGTGTTCGAGTCGAGGCGGCACGAACGGGTCGGTCCGAATGCTGTCCACTCGTCGCAACCGACCGTTCGGCATCTCCCGTCGCGCCGGTCCATCCGATTGCGCGTCAAGCTCGACCGCGCGGAGTGTCGAATCCCGCGACGACGCCCCGCTGCGACCGCGACGTTCGATCGCGCACGGCGCGGCGGCTAACGTGTTCGCCCCGCCGTCCGGCTCGCGCCGCCGTCCCCGATGAACATCGCCATCCTGAGCTACGAGTACCCGCCCGACACCGGCTTCGGCGGGATCGGCACCTACTCGTGGTACCAGGCCCGCGCGATGGCGAAGTTGGGACACTCGGTACACGTCTTCGCGGGCTCGTTGAAGCCGGGCATCCACCACAGCGAGCACGAAGGCGTGCGCGTCACGCGCATCCAGAAGAAGAACTGGCTGCATCGACTCGTGCAGGGGATGCGAGATCGCCGGCTGTGGTGGGCGACGAACCGCATCGAGACGGCGTACGGCGCCTACTACGCGCTTCGCAAGGCGCTCGACAAGGAGACCTTCGACATCGTCGAGTTCCCCGAGTGCGGCGCGGACGGGATGCTCGCGACCACGCTGCTCGACATCCCGTCGGCGATCAAGTTCCACAGCCCGGCGCGGCTGATCATGAACATCTACGACACGCGGCGGCTCGATCGCGAGTTGACGGCGTTCGTGGAGCAGCTCGCGATCAACCAGTGCACGGTGCGGACCTCGTGCTCGCAGTTCGTCGCCGACGAAGTGCGCGCCAAGATGCACGTGCGCAAGCCGATCCACGTCGTGCCGAACGGGATCGACCTGGACCTCTTCGACCGCGACGAAGGCGTCGACGCCACGGCGCGCTTCGGGCTGCCGCAGAAGGACGCGATCACCGTCTTCTTCGCGAACCGGCTCGAGGAGCGGAAGGGCATCCATCTCGTGCGCGACATGTGCTTCCACGTGATGCGGAAGTACCCGAACGTCCACTTCGCGTTCGCGGGCGCCGACCTGTTCGGCTTCATGGAGAAGCAGATCAAGCCGTTCATCGAGAAGAACGGCCTGCAGAAGCGCTTCCACTACTTCGGCAAGCTGCAGCTCGCCGAGGTCCGCGCGATCCTCAAGCGCGTCGACGTGTTCCTCATCCCGAGCCTGTGGGAGAACGCGCCGTATTCCTGCCTCGAAGCGATGTCGGCCGGACGCGCGATCGTCTCGTCGGACTGCGGCGGCATGCCGGAACTGATCCAGGACGGCGTCAACGGCCTGATCGCGACGAGCAACGATGCGCCGTCCTTCATCCGCGCCCTCGAGCGCCTGGTCGAGGACCGGGCCCTCCGCGAGCGGCTCGGCGCCGAAGCGCGTCGCACCGTCGAGCGGCGCTTGACCGACGTCGCGATCGCGCGCCAGGCCGCCGACCTCTACACGCGCGAGATCGCTGCCGCCCGGCACTAGCCCGATGGACGTCGTTCGCGTCACCGGCGCCGCGCACCAGACCTTCGCTCGCGACGAGATCGAACGCGTGCGTCGCCAACTGCGCCGCTCCCCGGCACCGCAAGGCGCCTTCCCGCTGTGCAGCGCGCCTTCGACGACCCTGGTCCTGAACGCCGACGGCGACGTCTTCGCATGCGAGGCGACGTCGCAGCCGCTGGCGAAGCGCAAGGCCCAGGACCTGCTCCGCGCTTTCCGTGGACCGACGGCGACCACTCTGCGCACCGGCCTCGCCGCCGGTGAACTCCCCGCCGAGCACTGCGCCGCGTGCCTGCGTTGCCTCCGGCTCGATCTCGTCGCACAGAGCGCGATCCTCCGCGATCACGCCGACGAGATCGGTTCGGCCGAAGCCGTCGCGCCGCGCCGACTGGTCGTCCGCCTCGATCGCGGCGCGCGCGGCAAGGACGCGATCGCGTTGCTGCGACGCATCACGAGCGTCCTCGACGGCCTCGACAAGCTCGAACTCTGCGCCGACGACGCGAGCACCGACCCGGCGATCGAGCCGATCTGCGCGATGCTCGAAGCGCGTCTTGCGCCGCTCGCGGTGACGCTGCGGACGCGCACGCTCTCCGACCCGCAGGTCCTGCGCGGTGCGCTGCGCACCCTGCGCCTCGCCCATCTCGTGCTCGGCGCCGCCATCGATCTCGAACACGCCACGACAGCGCTACGTCCCTCGCTCGCCGACGGCGCGACGGTCACCGTCCGTTTCGTCCTTGCGCCCGACAACTGGTTCGAGCTTGCGCCGGTCGCCACGCGCGCCGCCGCGCTCGGCGCGAGGCTCGACCTGCGCGGCGCTGAGTCCGACGGCCGCACCCCGCTGCTCGAAGCGTCGCTGCACGAACAGCACTTCGTGATCGGCGTGCTCGGCAGCCTGTGGTTCCTGTTCGGCAACGAGCGCCGGCCGGCATCGATCTTCCAGGACGGCTACGGCCGGCTGCGCTCCGAACTGCGGCGTCTCGTCGAGGACCACGCGCGCGGCACCGGCGAGGCCGACGCGATGGCGTTGCTCGCCGGCCGCGAACCGCTGTGCTTCCCGCCGCCCGGGCACGCGCTCTGGGTGGAGCAGGCCTGCGCCGACGCGCTGCTCGGTTGGTCGGCGGGTCTCGAGAGCGCGCCCGGCCTCGCGCGTTGGAGCGAGGATCTGCTCGCGCGCGACGACGCGCACGCGCTCCTCGCCGAGCACGCGTGGGCGCGACTGCTCCTGCAGAAGTGCGCCTTGCTCGCCCCGACGCGCGAGGCCTTCGCCGCGCTGCTCGACGTCTACGGCGACGCATCGCGGCGCAAGCCGCTGCTCGACGACGACCGTGCGACCGCCACGCGCGCCGGCATCGCGAGCGCCTGCGCGCACTGGCGCGACTGGCTCGGTCTCGATCGACTCGCGAACCGCCGCCGCCCGTGGCGCGCCGCATCCGCGAACAAGGCGACGACCGCGGACGGCCGGCCCGACGTCACGGTGCTGATCCCGAGCTTCGGTCACGAGTCGTTCGTCGAGGAGTGCATCCGCAGCGCGCTCGGCCAGACCCACCGCTGGCTCGTCGTCCACGTCGTCGACGATCGATCGACGGACGCGACCGCCGAGCACGCGCGTGCGATCCGCGACCCACGGCTCTCCGTGCGCGTGAACGAGCACAACCTCGGTCTCGGCAACAGCGTGCTCGCGGCGCTCGAGCGCGTCACCACACCCTTCGTCGCGTTGCTGAACTCAGACGACTTCTTCCACCCCGAGCGCATCGCGCGCTGTCGCCAGGTCCTCCTCGACGATGCACGCGCGCAACTCGTGACCACCGACCTCGCGCTGGTCGACGCCGCCGGCGGCGAACTCACGACGGAGAACACGAGCCGCCTGCGCGACGGCCGGATGATCTTCGACTGGGTCACCTGGTACGAGCAGGCACGCGCGACCACGGGCGAGGGCGAGGACCTCTTCGCCGACCTCCTGCGCCAGAACTTCCTCGCAACCAGCTCCAACCTCTTCTGCCGGACGGACTGGCTGCGCGCGCAGGCGCCGGCGCTGACGAGCCTGAAGTACTGCCTCGACTGGCACGTGTTCCTCGGCGCGGCCCGCGAGGGGACGCTCCGCCACGTGAAGGAGCCGCTCGCCGCGTATCGACTGCACGGCGCCAACACCGTGTGGTTCAGGGAAGGACGCCGTTGGCGTTACTTCCTCGAGGTGAACCGCGTCGCGGCCGAGGCCCTCCGCGACGAGCTCGCGACCGCGAAGCAGGGCGCCGGGGCCGTCGTCCGCCACGTCGCGGCCCACGTCGTCGCCAACACCGAGACCGACGGAATCGCGCTGTGGTTGAACTCGCTCGTCGGCGGCGTCGAGCTCGAACGGCTGAGCGAGACGGATCCCGCCGTGCGCGAAGCCCTGGTCGCGCTCGAGGAGCGCGCCGATCGCATCACGCGCCTCGGCTATGCGGTCCGCGATCTGGGCGCCGAGCGACTCGGCTCCGCGTTGGCCAACGCACGGCGCGGGCACGGGCTCGAGGTCGCGCGCATCCTCGGCGAGATCGTGCGCGAAGACGCGCGCGGCTTCCGCGACGCCCTGGTGTGGTCGCACCGCGATGCGGAGCGCATCGAGCGCCGTCGCAACGAGTTGGAGGCCGAGCTCAACCGCCTGCGCCAGCGCGAGCGCGAGGCGTCGGAGCAACTGGCGCACGCCCTCGAACGCGCGCGCGTCGTCCTCGACCGTTTCCGCTCGGTGTGCCTGGTCGACGCCGCGATGGCCGACGACCCGATCCACGCGCTCGAGGCCGGCGTGCAGCGCGCGGCGCAACTCCTCGCGACGCAGGGCGAGGAGAACAAAGAGTTGATGGATCGCGTGCGCCGCGCCGATTCCGCGGCGCGCCGCGAGATCGAGTCGCTGCGCGCGGACCTCGCGAAGTCGGCCCGTGCGAGCGAAGTCGCGGTCGCGACGGCGCGGACGACGATCGCGGAGCTCACGACCCGGCTCGACGAGGCGCGCCGCGCGGTCGACGTCTCGCGCAGGGACATCGCGGAGCACGCCGCGCACTCGGCGCGCGTCGAAGCTCGCCTCGCCGACGTCCAACGCGATGCGGCCGCCCAACGCGCCACGGCCGAACGTGTCGTCGGGGAACTGCGCGCGGAAACCACGAAGCTCGGCGAGGAAGCGCGACGGCTCGCGACCCTGGTCCAGCACGCGACGCGAGAGCGCGACGCGACCAGGAGCGAAGCGACGGCCCTCGCCGAGGCAAAGCACGCCGTCGAGACCGCGCGCGACCGTCTCGCGGCGGAGAAGCAGCAGGCCCTCGCTGAACTGGAGCGCAACCAAGCGGACAAGCGAGGCGTCGAGAAGGACCTCGAGCGCGTCACCGCCGACAAGCGCGGCGTCGAAGCCGAGCGCGACAAGGTCCGCGGCGAGAAGCAGAGGCTCGAGACCGAACGCAACTCCGTCACCGCGGATCGCGACCGCATCGACGCCGAGCGGAAGTCCGCGGTCGCGCGCGGCAGCGATCTCGACGGCCGCCTGCGCCGAACCGACCAGGAACTCGGGGAGGCTCGCCGTCTGCTGCGCGAGTCGAACGCCGAACTCGACCGGCTGCTGAAGTCACCCGAGTGGCGGATCGGCTACGCCCTGTGGCGAAAGACGCCCTTGTTCGCGAAGTCGCGCCGCCTGGCCCGCGCGACCTGGCGCAGGACCCGCGAGTCCGGCGTGCGCGGGATGATGTTCTTCCGCCGGCTGTTCGCGGGACGGAAGCCCGCGACCCCGGTCGGGGGACACCGCGAGGGACTCAAGATCGCCGCCGGCTCGACCGCGCACTTCCCCGTCATCTCCCACACGTTCGTCTACCAGGAGCTGACGGCGATGCACGACATGCTCGGTGCGGACGTGAAGGTGTTCTACACCGAGAACGGCGATCCGAACGCGCTCCACGCCGCGTTCCAGTACCTCGGCGCCAACAAGGAGTACCTGCAGCCGGCCTGGGAGGTCCACAAGGCCGACTTCGAGCACTACAAGCGGACGCGACCGGACCGCGTGGAGTCGCTCCTCCTGGAACTCACGAAGTACTCCGGCATCGAGCGCGAGCCGCTGCTCAAACGCTTCGAACTGATGCTGGCGTTCACCTACGCGCGGCGTCACGCGCTGTGGGGCGCCGACTACCTCCACACCTACTTCTTCTACGACCAGGCGCTGTGCGGGCTGGTGTCGTCGTGGGTGAACGGCATCCCGCGCGGGTTGTCGACCTACGCCGACCACATGTTGAAGGACTGGCCGCTCAAGGTCGTCCCGCTGCACCTGCGCACCGCCGACGTGATCGTGGCGACGTCGCGCCGCATCCGCGACGAACTGATCGGCATCGGCGGCGCCGAGATCGCGCCGAGGGTGATCGTGAAGCCCAACGGCACCGACGGTCAGCGCTTCCGCTTCGTGGCGCGCACCGCGCCCGCCGGCCGCACGCTCGAACTCGCGTGCGTGTCCCGCATCGAACCGAAGAAGGGCATGATCGAACTCGCGGAGGCGGCGAAGCTCCTGCGCGATTCGGGCAAGACGGTCCGCATCCACGTGATCGGCGCCGTCGACAAGGGCTCGGCGTCGAGCGAGGAATACGGCGAACGCTTCGAGCGCCGCATTGCCGAGCTCGGCGTCGGCGATCTCGTCGTGCGCCACGGTCGCATGAAGCAGGAGGAGCTCCGCCCTCTGCTCGACGCCGCCGACGTCTTCGTCGCCCCCTTCGTCGAAACCGAGAGCGGCGACAAGGACGGCATCCCGACCGCGATCCTCGAGGCCATGGCGACCGGCCTGCCGATCATCGGCACCGACGCCGGCTCGATCAGCGAGACCTTCGACGACGGCGTCGAAGGCCTGCGCGTCCCCCAACGCGACCCCAAGGCCCTCGCGCACGCCATCACCCGCCTGATCGGGCACCCCGAACTCGCCCCGAAGATGGGCAAGCGCGCGAAGACCCGTTTCGACAGGGAGTTCGACATCCGCATCGCCGAGCCCCGCCTCCACGCGCGCATCCTCGCGGCCGTGGATGCGAGGAAGCCGGCGGCGAGTCCCGAATGAGCCCGCTCGAATCCGCCACCTCCCGCGTCGTCGCCGCGATCGAGCCCCTGCGCTTCTCCCCGCCGGTCGACGTCGTCTACGACCCCTTGGTGCACGCGCGGCGGGCGCATCTCGCGTGGCTGCGGCGCTATGGCGTCGGGCCGAAACACGTCGTGCTCGTCGGCATGAACCCCGGCCCCTTCGGGATGGTGCAGACCGGCGTGCCGTTCGGCGAGGTCGCGGCGGTGCGCGATTGGCTCGGTATCGAGGAGGACGTCGAGCGGCCGGCGCGCGAGCACGGCAAGCGGCCGATCGAGGGCTTCGCGTGTGCGCGCAGCGAGGTGAGCGGTCGCCGCTTCTGGGGATTCGTGCGCTCGCGTTTCGGCGAGCCCGAGCGCTTCTTCGCCCGCTACTGGGTCCACAACTACTGCCCGCTCGCGTTCGTCGAAGCGAGCGGTCGCAACCTCACGCCGGACAAGCTGCCGCGCGAGGAGACGGCGCCGCTCTTCTTGGCCTGCGATCGCTACCTGCGCGACGTCGTGCAGGCGACCGGCGCTTCGCTCGTGATCGGCGTCGGCGCCTTTGCCGAGGATCGCGCGCGGCGCGCCCTCGCCGATCGCGCGCTGCGCTTCGGGCGCATCCCGCATCCGAGTCCGGCGAGTCCCGCCGCCAACCGCGGCTGGGACGACGCCGCGGCGGCGGCCTTCGCCGAACTCGGCCTCACGCTCGGCGAGTAAGCGGCGCTTGCCCCGTCTCGGGTGGGACCCGAAGCTTCGCGCGTGCCCGCGGCTCTCGACGACGTCCTCGCGGTCCTCGATCGGATCGCTCCTCCCGCGCTCGCGGAGGACTGGGACAACGTCGGGCTGATCGTCGATGCGACGCCGCGCGTGCCCGTGCAGCGCGCCTTGTTGACGATCGACCTCACCGAGGCGGTGCTCGACGAAGCGATCGCTCGCCGCTGCCAACTGGTCGTCGCCTACCACCCGCCGCTGTTCGCACCGCTGCGACGGCTCCATGCGAGCGACGCAAGTGCGCGCGTCGTGCTTCGCGCCGTGCGCGAGGGCATCGCGATCCACTCGCCGCACACGGCGCTCGACGCCGTCTCCGCCGGCCTCTGCGACTGGCTCGCCGAGGCGCTCGGTTCCGGCGCGCGCACGCCGCTCCGCGCGACGAACGACGGCGACGATCCGTCGCATGGCCCCGGCCGCTGCGTCGTGCTCGAGTCGCCCGCGTCGCTCGACGAGATCGTCGCGCGCATCAAGTCCTGGCTGAAGCTGCCCGCGCTGCGCATCGCGCGCGCGCCGCACGCCGGGTCGATCCGCCGCGTCGCGCTCTGCCCCGGCGCGGGCGGCAGCGTTCTCGCCGGCGTGAACGCCGACCTGTACTGGACCGGCGAACTCCGTCATCACGACGTGCTCGCCGCACTCGCTCGCGGCACGAGCGTCGTGCTGTGCGAACACAGCAGCAGCGAACGCGGCTATCTCGCCGTGCTTCGCGGTCGGCTCGCCGAGCAGTGCCCCGGCGTCGAGTTCCTCGTCAGCGCGCACGATCGCGAACCGCTCGTGCTCGCGTGAGCACGGCAAGGGCCCCAAGTCATGGCAGGCGAATCCGAACTCTTCCTCGCGCTGCGGGCCGGTGACGTCGACGCGATCCGCAGGGCGATCGAAGCCGAACCGGGCCGCGCGTTGTGCCGCGACTCCACGGGCATCTCGCTGCTGATGACGGCGCTCTACCACCGTCACTTCGGGCTCGTCGAGTTCCTGCTCGAGCGGGTCGGCACCCTCGATTGCTTCGAGGCCGCGGCGCTCGGCCGCACCCATGATCTCGTCAGCGCCGCCGGTCGTTCGCACAGCGTGATCACCAATCACTCGCCCGACGGCTTCACGGTCCTCCACCTCGCGGCGTACTTCGGTCACGTCGACACCGTGCAGTGGCTCCTCCGCCACGGCGCACCCGTGGACGCCGTCGCCGCGAACCCGAGCCTGCTCCGCCCGCTGCACAGCGCGGTTGCCGCGGGCAGCGCGCGTATCGCGCTGCTCCTGCTCGACGCCGGCGCCGAGCCGAACGCTTCCCATCGCGGCGGCTTCACGCCCCTGCATGCGGCGGCACACCGCGGCGATCCGGATCTCGTCGACCTGCTCCTCGCGCGCGGCGCCGATCCGAAGTGCGCGTGCGACGACGGCCGCAAACCCGCGGACTTCGCGCGCGACGCCGGGCACGACGCGATCGCGGCGCGGCTGACGAGGACGTGAGTCGGACCACGACCGTGCGCATCCTCTACGTCGTCCACCAGTTCCTGCCGCGGTACTTCACCGGCACGGAGCAGCACACCTGGGCGATCGCGAGCGAGGCGAAGCGGCGCGGACACGAGGTCGAGGTCTTCACGCTCGAGCCGGACTTCTCCGAGCGCTCCCCGCTGATCGAGACCACGCACGACGTGATCGACGGCGTTCCGATCACGCGTCTCCGGTTCTGGATGCACCTGGACCGCAGCTTCGAGCGGATGGAGTACCGCCATCCGTTCGTCGCCGAGCGCTTCCGCCGGCTCCTCGTCGAGCGGCGACCCGACCTCGTGCACGTCGCGCACCTCCGCTACCTCGGCGTCGGACTGCTCGACGAGTGCAAGAGCCTCGGCATCCCGACTCTCGTCTACCTGCACGACTTCTGGTTCCTCTGCCCCGCGGTCACGCTGCGGCGGAACGACGGCGCACTCTGCGACGGACCGCCCGAGGGCGGGCTCGGCTGCGTCGCCTGCGTGCGGCCCGACGCAGCACAGGAGCTCGAGCGCAACGGACTGCGCGAGGCGATCGCACGCGCGCGCGGGGCGATGCCGCCCTCGAGCACGCCGTCGCGCACGGCGCAAGGCCGGGCGCGCACGCTGATCGAGCGGCCGGGCCTACTGCGCGACGCACTCCTGCGCGCGGACTGCATCGTGTCGCCGTCGCGGTTCCTCGCGGCGACCTTCGTCGCGAACGGGTTCCCCGCCGGGCGGATCGAGGTCCTCGGCTTCGGTCTCGACCCCGCGCATCTCGCGGGAGTCGTGCATACGCCGCGTGCCGCCGGTGCGCCCCTGCGCGTCGGCTACATCGGTTCGATCGCGGAGTACAAGGGCACCGACCTCGCGGTCGACGCCGTCGCGGGAGCGCGCGAGCCGATGAAGCTCATGGTGTTCGGGCGCATCGAAGAGCACGACCCCTGGGCGAAGGCTCTCGCCGCGCGCGCGCGCGCCTCGCCGAACGTCTCCTTCGCGGGTCCGTTCGCGCGGAGCGATCTCGGCGCGGTGCTCGGCGGACTCGACGTCGTCGTCGTGCCCTCGCGTTGGTACGAGAACGCGCCGTTCGTCGTGCTCGAGGCGCAGGCGGCGGGCGTGCCGGTCCTCGCGTCGGGCCACGGCGGCCTGTCGGAACGGATCCGTCACGAACAAGACGGCGAGTTGTTCGCGCCCGGCGACGTCGCGGATCTGTGCGCGCGGCTCGAACGGCTCGCCAGAGAACCCGCGCGGCTCGCCCGCTACCGCGCGAACCAACCCCGCATCCCGACGCTCGCCGAGCACGGCGCCGAACTGGTCGCGATCTACGCATCGCTGGCAGAGGGACGCGGTTCGTGACCCCGGGCAGCAGGTTCGCGCTGCTCGCGCTGCCGCTCTTCTGGGCTTTCGCCGTGCCGGTCGCGCTCGGCGCCTGGCTCGTCGATCTCCTCGCGACGCCCTGGGTCCGGATCGCGCGCCGCCGGGCGCAACGTCCCGACGCCGCGCCGTCCGGTCGGCGCGCGAGCGTCGTGATCCCGAGTTGGAACGGCAAGGAGCTCCTCGAAGCGCTCCTGCCGACGCTGCGCCTCGCGATCGACCACGCCGGCGGCGCGCACCAGACGATCGTCGTCGACAACGGCAGCGACGACGGCACCGCCGAGTTCCTGCGCACGGCGCATCCCTGGGCCGAGGTCGTGCGGCTCGAACGGAATCGCTTCTACGTCGGCGGCGTGCGCGCGGGCGTCGCTGCCGCGACCGGCGACGTGCTGGTGCTGCTGAACAACGACATGCGCGTCGAACCGACCTTCCTCGCGGCGCTGCTCGCGCGCTTCGGCGCGCCGGACCTCTTCGCCGTGACGGCGCGCATCGAGCTCCAGGAGTCCGCGCACGGGACCGCGAAGGTGGAGACGGGCCGGACGCGCATCGTCCAGAAGAAGGGTCTCCTGCGGTTCGAACAGGTGCTCGGCGACGACCGTGCACCGGCGATCCCCGCGGCATGGGCCGGCGGCGGGAGCTCGGCGTACGACCTCGCCAAGTTCCGCGAGCTCGACGGCATGGAGGATCTCTACGCGCCGTGCTATGCGGAGGACGCGAGCGTCTCCTGGCTCGCGTGGCGGCGCGGTTGGCGCATCGAGTACGAGCCGCAGAGCGTCGTGCATCACCTCCACCGCGCCACCTCGACGCGCGTGTTCGGCCGGAGCGAGGTCGAGGTGCTCGACCGCCGCAACCGCGAACTGATGTTCTGGCGCACGGTCACCGACTTCGGCCTCGCGCTCGCCCACGCGGTCTGGCTGCCGTGGAACGCGCGCAAGGAGGCGCGGCGCACGGGGCTGCTCGTCCAAGCCAAGGCGCTCGTCCGCGCGACCGCGCGACTGCCTCGCGCCGTCTTGCTGCGCCAACGCGTGCGCGTCACGTCGCGGCGGAGCGATCGCGAGGTGCTGCGCATCGCGAACGACGTGACCGCGTACTGCCGTGCGATCGGCGCGCGCCCGACCGGAGCGTGCGTGCTCGTCCTGCACGCGGGACCGCCGCCTCGGGTCGTCGCTCCCGACCACGCGCGCGTGACCCTCGTCGACCTGCGCGACGGTCCGCCGTCCGAACTCGCGCGCCGTGCGGTGGCCGAGCACTACGCCGACGTGGTCGCGCTCGCCGACGACGTCGCGCGACGAGCCGCGCGCGGGATCCGGGAGCGATGCACGGATCGGATCTGGATCGACGCCGCGGACGAAGCCGCGATCGCGCGGGCGCTCACGCGCGTTCCAGCGCCGCCGAGATGACCTTCGCGAGCGCGGGAACCGTCACCGCGTGGGAGTGTCGCGCCTCGACGAGCGCGCGCCCCGCCCGCACGAGTCCGTCCGCGCCCTGGTCGAGGACCCGCGCGACGCTCGCGACGCCGTCCTGCGGCGACTCGCACGAGAGCCAGTGCACGTCGCGCCGGACGGCGAGTCCTTCGACGCCGACCGCCGTCGAGATCACGGGCCGGCCGAACGCCATCGCCTCGATCACCTTGATGCGCGTACCGCCGCCATCGCGGATCGGCGCGTAGATCGCCGTCGCCTCGGTGTAGTGCGGGACGAGTTCACCGACGAAGCCGGTGAGTTCGAGCCCGGGCCGACCGGCGAACTCGCGCAACTCGCCGTCCGGGTCGTGGCCGATCAGGCGCACGCGCAGGTCGGGCCAACGCGCGCGCAACGCCGGCAGGTGATCGCGCACGAGCACGCGCGCGGCGTCGAGATTCGGCGGGTACTGGAAGCTGCCGACCAACAAGAGCAGCGGCACTTCGCCGGGTGCGGGCGGCAGCAGCGGCACCGTGCGGAGGTCGAGCGAGTTCTCCACGACGGCGATCCGCGCCGACGGCTCGAGTCCGCGGGCGAGGCGGGCGTCGACCTCGGACACGGCGACGGCGAGGCGCGCGCTCCGCAGCGTTCGCCGCTCCGCCCGCTCGATGCGGCGCGACTCCACGCGACGCAGCCAGGCGTCGACGCGGCTCGGCGCGTGCCCCGCCGAGCGCCGCATCACCGCGAACTCGAGGTTGTGGAGTTGGATCACGATCGGCGGGGTGCAGCGCGCCGGCAGCAGCGGGATCACGAAGCTCGAGTCGAGGGCGACGACGTCGAACGCCTCGCGCTCGAGCAGGGCGGCGACGCACGCACGGGCCATCGGCGTCCACCGCCGCTCGAGGACCTCGCTGCGCGAGCGCGACCAGCAGCCGAGCTTGCGCAGCGGCGAGGTCGCGATCGCCGGCGGGCCGAGCGGCGCGAGCCGGCAGCCGTTCTCCGCCGTGATCGCGCGCGCCTCGTCCTCGTGCGCCGCCGACAGCGGCGCGGCGAGGACGACCTCGCCGAGCGAGCCGAGCGCCGTGCACAGCATCGCGCTGCGGATCCGCCCGCCGTGGTTCGGCGGGAACGGAACGTACGGGCACAGCACGAGGCTCTTCATTCGACGATCGATGTGCGCACGTCTACGCTGCCGCCCCTGCTTCCGCCATGACGCAGTCCCACGCGCCGATGCTCGCCCTCGCGATCCCGACGTGGAACGGCGGGCGGGTCCTGCAAGAAGTCCTCGCGGCGGTCGAACGCCAGCCGGACGCTCATCGGCTCGAGCGCGTCGCGATCGACAGCGGTAGCGGGGACGACACCGTCGCCACCCTCCGTCGCCACGGTTTTTGCGTGACGGCCATCGACCAGAAGGACTTCGACCACGGCGCGACGCGCGACGCATTGGTCGAGCGTTGTCGTGCGGACATCGTCGTCCTCCTCACGCAGGACGCGATCCCCGCCGACGAGCACTGGCTCGCCGCGCTCGCGTCGAGCTACGCGGACGAGCGGGTCGGCGCGGCCTACTGCAAGCAGGTCCCTCGACCCGACTGCAATCCCTTCCTCGCCCGACGGCTGCGCGAGTGGACCGCCGGAAAGGACCAACCCGTCGTGCAGGAACCGGCCACGCAAGGCGAGTTCGACGCCTTGCAGCCGATGCAGCGCTTGCAGCGCTGCGCCTACGACAACGTCGCGGGCTCGGTGCGACGCACGGCATGGCGTGCCGCCGGGGGCTTCGGCCGCCGGCCCTTCGGCGAAGACGTCGCCTTCGGCAAGCGCCTGGTGCTCGGTGGCTGGCGCATCGTGTTCCAGGCCAAGAGCGCCGTGGTCCACTCCCACAACCGACCGGCCAAGGAAGAGGGTCGCCGCATCTACTGCGACCACCAGAACCTGCGCGACCTCTTCGACCTGCGCCTGCTGCCGACCTGGGACTCGTACCGCGACGGCGTCGCCTGGGGCGAACGCGAGTACTCGCGCATCGTCGACGAGCTCCTCCTGCCGCCCGCGGAGGCGGAGGTCCTGCGCGCCTGGGCGCGTGCCTACGCTCACGACTCCGCGCTCGGCATGTTCCTCGGCGCGGCCTGGCCCGAGAACTCGCGCGGCCCACACGCCGCGTTCTTCGCCGAGATCGACCGCCGCATGCACCGCGGCATCTAGCTCCGCCATGGACCCCGACCTCATCCGCCGTCTCGACGAACTCGCCGCGCGCCTCGACCGCATCGAGTCCTCCCTCCTGCGCGAACGCGAGCTCGCCGACCGCCTGGCGCACGAAGAACGCTCCCGCCGCGAGCTCGCCGATCAATCCGCATGGCTGATCGAGTTCCTCGGCGAGGCGCGGCAGGAGATCCGCTGGTTGAAGGAGCAGCGGGGGAAGGGCGTGTAGCGCCGAATCGGCGCGCCGGGGCGAACTCGGGCGAGCCGAGTTCGACTCCGGTTACTCCAAGAGAATCCTTGACTCTCTCGCTCTCTCTCTCTCGGTAACTGAGCTTCCCAGCTCACTAGGCAAAGATCGCTGAGGGCGGTCTTCCTTGTGTGATGACAATCGATCCCGAAAGAGGTTGCTCATGAGACTGGTGTCTATCACTTGGGTGCTTTCCCTGTGGCTCGCGCTTCTCACCTCCAGCCTTCGTGCGCAGGGTGGGACGTTTGACGTGAAGGTGGGCACGACCTCGGTCACGGTTACGCTTGCTGTAAGCGCCGGGGCGAACATCGTGCTCTACAATGGGGTGTTGCAGCCTGGGGCAACCTGGACGGTCGAAGACGGCGATGGTGACGGAGCGGATGACGACTACGTCATTCACGACGGCGCGGGCCAAGCTGTCCTGGAGGACGGCCCCGCGACGCTCAAGAACAAGAGCGACAACGTCCGCGACGGCGCCGCGCCCGGTGACCCCGTCGTCGGTACCTACACGCGAACCCAGTAGAGTCGCGTAGCGAGATACTCCTGTGCCTCGACTCGCAGACCATGCGTAGCCGCAGACGGTCCCTCCTGCTCGTCGCGATCGCAGCAGCGATCGCGATCGTTGCCCTCCTCCTGCGATCGGGACCCGCCTCCGACACACCGACCGCCGCGGAGTCCGATGCCGGGTCAGGGGTCTCTGACCCTGCGATCGCGATCGGTGGTGCCGAAAGCCGACGGACCGGAATCGAGGCGCCACCGCGTTTCGATCTGTCAGGAAGGACGATCACGCGCGACGGCACTCCCACCGCCGCTCGTCTGTCGATCATGCCCATTGGCGAAGCGGGCGCTGGAGAGGAACGAGGGCTGAGCATTGACATCGATGCGAGCGGCATTCTCGCGGCGACCATCCCGCACACCTGGACAGCCGGAACCGTCGCGGCCGAGTCGATCGATGGCCTGCGCCGCGGCCAGGCTTCCTGGTCCGTCGAGCATGACTTCGATCAGGGCACGGTTCGGCTGGGTGACGTGGTGCTGGAGCTGAATCCGGTTCTCGAACTCGAACTCCAGGTCGAGGACGCGGTACGAGTTGCTTTCGCAGCCTTGCCCGGAGCGACCTTCGAGGTCGTGGCAAGTCCTGGCTCCGGGGCGGGAGGGATCGGTCCACTCAACGCGCCACGCCAGACGACACTTCACAGGTTTCTCTTCGCCGACGGCGACCGGCAGATCGCCACGGTTCGCATCCCGAAGGATTGCATCGACGCCCGCGGCGTCACGCGGGTTCTCTGGCGCTTCCGGAGAGAGGACGATCAGTCTTCATCCTGGCTGCAGGAGGAGTCGATCGACGCGCTTCAGAAGGGAGCGCGGTCAGAACTCCGCTTGACCGGCGAATACCTGCTGTCCGGCGAGGTGCTCGACCGCGGAACGCCGTCTCCGCCGTTGTCCATGACGGCCTTGGTGTTCACCAGGAGTGCCTACTCCGCGACATTCCTGTCCGATTGGCAGGGGAGGTTCCTGCTGCTTGTCCCCCCGCGATCCTCCGGATCCCTCTGGATCGGCCTGCTCGGCCAGAAGACCGAAAAGCCATGGACCGCGGGTCAGCCGGTTCGAATGGACGTCGACCTGAGTGGGTTCTTGAGAGTGCGCGTCGTGGACGGACGTGGCACACCGGTGCAGAGATGCGCCTTGGGAGCAGGATGCGCTTGGGAACCGCCAGGCAGCAACGCGAAGCGCAAGACCGAGTACTCGCCCGAGGGCCGCTTCATGCTCTGGTGGGGCAGTCTGCGGCCGGGCGACATGATCTTCGTCTCCACGCCAGAGATCCCGCCGCGCATGCACGTCTGTGAAAGAGCGGTCTCCACGGAAGACGGTGATTACGTCATCGACATTGACGCAGCGCGCGTGCCGCGTGCCTCACTCCGGATCATGGGGGTCGATCGCTACATCGGCACGCGGGACGTCAAGGTCTTCGTCCACTTCCGCTTGGTCATGGCGCCGCTGAACGAGCGCAAACTGAGCCACGAGTACTTCCTGGAGCCCGAAGGCAACGATTGGCAGGCCGACGGACTTTTCGCGGGCGACTACTCCTACGAATTCCAGGTCGGACTCGACGTCATCGCCAGGGGCGAGGTCGCGCTACGAGACGGCGAGGTCGCCACCGTCCGTTTGTGACTCACCGCCGCAACGCCCGCGCCGCCACGCAGTCGCGGTACATCGCGTCGGCGAGCAGCAGCCAGCCGAGTTCGTAGGGGCGACACTCGCCGCAAACGAAGCCCTCGTCCCCCTCGAAGGGGCGATGGTCGAGGGCGCCCAACCAGGCGCTGCGGTCGAGCCGCGCGATCTCCATCCGTCCGAGGCCGAGGCGACCGGTCCTTCGCGGGTCGTCGCGCTGGATCGCGCGCCAGACGACGCCCCGCTTGTGGTCGATCATCTCGGCCGCCGGCAGTTCGGGACGGCGATCGAACCACGACAGGCTCTTCTCGATCGCGACGTCATAGCGCGGATCGTGGCCGCCGCCGATCTCGGCGGCGCAGAGCATCATCGGTCCCATGCCGTGTTGATGGACCGAGTAGACCGGGTGACGAGCAGCGGCTCCGCCACGCACGACGTTGTAGACCCACCACCACTGACCCGCGTCGCCCTGCAGCGCGCAGAGTCGATCGGCGCAGGTGCGCGCGATGCGCGCCGAACGCGGATCGCCGGTCGCGCGCGCGTGGAACGCGAAGCCGATCGTCGGGTAGACCTGCGACGCGAACGAGCCGAGCCGGTAGTCGGCGCGCCCGCGCATCACGTTGCGGCGACGCGCTCGCGCCGCGAACGCGAAGAGATGGGTCCGCGCGTGCTGGTTGCGCGCGAGGCGCTCCGCGACGGCGTCGGCGAACTCGGCCATCGGCTTGCCGCCGACGCCGAGGCGCTCGGCTTCGGCGACGCCGATCAGGAGGTACGCGAACTCCATGCTCGCCGGCAGGTAGGTCGAGCGGAGCACCTCGTCGCGGCGCGCGAGGATCGCCTTCGCGAGGTCCTCCGCGCGCGAGTCCTTCAGGGCCACCAGCAGCCAGAGCACGAGACCGGCGTCGCCGAGTTCGAGCGCCGACGGCGCCCAGCGGCAGAGACTGTCGAGCAATCGTGCGTGCGGCAGGTCGGCGCTCCGGCCGTGCGCCGCCTGCGCCGCGAGCCCGATCAAGGACATTGCGGTGTAGCGCTCGGAGCGTCCCTCGAGCGCGAGCTGGTCGGGACCAGCACCGGGCAAGGCTTTGAAGCAGAGCCACGCGCCGTCGTCGGTGACCGAGCGTTCGAGACCGCGCAACGCGATCGGCACGAAGCGCTCGCCGGTGAGACGCTGCAAGGCGCTCTCGCGACGGATCGTCGGGTCGACGTCGGTGACGGTGCTCATCGTGCGGGATCAGGGAGCGGTCGCGCGCGGCCTCGCGCCGACCAGCCGGCCGAGCTTGCGGAACGCGCGCTTCAGCGTGTCACGGGCGATCGCGAGCGCCGGCCCGGGATCGTCGAACGACCAATACGCCGGACGCACCGGCGGACGGATCGACCAGATCCAGGACACGAGGCCGAGTGGTCCCCGACGCCGGTAGTAGTCGGCCGGGCGGCGATCCGAGTTGAGATGCACCCAGCGCCAGCGCAGACGGGAGGGGCACGCCGTTGTCGTCGGCGACCGCGCTCTGCCAATCCGTACGGCAGACGGTCGGCTCGATCATGTGGAAGCGGCCGTCGCGGGGATCGCGCTTGAACTCGAGCGAGCCGAGGCCGCGCAGTCCGACCTTCTCGAAGTAGTCGACCGAGAGGGCGACGAGTTCATCGGCGCGACCCGGCTCGCACGAGGAGGTCCCTCCGCAATGCGGCGGCCACTGGCGGATCTTGTGGCCCACGAAGGTCCCGAGCGGCGCGCCGGAGCGACCGATCGCGAGCAGGCAGAACCAGACGTCGGCGTCGGTGCCGGGGATGAACTCCTGGACGACGACGCGCGGCTCGAAGTCTTGGAAGGTCGCGTAGGTCGCGAGCACTTCGGCGGGCGTGTCGAGGCGGAAGGCCTTCTTCGCGCCGCTCTTCGCATAGGCCTCCGACTTGTCCTTGGGCTTGAGGATGAACGGCGGCCGCAGTTCACGCAGCGCGGCCTCGAGTTCGTCGCGCGACGTGCACGTGCGGGTCGGCGGGACCGGCATGCCGATCCGCTTCGCGGCGGCATCCACGCCTTCCTTGCTGAGCTGTTCGAGCACGACCCGCGGATCGCCCATCGGCACGCGGTAGTGCGGCGCGAGACGGTCCTTGTCGCGGGCGATCGCCTCGACGCTCTCGTCGGTGATCGCGATCAGCACCGGACGATCGCCGCCGAGGGTCGGCGCGCGGGTGAGCAGCAGGTCGACGAGGGACTCGCCCTCGGTGCGCCGCCAGACTTCGCGCACGTGTCGGCTGCGCAACTCGGGTCCGTCGTCGCCCGCGTGCACCGCGTAGACCGGCACGCCACGGCGCCCGAGCGCGCGCGCGACCCCGAGGCCGTTGAGGTTGAGCGCCGTCACGACGGCGGGCACGTGCGAGGTCGGCGCCACTGCGGGTCTATCGTCGTGCGGGGGAGGCAGGCCGCACCTCCCGGGCGTACCGGGGGGCGAGGATGGTAGCGACGCCTCGCGAGGCCCGATACCCGGGACGTCCCGCGATCCTCACGCGCGCCTTGGCATCGCGCACACGGAGCGGCATCCTCGCGCGGCCCGCGCGCGCGAACCCATGCCTGGACGCCTCCACTACGGCACTTCGAGTTGGTCCGAGAAGAGCTGGGTCGGCGTCTTCTACCCCGACGGCATGCCGCCTTCGGACTGGCTGTCGTACTACGCGACGGTGTTCGACAGCGTCGAAGCCGACGTCACCTACTACCGCGTCCCCGACAAGAAGCTGGTCGACGGCTGGGCGGAACGCACGCCGGACGGTTTCGTGCTCGCCGCGAAGTTCCCGCGCAGCGTGGTCCACGGCGGCGACCAGGCGCAGCCGGACGGCGACAAGGTGCTCGTGCCGGATGTGGTCGGCGACGACTGCAAGCGCTTCCTCGACGCGATGGGTCGGCTCGGCAGCAAGTGCGGTCCGCTCGTCCTGCAGTTCCCCTACTTCAACAAGAAGGCGTTCACGAGCCGCCAGCCGTTCTTCGACCGGCTCGACGCGTTCCTCGGCGCCCTGCCGAAGTCCTTCCGCTACGCCGTCGAACTGCGCAACAAGACCTGGATCACGACGGACGCGCTCGCGCTGCTGCGCCGCCACCGCGCGGCGCTCGTCCTCGTCGACCTGCTCTACATGCCGCACCCGGCGGACCTCCACGAACAGCTCGACGGGGAGCTCGATCTCGTCACGACGGACTTCGTCTACGCGCGGCTGATCGGCGATCGCAAGGCGGTCGAGGAGCGCACCAAGAGCTTCGATCACATCGTGGTCGACCAGGGGTCGCGCCTCGATCGCTGGGCGGCGTTGTTGCGCACGCTGCTCGAGAACGTGCCCGAGGCCTACGTCTACGCGAACAACCACTACGCCGGGCACGGGCCCGCGACGATCAAAGACCTCGTCGCGCGCTACGAGGCGCTCGCGCGATGAGCGCGCGCCCGGGCTTCGATCTCGACGCCGCGTTCGACGACGACTACCTGCACTTCTACGCGCCGTACACGACCGAGGAGCGCAGCGATGCCGACGCCGCGTTGATCGGCGGTCTGCTCGGGCTTCGCTCCGGAGAGACGGTCCTCGATCTCGCCTGCGGCACCGGGCGCATCGCGGTCCGCTTCGCGCAGCACGGTTGCCGCGTCGTCGGTCTCGACCGCTCGCCGCGCTTCCTCGCGATCGCGCGCGAGACGGCGCTCGCGCGCGGCGTCGAGGCGCAGTGGTTCGAGGGCGACCAGCGGCGATTGCACTTCGTCGAGGAGTTCGACGCGGTGTTGTCGTGGTTCACGTCGTTCGGCTACGACGACGACGCCACGAGCCGCGACATCCTCGCGCGCGTGCAGCGGGCGCTGGTCCCCGGCGGGCGCTTCCTCCTCGAGACGATGAACGTCTTCCAGGTCGCGTTCGACGGCGAGCGCGAGGTGAAGAAGGTCGGCCGCGATCGCATGGTCGATCGCAAGCGCTTCGACGCGGTCGGCGGCTTCGTCGTGCACGATCGGACGATCGAGCGCGAGGACCGGCCGCCCCGCGCCTTCACCTTCGCGGTGCGCCTCTTCACCGTTCCCGAACTGCGCGGCTGGCTCGAAGCCGCCGGCTTCCGCGACGTGCAGGCCTTCGGCGGCGACGGCGAACCCTTTTGCGTCGAGAGCGAGCGGCTGATCGTCGTCGCCACCAAACCGGCATGACCCGTTCACCCCTCGCCGAGCACTGGTTGCTAGATCCGTCGATCACGTTCCTCAACCACGGGTCCTTCGGCGCGTGCCCGCGCGCCGTGCTCGACGAGCAGTCGCGGTGGCGCGAGCGGATGGAGCGCGAGCCGGTGCTGTTCCTCCACCGTGAGAGCGAGGGCCTCCTCGACGAAGCGCGCGCGGTCCTCGCGACCTTCGTCGGCGCCGATCCGGACGACGTCGCGTTCGTCGTCAACGCGACGACCGGCGTGAACACCGTGCTGCGTTCGCTCGAGCTCCAGGCCGGCGACGACCTGCTCGTCACCGACCAGGAGTACAACGCCTGCCGCAACGCGCTCGACTTCGTCGCGGCGCGACGCGGGGCGCGGGTGGTCGTGGCGCACGTGCCGTTCCCGCTGCGCGATCCCTCGCAGGTCGTCGGCGCGATCACGGCGGCGGTCACGCCCAGGACGCGCGTGCTGCTCGTCGACCTGGTGACGAGCCAGACGGGACTCGTGATGCCGATCGAGCGGATCGTCGCGGCGATGCAGGAGCGCGGCATCGACGTGCTCGTCTACGGCGCGCACGCGCCCGGCATGGTGCCGCTTGACCTCGAGCGGCTCGGCGCGGCGTGGTTCACCGGCAACTGCCACAAATGGTTGTGCACACCCAAGGGCGCCGCGTTCCTGTGGGTGCGCCGTGATCGGCAGGCCGCGATCCGGCCGCTCGTGATCAGCCACGGCGCGAACAGCAAACGCACCGATCGCTCGCGCTTCCGCATCGAGGCCGACTGGATCGGTACGCACGACCCGACGCCCTGGCTCTGCATCCCGCAGGCGCTGCGCTTCCTCGCCGGACTTCTGCCGGGCGGCATCGACGCGCTGCGCGCCCACAACCACTCCCTCGTCCTCGACGGGCGCACGGCGATCTGCCGTGCCCTGGGCATCGCCGCGCCGGCCCCCGAGTCGATGATCGGCTCGCTCGCATCGATCCCCCTGCCGAAGGGACTCCCGGGCGAACCGCCGCTGTTCCTCGATCCCTTGCAGGTGCGGCTGTTCGAGGGTGAGCGCATCGAGGTGCCGGTGATGAGTCTCGGCAACCCGACGCGCCGGCTGCT
Organism: Planctomycetota bacterium; assembly: GCA_016235155.1. Lineage (GTDB taxonomy): Bacteria > Planctomycetota > UBA1135 > UBA1135 > UBA2386 > JACRLW01. The sequence continues at coordinate 55,704 of JACRLW010000071.1, forward strand.
CCGCATCTCCGCGCAGGCCTACAACCACCGCGACGAATACGCGCGCCTCGCGGCGGTCCTGCCGCGCCTTGTGGGTGAAACCTCGTCGACGTGAAACCGCGATGCTCCGACTGACCGGCCTCCGCAAGACCTTCGGCGCGCTCGTCGCCGTCGACGGCGTCGATCTGGAGGTCGCCCCGGGCGAGACCCTCGGATTGCTCGGCCCGAACGGCGCCGGCAAGTCTACGACGATCAAGCTCGCGCTCGGCGTGCTCGACCCGGACGCGGGGAGCGTCGAACTAGCCGGGCTCGGTTCGCCGCGCGATCCGGACGTGCGGCGTCGCCTCGGCTACGCGCCGCAGGACCTCGCGATCTACGAAGAGCTGAGCGCCGACGAGAACCTGCGCTTCTTCGGGCGACTGCAGGGGCTGCACGGTCGCGACCTCTCGCGCGCGGTCGACGAGGCGCTCGCGCTCGCCGGGCTGGTCGATCGGCGGCGCGACCGCACCGGCACGTACTCCGGCGGCATGAAGCGGCGATTGAACCTCGCATGCGCGACGTTGCACGCGCCCGCATTGCTCCTGCTCGACGAGCCGACGGCCGGCGTCGACCCGCAGTCACGCAACCACCTGTTCGAGTCGATCGAGGCGCTCGCGGCGCGCGGGACGACGATCGTCTACACGACGCACTACATGGAGGAGGCCGAGCGGCTCTGCGACCGCGTGGCGATCGTCGACCACGGCCGCGTGCTCGCGTGCGACAGCGTCGACTCGCTGCTCGCCGCGCACGGTTCGCAACCGGTCGTCGAGGTGGAACTCGCCGAGCTGCCGCCCGCGTCGGCGAAGCTCCCCGGCCCGATCGAGGACGGCCGCCTCCGCTTCGGCGTGGACGAACCCGAACTCGCGCTCGCCGAGCTGCGCGCGCAAGGTCTGCGCTGGCGATCGCTGCGCGTGCAGCGGGCCGACCTCGAGACCGTGTTCCTCGAACTCACGGGCCGGAGCCTGCGCGACGCATGAGCACCATTTGGACGCTCGCGAAGAAGGACCTGCTGCTCCTCTCGCGCGACAAGCTCGCGCTGTTCTGGATGCTGCTCTTCCCGTTCGTCTTCGCCGTGTTCTTCGGCGCGATCTTCGGCGGCCAGGGCGACGGCAGCTCGAACCGCATCAAGGTGGCGGTCGTGCAGGAGGGACTCGACGCCGGCAAGGAGGCCTTCCTCGCGCGACTCGACGATCGGCCCGTCGAACTCGTGCGCGTGCCGCGCGCGGAAGCCGCGGACCTGGTGAGGCGCGGCAAGGCGAGCGCCTACCTCGACCTCGTGCGCGTTCCCGCCGACGCGTTCGCCGTCTTCCGCGGCGAGACGGCCGAGATCGAGCTCGGCATCGATCCGTCGCGACTCGCGGAGCGCGGCATGCTCGAGGGCTTCCTCGCCGAGGCGAGCTTCGGCGGCCTGCGAGAGGTCTTCACCGACAGGGCGGCGGGCATCGCGGCGGCAAGGAAGGCGCGCGAGGATCTGAGCGTCGGCGAGGACGTGCCGCTCGCGCAGCGCGTGGTGCTCGCCACCTTCTTCGCGTCGCTCGAGACCTTCTTCGGCGCGATCGACTTCACGCGCGGCGACGCCGGCGGCGCGAATCCGATGGCCGGCCCCGCGATCCGCACGGTCGACGTCACGCGTGCGCGCAGCGGCCCGCTGAATGCGTACGACGTGTCGTTCCCGCAGGCGATCCTCTGGGGCCTGCTCGGTTGCGCAGCCGGTTTCGCGCAGACCTTCGTGCGCGAGCGTTCGTCCGGCACGCTCGTCCGCCTCTGGACCGCGCCGATCGGGCGAAGCACGGTCCTGCTCGGCAAGGCGCTCGCCTGTGCGATCGCCGCCGCCGGCATCGTCGTCGTGCTGCTCGCCGCGGGTGCCCTGACTTTCGGCGTCGGCGTCAGCCGGCCGGCGACGCTCGCGCTGGCGATCGCGGCGTCGGCGTTCTGCTTCGGCGGCGTGTCCGTGCTGCTGTCGACGATCGGCCGCACCGAACAGGCCAACGCCGGCATCGCCTGGGGACTGCTCTGCCTGCTCGCGATGATCGGCGGTGGGATGGTGCCGCAGTTCGTGATGCCCGCGTGGATGCGGCAGATCGGCGCAGTGAGCCCGGTGCGTTGGGCGATCGAAGCGCTCGAAGGCGGCATCTGGCGCAGCTACTCGATCGGCGAGGTGCTCGTGCCGGTCGCGGCGTTGCTCGGGTTCGGGGCGGCGGGGATGGTCGCGGGGATGCTGCGACTGCGGCGGATCTGAACACCTGCTCTTGGTCCGCCTCCTGCCGGAACGCGGCGGCTGCCGATCAGCGCATGCATGCGACGCTGGTTGGTCCTCGCATCGCGGCCGAGGCCGCAGCCCATTCGGGCCGCCGGCGTCGTCGCTGGCGCGACGATTCACCGGCCTACGGACGCACTGCTCGCGCTCGCGGTTCTCGCCGCGGCGCTGCTCGCCGTGTTCGACGGTGCCCCGGATACGGTCCCGGGGCGCGAGGCCGTCGTTGCGGCCGGGGTTCCCGCCTCGGTCCCGGGCGACCCGCGGGTGTGGTGACTCGACTCTCCTCCCCCCAACTCTTGCCAAGCAGCCCGACGGCCCCAGAATCCCCGCGCTCTCGCGCTGCCTGCCCAGATGCATCACTCACTCGTCGCGCTCGCGCTCGCTCTCGGCGCGTTGGGCCTCACGGGTCCCAGCTCGCCTCCCCTTCCCCATCACCCGCACGACATCATTGCGGCGACCGCGCTCTCGCCGCGCTTCCCCGAAGACCCCCGGATGTTCGTGGCCTCGCCGGGGACCATCAATCTGTTCATGGTCAGCTCGGACTTCGGATTCACGTGGGAGCCGAGCCGGAGCGGGATCCGCGGCGAGGTCTTCCGCCGGATCGCGTTCGCCTCGGATTGGACCGAGTCCGGATTGGCCTACCTGGTCACGGAGGACGGGGGACTCCAGGTCTCCGCCGACTTCGGCAAGACCTGGCAGCCGCCGGGCGGCGGTGAGCGACTGCGACACCTCGCCGTGCCGCCCGTCGGCTCCGATGGCCGGCGCGCGCTCTTCTTTGCGTCATCCGCGATCCTGTACGGCTCCTTCGACAATGGTGCCACGCACAAGACGATCTTCGGTTGGCGAAACGTCCGCATCGAGTCGGTCGCCGTCTCGAAGACCTTTGCGACCGACCACACGGTCTTCGTCGGACTCGCCGACGGCCGATTCATGTTCAGCGGCAACGAGGGCAGGAGCTGGCAGGAGACGCGTCTGCCGGCGTCGGTGACATTCATCGAGTGCTCGCCCGACTTCGACCAGGACAAGACCGTCTGGGCGGCGACCTTCGGAGCCGGCGTGTTCCGCTCCGTCGACGGCGGCAAGACCTTCGAACCGTGCGTGACCGGCCTCTCCGATCTGTCGGTGAATCAGGTGCGCGTGGTGCGCGGCGAGACGGCGCTCGAGTTGTTCGCCTGCACGAAGGACGAGGGCGTCTTCCATTCGACGGACTCCGGCGCGAGTTGGACGCTCACGCCTCTCCGCGTCCAGAAGACCAACCAGACCGAGAACCACTACACGTCGCTCGCCTTGTCACCGACCTGGCCCGCGGACAAGACCGTGCTCTGCGGCACGTTCGAGGGATTGAACATCTCGCGCGACGGCGGAGCGACCTGGCGTGAGAGCAACGTCAATCCGCCGCGCATCGGCCGGATCATCCGGGCCTCGCCCACCTACGCGACCGATCACCACCTCTTCGCATGCGGTTACGGCATGCACCTCCTGGTCAGCCCGGACGGCGGGGACTCCTGGGACCTCCGATTCACGGGCGTTCGGGCCGGCAGCGTCTATTCGGTCGGCGTCAGCCCGGACTACGCCAGTCAGCCGATCCTGATGCTCGGGGTGTTCCGCGGCATACGACGTTCGGTCGACGGCGGCCTCAACTGGACCAAGCTCGAGTTCGGCAAGTACCCGGACGAACCCAAGGACGGCTACACGATGCGCGCGATCACGTTCGCACCGGGTTTCCCCGCGGATCGCCGCGTGTTCTCGGTCGCGAACAGCGGCCTGTTCATGAAGTCGGACGACCTCGGCGAGACCTGGCGAAGCACGAAAGTCGTGACGCCCTGGGCGACGAACATCAATCTGTCGCCGAAGTTCAGCGAAGATCACACGCTCTTCGTCTCCGGTAGCGGGATCTACGTCTCGGAGGACGCCGGCGAAACATTCACAGGCCCGCTGCACAAGCAGCACGTCTACGGCGGCGGTCTCGCACTCGCACCGGACTACCCGACGTCCGGCGAGATGTACGCGATCATGCGTTACGACGGCTTCATGATCGGCTCTGACCACGGCAAGACCTGGAAGGCGTCGAGCGGAGGGCTCGAGGAATACGCGCCGATGGCGATGAGCCTCTCCCCCGACTTCGCGCGCGACGGGACGATCTACGTGCTGACCAGCGGCGGCGGACTCTTCCGCAGTGTCGATCGCGGCCGAACCTGGCAACGCGTGACGGGACTGGGCAGCCCCGTCGACCAGGGCTTCTCGCTCGCACTGTCCCCGCAGTTGGCGACGGACCAGACGATGTTCGTCGGCACCTACGACGGGTTCGTGCGCTCCCGCGACGGCGGCCGTCATTGGGAGTCGATCACCCGGACCGAGCTGTACGACGACCTGCGCGACCCGTGGGAGCGCCGCGGGACCTGGGTCCACGAGTACCGCGGCAGCCCCATCGACCAGTCGACGAGCGTCTCGACGACGGTCGGTGACGAGATCTCGATCCAGTTCCAGGGCATCGGTTGTCGACTGATCGGTCCCAAGGGACCGGAGTTCGGGATCAGCATGGTCCAGCTCGACGGCGGCCGGGCGAGCTTCGTCGATCAATACGCCGAGACGTTCCGCGACCAGGAGACGCTGTTCGAGGGCGAGGCATTGAAGCCGACTTCGCACCGATTGGTGATGCGAGTCAGCGGCGAGAAGCGTCGCGAAGCGAGCGGGATCAAGGCGGGCGTCGACGCGCTCGAAGTCGTCTTCCGCTGATTCCGCGGCGACTACGCGCGGAGCCGGGCGAGGAGCTCGCGCAGCTCCGCGACGTTCTCGATGAACTCGTCGACGGGCGGCGCGACCTTCGAGGAGCCCATCCATTCCGGAGCCATGGGCGGCACCCCCACGAACTGGAAGAGCCGGTCCCAGGCGCCCGCGGCGTTCGACTCGAGGTCGTTCTCGAAGCTGAACTCGCAGACCTCGTGGGTCCCCAGCAGGCGGGCGAGTTGTGCGTCGATCTCCTGCGCCATCCGAACGTAGGCGGTGAAGTCCTCGACGGCGATCGCGAACTTCCCGGGTGGGTTCTGACTCGCGCCGTCTTTCGCCGCGGACCACGAGTGCCACTTGCCGGACTTCTGCGCGCGCAGCAAGGACGCGTACTGCGCCACCCAGTCGTCGCGCCGGACGTGGATGACTTTCAGGCCCGGGAAGTACTCCACCAGCGAATCGGCCAGGAGCTTGGCGTCGTTCGCGTTCGGGATGGCGACCTTCAACCCATTGGCGCGGAGCTCCTGCTTCGGGAAGCGTGGGGTGCCGCAATACGCGATCAGGCGCTTGCCGTCGGGGTCCGGCGCATTGGTGGGGTAGATCGTCACGGCGTCGAAGAGGCGGTTGTAGTTGCGCAACCGCTCCCAGCGGTTCACCCCGCCCACCGTGAAGCAGCCGACCCCCTTGGTGAAGAAAGGCTGCACCCTGAACTCGTCGTCCATCGCGCAGATGTTCGGGTGGCCGAACAAGGCGCGGTGCGTCGCGGTCGTCCCGCTCCGTTGCATGCCGACGATGATGTATCGGGTGGTTCCGGGAGTGCTCATCGGTGTGGTGCTGCTCGAGGGCGCCGCAGGGTCGTGGCGAGTCGGTCGTACGTGGGTCTCGCCGTGATCCTAGCCCGAGTGACGCGCGGTTCGTCGAGCGAGGAAAGTCGATCCGCGGGGGAGGAGGAAGGAGAGCGACCATCGCTTGCGCTCGGAAGTCCGTGGATGATGCATCCGCGAGCGATGTCCACCCCCCCGCCCAAGCCGTGGTCTCCGATCGAGGATCTCAGCGATGGTCTCCGGACCGAACACGATCCGGAACTCCGGACGCTGACGACCCAGTGGCAGTCGCGGAAGGACGAGTTGAAGACCAGTGCCGCGCTGCGGAACTTCCAGCAGCGCTTGGTGCGACGGTGGAGCGTCGAGACCGGCATCCTGGAGCGGCTCTACACGCTGAACGAAGGTGTGACGCTCACGCTCGTGGAACTGGGCTTCGACGCGGCGTACCTCTCGCACGGCGACTCCGACCTGCCACCGGCGCGACTGATCGAGATCCTCGAGGATCACCGCGAGGCCGCCGAAGGGCTCTTCGCCTTCGTCCGCCAGGGCCGGTCGCTCACGGAGTCCTACATCAAGGAACTCCACCAGCAGTTGTTGGCTCACCAGACCCACGCCGACGCGATCGACTCGCTCGGCCACGCGGGCCGGGTTCAGGTGCTGAAGGGTGCCTGGAAGATCCAGCCAAACAACCCCAGCGACCGCGTCACGAGGCAGGTCGTGCATTTCTACTGCCCACCCGAGCATGTCGGCAGCGAGATGGAACGGTTGGTAGCGATGCATGCTCGACACATTGCGGATGGCGTCAGCTTCGACATCGAGGCGGCGTGGCTCCACCATCGTTTCACGCAGATCCATCCGTTCCAGGACGGCAACGGCCGCGTCGCGCGGGCGCTTGCGACCCTCGTCTGCTTGCGCGCCGGAGCCTTTCCGCTCGTCGTTCTGCGCAGCGACAAGCCGGCCTACATCGGGGCTCTGCACTCCGCCGACGGCGGTGACCTGAAACCGCTCGTCGAGTTGTTCCGTTCGATCGAACGCCGTGCGTTCCTGGAAGCGATGTCGCTCGCATCGGACACGATCCGCGAAACGACGTCGCTTCGGGTGATCGCAGAGGAAGCGAAGCGTCGCATGCAGGCCGCCGAGCACGAGCGCTCGGCACAACTGCGTGAACGCATCGAGGTCGTCCAACGCCTCGCGCAGGCCTACGTCGAGGAGCAAGGACGCTCTTTCCAGGTTCTGGCGGGTCCGGACGTCCGGCGCATCCGCTCCGAAGTCTCCGTCGACGACGACGAGCATCGGCACTGGTTTCGCGGGCAGATCTCCCGCTGCGCGCTCGTCCTGGGCTACTTCGCGAACCTCGTCGCCGTGAACCACTGGGTGCACTTCAAGATCACCTCCGTGGCGATCGGGACATCCACCAGCGTCATCGTCGCGATCCACACGCTCGGTCGCGGGCGCATCGACATCGCTGCGGTGAGTGCCTTCGTGACGCAGCGCTCTTCGAGCCAGTCCGGCGACGACGCGGATGTCGAGCCTTGGTCCGTGAAGCCAGCTTGCGACTCTCCCTTCACGTTCGACGGTGGATGGGACGTCGACACGCTGGCCAAGTCCTTCGATCGGTGGCTCCGGACAGCGATCGATCGCGCCCTGCAGATCTGGCTCGACTCGCTCTGAGGGGCGACCGAACCCGCAGGCCACACCTTGCGCCGCGTCCCTCCCAACGGCACCATCCCACGCCATTTCAAACGTTCGTTTGAGTGCAAACCTCGGTTCCCGCCACGAGTGACCCCCCTCGACCCCGGCACCAAGACCCAGATCCTCGACGTCGCCGAGCGCCTCTTCGCCGAGCAGGGCTTCGCCGCGACTTCGCTGCGCGCGCTGACCGCGGCGGCGGGGGTGAACCTCGCGGCGGTGAACTACCACTTCGGAACGAAGGAGGCGTTGCTCGTCGCGGTTTTCGAGCGCCGCCTGCGGCCGCTGAACGAGCGGCGACTCGCGGGGGTCGACGCCCTGATGCGCGAGGCCGACGCGGCAGGACGCGCGCCGTCGCTCGAGGGACTGCTCGACACCTTGTTCCGGCCGGTGCTGGAAATGGCGGGCGAGCCCGGTGGGGACTCCTGCGCGAAGCTCTTCGCGCGCGTGCACCTCGAGACCGAGGCGGAGGCGCTCGAGTCGATGTTCCTCGCGCAGTTCTGCGCGGTGCGCGATCGGATCATGCCGGCGCTGCTGCGCGCGCTGCCGGATCTCCCCGAGCACGAACTGATCTGGCGACTGCACTTCGCGATCGGCGCCCTCGCCCACACGATGCAGAGCACGATCCGCCTGCAGTGGCTCGCGCGCGGCAAGGCGATGACGACCGATCGCGAGGCGACCCTGCGCCGTCTCGTCGGGTTCTGCGCCGCGGGCATGCGCGCCCCGGCTTCGAAGGAAGACCGCTGATGCGACTGCTTCTCCACTCTGCGCTGATGAGCACGCTCGCCTGCGCCGCGTGCACCGCCCCGGTCACCCCGTCCCCGCGCGACGGCGGCCTGGTCCTGCCCGAGCGCTTCCTCGCCGACGCCGCGCCGGCGTCCGCGGACACCACGATCGACGCGGACCTGTGGTGGCGCCGCCTCGGCGACGATCGCCTCGGCGAGACGGTCGAGGAAGCGCTGCGCTTCAACCGCGACCTCGCCGCGGCCGCGGCGCGCGTCGACGTCGCGCGCGCACGCGCGGAACTCGCGGGCGCGAGCCTCGCGCCGGCGCTGGCCGCGCGCCTCGACGCCCAGCGCCGCCGCTTCAACTTCATCGGCCTGCCGATCGCCGGCGGCGACGTGTTCAGCGTCACCACGAACCAGCACACGGTCTCGCTCGACCTGAGCTGGGAGCTGGACCTCTGGGGTCGCGTGCGCGCGGGCGAAGCGGCCGCCATCGCCGACGTCGAGGCCGCAAACGCCGACCTTCGCGGCGCGGCGCACTCGATCGCCGGCCGCACGGGCAAGGCCTGGATCGCGTGCGTCGAGGCCGCGCAGCAGCTCCGGCTCGCCGAAGCGACCGCCGCGTCGCGCGCGCGCACGGAGGAGATGGTCCGCCGTCGCTTCACCGGCGGCGTGCGACCCGCACTCGACCTGCACCTCGCGCGCGCGGATCGCGAAGCGGCCGACGCGTTGGTCCAGACGCGCCTGCGCGCGCGCGAAGCCGCGATCCGCGCCCTCCACGTCCTGCTCGGTCGCTATCCGGGCCTCGCGCTCGACCCGGGTACGGACTTGCCGCCGTCGCCGTCGCCGATCCCCGCGGGCCTGCCCGCCACGATGTTGCGCCGCCGTCCCGATCTCGCCGCCGCCGAACGCCGGCTGGCCACCGCCGACCTGCGCGTCGGCGAAGCGAAGGCCGATCGCTGGCCGCGGCTGTCGCTCACGGCGAGCGGCGGCACGTCGAGCAACGAGCTCAGTGATCTGGTCGACCTCGACTTCCGGCAGTGGACGCTCGGCGCGAACTTGCTCGCGCCGATCTTCGACGGCGGACGGCGCGGAACGACGATCGAGCTGCGCGACGCCGAGCGCCGCGAGTCGGAGGCGCGCTTCGCCGCGCTCGTGCTGCAGGCGCTGGCCGAGGTCGAAGGCGCCCTCGCCAACGCCGGCACGCTCGCCGAGGAGGAAGCGCACCTCGCGAGCGCCGCGTCGCAGTCGCGCGCCGCCGCGACCATCTCCACCGATCGCTACGTCCGCGGCCTCACCGACATCACGACGCTCCTCGACACCGAGCGCCGTGCGCTCGCCGCGGACACCGCGCTGCTCGCCGTGCGACGGGTCCGGCTCGAGAACCACATCGACCTCATGCTCGCGCTCGGCGGCGGAATCCCGTCCGAGCCGGCGGGCGACGAACGACCATGAGCTTCCTGAGATCCGTCCTGCGCGTGCTGTTGCCGCTGCTGGTCCTCGCACTCGGCGTCGCCGGCGCATGGGCGCTCGTGCAGGCGCGCGAGAAGAAGCCCGTCGACGCGGTGCCGCCCGCGCATCCGCTGATCGAGGTCGCGATCGCGCAGCGCGCGACCTGGTCGCCGACGATCCGCGCCCAGGGCACCGTGCGACCCGCGGTCGAGAGCGAACTCGTCAGCGAGGTCGCGGGCCGCGTGATCGAACTCGCTCCGGGCCTGCGCGCGGGCGCGCGGTTCGAGCGCGGCGAGCCGCTCGCGCGCATCGACCCGCGCGACTACGAACTCGCGGTCGTCGAGGCCGAGGCTGCGGTCGCCCAGGCCCAACTCGCGCTCGAGGTCGAGAAGGCGGAGAGCGAGGCCGCGCAACAAGCGTGGCAATCGCTCGGCGAGGCGACGCCGCCGACCCCGCTCGCGCTCCGCGAGCCGCAGCTCGCCGAAGCGCGCGCGCGCGTCGCCGCGAGCAAGGCGCGACTCGAGGGCGCGCGGCGCGATCTCGAACGCACGACGTTGACCGCGCCGTACGACGGCATCACCTTCGAGAAGTCCGTCGACCTCGGCCAGTTCGTCGCGCGCGGCGCACGTCTCGCGCACCTGCTCGGCCGCGACGCGGTCGAGGTCCGCATCCCGATCCAACCGGACGAACTCGCCTTGCTCGGGCTCGCCGGCGCTCCCGATGCCGGTCGCGACCGCACGGTCGAACTGCGCGCACACGACGGCATCGACTCCGCGCGCTGGACCGGCCGCATCGTTCGTCGCGAGGACTGGCTCGACCCGCGCTCGCGGACGATCGCTCTGGTGGTTCGCGTCGAGGACCCCTACCCGGCGACCGGCGATCGCACGCCGATGTTCGTCAACCTGTTCGTGCAGGCGGAACTGCGCGGGACCGAACTCGCGGACGTCGTCGTGCTGCCGCGCGCCGCGCTCCGCAACGACCAGCGCGTGTGGGTCGTCGACGGCGAACAGCGCCTTCGCCCGCGCGCCGTCGACATCGTCCGCAAGGAGCGCGACACGATCGTCGTGCGCGGCGGACTCGACGCCAGCGAACGCGTCTGCACGACGCCGCTCGACGCCGTCACCGACGGCATGCACGTGCGCGTCGTGGATCCCGCGACGCGGAGCAGCTCCCGATGAGTGGTCCGATCGCCTGGTTCATCCGCAATCCCGTCGCGACCAACCTCGCGATGTGGACCGTGATCGCGGCGGGACTCCTTTCGCTCCCGCACATCGAGCGCGAGGTCTTCCCCGAGTTCTCGGCGGAGATGATCGTCGTCACCGTGCCCTACCCGGGCGCCACGCCGAACGAGGTCGAGGAAGCGATCTGCGTCAGGGTCGAGGAGGAGGTCGCCGGGCTCGAGGACATCGAGAAGCTCAGCTCGACGGCGACCGAGAACGGCGGCTCGATCGTCATCAAGCTGCGCGAGGGCGCCGACGTCGCGCGCGCTCTCGACGACGTCAAGGCGCGCGTCGACGCGATCGACACGTTCCCCGTCGAGGCCGAGGAGCCGGTCGTCGCCGAGGTCGTGATGCGACGCCAGGTCCTCAGCGTCGCGATCTCCGGCCCGCTCGACGAACGCGGGCTGCGCTCCGCCGCCGAGCGCGTGCGCGACGAACTCATGGCGTTGCCCGACGTCACGCTCGCCGAACTCGTGAACGTGCGCCCGTACGAGATCGCGATCGAGGTCAGCGAGGACGCGCTGCGCCGCCATCGCCTGAGCTTCGACGACGTCGCGAACGCCGTGCGCCGTTCGTCGCTCGACCTGCCGGGCGGTTCGGTCCGCACGCGTGCCGGCGAGATCCTGCTGCGCACGAAGGGCCAGGCCTACTCCGGCGACCAGTTCGAGGAGCTGGTCGTGCTCACGCGCGACGACGGCACGCGCGTGCTGGTGCGCGACGTCGCGACCGTGGTCGACGGCTTCGCCGAGACCGACCAGTCGACGCGCTTCGACGGCGCGCCCACCGCGCTCGTCAACGTGTTCCGCGTCGACAAGGAGGACGCGGTGCACGTCTCGGACGCGGTGCACGCGTTCTGCGCGAATCCACCGGCATGGCTGCCCGAAGGCGTGCGCATCACGCCATGGTTCGACCAGTCGTTGATCCTGAAGAGCCGGGAGGAGCTGCTGGTCCGCAACGGCCTGCAAGGCTTCGTGCTGGTCTTCCTGATCCTCACGCTGTTCCTGCGCTTCCAGCTCGCGTTCTGGGTCGCGGCGGGGATCCCGCTGGCGTTCCTCGGCGCGTTCGCGGTGATGCCGTGGATCGGCGCGTCGATCAACATGCTGTCGTTGTTCGCGTTCGTCCTCGTGCTCGGCATCGTCGTGGACGACGCGATCGTGGTCGGCGAGAACGTGTTCGCGCACTCGCGCGCGGGACGGCCGCCGCGACTCGCGGCGGAGGAAGGCGCGCGCGAGGTCGCGCTGCCGGTGGCGGCGTCGGTGCTGACGACCGTCGCCGCGTTCCTGCCGATGTTCAACATCCCGGGGCTGTTCGGGCGCTTCTTCTCGCTGATCCCGATGGTCGTCATCCCGGTGCTGCTGATCTCGCTGCTGGAGTCGACCTTCCTGTTGCCCGCGCACCTGCGCCACTTCCACGCCGACGCGCCGGCCCACGGGCTCGGGCGCTACTGGCGCGGCTTCCAGGAGTTCTTCGCGAGCGGCATGGAGCGCTTCGCGCGAGGTGTCTACCGGCCGGTCGTCGACGTCTGCCTGCGCCACCGGGCGATCACGATCGCCGCGTCGTTCGCGATGCTCCTCGTGAGCGTCGGCGCCGTCGCCGGCGGTCACGTGCGCTTCGTGTTCTTCCCCGAGGTCGAGGGCGACAACGTGATCGCCACGCTCACGATGCCGCAAGGCACTCCGGTCGAGGTCACGACCCGTGCGATCGACGAACTCGAAGCTGCGGCGTTCCGCATCCGCGACGAACTGACGGCCGCGACCGCGCCCGGCACAGCGCCGGCCATCGCCCACGTGCTGACCGCGATCGGCGAGCAGCCGTTTCGCAAGGTCCAGGAAGAGATGGGCGGCCGCGTGAAGACCAGCGGCTACTCCGGTTCGCGCTACGGCGAGATCAACCTCCAGCTCGCGCCGTCCGAGTCGCGGAGCGTGACCAGCGAGCAGATCGGCGCGCGCTGGCGCGCGCTGGTCGGCGAAGTGCCGGGTGCGGTCCGCTTCGAGATCTCGGCCTCGATCATCAAGACCGGCGCGGACATCGACGTCAGCCTGCGTTCGCAGGACCTCGACGACCTGCAGGCCGCCGCCGCGCGCGTGCAGGCGTGGCTCGCCGCGCGCGCCGGGGTCTTCGAGATCGGCGACAGCTTCGACGAGGGCAAGGAAGAACTCGCGCTCCGCATCCGGCGGGAGGCCGAGGCGTACGGGCTCGGCACCGCGGATCTCGCGCGCCAGGTCCGCCAGGGCTTCTACGGCGAGGAGGTGCAGCGCGTGCAGCGCGGGCGCGACGACGTGCGCGTGATGGTCCGCTACCCGCGCGACGAACGTCGCTCGTTGCTCGACGTCGAGTCGATGCGCATCCGCACGCGAGCAGGCGACGAAATCCCGATCGCGACCGTCGCCGAGTCCGCCATCGGTCGCGGCTACGCAGCGATCCAGCGCACCGACCGCGCGCGGTCGATCAACGTCACCGCCAAGGTCGACAAGACCGAGCACGACCCGAACGAGGTCCTCGCCGCGCTGGACGCCGAGGTGCTGCCGTCGCTCGCCAGCGAGTTCGAGGGTCTGCGCTGGACCTTCGAGGGCGAACGCGAGGAGCAGAAGAAGACCTTCGCCGGGCTCGGCAGCGGCTTCGCGATGGCGCTGCTCCTGATCTACGCCCTGATGGCGATCCCCTTCCGCAGCTACCTGCAACCGCTGCTGGTGATGACGGCGATCCCGTTCGGCCTGATCGGCGCGATCCTCGGCCACGTGATCATGGGTCTGCCGCTCAGCGTGCTGTCGATGTGCGGGATCGTCGCGCTGTCCGGCGTGGTCGTGAACGACGCGATCGTGCTCGTCGACTTCATCAACCGTCACCGCAGCGAGGGCGGCGGGCTGCTCGAAGCCGTGCGCGAAGCGGGCGTGCGGCGTTTCCGGCCGATCATGCTCACGTCGCTCACGACCTTCGGCGGCTTGATGCCGCTGGTGATGGAGAAGAGCGTGCAGGCGCTCTTCCTCGTCCCGATGGCGATCTCGCTCGCGTTTGGCGTGATGTTCGCGACCTTCATCACTCTCGTGCTGGTGCCCGCGGGTTACCTCGTGCTCGAGGACCTGCGGCACGGCTTCCGCTGGCTCTATCCGCCGCGGCGCGAACGCCCGCACTGACGCGCACCCGGGCTCGGACTACGCGCTCAAGGCAAGCCGACGCGGAACTGCAAGCCGTCGGACACCGCGATGCCGGGCAGGAACGTGCCCGCGGGGTCGATCACAGCCCACTGCGCGAAGAGCTCCGCACCCGCGATCGACGGCTGGTTCGGGATGCCGAGCGTCAGCGACGCGATGCCGGCGCCCGAGGTGAGCTGCGTCGGACCCGCGACCAGCGGCGGAGCGATCAGGAGACCGCAGGACGCGGGCGGCATGCCGGCGAAGCCGACGAGGACGACGGCGCCCGCCCACGGCAACGCGCGGGTGAGTTCGATCCGGAAGTTGGTGTCGCCGAGTCGCGGCAGCACCGGGGCGCCGATGCTCGGCGGGAAGCCGCTCGAGCCGGCGCAGCCCGTGCCGTAGGTCGACTGGAACGCGCGACGCGCGTCGAGGTCGGCGCTCCATGGCTCGAGGCCGAAGGCGCCGTCGTCCGCCGCGAACCATGCCGCGTTGCCGGCGACGCGGAGATTCGTCATGCGCGCGGCGCCGGGTCCGATCGCCGTCGTGAGTTGACCGACCGGATGCGTGCCGAACACCGAACCGTCGGAGACCCAGACCTGCAACTGATCGACGGGGTGATAGCCCGCGAACACGATGCCCGCGTAACCCGGTAGCGCCGCGAACGGCGCCGTGCCGAGTCCGGTGCCGGGGCCGATGTTCGCCTCGCGCAGGAGCCGCGTGCCGGCCGCGGTGCCGTCGGAGGTCCACAACTCGGTGCCGAGCATGTCGGTCATCGCGAAGAACACGCGGCTGAAGCCCGCGACGAGCCGCGTGATCGGCGCGCTTCCCGACGGCGCGAGATCGACGACCATGCGCGTCCCCGGCGTGGTGCCGTCCGACACGTGGAGTTCGCGGCCGGAGCCGGAGTCGGCGACGAAGAACAAGCGGCCGTCGCCGGTGACCACCAGATCGCGCGGGTCGGAGCCCGACGGGCCGGGGGAGAGATCGGCGATCGGGTTGGTGCCGAAGTAGGTGCCGTCGGTGCGCCAGACCTCGCTGCCGTAGGTCGTGTGGTTGCGCACGACGAACACCGCCGCGTTGCCGAACGCGCGCAGCTCGGCGCCGGCGATCGCACCGTTGGTCGGTTCGAGGTCGGCGAAGATCGAGGTGCCGAGGACGGTGCCGTCGGTCCGGAACAACTCGAGCCCGGGGGACACGTCGTCGGCGAAGAACACGACGATCGCGCCGCAAGCCGTGAACTGCGACGGGAACGAACTCGAGATGCTCGGCGCGAGGTCGCCGAGGCGGAACGTGCCGGCGACGGTGCCGTCGCTGACGAACGGCTCGAACCCCATCGTCGCGGTCGTCGCGGAGAAGTACAGGCGGTTGCCGATGACCGCGAGGCCGCGCGGCGACGAACTCGCGGAGCCCGCCGCGATGTTCGTGAACAGCGCCGTGCCCGCGAGCGTGCCATCGCTGCGGAACAGCTCGCGCCCGGTGCTCGGACTCGTCGCCGCGAACCACGCGAAGTTCTGGAACGACACGAACTCCGCGGGGTCCGCCGCACCGGCGCCGAGGTCGAGGACCTGCGTGCCGGCGGCGCTGCCGTCGGTGCCGACCGCCTCGAAGCCGGTGCCGGGATCGGCCCGGAACACCGTGCGCGTGCCCGCCGCGACGAAGTCGCTCGGCGAGGAGTCCGCCGCGGCGATGCCGAGGTCGGCGAGCATGCGCGTGCCCGCGCCGTCGCTCACCCACGGTTCGGAGCCGGTCCCGTTCACCGTCGCGGCGAAGTAGTAGCGCGATCCGATCCGCGCGATCGAGTCCGGTGACGATCCCGTCGTGCCGGGAATGACGTCGGCGATCAGCCGAGTGCCCGCGGTCGTCCCGTCGCTCACCCACGGTTCGGAACCCGACGCGCTCGTCGTCGCGCGGAACACGACGCCGGTGCCGGCGATCGCGAGCGGCGAAGTACGCGCGCGTGCCGCTCGAGACGAGATAGGGCAGCGAGGTCGCGGGCATGCTCGACGGCGGGCCGGGCATCACGTCGGCGAGTTGGAACGTGCCGGCCGCGGTGCCGTCGGAGATCCACGGTTCGAAACCGGTCGCCGCCGTGTTCAGGTAGAGGACGGCGCTCGAGCCGAGGGGGACGCCGCGGTCGTACACGCTGCTGCTCGCGGCGCCGGGCGAGAGGTCGGCGACCATCGCGGTGCCGGCCGCGGTGCCGTCGCTGAACCACAGCTCCCGACCGGCCGCGCCGCCCCACATCGTGAACAGGACGCCATTGGTCGTGCCGGTCAGCGATTGCGGGTAGCTCACCCCCGGCACGGAGGCGGTGCCCGCGGTGGTGCCGTCGGAGATCCAGAGTTGATCCACGCCGGTGCTGCCGCGCGCGATGAAGAACAGGCCGCGCGACGTCGAGGTCAGCATGCGCGGCGACGAACTCGACGCTCCGGGATAGACGTCCGCGACGAGCGCGGTGCCCGCGATCGTTCCGTCGCTCCGCCACAGTTCGTCGCCGACGTCGGCGCGCCGTCCGGCGAAGTAGTGGATGCCGGCGTGGAGCATCGGCAACGCGCTCGACGACGGCTTCACGCCGTCGGGCGAGGTGAGTTCGTAGGTGCCGAGGATCGTGCCGTCGGTGCGGAACAGGCCGTAGCCGGCGCTGTCGCGGCGGCCGAAGCAGAACAACGCGATGCCCCCGGACGGCACCAGCGCGGTGCCGAGGATCGATACCGGCGCCTCGGTCGTGCGCAGCAGCGCGCGCGTGCCGGCGCTCGTGCCGTCGGTCGCCCACAATCGCCCGCTGCCCGTGCCGAAGGTGAGGAACAGCGTGTCGGCGCCGAGCGCCGCGAAGTCGCGCGGCGTCGACGACGCGACGGTGCTCGTCGTGGCGAGATCCGCGAGGCGGACCTGCGCGTGCGCGCGGGCTGCGGCGAGAACCGCGGCCGTGACGGCAAATGCAACCAGGGAACGGGATGTCGGAGTGGCCAAGGACATGCAGCAGGGAGGAAGCGAGGGCGCGGGGATTCTAGGGACGACCCGCGCGAACCGGACGCCGCGTCTCGAACCGATTCCGTATCCGCGGTGCTCGCCCGGTGATTGCGCGCGGTTCGCCGAGCGGTTCCGCTGCGCCGGTCATGTCGTTCGGCGCCGGTCTGCTCGTCTTGTTCGCATCGATGCTCCCGCAGGACGACGCCGCGAGCCGCGGTCCGATCCTGTGGTACCGGGCGCCCGCGGCGCGCTGGGAGGAGGCGCTGCCGGTCGGCAACGGGCGGCTCGGTGCCATGGTCTTCGGCGATCCCGATCGCGAGGTCCTGCAACTGAACGAGGACTCGGTCTGGTCCGGCGGGCCGACGGAGATGGACAAGAAGGGCGCGTCGCGCTTTCTCGCCGAAGCCCGTGCCCTGCTCTTCGCGGGCAAGGTCGTCGAGGGGCAGCGGCTGATGCAGAAGGAGTTCATGAACGAGGAGCAGCGGCCGAGCCATCAGACGCTCGGCGAGCTCGGATTGGCGTGGCGGCACGGCGGGACGGTGAGCGCCTACCGCCGCGAACTCGACCTCGACACCGCGATCGCGAGCACGGCGTTCACGGTCGAGGGCACGTCGTTCCGCGAGGAGGTCTTCGCGAGCGCCGCCGATCACGTGCTCGTCGTGCGGTTGTCGCGCGAGGGGGCGCGACCGATCGACGTCGACCTCGAGCTCACCCGCGCGCGCGGCGCGACGACCGCGTACGGCGAACGCGATGCGACGCTGGACGGCCGCGCGTGGACTGCGCACGCGCGCGACGAGTCGCAGCGGCATCGCGACGCCGCACGCGGCGATGCGGCTGGTTATTGGGCGCGGCTCGCGTCGGACGATCGCGGCTGGCGCGAGCGCTGGCAGGATCCCGAGCTCGACGATTCCGCGTGGGCGACGCTCGCGATGCCGTCACGCTGGTCGGGCACGGCGCTCGCCGAGGCCGACGGACTGGTCTGGTTCCGCAGGACGCTCGAAGTGCCGGACGCGCTCGCCGGGCGCGAACTCGCGCTCGCACTCGGCGCGATCGACGACAGCGACCTCTGCTTCTGGGACGGCGAACCGATCGGTGAGAGCGTGCAGGCCTGGCAGCAGCCGCGCGGCTACGCGGTGCCGGCGGCGAAGGCGACGGCCGGCAAACACCTGCTGTGCGTGCTCGTGCACGACAGCGGCGGCGAGGGCGGATTCGCCGCGACCGCGACCGACTTCGCGCTGCGCGCGCGCGACGACGCGAGCGCATCGCTGCCGTTCGCGGGCGCATGGCGCTGGCGTCGCGACGCGCAAGCGCTCGTGCCCGACGACGATCGCGGCGTGCACTTCGCGGCGCGGCTCGGCGTCACGAGCGACGGCGAGGTGACCGCGCACGACGACCACCTCGCGATCCGCAGCGCCGGCGAGATCGTCGTGCTGCTCGCGGCGCGCACCGACTACCGCGGCGGCGACCCCGGCCGGCGCGCAGCGGAGGATCTCGCGCGAGCACGCGTGAAGTCCGTCGGTGCGCTGCGTAACGCGCACGTCGCCGAGCATCGCCGTCTGTTCCGCCGCGTCAGCCTCGATCTCGGCGGCGCCGAACGACGCACGACGCCGACCGACGAACGGCTCGCCGCGTTGCGCGCCGATCCTGCCGCCGACGATCAGGATCTTTGCGCCACGTACTTCCAGTACGGCCGCTACCTGCTGATGTCGTCGTCGCGACCCGGCGGACTTCCCGCGAACCTGCAAGGCCTCTGGAACCGTCACTTCGAAGCGCCCTGGGGCGCTGACTACCACATCAACATCAACGTCCAGATGAACTACTGGCCCGCCGAGGTGACCAACCTCGCCGAGTGCCACGAACCGTTCTTCGACCTGATCGAGGGGCTCGCGCGCCGCGGCGCTTCGACCGCGCGCGAGCTCTATGCGTGCCCCGGCTGGGTCGCGCACCACACCACCAACGCCTGGCACTTCACATCGCCGATCGGGCTCACGGTCTGGGGACTCTGGCCGACCGGTGGTGCCTGGTGCACCCGGCACCTCTGGGAGCACTACGAGTACGGCCAGGACCTCGCGTTCCTGCGCGAGCGCGCGTGGCCGCTGCTGCGCGGCTCGGCCGAGTTCTTCCTCGCCTATCTCTGCGAGGATCCCGCGACCGGCTTGCTCGTGAGCGGCCCGTCGTCGTCGCCCGAGAACAGCTTCCGCACCGGCGACGGCCAGGTCGCCGACACCGGAATGGGTGCGACGATGGACCAGATGATCGTCTGGGACCTCTTCACCAACCTGCTGCTCGCGGCGGACGTGCTCGGGATCCGCGAGAGCGACCCGCTCGTCGCGAAGGTCGAAGCCGCGCGCGCGAGGCTGGCTGGTCCGCGGATCGGGAGCGATGGCCGTCTCCTCGAATGGTCGCGCGAATACGCGGAGCCCGAGCCGGGGCACCGCCACATGTCGCACCTCTATGGGCTGCACCCCGGCCGCCAGATCACGTCGCAGACCCCCGAACTCCTCGCCGCGGCTCGCAAGTCGCTCGACCACCGCCTTGCCTACGGCGGCGGGCACACCGGCTGGAGCCGTGCCTGGATGATCAACTTCTTCTCTCGCTTCCGCGACGCGGAGAGCGCACACGACAACCTGCTCGCATTGCTCCGCAAGTCGACCCTGCCGAACCTCTTCGACGACCACCCGCCCTTCCAGATCGACGGCAACTTCGGCGGCTGCGCCGGCATCGCCGAAATGCTCGTGCAGTCGCACGACGGCGAGATCGTGCTGCTGCCGGCATTGCCGAAGGCCTGGGCGAACGGCGCTGTGCGCGGCCTGCGCGTGCGCGGCGGCGCGGAGTTGGACATGCGCTGGAAGGACGGGGCGCTGGTCGAGGCGAAGCTGCACGCGACGACGAGCTTCACCGGACGCGTCCGCTACGGAGCGAAGGCCGTTCCGATGACCCTCGCTGCCGGTGAGCGCGGGCGCTTCGCGCCGTGAACCCGGAGGCAGGAAGATCGCCGCCATGTCCGCCCTGACGCTCGCCGTGTTGTTCGCCGTCGTGCCGATCCTTCCCACGCAGGACCCTGAATCCGCCCGCGAGACCTCGCTCTGGACCATCGGCAAGCGCGACGGCAGCGGCGCCGAGTTCGCACTCGCGCCGGACCGCCACAGCGAGTTCACGCGCGACGGTTGCTTCGCCGTCGACCGCAGCGACCCGGCGCGGGACTGGCCCTACGTGCAACCCGGGCCGAGCGATGCATGGGCCGGCGGTCGATCGCACACCTTCACCGTCGCGTTCGGGCTGGTCGCGGCGCCGACGAGCGCAGGCACGTGCAGGCTCGTTCTCGACTTCGTCGACACGCACGAGCATCAGCCGCCGCGCGTGAGTCTGCGCCTGAACGACGCCGAGGCGTCGCTGCGTCTGCCCGCCGGCGGCGGCGACGCGTCGATCCACGGCGAGCCGGGCAAGGGTCGCCCCCACCACGCCGAGCTCGCGTTCCCCACCGCCGCGCTGCGCGCGGGCACCAACCTGCTGCAGATCACCACCGCGCAGGGTTCGTGGCTGCTCTGGGATCACCTCGCGTTGACCGCACCCGCGGGCCTCGCGATCGCACCCGTCGAGGGCACGGTGATCGCGTCCGCGCAGACTTCGCCCGTCGTGCACCGCGTGGGTGGCGAGCCGCGTCGTCTGGTCCACGCCTCGGTGCTCCACTTCGGCGCCGCGACCCACGCGCGGATCGCGGTCGGCGACGAAGGCGCGATCGGGTTCGATCTCGACACCGGCCTTGCGCAGGTCGACGTCCCGACACGTGAACTCGACGCGCCGACCACGCTGCCGCTGGCGGTGACCATCGGCGAGCGCGAAGTCGCCAGGACCGCGTTCACGATGCGGCCCGCCCGGCAACTGACGATCTATCTGCTGCCGCACTCGCACACCGACATCGGCTACACCGAGCTGCAGACGCGCATCGAGCAGAAGCAGGTCGACAACCTGCTCGCCGGCATGGCCGCGGCGCGACGCACGGCGGAGTACCCGGACGGCGCGCGCTTCGTCTGGAACGTCGAGGTGCTGTGGGCCGCCGAGCTGTTCCTCGAACGCATGCCCGCGGCGCAGCGAGGCGAGTTCTTCGCCGCGGTGAAGGCGGGGCAGGTGTCGTTGCAGGGCATGTACCTGAACGAACTCAGCGGCCTGTGCCGGCCCGAGGAACTGCTGCGCCTGTTCCGCACGGCGACGACGATCAGCGCCGTCACCGGAGTGCCGATCGACTCGGCGATGATCAGCGACGTGCCGGGCCACACCTGGGGCATGGTCACCGCGATGGCGCAGGCCGGCATCCGCTACCTGTCGACGGCGCCCAACTACATCGACCGGATCGGCGACACGCTGGTGCAGTGGGAGAACCGGCCATTCTGGTGGCTGTCGCCGTCCGGCACGGAGCGCGTGCTCGTGTGGATCCCGAAGCTGGGTTACGCGCTGTCGCACGCGATCCGCACGTTGACGCCGCGCTTCGTCGACGACTACGTCGCCGAACTCGACCGTTCGGACTATCCGTACGAGATCGCCTACCTGCGCTGGTCCGGCCATGGCGACAACGCGGTGCCCGACCCGTCGATCTGCGACTTCGTGCGTCAATGGAACGCCGACCACGCCTGGCCGCGCTTCGTCATCGCGTCGACGAGCACGGCGTTCCGCGCGCTCGAGGAGCGACACGGCGAGCAGTTGCCCGAGGTGCGCGGCGAGTGGTCGCCCTACTGGGAGGATGGCGCCGGCTCGTCGGCGTCGGAGACCGCGAAGAACCGCGCCAGCGCGGAGCGGCTGACGCAGGCCGAGGCGCTGTGGGCGATGCTCGATCCCGGACAGTTCCCGGTGCGCGAGTTCGAGGCGGCGTGGCGGGATGTCCTGCTGTACTCGGAACACACCTGGGGTGCCTGGTGCAGCGTGAGCGACCCGAACGCGCCAGCGACGCGCGAGCAGTGGGACCAGAAGCAGGCCTATGCGGCACAGGCGGACTTGCAGTCGCGACGACTGCTCGCGCGCGTGCTGCAGCAACCGCGGGCCGTCGCCTTCGGCGGCGCTCCCGGCGCGATCGACGTCCACAACACGACGGGCTGGCCGCGCAGCGAAGTGGTGTTGCTGTCGTCTGGCATCAGCGACGCCGGCGACATGGTGAGCGATGTCGACGGCCGTCCGGTTCCTTCCCAGCGGTTGCACGGCGGCGAACTCGCCGTGCTGGTCGAGGACCTCGCGCCGTTCTCGACGCGGCGACTGCTGCTCGCGCGCGGACCCGCGCACGCGCCGAAGGCCGCACGCGTCGTGGCGAACGGCGACGGCATCGACAACGGCCTGTTGCGCGCGCTCGTCGACGTGCGCAGCGGCGGCATCGTCGAACTGCGCGCGACGGGCATCGACGGCAACCTCATCGACACCGCTTCGGGCCACGCTCTCGGCGAGTACCTCTACCTCGTCGGCGACGACCTGGCGCAGTTGCAGTCCAACGACATCGTGTTGCTGAGCATCGACGACGGCGGTCCTCTGGTCGCCACCTTGCGCGTGGAATCGCAAGCACCGGGCTGCCATTCGCTGGTGCGCGAGATCCGCCTCGCCGCCGGCCAACGGCACCTCGAGCTGTCCAACACTGTCGACAAGCAGCGCCTCGTCGCTCGCAGCTACACGCGGCGAAGCGGCAAGGAGGCGATCCACTTCGCCTTCCCGTTCGCCGTGCCCGGCGGCCGGATGCTGCTCGATCTGCCGATCGGCGCGGTGCGACCCGAGTCGGACCTGATCCCTGGCTCGTGCCGCAATTGGCTCACGGCCGGCCGCTTCGCCGACGTCGCCAACGCCGAGTTCGGGGTCACGTGGGTCACGCTCGACGCCCCATTGGTCGAGGTCGGCGCACTGAGCGCCACGCTCCTGAACTCGCAGACCGACCCCAAGGCCTGGCGATCGGCGATCGAACCGACGCAACGGCTGTTCTCGTGGGTGATGAACAACCACTGGCACACGAACTACCGCGCGTTCCAGGAGGGACCGGTGACGTTCCGCTACGCGGTCTTGCCGCACCGCGGCGACGACACCGCCGAAGCGTCGCGCTTCGCAATCGGATTGAGCCAACCGCTGCTCGCCGACCTCGCGGGCGCTTCACCGCCGATCGACGTGCCGTTGCTCTCCCTGTCCAGCCCCGACGTGATCGTGCTCGGCCTCAAACCGAGCGACGACCACCGCGCCTGGATCGTGCGCCTCTATGGGGCATCGGGGCGCGACGCCGACACGACGCTCGCGTGGCGGAACGCGGACACCAAGGTCTGGCTCAGCGACACGAGCGAACAGCGTCGCACGCCGGCGGACGGCCCGATCCGGGTGCCGGCCTGGGGCATCGTCACGCTGCGCGCCGAGTGATGGGAATCACGCCACGAGGAGATCTCGACGGCGCCGGACCCAGAGCACGAAGCCCCACCAACACGCGACGAACAACAGCGCCGACCAGGTCGCCGTGCTCAACATCGACTCCTCGTCGACGATCCCCCGCAGCGCATTGATCTCCGAGGCCAGCCTCGCGCGCAGGCCCGGTCGATCGAGGACGTACCGCACGTTGTCGATCGTGTAGACGCAGGTGCCCGCCGACAGCAGCGGGTACGCCCAGCGCCGGAGCTGCCACAGACCGACGAACAGCGCGGCGAACAGAGCGGTGTACGCGCCGTGGTAGACCTGCGCGACGAGTCCGCCGCGGAGTTCACCGGCCAACGGCACCGCGCTGCCGATCGAGAGGACCTCGAGCACGGCCGAGAAGCCGAACGCCGCGGCGGCAAACTTCAGCGTGAAGAGACCGCGTGCGGGGCGCGGCGCGATGGCCGCGCGGCGCCACTCGCCGTCCGACTTCACGGCGCCGCAGAAGCGACACACGATCGCCTCGGGCTGGATCAGCTCGGCACAGAAGCGGCACTTCATCGGTTTCTCTCGGAGATCGGTGCACGGTCACGTCGGCGGCGCGGCAATCTAGGGCCACGCGACGGTTTCGATCGTCGGTTCCCTTCCGGTCGGTCCACGATCGGACGAAGTGCCGCTCGCGGTGCTCTCCCAACTCCCGAAGCTGGGGATGAGCTTCTTCGGTCTTCACGCGTACCCCGAAGGCGGACCGAACGCCGAGCCGCTGGTGTGGATCGGCCGCAACGGCGAGTTTGGTCCCGACGGCACCGTGACGGCGAGCTATCCCGCGAGCTGGCCGGATGGTCGGACCGCGGTCTTCCCCGCGACGGCGCCGCAAGTCGGGCAGGCCGTCGTGGTGGTCCCGGGTCCGACGGGTCGGAGCGTGGGAGGCTGAGTCACGTCGAGCGACGGTCCTTACGTAGACATGGGTCTTGTATTGCGGATCGCGCTCGCTACGATGGGCGCATGAAGGCGCCGAACTCGGAAGACACTCACGAACTCGTGTTGGTCGACGGCCTTTGCGCGGAGCAGGTCGACGAACGGCTGCGCGACGCATGTCGCTTTGCGGACGTGGGCCATCGCGCAGTCGCGTTCTACCTCGCGGACATGCACGAACGCGGATTGCACGCCGCGCTCGGGATGCCGACGACGGTCGCCTATGCCGTGCGCTCGCTGGGCATGGCGCGCCGCGGGGCGCGCGAGCTGCTCCATGCAGGACTGCGCCTGCGTGAGCTCTCCTTGATCGACGGAGCATTCCGCGAGAGCCGTCTCGCCTAGTCGCGCGTCAGGAGGCTCTGCGAGGTCGCGACTCCGGACAGCGAGGCGGCATGGCTGGAGCGAGCCCTGACGACCTCGCAGGAGGATCTCGACCTGCTCGTGAAGCGCGCGCGCTTCGGCGAACCACCGCCGAGCGGCGAGGGACTCCCGCGTTCGCGATTCCGCGTGAGCGTCGAGCTCGACGCCGTCCAGTGGCAGGCGTGGGAGAACGCCCGCGAGAAGCTGCGCGCCGAGTTGAAGAACAGCGGCGAACTCCGCGACGCCGACTTGCTCGCAGAGATGACGCGTCTCGTGCTCGCCAGCGACGTGGACAGCGGCGTGAAGGGCCGTCACG
Organism: Planctomycetota bacterium; assembly: GCA_016235155.1. Lineage (GTDB taxonomy): Bacteria > Planctomycetota > UBA1135 > UBA1135 > UBA2386 > JACRLW01. The sequence goes on from JACRLW010000071.1 coordinate 80,734, forward strand.
CGGTCGAGGGCGGCGCCTTCCGCGTGTTGGTGCGCGAGGAGGACCAGGCGTCCGATCCGCTGCCGGCAGTCGAAGCGGTCGCGAGCGACGCGGCCACTCCTCCAGCACTGCGCACGAAGGTCCTCGCCCGCGATGGTCACGCTTGCCGTAACTGCTCGTCGAAGCGAGGCCTCCATGCCCACCACGTGGTCTGGCGCAGCAAGGGCGGGCCAACGACGCTCGAGAACCTCGTCACGATCTGCGCCCGCTGCCACAGCCTCGTGCACGAAGGCTTCCTCGACGTCGAAGTGGCGCAATGCGCCACCCGGCCGGGTGGCGTTGCCTTCGTCTTCCGTGACGCGAACGGGCAGCGGATCGAGCGCCGCGTGCTCGCGGGCGCGCGCGTGACGCTCCGTGCCCCGCTTGCGGCGTCGGTGGCGCAATGCGCCGCCCCTGTGACCGCGACGCCGAAGCTCGACGTCCGCTGGCTCGCCACCCGCCTCGACTGGTTCGACGGACGCAGCGGCCGCTTCGTCGTGCGGCCCGAGTTCAGGGATCGGCTCGACGAGGAGCTGCGCGAATTCGTGCGCCCGGCTACTCCTGCTCGAACCCGTGGCTGGTGAACTCGAGGAGATCTGGGGGCCGAGGACGAGAACACTCCGCCGAGGTGCGCCAAGTGACCGTCGCGCTCGTCGACGAGGCCGTGCGCGCCGGCGCTCGCGTCGCATGACCGCTCACGCGACAACTACCTTGACACCTACCGCCTCGAGCCTCACACCCGATACCCCGTCAACCACCCCACGCGCCCCGCAATGCGTCCGTGCACCGCGTCGAAGAACCGCGACTGCAGACGCTCCGTCACCGGGCCCCGCCCGCCCGTGCCGATCACGTAGCCGTCGATCTCGCGGACGGGGGTCAACTCGGCGGCGGTGCCGGTGAGGAAGACTTCGTCGGCGATGTAGAGCGTGTCGCGGGTGAAGCGGTCTTCGCGGACGGGTAGGCCGAGTTCGCGGGCGAGTTCGATCACCGAGGCGCGGGTGATGCCTTCGAGGATCGGCTGGGAGGTCGGCGGCGTGACGACGGCGCCGTCGCGCACGATGAACAGGTTCTCGCCGGTGGCTTCGGCGACGTAACCGTCGTCGTCGAGGAGGATCGCTTCGTCGAAGCCGGCCTGCTGCGCGGCGCGCTTGGCGAGGATCGAGTTCACGTATTGGCCGTTGATCTTGCCCTTGGGCAGGAACGAGCGGGCGTTCATGCGGACGGTCGACGAGACCTGTGCGCGGATCCCGTGCTGCACGCCTTCGTCGCCGAGGTAGCGGCCCCAGGGCCAGGTCGCGATCGCGACGCGGATGCGGTTGTTCGTCACGCCGAGGCCCCGCTTGCCGTCGTCGATGAAGACGACCGGGCGCAGGTAACCGGCGGCCAGCTGATTGCGCTTCAGGGTCTCGACGCAGCCCTTGGTCAACGCCTCGAGCGTGAACGGGATCTCGATGCGGCACAGCGCCGCCGAGCGGAACAGGCGCTCCAAGTGCTCGCGCAGGCGGAACACGGCGGGGCCCGACGCACCGTCGTAGGCACGGATGCCCTCGAAGGCGCCGAGGCCGTAGTGCAGCGTGTGCGTCATGATCGGCACGAGCGCCTGCTCGGTCGGGACGCACGCGCCGTCGAGCCAGGTGAACGGGACGCGGCAGTTCTCGGGGACGGGGTCGAAGGTCTTCGTCATCGCGGAGGTCTCTCGCGGTCAGCGCTTGATCTCGCCGGTCGTGTCCAACGGACGCGCCTCGAAGACTTCGGTGAACGCGGCGCTGCGATGCAGCGTGCCGAAGTGCAGGCGCAACGCGAAGTCCATCCCGCCGGCGGGCTCGGCGCTGAAACGCGCGCGGGCCGTATAGCCGGCGAGCAGCATCTCCATCTCGAGGTGCTCGACGTCGTCCGACGCGAACGCGATCGACGGCACGACGATGCGCTCGGGTACGCCGCGGCCGGCGAGGTCCTTCGTGAGGCGCGCGATCTCCTCGGCGACCGCGGGGTTGTCGCGCGCGGTGCGCTTGGTCTGCCACAGTTCGAACGGCGTGAGCAGCACGCTCCAGTCGTCTGCGGTCACACCGCGCAGGACGTCGAGCTTCCAGCGCGCGGCGGGGATCGCGACGTCGCCGGCGCGGAGCGGCACTTCGTTGGTGAGCGACGCGAAGCCGAGGTGCCACTCGAACCCGTCGCCGAGCTCGGCGAGATGCTCGGCGTTGAAGGGCACGGTGAACCACTGGACCGTGACCTTGCCCCCCGCACCCGCCGCGACGATCGCCTTCGGCACGTGAGGATGAGGGATGCCGGGCGCGAGCCACGATCCGGCGACGGCGAGAGCGAACGCGACGAACCAGGTGACGAGCGTCATCGCGGCGTATCTTGCCGCGCATGCGTGCGACGTGCCTCCTTGCATCGCTCCTCTTCTTCGTGACCACGGGACTCGACGCCCAGGACGTCCCGCCGCCGAATGGTCCGCGCGCGGTCGACCCGGGTTGGCACGCGCTGGTCGGCGCGCGCGTGATCGTCGCGCCGGGGCAGGTCTTCGAGGACACGACGATCGTCGTCCGCGACGGCCGCATCACCGCCGTCGAGCGCGGCGCTGCGCCGCCGGCGGGCGCTCGCGTGCACGAACTCGCGGGGCGCACGGTGCACGCGGCATTCGTCGACGCGCACGTCGGAATCGCGATGCCGCGCCCGCCTGCCGGCGCGCCCGGTGCGCACTGGCATGCGGGCGTGATGCCGCAGCGCGACGCCCTCGACGGCGACGGCCTCGCCGCGGAGACGGTGAAGGAACTGCGCGAACTCGGCTTCGGCGCGGCGGCCGTGTTCCCGAGCGACGGACTCGGGCGCGGCCGCGGCGCCGGCGTCACGCTCGAAGATCCGCGCGACGGTGCGCGACGGCGCAGCGTGCCGTCGATTAGGACGACAGCGCTCGCGTTCGAGATGCAGAGCGGCGCGTATCCGGCGTCGAAGATGGGCGCCGTTGCGATGCTGCGGCAGACCCTGCTCTCGCTCGACCTCCACACTCAGTTCCTGTTCGCGACGAGCGACGAGCTCGACCTGCTGCGCGCGGTGCGCACGATGCAGGAGATCGCGCCCGACACGCGCACGGTGTTCCTCGGCACCGGCCTCGAGTTCCGCCGCCTCGACGCGATCGCCGCCGCACAACCGTGGCTGATCGTCCCCCTCGCGTTCCCCAAGGCACCGGACGTGTCGACGCTCGAAGCGCGCGAGCGCGTGTCGCTGCGGCAGATGCTGTCCTGGGAACTCGCGCCGACCAACGCCGCGCGCGTGCACGACGCGGGCGTGAGTTTCGCGCTGACCAGTGACCGACTGGAGAAGCGCGCCGAGTTCTCCGCGGCGCTGCGCTCCGCGATCCGTCACGGCCTGCCGCCGGATGCTGCGCTCGCGGCGCTCACCACCACGCCCGCCGCGATGACCGGCGCGCAGACGGACCTCGGCACGATCGAAGCGGGCAAGCTCGCGAACCTCTGCGTCGTGCGCGGCGATCCGTTCGGCGAGGATCGCGTGCTCGAAGCGGTGTGGATCGCGGGCGTGCGGCACGAACTGCGCGACGCGACCGATCTGACGCTCGCCGGAGCCTGGCGCACGGACCTCAGGGTCGGCGACCTCGCCGTCGACCGGCTCGAAGTCACCGCGCACAAGGACGGCCGCGGCATCGACGTCGTGCTCGTCGCCGCCGACAAACGCGCGAAGGCGAGCAAGGTGCGCGTCACGCCGCAGTCGATCGACTTCGCGATCGACGGCAAGGACCTCGGCGCGAGCGGCAGGACCGCGCTGAGCGCGACGCTCACCGGGGATCGGCTGTCGTTCGCCGCCGGCGGTTGGACCGCGACGCGCGATCCGTCGCTCGCGATCGCCGTGACCCCCGAGACCGACGAAGAAAAGGCGCGCAACGCGACCGAGCGCGACGACGCACTCGCGCTCGCGCAGCGTCTGCTGCCGGTCCCGCTCGGCGCGTACGGCCGGCTCGCGCCGCCGCGCCCGCAGCGCGTCGCCGTGCGCCACGCGACGATCTGGACCAGCGGGCCGGCGGGCATCGTCGAAGACGCGACCTTGCACGTCGACGGCGGCACGGTGCTGTGGATCGGTCGCGCCGCCGACGCTCCCGACTTCGACGCCGAGATCGTGATCGATGCCGCGGGGCGTCACGTCACGCCGGGACTGATCGACTGCCACAGCCACACCGGCATCGTCGGTGGAGTCAACGAGGGCACGCAGGCGGTGACCGCCGAGGTGCGCATCGGCGACGTGCTCGATCCGGACGACGTCGATTGGTACCGACAGCTCGCGGGCGGCGTGACCTGCGTGAACCAGTTGCACGGCTCCGCGAACCCGATCGGCGGACAGAGCCAGACGACCAAGCCGCGCTGGGGCGTGCGCGATCCGGAGGCGATGAAACTCGACGGCGCGATGCCGGGCATCAAGTTCGCGCTCGGCGAGAACGTGAAGCGCTCGCGCGCCGCGGACAACACGCGCTACCCGAACACGCGCATGGGCGTCGAAGCGCTGATCCGCGACCGCTTCCTCGCGGCACGCGAATACGGCGAACGCTGGGGGCGGGCGAAGCGCGAAGTGCCGTCGACGATCCCCGCGCGCGACCTCGAGCTCGAAGCGTTGCTCGAGGTGCTCGAGGGCAAGCGCCTGGTGCACTGCCACAGCTACCGCCAGGACGAGATCCTGATGCTGTGCCGCGTCGCGAAGGAGTTCGGCTTCCGCATCGGCACGTTCCAGCACGGGCTCGAGTGCTACAAGGTCGCCGAAGCGGTCAAGGACGCCTCGATCGGCGCGTCGATCTTCTCGGACTGGTGGGCCTACAAGTACGAGGTGTTCGACGCGATCCCCGAGAACGCCGCGATCATGACGAAGGTCGGCGTGTGCGTGTCGATGAACAGCGACAGCGACGAACTCGCGCGGCGCCTCAACACCGAAGCGGCGAAGGCGGTGAAGTACGGCGGCCTCTCGCGCACGCAGGCGTTGCACCTCGTGACGATCAACCCGGCGATCCAGCTCGGCGTGCAGCAGCGGATCGGCTCGCTGCAGACCGGCAAGGACGCCGACTTCGCGATCTGGTCAGGCGATCCGCTCAGTCCGCTGAGCCGCTGCGAGGAGACCTGGATCGACGGCGCGCGCCACTGGTCGCGAGCCGAGGACCTCGCGGCGCGACCGGCGATCGACGCCGAGCGTGCGCGGCTCGTGCAACGCATCCTCGTCGAAGCCGGCGGCGGCGATGCCGCTGCGGACCCACCGGGAGGCAGCCACGCCGCGGGCGACTGCGGTTGCGAGGAGGTGCGGCGATGAACGCGATCCGCATCGTTCGCGTGGTGCTCGTCGCCTCGGCGTGCACGTCGCTGGCCGCGCAGGACCTCGGCCACAAGGCGCCGCCGCAGGGCCGCGCCGTCGTGATCGTCGACGCCGAGCTGCACGTCGGCGACGGCCGCGTGCTCGCGCCGGCGTCGCTGTGGTTTCTGGGTGGTCGCATCAAGGGCGTCGCCGCGAACGCCGCGGAACTCGAAGCCCCGCCCGACGCCGAGCGCATCGACGGCCGCGGCCTCGTGGCGTGGCCCGGGCTGATCGACGCCGCGAGCCTGATCGGCCTGAGCGAGATCGGTTCGATCAGCGCGACGCAGGACTTCGACGAGATCGGCGACTTCTCGCCGGAGGCGAACGCGTCGGTCGCGGTGAACCCCGACGCGACGACGCTGCCCGTCGCGCGCACGAACGGCGTGCTCGTCGCCGGCGTGTTCCCGCAGGGCGGCGGCGTCGCCGGCCATGCGTCGGTGATCCAGCTCGACGGTTGGACGAGCGAAGACCTCACCGTGCGTCGCGCCGCGGGGCTCGTCGTCGAATGGCCCGAACTCCCGCCGCGAGATCCGCGCGGCGACCGTCGCGCGCAGGACGGACTGCGCGAGCGCTCGCTGCTCGCGCGCGCC